>CAZVYK010000204.1:0-1003 GCA_964630915.1 uncultured Caldisericales bacterium | reverse complement strand
TGCTCTGTAGAAAAGCTCTTTGACAAGTAGGATAATTCCTATGTTGTGGGTTAAGACCTTCAGCATCATTTCACGATTTTGAGCCCAGTAGCTTCTGGCTCTCAGGGCCTCGCCCTGATTCCGTTTGATCATGCTGAAAACGGTTTCAACCTGCCACCGCTGGCCGTAATTGTCTTTATCGAAATCGGTTTTCATTTCCCTGCGATACGGTGTTTTCGGCAGTTGGGTCGTCGGCCTGCCGATTCTGGCCGGGATAGTTGTCTTTATATGATGGACCTCTCTGGCATACTGATGATTCGCTTCGCTGTCGTATCCGGCATCCGCCAGAAGATGCTCAATACGGACTTTTTCGGCAGCGGGTTTAAGTGTCTTGCAGAACTGATTAATATCGACACTGGGGCCGCGGGCCGTGACCAGGGACAGGATCATGTGGTTGAAGCAATCGCAAACCACAGCCAGTTTGGGAAACCGCCGATACAGGGTGTTTTCAACGGTTTCAAGCGCTGTTGCGCGTTTTCGCTGGACGAAGTACCGGCTGATGTGGCCCGTCTCCAGACCGGTCGAATCGAGTGCCGCCAAAGCAACTGTTTTGTCTTGGCACAGGGTGGCCACGGTCGTCTCCAGAAGGTGATCCGTCCGTGCCGAGGACAACAGTCGCTTGGCCGCCTTCTGTAAGGTGGTATAGTGCGGAACCGTGGTCATCGCGAATGTTTCACAGAGTTCGGGCCAGTCCTGCAGGAGTGCCGTCATGCCGCGATAGTCGGTTTTGAAAAAGATTTTCAAGACCAGACAGACAAACAGCTGCGGTTGTGTGAACTTACGGGGACTGAACCGATGGGTGTATTCGGGCAGTGTCTTAAGGGCAACGGCATACGCCGCCTTGGCCATCTGCCGGGGAGATTTGGATGTCGTGCTCATGACTAAGTCTATACACAAGCATAGGAGATGGCGCAAGTCTAAAATGGCAGATTGTTTACTTTTTAAAGAGCTTTTCTACAGAGCA
>CAZVYK010000203.1:0-1010 GCA_964630915.1 uncultured Caldisericales bacterium | reverse complement strand
GGTCTCTATTTAAATGGGGGAAAACTAACATATGCAAATCTTGATGGTGGAACTGCAAGTGTTCTAAACCTGGCAAATAATGCTTATCTTTCAAATGTTTCCATGGACAATTTCATCTGGCATGGTACAGTTATTGTTCAGGATAATGTTAGCATTGATAATCTTATCAATCAAGCAACTATCTTCAATTATGCTCAAGATAATAAAACTCTTACCATAAAACAGAATCTGGAAAATTATGGAATTATTAGGGATAGTCCATATGCCTATTTACTTTTCATAAACATTGCTGGAGATCTATATAATTATGGCAGCATTTTTAACTATCAAATATCAATGAATGGCACGCAAGATCAGCATTTTCAACATATGACGGGTAGCACTATAAGTGTCAGTATTTTAACTCTTGTTTCCGATGTAGGTGCTGCTTATTGGTATTACAATAATTTTCTGTATAATTCTTCACTTGCTAATAGTATAAATATTAACCCTACCCAATATGGCACTTGGCAACCCAGAAATCCGGAAACAGGAGAAAGCGGTAGACATATTATAATAACTACTGAAGCACAAATAGAAACGCCTTCTAATTTTACTATTTCCATAGTCAATGATATGCTTCATCTACGTTGGGATCAGGTTCCAAATGCTTTGTATTATCTTCTTTATATTTCTTCTAATCCTTTAAATATCTTTAATACAATTCCCATAACTATTTATGATAATAACCTATCAGATAACATAGTGGAAATTGTCTTCGATATTACAGATCCTGCTCTATTTTATAGCGTAAAAGCTGGAAATTAGTATGTTATAACAAATTTTAGTCAGGGAGGAGAGAAGCTTAAAAGAGAATTTTTCTCTTTTAATTTTTATGTCCTTTCAGATAGATTAGAAAAGGGCAAAAAGGGCAATAATTGCTTGACATATAACCCATAAGATAAATACTACTTCAAAAACGGTCGGGATGTAGCGCAGTCCGGTTAGCGCGCTCGGTTCGGGACCGAGAG
>CAZVYK010000202.1:0-1011 GCA_964630915.1 uncultured Caldisericales bacterium | reverse complement strand
CAGATACCTTAAATGAGAATACTACAGGTGCTCAAAATGTAGAAAAGGCAGCAATCAAAGGATTAACAGGGCATGGCTTAGCTCTCTTGCAGAGTGCATATCCTTGCCTATTTCAGAATTGTGAAGAAATCGAGGATGAGCAAGCGAGAAAGGGTTTTGGAGGTGTAATAGAAGAACAGGTTGTTGCAATGCTTGATAGGCAACCCACTGTAAATGTTGTTGCTCACCTAGCTGAAGAGTGGGTTCCTGGATACAAAGATACAAACTCTGTTTATGCAAATGGGGTCGACGACCTAAAAGAGGCAAAAATAGTTGACCTTTGGTCATTTACTAGGAATCTTGCTTATGCTTTTTATGTCGTAATCATGATTGTAATTGGTTTTATGATAATGTTCAGAAACAAAATAGGGGGGCAGGTAATGGTTACGCTAGGGAATTCTATTCCTAAGATAGTAATTTCACTTGTTTTAGTAACGTTTAGTTTCGCAATCATTGGAATAATAATTGATATTGGAGGAATTCTAAGAAATGTAATTTCGAATCTCTATTATCCGAACAATTCAGAGTTAGCAATAAATGTTCATAATCCTTTTCAATTACTTGGAGGATTTTGGGGTAAGAATTTAATCGAACCTCTTGCAGGTTTTCTTCCTGAAGGCAATTTAAATTTAATGGGTTGGATAGGGCATCTCCTCGAAAACTTGGGGAAAACCATTCTTAATCTCGTACTTAATATTTTAGCTACTGGTTTTGTTCTCTTTGGAGCGATAAAACTTTGGATTATGTTGGTTAAAACATATTTCTCTTTAATAATAAATGTTGTTACAGCTCCTTTGGCAATAGCCATGGGATCTTTGCCAGGAAATGATTCTTCCTTAACGAATACTTTTAAATCAGCAGCAAGAAATGTCTTGGTATTTCCTGTTGCTTTTGCAATTGTCAATCTTCCATATGTATTAGATAATGCAGGGGTTTCTTTGAAATTCCCAGAAAGCTTAGTTGGAGTTGATA
>CAZVYK010000201.1:0-1019 GCA_964630915.1 uncultured Caldisericales bacterium | reverse complement strand
CGTTGACATGAGGTTCTCTCTTTTCGCCCTGCAACTTGTCGTTAAGCTCAAACGATGTTACAACCCGATCATCTCCGTCATACTGTGAGAAGCTCTCGTTGTCGCAGTTCATAATCTGTAAGTTCGGAGCGGTATTTCTCAAGTCTTTCATAAGATTTCTCCATTTCTATTTCGTCAACACGTTGAAAATACTCAAAATATTGTCTGTTTTTATCATCTATTTCGCGTTCGATCATCTGTTTCCATGTCCCTATCATCCGGGCGTAACGGTTTATTGTTTCGTGTTCATCACCAATCTTCAGCTTCCAGTAATAAGGGTCTACCATGATGGCTTTACCTCTAACCTCACACCTTCATCTTCCCATCGTCTTTGATTCAACCATGTCGCCGGGTGCGGAATGTATCTTCCATCGTCCTTCGTCCAACTTTCCATTTTCATCTGTTCGTTGATTTTTAAAATTAGGTCATCAACAGGTGGCAAATTCCCGTTAAGTTTTTTCCACACTTTCCATGCCGATGCTTTTGCTATTTTTCGAGGATATGCGTTGTAGAATTGCAAAAAAATATCCGAGTATATATCTTTTACTTTACTATACTCTTTAGTATTACGTTTTGTTTTTGGTCGTATTACGTCCGTATTACGTTTGTATGCCCATCTATTACTTATTGATTCCTTTGCTTTTTCGCTTTTATTGATACGCTCATTTAATCTAAATAATACTGCATCAGACCATAGTTGTTTTTCATCGAAATTGAATAGCGAAAAGTCGTGAATTACGCTCTTCACAATGTCGTATTCCGTTCGTAATTCAAACGTAATACGTTCGTATTCAAGGGGTAAATAACCACCCTCTTCATAAAGCATTTCTACGATGCACCAGTAAATTCCAACCCCCACCATTCCGTGCTTCATAATTAGGTTGACCATCTTCCGATCTGATCTTGCGTTGCAGTCGTGTTTAAAGTAGAACGTTTCTTTTTTCACTCTCAATCACCCCTTATGATTTCCCTGTTAATAA
>CAZVYK010000200.1:0-1039 GCA_964630915.1 uncultured Caldisericales bacterium | reverse complement strand
TATTTATTGAAGACGGCATAGATGAAGGGGCCCTCCCGGTTGACCCAGGGGGTCTCCACTTCCCTCCCGTCCAGCGTCAGCCAGATGACCCGGTAGCTGTAGCCCGGCTTGCCCTCTTCGTGCATGTAGGTGTAATTGACCACCAGCGGGTCGCCCTTGTCGTAATTTATAACCACTTCCTTAAGAACATCCTTGCCAAAGACATTATGCTTCACCTGCACCGCCACTGCCTTGATCTTGTTCTGAAGGATGTTATCCTCGTCCACCGAGATCTCTATCGTCCGGCGACGAACCGGCGGGGTCAGCGTCAGCACCGAGTCGTCCGTCTTCACCCAGTCGCTCTCCCACTCCACCCCGCCATAAAGCGCCCACTTCGTCCTGTACTCGTAATTCAGCCACTCGGTCGAGGCCTCGTTCACCCGGCTGTATTTATAACTCAACCGGTTGCCCTTCTCCGCAAACTGCTGCTCGAAAAACTTAACCTCACCGGTCTGCACCGCCCCGCCCATCCGCTGCTTGCGGAAAATTACCGACACGCTGTTGACGTAGTTCTTAAAATCCTCGGCATCCTGGCCGTCCAGTATCACCTCCACCGTCCGCTCCTGGAAGGCCGGGTCGTCCAGGCTGACCACGGTGAAAAACCTCTTGTCTTCCCCGTACTTCTGGTATATTCCGCTGATGTTGCCGCTCATCACTATCTCCCGGTCCTCGCGCAGGCGCCGCCTCATGTCCACCTCGTACTTGCCGGAAAGCTTGGTCCGCTTGAAGCTGTAGCCGAGCTGGACGCTGACTATCGGCTTGACCTCGGGCGCTGCCGGCGTGGTGGCCTGGGCCGGTTTTCCAGACTGGGCGGATGTCGAAGCCGGCGGGGTCGTGGCCTGGGCCCCGGTGGCGCCGGTGGTGGTCTGCCCGGAAGCAGCCTGCTGGGTCCCACTGGTCTGGCCTGAAGATGTGGCCTGCTGCCCCAGGGCTCCCCGAACATCGCCGGCCTGCGTCCCCGTAGTCGCCCTCTCCGCCCCGGTAGTCGCCTGCTGCTGGG
>CAZVYK010000199.1:0-1045 GCA_964630915.1 uncultured Caldisericales bacterium | reverse complement strand
AGGGCCGATCGGACCCTGCCTCTTGCTTCGTAAATTTAGCTTGGGAAAATGTCAGTTTCTAAAACTTCCTCCGGATTCCGGCGATGCCGATGAGGCCGAGGCCAAGGAGGAGCAGAGACATCGGCTCAGGCGTCAGGATGACGTCATTGGCGCAATAAGGCGTGTAGGCAACCAGAAAGTTCATGCCGCTTCCCATGTAGATTTTGTTTGCTGCAAAACTATAGAGCAGCGTGCTTCCATCGTAAGACATAGCAGTTAGAACATCCAACCGTCTCTTATCAAAAGTCAGGTATTGAGATTGAATACCGGCAGGGTGGCCAGTACGCCCGCTTGTTGCTAAAAAGTATTCATATTGGCCAACTTCATAGACATCCCCACCGCCGCTAAATCCACCAAACACATAATAGTCCCACGCATCCCATTGCTCCCCAGCGGCCATGTTCGCATTGATGAACAGCGAATCCCAGAGGACACGATTGGCAATGTCAAGAGAAACCGACTCCAAATACCCGGTATCGCCTATGGTTACAGATATCGAGGCGATCTGTGGAGCGCCGATTTCATCGATGCCAGCCTGCACCGGGTATCCCGGGAATGTGGTATAAGCATCACCCCAGGTATACGTTACGGCCATTGCACTACCGGAAAGCATGAAGAAAATCGCGGCCACGACCAAACAAAATCCGATTCTTTTTTTCATCATAACCACCTCCTATTTAATCTCATTGATTTTAAAATTCACTTTTTATTTGAAAGCTAAACGATGCAAATTGCATTCCTAAATTAAGAACAGTGATGAATTATGGTCTGTTAGAAATTCAACTATTTGTAATGATTGACACAAATTTTGAAAAAAGAGTGACCCGGCAATGGGTGAAGAGGGATTCTTAAAAGGTTTGATTGAGGTTTGTAAAGAAAACCGACAGTGAAAAAGGGCTCCAGATTGCTTTCGATCATGGGAAAAGCAATGATACAATAATCAAAACAGATGGTTATAAGAATAAACGGTCAAAAGTGACATTGTAAAATTATCCGACACTGGGGG
>CAZVYK010000198.1:0-1050 GCA_964630915.1 uncultured Caldisericales bacterium | reverse complement strand
CATCTTCTCTTCAACCATCTCATCGACAAGTTTCCGGAGGGACTGCGGATTCTCACGGACACTCCGAGCGATCTTCTCAGTCTCATCCATCGCTTCTTCGGTAAGTTCGCCACCGCATTCCGGACAATACGCAGCGGTCGGCGGCACTTCCTTACAGAGACAGTGCGGGCAGACACCGGGGACAAAGACCGATTTCGGCACTTCCATATCCTTGATGCCGGCGATCCCCATCACGGCGTTCTCTACATCAACAGATGAGAGGTTCACGTACTTCTCGACCATACCGGATCGCTTACCCCAGCCGATTTTACAAAGAATGGATTCGTTCATGTTCTGCTTCGCGTAATGGGTCAGCTTTGAGTGCCGCAGCAGATGGAAATGGATTTTGTCGGCCAGCACTTTATCGCCCTGCTGCTTCAGCTTCCTGCTGAATTTTTTCATGAGGTACTGGAATCCGCTGTAAAGGTATGGCTTCCCCTCATGCGTCAGGAAAACGAAGTTGTCACCCTCAGGGGGAATGCCGTGGATTGCCGGGTAATCCATCTTCCAGGTCTTCAGATAAGTCCACGCTGTCGGGCAGGGAATGTACCGGGGATAGCCGGTCTTCTTGTCGGTCGTGATCGAGATCCCGTGTTTGAGCTTCTGGATCTGCCGCCATCTCAGGTAGCCTGCCTCCTCGATGCGCAGGGCCGCGTCAAAGACGCACGCGATCAGGGCCCGCTCCTTGGAGTTCTCACAGACACCAATCAGCTTCTGGACATCTTCCTCAGTGAGCATGTCGTCCGGAGTCTTGGTCATCATCGGAGCCTTCGGGACCTTGATCTCCTTGATTTCCTCGATTGGGATATTAACGATCTTTTTCTTGACGAGCCATTCCGAGAAGACCTTGAGGGAGAGGATATAATCATGAATCGTATTTTCCGAAAACTTGTCACCGTTGAGACGCTTGCCGGTCTTGATCTTGGAGATTGCCTCCATGTATGCGCCAGTTGTCATTTCGTTGTAAGGCCCTGGTAAAAAATCCCGGAGCCGGATGAGATGATCAACATA
>CAZVYK010000197.1:0-1061 GCA_964630915.1 uncultured Caldisericales bacterium | reverse complement strand
AACTTTCATCTATCTAGAACCGCCAGAGCTTCGCCTGGCGCACGAACGGTTACAAATCATGAAACTCTTAGAGCGCTTCCTTCAAAACATGTATGTCATGACTGTCCTGAGGCGTATTTCGACCAGTCTGTCAGACAATCAAGCCTATCCTCAGATTTGCATCGAAGCAAGCAATGATTATAGACTATTCAATGACTTCAGAAGAAATCCCATCTACAATCAAATACTTGAACATGTTTCAGAAAAACAGGGCAATGAGTATCTCCAAATCATATCTAATGATTCGGAGATCATGGCTAAAATGGATGATTTTAAGGCAAATGATAAATGGGGTAACCCTAGGATGTATGACTATCCAAACATAGGAAAGATCTCCCCAACCACCCTTCGTTATATTAAAGTTCTTGTAGATATAAAGAGACACTTCCAATGTGTCGATAAATATGATATTTGTGAAATAGGTGTTGGATACGGTGGACAGTGTCGAGTTATCAACGCATACTACAAGCCTGCCACATATTGCTTAGTCGACATACAACCAGCCTTATCATTAGCTCACAGGTTTTTGGATAATTACATTCTTCACTCAACACTCATTTATAGGACGATGAATGAATTAGAAAAGAGGGATTATGATCTGGTGTTAAGCAATTATGCTTACACTGAGCTTCCCCGCACGGTCCAGGATGTTTACTTAGAAAAGATAATTCTGAACTCAAAGAAGGGCTACATAACATATAATGAAGTCACGCCATTGGAATTTCATTCTTACAAGTCGGATGAATTAATAGCATTGATTCCTGGTTCAAAAATCTTGAAAGAGGAACCACTCACACATCCAAGAAATTGCATAATAGCATGGGAAAGAAACCCATAGCATCCTTCGGACTTAAGAATGTTATTTCATTTGCACCTTTGTTATCATTTGAGAGCCCAGTTTCAATGACCATATTTTCCTTTCCGCCTTTTGGGTTTCATAGATAAGTTTGGCGTCTCAGATGCCCATACACTTTCACCCATTATGGGCCTGACTCAAGTGGCTTGTTGTTAACACCGTTGGG
>CAZVYK010000196.1:0-1064 GCA_964630915.1 uncultured Caldisericales bacterium | reverse complement strand
CAGCAACTCCGGGAGTTCCGGTTCAGGCTTTCTTCATTACAAGAAATGATCTGAATGGATTGTGGGGAATATTCATAGGAGAAACAAAATAGCAGAGGGGACGGAGCTAACAACTCCGTCTAATGCACAGTCACCGTCCCAAGTCGGTGAAATAAAAGAAACAGGAGGAAAATAAAATGAAAACAGCAAAAGAAAGATACAAAACCGCACAGACAACAGTTGCTTGCGCTGACTTCGGCAAAGGCGAATTTGTCACCGTGAAATATTACTGGACTGACGAAAAAGGGATGGATTGGTATTTAATCGGTCCGCATGGAAACATAGCATACCCGGCAAACCACTTAACAAGATTTACGTTCTAACAACCAACCAACGAAAAATGAAAAGCATCTGAATAAGGTCATGAAACAAGCATTCCCATACAAAAGTTATTGTTACTAGCAGAGAGGGCGGAATCTTTCGATTCCGCTTAATGCACAATTCCAGTCTCAAGTCTGGAAAATTCATAAGAAAGGAGAAAAAGAGAGGATGATTAAATTTGATCTAGGAGGTGGTTGGTGGCTGATTTAATCACGAATACTTCAGATAAATCGGTAAGGATGTTAACCATAGCTGATTGTGAGGAAAGTATAAAAACCTGCGAAGATAAACTGGGTGAATTTCTTGTTGATGAAGGTGATCAGGAATTAGCCCAAGCAAAAATCGAAGCAGAAATAGCCATTTGGAATCGAATATTATTTCATCTAAAAAATGGAGAAATCATCACAATCAATGACCAAAAACAAATTCATTGGGTTCAATCCGAAGCTAAAACTAGAAACTAAAGCTAGTAGCAGAGGGCATGGAGTCAGAAATGATTCCATGTAATGCACATCTCGGTCCCAAGTCCGAGAAAAACAGAAAGGAGAAAGAGAGATGGAAAAACATGCTATATCAGTTTGTTTGAAAGGGGCAAAATACAAAGAACCCGGTAAAGAAATCGAAGTGATTCACCGAACTTTGCGATCTGAAGCAATCGGAAATTTCAATCCAATCTTTTGCACTTATCAGGGCAAAAAACATTT
>CAZVYK010000195.1:0-1065 GCA_964630915.1 uncultured Caldisericales bacterium | reverse complement strand
TGCCACTGGTATCAACCGCAATACCATAGCCCCAATCAGAACCTGTTCCTCCAGCATTCCTTGCCCAGAGCCAAGGATTTAATTGAGCAAAGATAAAAACGCAGCTGAGTAATAATAAAAAGATAAGAAATGTCTTTTTCATAATAAACACCTCACTTTTGATTTTAAAGTTTTTGACATCTTAAGAAGATTGACTAAGCTCATTTGCTTACTCGGAAGAAACCTAATAATATTCATTATTGACCTTCTATCTTCTTTAATCTTTATTATTAGTTTTGTTATAACTCTATTTTTTATAATAAAGATTTGCTAGTTATTTAGTTCTAGGTTGTCAAGAAAAAAATGCATTTTTTTCGGTATATTTCTATTTTATTTTCTTCTCTAATTTTCTTTATTATACATTATATGAATAATACCAATACTCTTTTTAAAAAATTATTCCGAGTTAAATAAAGAAATTGTTAAAGGCGAAAAGCATCCCCCTTTGATTTTCTTTCGCCTAAGAGGGATATAATTGTCAACCACAATGGATGGTATGATGAAAATAGCTTTATCTGTATTCAGTTCTGTTTGATAAATTTGCTCAGGAATTTGATTATCTCTACCACTATTGATTCTACAAGAGTTAAACCATATTGGATAAACAAAAGTTTTAGTCAGGAGTTCTGTTTCATAGCCTGTTTTCCTCCAAAATAAATAAAACCTCCTCAATAAGGTGATGAAAGGATTCTACATCACTATCATAGGTGAGTCTTCAGCATTCATCCTTTCTTGTCTCATTGGGTCATTAAAATTACAATGGGATTAACCTTTATAAAAAACCCCGGTATTGCTACCAGGGTTATTCTTTTAGCTAACTTTATATTTATTCTATTTCATCAGAACCGCTTTGCGCTGAAATCTTTCTTTCCCAGCCTTCATAACGATATAATATATTCCATTACCACTGAGATTACCATCATTATTTCTTCCATCCCAAGTTATTCTATGATGTCCCTTCTTCTGAGTGTCTAAATCAAAGGTCTTTACTATCTCACCCCGCATATTATAGATTATAATTTTTAC
>CAZVYK010000194.1:0-1066 GCA_964630915.1 uncultured Caldisericales bacterium | reverse complement strand
TGTAGGTTTGTCAAACATATTGGACAGTCTGAATCAAAAAAAGAATAGGTGATAGATAATTTAGTGGTCTCATTGGCATTTGGTTACTGCGTTGATTATGTCTTCGCAACTGCTTCCTGAAATCTTGAAACGAATAGAAACGTGCATGATCATAGAAACGTTTTTGATCTTCCCGATGACTCCTTTCCACCTTTCCATTATGCCGGGGCGTATATGGCTTGATGCGCTTGTGCCTGATCCCATGAGCTAGTAAGGTCTCTTCAAATAAGTTCTTGCTCAAATTGTCTTCTTTCTTCAGATAATGGGCTGTGAATTCCTGTCCATTATCCGTCTGAACACATTCAATTTGAATACCCTGTCTGCCAAACCAGCCAATCACCTTCTTGATGAAATCGGAGGAAGAAAAGGTGTTGACTTGCTGATAGCCCTCCAGGTATCTCAAGCGACTGTATTCATCAATAGCCGTATATTGATAATAGCTTTTCCATTCTTTGTCCTGGATACACCCCTTGGGAACAAATTTGACATCGATCTGCACTCGTTGACCAGGATATTGCATCTGCTCATAGGGTTTCGAGATCGCCTTGGCTTTGTTGCTCTTTTTGGCCTTCCTCAAACCTTCCCGCTGCATCATCCGATATAAGCTGACATAATGACGTTCATAGCCTGCTTTTCTTACTTTGAACCAGAACTCAATCAAACCCAGATTCTGGTTCTTTTCCCAATATCTACGAACTAGTTTGATTTCTTCCAGATGGTGTTGGTTCGGGTGATGATGAGGCCGCCTTGACCGGGAGGCTAAGGATTCTATGGTTCCATCATAACGATTTAACCAGAAATAAATGTAACTACGGCTTTTATCGTATTTGCGACTGGCTTGGCTTACACCTTTACTTTGGGCGTACTTCACCAAAGATTCCCTATATTTCATTGATTGTGTTATCTTTTCCATTGCAGGTTGTGGTTCCTCGCTTACTGTTTTGTTTGGCGCAATAACAATAACCGATGGGACCACTTCCTGCTATTCTTTTTTAGTATGATGTCCAATATGTAGTGTAAACCTACA
>CAZVYK010000193.1:0-1086 GCA_964630915.1 uncultured Caldisericales bacterium | reverse complement strand
TTTTTATCGCCAAGCTGGACAGCAGTGGTAACTGGCTCTGGGCAAAGAATGCTGGAGGGACAGGTTCCGACGAGGGCTATGGTATTGCAGTAGATGCCAGTGGCAATAGCTATGTTACCGGTTATTTTTACGGTGCTGCCAACTTCGGTTCTACCACTTTAACAAGTTACGGATATTACGACATTTTTATCGCCAAGTTAGATAGCAGTGGTAACTGGCTCTGGGCACAGAATGCTGGAGGAACAGATTACGATATTGGCTCTGGTATTGTGGTAGATGCCAGTGGAAATAGCTATGTTACCGGTTATTTTGACAGTGATGCCACTTTCGGTTCTATTATTTTATACAATAACCGTTATTACGACATTTTTATCGCCAAGCTGGACAGCAGTGGTAACTGGCTCTGGGCAACTAAAGCTGGAGGAATATATTATGATTGTGGCACTGGCATTGTGGTTGATACCACCAGAAATAGCTATGTTACCGGTTTTTTTGAAGCTACTTCTATTGATGGTGCTATCTTCGGGAATATCACTATTTATAGCTCAGGTACTAGCTTAAATCATGATATCTTTGTTGCCAAGGTTCATATTCCTTATTATCCAGCGGGTGTATCTATAGTAGAAGAAACTTATGGTATTCCAGTTACTGTATCCGGTGGAGATGCAGATAGAGGTACTCTGGACAGTTTTCCACCTGTTCCCGATCAGAGTGCTACCTATAAAAAGTTTAATTTTATCTTGGATAACAGTATTCCAAACTGGACAATAACTATGCAAACAAGTGATACTTATGGTGCTTATTATCAAAATAATAATTGGAATATAGTTAATGGTAATGGAACTCAGATTGTCTTTAATATCAATTTCAGTAGCAGCAAAGTAGCTGTGGAGGTACCCATTATTTTATCTCCAGACATTTCTAATGATGAAAATACCACACCCGCTATTTTAACCACCGAATTGCAACCTATTTATCCCAATCCTTTTAATCCCATAGCTTATATTCCTTTTTCCTTACAAACTCAATCTGAGGTAAAAATTATAATCTATAATATGCGGGGTGAGATAGTAAAGACCTTTGATT
>CAZVYK010000192.1:0-1094 GCA_964630915.1 uncultured Caldisericales bacterium | reverse complement strand
CAGATCATTGCTGTGGAACCAAGTCTGCAAATTGCGATGCAGGCCATTGATAACAAAACATACAGCAATCCTGACTTTAATCGGTCAGGATATCATCAGTATGATAACATAAAAAAGTTTAAGATAAAAAAAGACAAGAAAGACAAGAAGGTGAATGCTCCTAGGCAACAATTTACTGGAATTTACAAATCAGTGGACATGGGTGGCGAGAAAATTAAAGTTGAAGTGGTAAGAGGCAAGGATAAGGAGAAGTCGAAGTGATAATTTATAAAGTAATCAATAAAATTAATGGTAAAATTTACATTGGGCAAACCATATATTCTGTTGATTCTAGAATAAAGGGTCACTTAAAAGGGGCTGGTTATTTTCAAAGAGCATTGAGAAAATATGGAATACAATCTTTTGATGTTTCAATTATTGATACTGCCGATAACAAGGATATTTTAAATGAGAAAGAGAAATATTGGATTAAAAAATTAAACTCTTTGACTCCTAACGGATATAATATTTCTATTGGAGGAACTGGAGGCAATTTAGGAGAATTGGTTAATAAAAAAAGAGGAGATTCTCGTAAAGGGTTAAAACATACAGAAGAAACAAAAGAGAAAATTAGACAATCTAATTTAGGAAAAGTTCGTTCAGAAGAAGCAAAAGTGAATATGTCAAAAGCACAGAAAGGTCGTATTCCGTGGAATAAAGGGGTGGTTTGTTCAGAAGAAACTAAAAAGAAAATTGGAAATTCTAATTCTGGCAAAATTCGTTCAGAAGAATCTAAAAAGAAAATGGCTGCTGCTCATAAAGGGAAGCACTATAATATTGGTCAGAAACCTTGGAACAAAGGTATTTCAAGAACGGAAGAAGAAAAGAAAAAGATATCAAATTCTCTTAAAGGTAATATTCCTTGGAATAAAGGTGTTCCAAGAACAGATTTAGAAAAAAAGAAAATGTCAATTTCCCACAAAGGTCTTGCTCCTTGGAACAAAGGTCTATCTAAAAAGAAAGGAGGAAATTGATGGTTGTTAATGTAGGGGAAATAATCACTGATCCTGACTTTGCTCAGACGTTTACCGTATATCGCAGCACAGGTTCTTTTG
>CAZVYK010000191.1:0-1107 GCA_964630915.1 uncultured Caldisericales bacterium | reverse complement strand
TTATTGACATCTGCATAAGTAATGCAACATAATGGACACCAGGAGGTGGTGTCTGTAATGCGAGTCCCCGGGTCTGCAGAAGTATTGAAATACCGCCGTCACAAGGCTCTCGAGCTGCTGGACGAGGGCCGGTCTCTCAATGAAGTGGGAAGACTGCTCAACTGCGCACCCTCGAGCGTGATGCGCTGGAGGGACGCGCGCCAGTCCGGCGGGGACGATGCGCTTAAGGTCAAGACCGCCTCCGGAAGACCTCCCAAGCTCACAGAGAAACAGAAGCGCGCCCTGGTGAAAATCCTGTTGAAGGGGCCGCTTGCGGCTGGTTACCGCACCGACCTTTGGACCACCGCCCGCATCGCCGAGGTTATCGAGCGCAGGTTCGGAGTCCGCTACCACCGAGACCACATCGGGCGTCTCATGGGCCAGATGGGATGGAGCCACCAGAAGCCCGAGAGACGGGCACGAGAGCGCGACGAGGACAGGATTGCCGACTGGGTCGCAAACGAATGGCCGAGGGTAAAAAAAACGCGCTAGCCTTGCGTGCCCACATTGCCTTCGTGGACGAATCGGGCTTTCTCCTCATCCCCTCGGTCAGGCGCACCTGGGCGCCCAGGGGAGAGACACCCATCACCGTCCACCGCTTCTCGCACTCACGCATCAGCGCGATCTCCGCCATCTCGGCGAGCCCCGTGCGCAAGCGCCTGTCCCTCTACTTCAGGCTTTCAAGAGATAACATCAGGGCCGACGACGTTGCGGGTTTCCTCCGCGAGCTCCTGCGTGCGATACCGGGCCACATCATCGTCGTCTGGGACAACAGCGTCACGCATCGAGGTAAGGTGGTCAAAGAGCTCGAGCGAAAGCGGGAGAGGCTCCACATGGAGTATCTTCCCCCGTACGCGCCCGAGCTGAACCCGGACGAGGGCGTCTGGTCACAGCTAAAATGCTCCCTTTCCAACGGCAGGCCCGACGATGTCGAAGAGCTCGAGGATCATCTTCTCCATTGCCTTGGCGACATCTGCTCCTCTCAATCCAAACTGAGAGCATGTGTCCACGGTTCTCAACTTCCCCTTTTTTGATCGTAATGTTGCATTACTTATGCAGAGGGCTATA
>CAZVYK010000190.1:0-1114 GCA_964630915.1 uncultured Caldisericales bacterium | reverse complement strand
AAGTAATATGGAAAAAGAAACAAAGAGAACAAAAGAATACTTAGATGGGAAAGTTATGCAAACATTTTTATTTACTGGACATGGGAATTTTTATGTATCTACTGCGTACAGAGAAGACCATAATTACTACGAAACATTCGGGTGGAAACTAGACAAGGATAATCAAAAAGTTGCTGGAACATTGATGGATGCTACTAGGGGTTCTTCAAGTAGAAAAGATGGAATAGAACAACATTATGAATTGTGCAACTCGCTTGAGAAGGATGGTACTTACTCTTACGATAATAGAAACGATGTTCTAATTAAATTTTAACCTATATATCAATGGTTAGAGAGAAATTGTGCGAGATATTAAAAGAGATGGAGTATTTTTCTGGTGGGGGGAGGGTTCTCGAGTCAGACGAAGTAATAGACGAACTAATCAAATTTATCGGATGGTTATCTCTGGAATGCGCAAACGGGGTGTGTGGGGATGATTGCCCAATCCATATAAACAAACCAAACATAAAAACACTTACGCCAAAACAACTAGAAATCTACAAGGATATTTTAACGACAAATGATAACAAATTATACGGTAGAGGAGTTGGAGTTACTACTGTTATTTTAAAAATATGTGAAGACCTCGGTCTCTGGTACGACATTGTAGATAAATATATTGGCGATTCTAAAATGATAAGAATCATAAGGGATTTAAGAAAAGATACTGTAAAGGAGTCGAATTCGACCCATTTAAATTAGTTGTTGATACAGAATGAAGATATACAATTTAAAAGACCCAATTTATGACTACAAGCTGAACCTAATAGCGGATTGTGATTATGAAGAATTTAGGCAGTTCATTTTAGATGCAGATTCTTTTGATTGTGGTGGGTTTAGAGACAAAACAGTAGGGATGTATGTGCCAATACGAGATAAAAATGTTTATTACTTATACATAAAAGACGCTAATCGTCTTCCTGTATTAGCCCACGAGGTTCTACACATGATATTTGATATGTTAGAAAGCAAGGGGTTATCTTTATGTGACGAAAGTGAAGAAGCATACACATATTCTTTTGAGTTTTGGCTTGCCCTAGTATTATCTAAATTAACAACAAAGTAATATGGAGAA
>CAZVYK010000189.1:0-1143 GCA_964630915.1 uncultured Caldisericales bacterium | reverse complement strand
TTGGACAGATTATCTCTTGCATATTCGCTTGGTCTTAAAATTAAATAGTTATATAATAGAGTTTATCTGGTTTTTAATTCTTAGAATTTCTTCTTGGTTTAGCATTTTGGCTTTGAGTAGTATTGCCTCTAAATCTCGTGTAGCTTTAGGAGGAGAACTAATTGCACCAAAGTTTCTGTGGAATATATCTTTTAACCTCTGGTAATATAATATTTTTATTTTTCCTTCGGTATCTGCATTGCCAAGTTTTATCATATATCTCCCAGTTGCATGATCTGTACAAAATCTTATACATTCGTCAATAGTATATTTTGCATCCTTAAGTTTGTTAAATCTTGAGATTATTACTTTAGTTAGTTTTGTGTTGTTATGATATTTATGCCATAGCCCATGACATCTAGAGCATAGTGGGTATAAGTAGTGTGATGTTTCTTTCCACAATATGCTTTTGTTATTTTTATCAGAGTATGCTATGTGGTGTATATTAATATTCTTGTCCGTATTACAGAATTCGCAGTATCTCCCCCTGTCTTGAATAGCAATCTTTCTGGTATCCTTCCAATGCTTCGTACTAAGATATTTCTTATACCCTCCTTGTTTTTCCTTCATCTTTTAATTCATCATAAATTAGATTAAGTTCTCTTATAAGAGACACATAAGTATCATAAAGAAGTTCTAACTCTTTAGGATCTAAATTCTCAATCTGATATGCTTGTTCTAGTTTGTTTATATTCCAAGATAATTGCTGAAGTCTCTTAAACTTACTTCTAATTCTTAGTATATTTGAATATGCTTCTATGTGGTTCATTTTATTATTCATCATCTTAATACTACTAATTTATACCTATTAAACAGAGATGTCAAGTACCTAGGCAAGGTGTTAGTATTTCTTTATAGGACTGTAAAAACAATCCCCATTTCTGGGGACTGCTATATCAACTTGGGGCTTCAACTAAATTTAGTTAAAAGCCTTAGAATTACTATATCACACTTCCCTAACTTTGAACATTTTTCTATCTGACCACTCTGCTTTTTTCCCAGGATTCCAACGAGACATAGGACTTAAATATCCTACAATTCTGCTATAACATTCAACCCTTTGTCTTTTTACCATTACAATTAACTTTACAATTTAGTTTACAA
>CAZVYK010000188.1:0-1146 GCA_964630915.1 uncultured Caldisericales bacterium | reverse complement strand
CCATTGATGATGAAAAGGATCCATATAAAATTGTGGAACACGACATCCAAGATTTTTTGGAAGAATTACGCCTAAATGAAGATGATCCTGGCTGGGCAAAAAGAGTTACATCTCTTACAGAAGATATTTATGAACAAATGGAGGAGCAAAAGAAAGCCGCGAAGAAAAAAATCAAAAAAGGTAAGAATAAGAGATAATACTTTTATAAATAGGAATGAGAGTAATCCAGATGCGGAAACATACTGGAAACAGGGGAGCGATCCTGCTGTCCTCTCAATCTTATTTATGGGAGCGAAGCCAATGGATATTTACAAAGCTACAAATAATATCACAGAAGAAAGTTATATTGGTTATGCAACAAAAGGGTTGGAAGAAAGAAAATCAGAACATAAAAATTCCGCCAACAGAGAAGATGGTTACTATTTCCAACGTGCCATAAAAAAATATGGTTGGGATAATTTTCGTTGGATTATGCTTGAACAAGGTGTTATAGACTTTGAGATATTGAAAGAACTTGAAAAATATTGGATAAGAGAATTTGGAACAAAACGGCCTAATGGATATAATTTGACTGAAGGTGGAGATGGTACATATGGATATAAACATACAGAAGAAACAAAAAAGAAGATAAGTAAAATTCATCACGATGTTTCTGGTAAAAAGAATCCTATGTATGGTAAAAATCATACAGAAGAAGCTAAAAGTAAAATGAAAAAAAATAATCCACATATTTCAGGAGAACAACATTGGTGTTATGGTACACAAGGTATTTTTTATGGAAGAAAACATAAAGAAGAAACAAAACAAAAGATTGGTAATGCTAATAGAGGAAAAATAAGAACAAATGAAGTAAGAGAAAAATATAGAATGATAAATCTCAATAGAAAACATACAGAAGAAACGAAGGCAAAACTGAGAATAGCTCACAGTGGAGCAAATAATGGTAATGCTAAAAATTATAAAATTGTTTTTCCTGATGGAAAAACAGAAAATGTAAAATGTTTGAAAATATTTTGTTATGAAAATGAATTGAATTATACATCAGCAAAACGTCATTCATATTCAAATATTCCATATAAAGGATATAAAATTGAAAGAGCAGGAAAAAGCAGCAAAGCGTAAGTCAAAGAAATCAAAGAGGAAATA
>CAZVYK010000187.1:0-1155 GCA_964630915.1 uncultured Caldisericales bacterium | reverse complement strand
AGGGAAATAAAGTGGTTTGTGGTGTCGATTGTACTATATGTCAGACACAACCAGAGGTACTTTTTATCCAACATTGAGTTTACAAGAATATTGTGATTTACTATATAATGAAAGGATGTGAAGAAATTATTTTATAAATAGGTTTAGAGAGAGTAATCCGGGTACTGGAAATACACCGGAAACAGTAGGGGAACCTTACTGCTGTCCTCTCAAATCTATTTATAGGGGAACAGTCAATGGAAATCTATAAGGCCACAAATAAAATAAATGGTGACAGTTATATTGGTTATTCAATAAATGGTTTGGAAGAAAGAAAGTCACGCCATAAAAGATTAGCTAATAGAGGAGATGGTCACTATTTCCATAATGCTATCAGAAAGTATGGTTGGAAGAATTTCAATTGGGTTTTACTTGAAAAAGAAATTACAGATTTTGACTTATTGAATGAACTGGAAATATATTGGATTGAAAAATTTGATACATTTTATCATGGATATAATTTGACAAAAGGCGGCGGTGGTTCAGTAGGATATAAACATACAGAAGAAACTAAAAAGAAAATAAGTGAACTTCAAAAAGGGCATATTATGCCCGAAGAAATAAAAAGAAAATTGGTTCAAATAAACACGGGTAGAAAAAGATCGGAAGGAACAAGAAAAAATATTAGTAGTTCATTGAAAGGTAAAATAAAAACAGAGGATCACCGTAAAAAAATAAGTGTCGTTAGGAAGGGTAAAAAAGCATCAGAAGAAGCTAAAAAGAAAATGAGTGAAGCTCAAAAAGGCGAAAAAAACGGACATTACGGTAAAAAACATACAGAAGAAACCAAAAGGAAAATGAGTGAAGTTAAGAAAGGTAAATTAGGTAAATCACATTCCGAAGAAACCAAAAGAAAAATAAGTGAAGGTAATAAAGGTAAACCAAAATCAGAAGAACATAAAAGAAAATTGGGTGAGGCCGTGAAAGGGAATAAAAATTGTTTAGGTAGAAAACTTTCAGAAGATACCAAGAAAAAGATAAGTGAGGCTGTGAGATCAAATTATGTCAAAAGAAGTTCTGTTTGATGTGGAAAATCTCCTCCAAGAGTTCAATCTCCCCGAACCAACAGAAGATGAAATAAAAAAAATAAAAGATGTGAAGTCAGAAGTGGCAGGC
>CAZVYK010000186.1:0-1161 GCA_964630915.1 uncultured Caldisericales bacterium | reverse complement strand
TTACTAAGAACGGAAGACCCTTGCTTGTTAGAAATATTAGGACAGCAATAGACAAATCGTTTGAGAGAGCAGGAATAAAAAATGCGAAGGTTAATGATTTAAGAAATACTTTTATTGCACATCACCTTGCAAACGGTGTTGGACTACCCACTGTTTCGAAATTAGTCGGCCACAAGAGACTCTCTACAACAGAGAAGTATTTAAATATTCTTAAGAGTGTAGGAAAAGAGGAGAAGGCACTTAAGGAGCTTTAAAGAATTTCCCGTAATAAAAGCATTATTGAACTTCCCTTGAACCCATAGTATAATATGGTGTTTGAGTTTGCTCATAAAAAATCGAAAGGAGATAGAATGCAATTAATTTTTCTCAAGCCCGAAGAAATTCGAAAAGCAGTAGAAACTGTATTTCCCGAGAAGGAAATGAGGATTTGCCTTGGCAATACTCTTGTCCAGGAAATTTCTGATTTACCTATGTCACCATGGGATCTTGTCTATTACATCTATTTCATTCTTCTTGAAAAGGAGGAGACTGAAAGGTTACATGTTTTTCTTGCGCAGCTGTGCATTAATGAGCCTCGGTATTTTGATACTGTGGAAAAACTGTTACCAGTAATGATTCCGTCGTTTAAAAATTAAAAAACTCAAACAAAATACACCGTTGATAGAAATATCAATACTAATTCTTTTTAGAATTACTATCAACGGTGTACTACTCTTTAAAGAGTTTTCTCGAATAAATATGTAATCTCCAATTCTGGGTATTGCGTTTTTAATTTTTTCAGGACATCCAAATCCAGTTTCTCTTCTGATTCTAAATATACTTGATAAACATTGTATTCCTTATTAAAACACTTTTCACGAATAGTAAACTTTTTAAAATCAATATTCTCAAGTAAGTCTCTTTTTTCAGATTGCAGTAAGATTAATGGCTTGTATCCTAATTTGATATGAAAAGGTACTCCTTCCGGTGTTGATGATGCAAACACATATTTCTTTACTCTTGGAAATTTTTTCAATTCGACTTCAAAAATACTTACCAATTCCTTGCCAATTCCCAATCTTCTGAAATTTTTATCTACTGCAACTCCCCTTCCGAGACATACATCATTCTCTATAAAGGCAAGTTTAATACCAATTATTCCACCCTTCTCATCTTTTGCAA
>CAZVYK010000185.1:0-1170 GCA_964630915.1 uncultured Caldisericales bacterium | reverse complement strand
ATCGGGTTGATACTTTCAGATAGGGTATCCCCCGCCGCAGATGGCGGTCATTGCGCAGGGTAGACACTGCCCTGTTTGTCACGGCAGCCGCCTCTATTTCATTCAAGTAGGGTTTTTTTAGTAGTTCTGAGACGTTCTTGATCACTGTCTTTTCATCCGTGTGATCCATTTTACTGACCCCCTAAGTGTTATCAGCTGCGGGGAAAAAGAAAACCCGCAAACCGTGTGATTTGCGGGTATTGTAAGGTATTGAAATAATAAATAAAACTGGATAATTCCCAAAAAGAAGGTTTAAAAATGTCCTAATTGATTCTCTTGCAATATCATATAGATATCTTGAAATAGGAACAAAATCAATGCAAAATTGTCCCAATTACTTTTTGGGTTTTCTCCCAGGCTTGCCGGGTTTGAATCCTAAGTATTTGATAATCCTTATTAAATGCTTTTCGTTATATGTTTCAAGATCCCTGGCCATTAGTTCGTCGTTGATTTCTTTAGCCGCCTCTCGCTGTGTTAAATTCTTTTTGCTATTCTTTCTTTTCCATTTCGCGATTTCATGAACAACGGTTTTCCTGACGTTTATCTTTTCATCTGTTTGGGCCTCGTAGTCGTCCTCACGTGCTTTTATCACCTTTTCAATGTCATTTTGATCACAACAATCTTCGAGGGCATAAAACTTCACAATCTTGAGTAGTTCTTCCTTTGAACACGGGAAGGCCAATGCCGGCTTGGATAAATCACCTGTTGGATGTCTGGTGAGGACAGCTATCTCCTCACTGGAAAGAAGCCTATATTCACGAGGGTCTTTTACGTATAGCCCATCAGGCCGCAGTTCAAATCCCATTTGGTCCCAATTTTCGGGATTGTCCATACCGAAAATCTCTACAAACTCAGAATATCCGATTTTTTTCATTGCTCTCACTTCTTTCAGCGCCATTGCTCGATCCGGAAGCGTTTATGAGGTGCCTCCCTCGGGTTCACTTCTGGAAAGTTGCTGTTACGATTCCAAGACCTCTTTTTGCTCCTCACCATTTTCCCTTGCCGCATTTTCGATAATTTTCCCGGCTAAAGCAGATGCCCGCTTCATGGTTTCGTCCCGTAAGTGGGCATACCGTTGCGTCATGATGGGTGACTTGTGCGTCAACAGTTTCTGCAGGGTGTACATGTCCA
>CAZVYK010000184.1:0-1178 GCA_964630915.1 uncultured Caldisericales bacterium | reverse complement strand
AATCGGTGAGGATCTTGCTGGCATTTGCCATTGCCTGGAGCATGTCCAGGTATCCGAGGGGTTCGGTCGCGATCACGTTGTCGGGCGAGCTCTCCCAATGACGACGACGAAGATGCATACACCACCTTCTTCACCCCGCACTCCTTCGCCGGCATAAGCACCTGGAGCGTCCCATTCACGTATCGACGTCGTTGGTGGCCACCGGGTTCTGAATAGAACGCGGCATCCGGTTCCGGTCGAGCGCGAGGTGATTTGGATCGAATGAAAGCAGGGTTACCATTATCCCTGTTCCTGGTGGGATCCGGATGCTACATTCCGTGTGCAGGACCCTTTCCTGTGAAGATATCAATTCGGGCAGAGTGATAGTATAAGGAATTCAGTTGGGATAGGGAATGGATAAGATACATAATAGATGCCAGAACATACTCCAGAGGTAGAGTTCTGTTCATGAAAGAAACCGCGGATATCATCTCATCATTAAAAAATATCAAGGGAGACCTGGAAAAGAAATTTGCAGTGAAAGAGATAGGCATATTCGGCTCTGTTGCCCGAGAAGAACAGACCGATTCGAGTGACCTTGATCTGCTGGTGGAATTTGCAAGGCCAGTAAGCATGGTGACCTTCATGAGGCTTGAATTCTATTTATCCGACCTGCTTGGTACCAAGGTCGATCTCGTCACTTCCGATTCCCTGAAACCTATGATTCAGCAGGAGATTCTTGCAGAGGTCATCTATGTCTAAACGCCAGGTAAGGATGTACTTGAGCGATATCAGTGATGCGATTACTGCGATAAAATCGTATACGAAGGATATATCTTTTCACGCATTTGAGAAGGATCGAAAAACCCGGGAAGCGGTGATCCTCAACTTTATCATTATTGGAGAAGCGATTAAAAAAATTCCTCCGGAATCTCTTGTTGAATATCCAGATGTTCCTTGGAAAGAATTTGCGGGAATGCGAGACAAGCTGGTTCACGACTATTTCCAGATGAGTCCCATGATCGTATGGGAGACGATCCAGCAGGATCTTCCCCTGCTCTTTCACGCAGTCATCACACTTCAACAGAGAGAGTCCTGACCTGTCAGGTCAACATGGAAAGTGATTCCTTCGCAGGAAAATATCCTTCTTTGGATGATATTTTGTCATGTAATTCCCTTTCACCATGGAGATCTGGGAT
>CAZVYK010000183.1:0-1181 GCA_964630915.1 uncultured Caldisericales bacterium | reverse complement strand
CAATCAGCAAGTTACTCTATGATAAAGCGCCACCCTGGTGGCGTGGGTCGCTAATATGCAACCTCTGCCATGAGTGATGTCGAACAGCTTACGACCCGAACTGCTCTGAAAACTTATAAAATTTTGTTTCTATTCTGCACTATTTTTTTATTTAGCTTTGCGATATTACAAAAAAATTCATTAACTGCTAACGGGTCTCCTAATGGGTGCTCATTTGCATTTCTAACCATACACATAGTACAATAATCTTTTTCAAGACATTGAATACATTTAGGGAAATCTCGTTTGCGCAAGTTTCTTAAATATTGTACTTTTTTTGAATTATTCCAAATATCTTTGAGAGATGTTTTGTTTACATTACCAACAACATAATCCTGCCAACCAGCACATGGATATACATTTCCGTTGTCTGCTATACAAATGGATGAATGACAAACGCTACAAACAATATCATCTGACGTGCTATTCTTTTTCTTCTCAGATTCCTTTTCCATTAGTTCTAAATATTTCGGTTCATTAGCAATTTTTTCGTTAATCACTTCCTTGATATCATTAATAGACAGTCGATTTCTCAGATTTTGTGTTGTATGGTCAAATCTTGCTATTATGACATAATCACATCCGACATGGATATTATGTATTTTCGCCCAGTTCAAAACATCTCTATAATAGTTTTTATTTTGTTTCATTATTGGGCAGCTAATCTGCAGAGGCACATCATTTTCTTTCAGTTTCAAAATTGCACTTTTAGTTATTTCAAAACTTCCTTTTATTTGAGTTATTGCATCATGTATTTTTGAATCCATTGAGTATAATGATACATGAACGCCTAAAAGGCGGTTCGTTTTCATTTCTTCAATAATTTCATCATTTAGTAAAGTTAAGTTACTAAGAACATTTACGGATAAATTATATTCTTTACATTTTTTTAAAAAATCAACAAAATTTTTGTGCAGCATCGGTTCGCCACCAGTCAGCGTCAAATGCAATAACTTCATTTCTTTACATTGTTCTAAAATATTATAAAACAAATCAGTTTCGATTTGATTTACTTTCTTTTCGTGTGGGATATAACAATGTACGCATCTTTCGTTGCACTTGCTTATAATTTCTATGTGTAAATTTGTAGGTAGTGTAAGGTATTTTGTGTGAATTCATAGAAGGCCGATAAGAGGTAGAAA
>CAZVYK010000182.1:0-1189 GCA_964630915.1 uncultured Caldisericales bacterium | reverse complement strand
CTTAGATGAGAAGTTTTTTGTACCTTGAAAAGAGAAAAGAAGGTTTTTTTAATGAATATGAAATTGGTTTGTAGCTCACCTATAAGGGATTGAAACGGAAAATAAATAACTTTTACGGAGGTTTGAAATGGAAGTTTGTAGCTCACCTATAAGGGATTGAAACAGGTTCAGGAGCTTACGGGCTTGCTTATATTGTACCACGTTTGTAGCTCACCTATAAGGGATTGAAACTAAAAAATGTCAAGCCCTCCCGAAAGGGAGGGCGTTAAGTTTGTAGCTCACCTATAAGGGATTGAAACATCTCTTGATTTCTCTTTCAAAATACTTCACCAAAACGTTTGTAGCTCACCTATAAGGGATTGAAACAGAGGTTCCAAAGAGCACAGTTCCAGTCAAGGATTGCGTTTGTAGCTCACCTATAAGGGATTGAAACGGTCTTGTGGGCTTGGTAATATTGTATCAAATTTTTAGTTTGTAGCTCACCTATAAGGGATTGAAACCGCAATTCCAAGCGAGCTCTTAAAAAGAAAAAATAAAAGTTTGTAGCTCACCTATAAGGGATTGAAACTCAAACCTTGCTTATTTAGGTTTTTCAAATTAAGCAGTTTGTAGCTCACCTATAAGGGATTGAAACTCTTGTGATTCCGAAGGTAGAAGTACAGGGATTGGAAGTTTGTAGCTCACCTATAAGGGATTGAAACTACTGAGCTTGCAGTTCTTTTGCCTTCTGCTCATAGGTTTGTAGCTCACCTATAAGGGATTGAAACAGTTCCTTTGGTTCAAGTCCGCTTAGACCAGTGTAAAGTTTGTAGCTCACCTATAAGGGATTGAAACTTTTCTCGAAAGAGCCTTCTTAGGGCTCTTTCTTTTTGTTTGTAGCTCACCTATAAGGGATTGAAACGGAATATTTGACACCTATTGACAAAGTTTGAAAATGTTTGTAGCTCACCTATAAGGGATCGAAACTAAAATTGTTGATGAAGCTTACAGGGCTGTTGGCAAGTTTGTAGCTCACCTATAAGGGATTGAAACGCACTGCCTACTACAAAACCCGTTCTGGCGTCGATTACGTTTGTAGCTCACCTATAAGGGATTGAAACTCCGAACCTGAAATTATCGCAGGAGACGGAAAAGGATGTTTGTAGCTCACCTATAAGGGATTGAAACGGGGGTTTGACATGTGAGACTC
>CAZVYK010000181.1:0-1196 GCA_964630915.1 uncultured Caldisericales bacterium | reverse complement strand
CTAGCCACCTGACAGTTTGATGTCATTGATAGACACACCAAGAAACACGGACAGGACGAGCATTTACCAGCCATCTTTCAACGATGCGCCAACCGATTTGAAACAGGCTCAAATCACGCCGGTCTTTCCGATCCACCAACGGACGTAAACCATTCTGGATCGTGCGGGTACCGGTAGAAATCAACCAGACATACAGTAAAGCCACGGCTAAGGTCAAACGAGACAAGCGGACAAAACTGTGTAGCATGGTACTTTCCAGGTCAAAGCCATGTCTTTTGAGATCACCGAACATCTCTTCGATCCACATTCTGCGAGCATAAGCCTTGAGAGCCATTTGCTGGTCGGGCAAATTCGTAGCCAAGCACCAGGGCTGTTTTTCGCCTGGCTTCCAATGAACCAACAGATTAGTGAAATGGATTCTGCTCTCTGTCAGCCAGCCACCACCCAACCAGAAGCTTTGCCCAGTTTTGTTAATATGGCTGTTGAAATCTTTCCATTTGGTTTCTTGAGCCAAACAGACTTGTGTATTGGCTTTCTGACGCAGAACATAGTCCCATCCCCAGGCTTCCACCTGGCGCAGTACGGCCACAGAACCAAATTCGCAGTCACCGACCAACAAAACGGTGATCCCTTTGGGCAACAGTCTCTTTACATAAGCCAACAACGCCAGAATAATCCAGGCTGGACTATGTCCACGAGTTTGTTTGACCCAAGTCCAGGCAATCGGTATGCTTCGCCTGCGATAAGCCAAACCAACCATCAACAATTGATGCCCAAATCCGACCTTGGTTCCATCCAAAATCAATCGGATTTGAATGGCAGATCGGGCTTGAGCTTCCAACCATCGTCGAGCAATCGGCTCATACCAATCACGCACTTGAATGGCCGGATTATCCAACAAACGGCTCAAACGTCGTACCAGGCTGAGCAACTTGGCATCACCAGGCATTTTTGTGGCAATTTTGCTCAAGTGCACCGCATGGCTCAAATAAATGCCCATGAGCATCCAGGTGAAATTGCGCACTTGCGTTATTCGCTGCCCAGGTCGCAATTCCTGAATTCGCTGAAACAAGGTATGATAAAGATTGTTGGTCGGCATGACGTTCCTCCAGGTATGGAATTCTCTCGCAAGAACCACTTTACCCGAACTTCGTCTGCCGATCAACTCTTCTGTTGTTAAAGTGTCAGGTGGCTAG
>CAZVYK010000180.1:0-1201 GCA_964630915.1 uncultured Caldisericales bacterium | reverse complement strand
AATGAAGTGTCGCGGATGGTAAAAAAATAGTCCCAAGTGGACGCGCTCCGATATAATGTAAGTAACCAAACCACACTAAAAGGAGCGGGACCAAGTGGGACACTTACATGATATCAATAATGAACGAAAAAGAAAACACTTCACATACAAAGAACGTCTACGCATAGAGGTAATGTACAAAGAGAAAGTCAGCACATTAAAAATAGCTGAAGCAATAGGTTGCAGCAGACGGAGCATTCAGCGGGAATTAAGGCGCGGTAAGGTTACACAGCTTGATGGCCGTACCTGGATTTACTACGAAAGCTACAGTGCGGACATAAGCCAGAACCGCTATGAACAGGAAAGTCAGGGTAAGGGACCCGCACTGAAGATTGGGTATGACTATGAGCTTTGCGAGTACATAGAGAAGCAGATAATTGAACAGAAATGTTCTCCTGATGTTGTAATCGGACGGATTAAGGCTACAGGGATGATATTCAAAACAAAGCTGAGCACAAAAACGCTTTACAGGTATATCGATCTTGGGATATTCAGCAAACTGAGCAACAATCACCTGATTTACGGTAAGCGAAAGCAAAGATCAAAATCGGATGCAGCAAGACCATCTTATAGAAATATCACAGGTCGAGGAATAGATGAACGCACTGAAGCTGCCAATGAACGAAGCGAGGCAGGACATTGGGAGATGGATTGTGTTGTAGGAGGCAAAGGTGCGGGAGGGATGGCACTTTTAACCTTAACGGAGAGGCTAAGCAGGATGGAACTGATCATCGGGTTGCATAAAAAGACACAGGATGCCGTAGTGGCTGCGCTGGATGTAATGGAACGCCGGATGGGTGTAGGAAAATTTGCAAAGACATTTAGGAGTATCACCGTTGACAACGGGTGTGAGTTTCTTGATTATGCCGGGATCGAGAGGTCGATACAAGGCAGGAAGAAGGTCCGGACAGTTGTCTACTACGCACACCCGTACAGTGCCTGGGAGCGAGGGACGAATGAAAACATGAACCGTATGATACGGAGGTTTATACCGAAAGGAACGGACATCAGCAAGTTTGGGAAACGAGAAATCAAGCGCATACAGGAATGGCTTAACACCTATCCAAGAAAGATACTCAATTACAGAACACCGCAAGAAGCTTATGCATTGGTTGCTTAACATAAATCGGAAAAGACGCGACACTTAACTTGACAATTTACC
>CAZVYK010000179.1:0-1202 GCA_964630915.1 uncultured Caldisericales bacterium | reverse complement strand
TGTATTCAGGTTTTTTCGTGGTAAGCGGTTGATTTTCTTGATGAACAATGTCGGTATTTCTAGACAGCATCGTTGGCAAAATCTCTGTTAAACCAGGCGTCATTGTTGCCCTCATGGAGGGTGTTTTTTTTAGGTCTGTTGGTGTTGCATTACCTACACTAAAGTTGGATAATTCTTCAGCATTTTGAGTGGTACGAGGTGTTATTGATGACCGCAAATTGGTACTATGGGCTTCAGAGCAAGCACTTAAACTGATGATCAAGGGAAATAGTATTGGGTAAATCAGCAGTTTTCTCATTGGTTTGTCCTTTTACTGATTAACCAGGTTAGGATTTAAGATTGACACATAACTTATATTGTTGAAAAAGAGATAAATATCACGGCCTAATACTTGTGGTGGACCCACAAAGCTACACCAAGGTCCGCTCCTTCAATTCCGAGAGCAATACATATAACACCGATCGCTCTCATCTTAAACTAACGAATGTATTGTGAAATGCGTGCATAAGGATTCCAGGCAGAATCGATTTGGATTTCCAGGCTAATAGACCCATGATCATCGCCATAATTATCCTCGACAAGTAGTATGCAAGAGAGCGCATATCGACAGGATTGATATGGAAAATCATAAACAGAAACGCTTGAATGAACAGGATTTTATAGCTCGCAAATCCTCTTCTTCGTAAACTACCCCATAAAAATCCACGAAACAACGCTTCTTCGGAAATTGAAACATTACTGAGCTGGTATAAAAACATATAAAGGATATTTATGGCTGGGGAAAGGGTCAGCGTGTTCTTAAAGAAGATAAGATAGTCAAACAAACTGATAAAAAAACCAACTGCCATCCCTAAAAATAAATACGGTGGGATCGTACTCGGTAATTCTTTCTTTAACCAAATTCGGATCAGTATAATCCCGATAACCAGATATAAGATGGAAAAAATTGTGGTAAGCCAGGCGAACTCTGTAATGAACAGACGGAAGAAGGCGCCGAAAAAGATAATGGCAAAAAGAGATAAGGTATCGATATGGTTCTCACCCAAAGTGGATTTCTCGGTCAGAATAAGGAAAACAACAATCAGGAATGTTAAAAAAATAAAAATAATCCTCATCCATTCTGGCCAATAGACAGACCCGTAAAAATACTGAACAAGCCATTTTATTGAATTAAGAATGAAAAAGCTTATCAATAAGATTTC
>CAZVYK010000178.1:0-1202 GCA_964630915.1 uncultured Caldisericales bacterium | reverse complement strand
AGGCAGAGCTTCTGTCTGCAGCCCTAACTTGGCAGTAAAATTATTGTAGCCGTCTAAACTCTTAATATCTTCAGTAATTATTTTCTTTCTTCTATTTAGACTTGGCATCTATTCCTCTTTTCAGAAAACTTTTTAATCAAAGACTTAACAGAGTCAATATCTTTTAACTCATGCTCCCAAATAACTAATGTATCGTATCCAAATGGTTTAAATATATTAATTCTATCTTGAGGATCGTCTCCATCATGCCAATAGTCACCAAATAATTCTATGATCTTCTTTTGACCGTTACAATTTACAAAGTCAGGGCATTTCCCATTGATTGTGAAAGAAAAATCTCCTGTGTATTTCCATTCATTTGGATATAACTCATTAAGGATATTCAATATAAATGTTTCCGGCTTATTTGGTTTTATCTGCCATTCTCTTCCTCTGCGTGCTGCAAATTCTGGATCTTTCCAACGTTTTTTATGAGCTAACGAAATCTTTTTAGCCACCCATTCAGGGCAAGGTTTTGTTTTGTAAGTCAATCCTTTGTTCCACGCCTTCCTTCCTTTTCTTTGTTCTGACCATAACTTTCTTGTTTCTTCTGAAGGCACCCATCCTGATGCAAATGAGTTACCAATACTGTGCTTCCCAAAGTTTTTAGTTTGTTCTTTTGTCATTTTTAAACCTTTATTCCAAGCAACTCTTCCTTTTCTAGAAGGAGGAACAACCCTAGCATTATGTCCAGAGACAAATCTACACTTTACTATTTGTCCGCATCCGCATTCACAATACTTTATTTCAGAAGATTTATTCAATTCTCAATCCTCTTTTTCCTTCATTTTGCAACTTCGCTTTAAACTCATAAAAGGGCATTTCAGTAATCACCCCAATATACCCCTGACTCTGATGGTGAGCCAGATACGCATCTCTGGCACTTTCTTTTGAAGAAAACCCCAGCATCACTTTATCTTCATCAAAGTTCCTTTGGCCGTCTGTCTGATGAATGATGAAAACCTTATCTGATGTTGGGTCATTGCCAATGAAGCAATCCACACCATCACCATCTGCCCCCTTGGTATGGAAAATGTAACCGTACGGATAATAGAACTTCGTCTGCCATGGTTCACCTGCCTTATCAACGCCTGTTCTGACCGACCCCACAGGATTCTCAATGACAATTGGGAGTCCCTTAAAGTTTGTTATGCTTTTGAACC
>CAZVYK010000177.1:0-1204 GCA_964630915.1 uncultured Caldisericales bacterium | reverse complement strand
TTGGTGATGAATGTCTGGTGATTTTTGCTGATATGTGTATTGATAGTTGGTATCAGTCCGGTGGAACAAAGAATACTCAAATGGATAATCGCAGGCATGATTTGAGTGATGGGTTTGCCATTATCGGTCCGTGGAGTCAACCGAAAGTGATTTCCAGTTATTCAACCGATTCAGCATTTTTGAGAAATCTGAATGACGATTCCTACATTGAAATCAGGGATAGTGACATCAACATCAAAACACCGACAAAGATCACCATTGAAGCTGGTTCAGAAGTTGAAGTGAAAGCCCCGACAGTAAATGTGAATGCCACAACCACAACAGTTACCTCTCCTACTACGGAAATCAAGGGAGGCAGCATCACCATAAATGGCTCAAGTATGGTGAACATTACTGGTGGTAATGCGCAAATTGATGGCAAGGATTTTTTACAGCACGTTCATACAAATGTTCAAACAGGCATTGGTAATTCAGGACCAGTAGCATAAGGAGAAATTGAATGAAGTATCGCAGACTTGATGAAAATCATGATATGTGCTTTGGCAGAGGGCAAGGAGATTATTTGGAAGACACAATTGAAAATCCAGTTGCCATTGCTCAAGCCATTAAGACAAGATTGATGTTGTATCTTGGAGAATGGTTTCTGGATATTAAAGATGGCCTTCCTTTATGGCAGCAGATTCTTGGCCAGAGAATAAAAAATAAAGGTATAGTGGATGAAATCATAACGAATAGAATAAAAGGATTGCTCACACCTGACAATCAATATGGTGTAACGGCAGTGAGTGAAGTTTCGTCCACGTATGATGAAACAACAAGGGCATATCAGTACTCCTGTGTTGTGGATACAATTTTTGGAAAAGTTTATATAACTAATGCAGATCAGAGAGGTTAACCATGACATACTTTTCTCCCTACCTTGATTCTAGCGGACTCCACCTTCCGACATTTAATGATATGTTGGAAAAAAGAATAGCAGATGCAAAAAGTATTTTCGGACAGGACATTTATCTGGGGAACGATTCTGCCGATTACCAGTTGATTGCTGTGGAAACATTGGCTCTCTATGATGTGATGCAAGCGATTCAACTGGCATATAATCAGACAAGTCCATCAACGGCAATCGGAGTCGGTCTTTCCAATCTTGTTCAGTTGAATGGAATCACAAGAACACCAGCATCCTATTCCACTTGTGATGTGACAT
>CAZVYK010000176.1:0-1216 GCA_964630915.1 uncultured Caldisericales bacterium | reverse complement strand
AATAACTTACGTTGATTTCAAGGCCATTTTATGCCTATTACTGTCGAAGCCGGGGAAACCAGGGCGCTTTTAAAGAATCTAGATGAAGTGGTCAAAGAATGGCAGAAATTCGACTATAGCAGTGCTTATCAGGATAATGATCTGAAGCAGATATGCCTTAATTTTGACCGCGCCAAAAGGCGTTTTGGTTCCACAAGTTTTTTTATAGTTATTTTTGGGCCGCTTAAGGCAGGCAAATCCACATTAGCAAATGTGCTGGCCAACGATTATGTTAGTCCAACTGGTTTTGGCATAGAAACTACCCGTCGGCCATCATTAGTTATGGGTTCAAATGAGCACTGTATTGAGCAGTACTTTTCTACAGATTCAGACATTAACAATGCATTACGACAATTTAGAGTCAAAAAAAGCGATAAGGCACCACACTCTGAAATGACGGATGATATTAAGAAGAAATTCCGAAATGAATTTGAATTGGTATATGACTATTTGCGGGAAGTTGGAAATGAAGAAGAATTTCAAAAATATATCCATATTAAAAGATTAGATTTGAATGAAAAAAATCTTAAAGAAGTATTGACTGGTGATTTCGGATCGGGGTGGGAACCGCTTTTTACAGCAATCCGCTGCAAAAAATCAGAATTACTAAACAATAAAGTGGTTATAGTTGACATGCCAGGATTAGATGGCACCCACAGTAATTGGAAAGAAGATCCTATTCATGAATGGGTTATTCAACAAGCCGATTATTTCTTTTTTTGCCAGAGCTCTGTGGCGGCAATAAATATGGAAACAAAAGATTTTATACGGGATATTGTTGGTCCAAAAAGCTCAAGACCGCCCATATATCTAATTCAAAATATTTTTGAAGCAAGAACATGGCAACCTCAAAAAGTACAACAAGCTGATATAGACCAGCAACGTGATGACGGTGCAGAGCGCTTAAAAAACATTCTGGAGATGCAACCTAGAACTGTGGGTCTGAATCTGGGTAAGGCCTGGGACGGCAAGAATGCACCTGATAAAGAATGGTTAGGTCAAACCAAGTTCCCAGAATTTGAAAAGGATTTTGTTGAAACGCTAAATTCTGAGCGTAGCGGAATTCATGAAAATAATTGCGTAAAAAATTTACGCAATAAAATTGAAGAAGCAGAAAAAATATTAACCCAACTTCATGGTTAGCAAATTAATATACAATTATATCGGTACGTTACGG
>CAZVYK010000175.1:0-1233 GCA_964630915.1 uncultured Caldisericales bacterium | reverse complement strand
GGTAACGCCGCCTCCTTACCCGGCTCTCGATCGAATCCTCTTAAATTTGCAGATCCTACCGGTCATTTCTGCTATGATCCAGGTAAAAATGAGTTCTCAGAGGGTGACTGTTTTGATGCAATGCAACAAGATTTATTGGATTATTTTATCGAGCAGCTAGAATCGGACGACTTCACAGATTTAGAGCTGATGGGAAATCTGATAAAAAAGGCTCTCGAGTTGAACGCTGATCCGGTAATAGCTCTAAGGGCCGCATCGGAAATCGTTCGGAAATCTACACCGGGCGGGTTTGGCTGGAGCTATGAAAAGCCATCAAAGTTTTTCTATGAAAAGCATACCGTTGTCAGATTTGATGATTCGGGATTTGGCGATCTTATGGATACTGTCGCTCCGAATCAAATTGCTCATACGGTTGGCATCGCATATATTTCCGCCTTTCAGAAGCGAGATGGGTTAGGCTTTCTGACTGATGCCCTTGTTTGGGGAAATGAGGTTGGACATTCCCAAGCTGCTAAACAAACGAATATAGATAGGGATTTAGGCTATATTGCTGCAGATCTGGGTCAAGCGCTTATTATCAATGAAAGTGAAGCTGTAAGTAATGCGGCTGAGGCGATTACATCATATAGCTATGTGAATCAACATCCGATACGGAATTGGTGGGATTCATTTTGGCGGTCATGGTAAAGATAGTCACAAAAGTCTATTTCTCCCTCGAACCCCTTTACTCTAATGGAGAAAATAATAGGTATGGCAATATTCAAAAAGATAGTGAGGTTTCTTGTAATACTATTTCTAGTCATAATTCTCCTCTTCCTTGGCTTAACGCAACCAGTTTGGCCGAGTAAAAATAAACTATGCCAGGATTTGGAAAGTCATATCCAGAGGAAAGAATGCGTCCATCTAGATAATAGGATTGCAATCATTAGGCGAGCTTTTCCAGAGGGAGAAACATCCTCAAGCGATGTAAAGAAAGCTTTAGGTGCATATCTAAATGCTGAATATCCAACTAAATATGGGCACCTAGAGGAATATTATCTTAGTGTACGCCCAATAGATTACCTTATCAACACATACGATTCCTACAGATTTGGGTATGACAGCAATGGAGTACTTGTAGCTTTCAGTTACGAGGACTAATGGTCCGGTTGCTTGTGGAGAAACGAAAATGAGCAGAGGCGGCCTGACCACTGCCTGACCCTCTGCCCTGTCGACGGTCACTGACTTGGCGCT
>CAZVYK010000174.1:0-1236 GCA_964630915.1 uncultured Caldisericales bacterium | reverse complement strand
AGACAAAAATTGGGGTTGTTTAAAGTGGATTTCTCCAGCCTGTTCATTAATAGAATTGCTCCATCCAAGATAGATTTCTTCAGGGGTTCTATACCCAAGAGATTCGTGAAGCCGCTCTGTGTTGTAAAACCGGAAATACCTATCTAAGCTCTCTCTTGCTTCTTTAACTGTTTCATAACTGTGAATATACACCTCTTCATATTTCAGAGTTCTCCACAACCTCTCTATGAAGATATTGTCAAATACCCTGCCCCTTCCATCCATGCTGATCTGTATCCCCGCATCCTCAAGCCTCTCTGTGAACTCCCTGCTCGTAAACTGTGAGCCCTGATCACTGTTGAAAACTTCAGGCTTTGAGACTCTTAGTGCCCCCTCAAGTGCCTTAAGACAGAATTCCTTATCCAATGTGTTCGATAACTCCCAGGACAGTACATAACGACTGTACCAGTCTATTACGGCTACAAGATACAGAAACCCTCTGCTCATCCTTATATATGTTATATCTGCACTCCAGACTTGATCAGCTCGCTCCATCACCAAACCCCTTAATAAATAAGGATATTTCTTGCTCTCTTCAGAGGACATGCTAAACCTCTTCCTCGGATATATAGCCTCTATGCCCATCAACCTCATTAGCCTCTGCACCCGCTTGCGGTTTACTTCATAGCCCTGACGCCTCAGCCAGGCTGTCATCCGCCTTGTCCCGTAAAAGGGTGACTTCGTATACTGCTCATCTATCAATCTCATCAACTCCAGATTGTATTCACTCTCCCGTGCGGGTTCATAATAATACGAAGACCTGCTGAGTCCTAACAACTCACACTGCCTGTATATCGGTATATCAGGGTTCATTGGCTCTATCATCTCGCGCTTCTCACTGACTGAGTATGACAGATTTTTTTTTAAGCCATTCCAATTCTACCTTTAACTGCCCTATCTGCCGATACAGTTCTGCCTCAAGATTATCCCTTTCTATCTCTGCCTTCTTCTTCCTATCTGCAAATATAGATGGCAGTTCCTCAAGTAGTTGCTTCCTCCATTGCCTTACCTGGTTCGGATGTACCCCATACTCACTGGATATCTCTGATATTGTCTTCTCTGCCTTTACTGCTTCCAACGCTACCTTTGCCTTAAATGTGCCGTTGTACCTCTTCCGGATGTTGCCCATCTTTTACTGTCCTCCCTCCTCATTCTTCAGGCTAACATCCACCTTAAACCTTTGTCCAGTTTTTGGGG
>CAZVYK010000173.1:0-1238 GCA_964630915.1 uncultured Caldisericales bacterium | reverse complement strand
ACTCCGCCCAGGACAAAGGTCATGAGGAAGGAGGCTCGGCATACGCAAAGGCGGGATCGAGCTTCAGGAGTCCCCCTGGAAATTCTCGAGCATATACCCCCAAAACCAGAGTCTGCCTACTTTCTGCTTGTGCTTTCACCTAAACCTCTGACTTTACGGGGGGCTCTCCCCCACTACCTCTCTCTGAAAAAAGAGTTAGCTTACAGTTCCAGTTAATAATTCCTGGGTGTGACAGTGTTTAACCTACAAACTCCTTTGGAAATCCTCTAGCCTGCCTGAATAGGTTTTTCCGGCCACATGGGATTGTTCAGAGCCTCCCAACTGTGAGAGGCAGGAGATGTTCTAAACTGTCTAAACACAGATTCTTTTGAGTAGTTACAAGATTGATTAGAAATTGTATTGGTGAATGGTTTTTCACTTGTTGGGCCATTGTTTGCTGCTAAGTTTCCATATCCCTTACCTGCTGTGTCCCTGGCAGTGTATTGATTAATATAATTGGTGTAAGTAGTAGCTTTAATGTTTGTAACCTGGGACCCTTGAGTTAATTCTTTTTCTTGTTATAGCCCACCACACCTTTGCTCTGTAGGAATGCAACTTTATCTAATGCTTTTTTGGAGGGTGGCTCCTGACCAACCACCTTTAGAGAAAAATAAGTTTTCTGAAGAAAAGGTCTTAAAATGTTAACAGGCCTCCGGGCCAGAAGATGATGCAAATCACCTAAGCTTTTGCATATGATAAGTTTGCAGGAAGAAAGCCTGGTTTGCTGCAAGACTCGACCCCTTCCCCCATTATCCTCTATGCATAACTTAAGGTATAAAAACTACTTTGAAAAATAAAGTGCGGGCCTTGTTCACCGAAACTTGGTCTCACCATGTCGTTCTTTCTCTTACCTTCTGGCTGAATTATTCAGCCTCTTTTCTCCACTGAATTTCCTCACTGAGCTATCCTCATTCTATTACTCTTTATATCCTTAATTAACATTTAATTAAGCAGTGGTTTCCTGATCTTCGCCTACGCCGTCTCTCCTTCGAATACCCTGGATCAGCCGGGGCTGGTCCCCGGCACCCTACCATGGCTCGAGAGCAATGAGGCGCTCGCCCTCGCCACTCGCATGGAGACCCGACTTCCCTGGCGCCACACGAGAGGCTCACTGACCTCGCCGTCGTACCTCGTGAGAAAGCGCACACTGGGGCCGCCGCTCGAGAACGACCCCAAGACTCCCCCGTCATCGGGAGATG
>CAZVYK010000172.1:0-1239 GCA_964630915.1 uncultured Caldisericales bacterium | reverse complement strand
CATCTCTCCTCACCTTCTACTCAATAACCTTTGTTATGACTCCAGCACCTACAGTCTTTCCGCCTTCACGGATAGCAAATCTCTGTCCTTCCTCAAGAGCAACAGGGTAGATGAGTTCAACAGTCATGTCTACGTTGTCACCTGGCATTGCCATCTGTATTCCCTCAGGGAGGGTGATGTTACCGGTGACGTCGGTTGTTCTAAGGAAGAATTGAGGCTTGTAGCCGGTAAGGAATGGCTTGTGTCTTCCACCTTCTTCTTTGGAGAGGATGTAGACTCTTGCAACAAACTTCCTGTAGGGTTTGATTGAACCAGGAGCTGCAAGTACCTGTCCTTTTTCAACGTCTTCATGGCCGATACCTCTTAAGAGGACTCCGATATTGTCTCCTGCTCTTCCCTCATCAAGTATCTTTCTGAACATCTCAATGCTTGTAGCAACTGTCTTGGTTGTTTCAAAAGAAAGACCAATGATTTCAACGTTATCTCCGGTCTTGATAATACCTCTTTCAACTCTACCTGTTACAACAGTGCCTCTACCTGTTATTGTGAAGACGTCTTCAATGGACATAAGGAAGGGTTTGTCAATATCTCTCTGTGGCTCAGGAATGTATGCATCAACAGCATCCATGAGCTCCCATATCTTATCAGTCCACTGATTCTTGCCTCTTGAAACATCGCCTTCTGCTTCAAGGGCTTTAAGTGCTGAACCTCTGATGACAGGAATCTCGTCTCCAGGGAACTCATACTTGCTGAGAAGTTCTCTTGTTTCCATCTCAACAAGATCAACAAGCTCTGGGTCATCAACCATGTCCACCTTGTTTATGAAGACTATGATTCTTGGGACGTTTACCTGACGAGCAAGAAGTATGTGCTCTCTTGTCTGTGGCATAGGTCCATCAGTAGCTGCAACAACAAGAATGGCTCCGTCCATCTGAGCTGCACCGGTGATCATGTTCTTGATGTAGTCAGCATGACCAGGACAGTCGATGTGTGCATAATGCCTCTTTTCAGTCTCATACTCTGCGTGGTGAACATTAATGGTAACTCCTCTTGCCTTTTCTTCAGGAGCGTTATCAATTTCATCGTACTTCTTCTCTACGGTTCTACCAAGAGTTGCAAGAACTCTTGTAATTGCCGCAGTAAGAGTGGTTTTACCATGATCGATATGACCGATGGTTCCAACGTTTACATGCGGTTTTGTTCTTTCAAATTTCTCTTTTGCTGCCATGGTTACCTCCT
>CAZVYK010000171.1:0-1242 GCA_964630915.1 uncultured Caldisericales bacterium | reverse complement strand
TATGTGTACCGGTCTATTGCGGGGGTATGTCCGGGATGTTCCGGCAGACCCGAATACTGATCCCAACACTGCCTCTGCCGGAGTATTAACCGCATCTCTGGATAATCCCAACGCTGCCTATTTAATCTTTGATGCAGGGGATGGTTCCATCATCGATGCAATGCAAAACATCGGCGCACTCAATGTGCGTGTACGTTCCGACAGTAATCCTGTAACGACTCAGGATTGGGACTGGTGCGATATTGTCATTATCGGGGCCAACAGCGGTTCCGATACGATTACGGGGCTGGATACGGACGACATCGAATCCCGCATCACGGGGCGCGTGATACTGTCCGGCCATGATGCGGATCTGCACGCTTCCGATTCGTATTCCGGCGATCCCCAATGGGCCGCCCAGATGTTCCTTATCCAATCGATCAATTATGTGTTCGAAGGGGCAGGAAAAGGGCTGATCGGGTTTGGAGATGCCAGTGCGGCGTTTGAGTGGGCGCCGGAGTCGTGGGAGTTGGCCTGTACGAAGGGATTAAATGAAGAAACCGTAATTTCGTTTACCGAAGAAGGGTTAGCCTCCGGCATTTACAATGATCTTACGCCGAGTTTAATGTCCGACTGGGCGGTGTCCTTTCATGTTCGTTTTGACCGTTATTCGCAGGGCTTCTTTCCTTTTGAAACAGGATATTTCAATGGACAGGAAGGAACTGTAACCATCGGGTGTCCTGTGAATCCGATGGGCGTTGAGCTGTACAAATACGATGACATTGCCGACGGGAACTGTGTTACTGTTGACAGTGCCATTGAATACACGATTGAATGGCACAATACGACCGGGCAGACGTTTTATGATGCTTATATCAGAGACGTTTTTCCGGTCGGCGTTGATTATCCGGTTTCTTATACGTTTGACCCGAATACGTTTACGATGGTGTCGTCCGACCCCGGCTATGATGGAGCGACGCATACATACATTTATCCTATCGGGACACTGGTTCCGGACGATTCGGACAGTATCCAACTGACGGTAACGGTCAATGAAAACGCGGCGCCGGGGATGTATTTGCATAATACAGCAGAATTATGGGCTACTGTGTATGATGCCAACGGCTTGAATCCGGCTGAGCGGCTTCTGGCAGCGGCCTATGAGGACACATTGGCATGCTGCTGGGATACGAACGGGATTCTTTATGTAGATCAGAATGCGCCGGCCGGCGGCAACGGGACGAGTTGGGAACTGGCGTACAA
>CAZVYK010000170.1:0-1244 GCA_964630915.1 uncultured Caldisericales bacterium | reverse complement strand
TGCGTATTTCGGACTTATTCGGACAGTGATTTCGGAGTTGGCCGGACAGTGATTTCGGAAATCAATTCGGACAGTGATTTCGGTCCAAATCGGACAGGCGTTTCGGCGAATAGTCGGACAGTTTTGGTGAGGTCCGAATTGGGTGTCCGAAATGGTCCGAAAGGGCCGCGAAGGAGTGGAGTGGCGCTGGATAACGTGCCAGAAGGGTGGCGCCTCACAACGAGGCACCATCAATGGCACGAAAACCTAAATCCATGCGTCACATCAAAGAAATCCTCCGACTCAAACATGAACACCGGCTGTCGGTGCGTCAGATCGCCCGCAGTTGTGGTTTGCCCTCGAGCACCGTCAGCGATTACCTGATGCGTGCCCAGAATGCGGGTCTGGGCTGGCCCTTGCCCGAGGGATTGGACGAGCAGCAGATTCAAGAGCAGCTACTCAACTCGACGCGGGGCCAACCCGAGGCGGTGCCCCCGGTTGAGCCGCCACGGCCGTTGCCCGATTGGCCGGAGATCCACAAGGAACTGGGGCATCGTTCGGTGACGCTGCGTTTGCTGTGGCGGGAATACCGGGGGCGCTATCCCGACGGCTACGCCTACACGCAATTCTGCGAGTATTACCACCGCTGGGCCGAGACGCTCGATCCGGTCATGCGACACCATCATCGGCCCGGGGAGAAGCTCTTCGTGGACTGGGCGGGGCAGAGCGTGCCGCTGCATGAGGCCGACGGCACCCTGACCGAGGCCTGGGTGTTCATTGCGGTCTTGGGCGCGAGCAACAAGACCTTTGCCCACGCCTTTCCCGACCAGAAACTGCCCTCCTGGATCAGGGCTCACTGCCTGGCGTACGCGTTCTTCGGGGGCGTGGCCCGCATCACGGTCCCCGACAATCCCAAGACTGGCGTGATCCGGCCCTGTCGGTATGAGCCGCTGCTCCATCGCACCTACCAGGAGATGGCCGAACACTATGGCACGGTGATCATCCCCGCACGCCCCAGACGCCCGCGCGACAAGGCGAAGGTGGAGGGGGGCGTACTCATTGCCGAACGGCAAATTCTGGCCGCCTTGCGCGACCACACCTTCTTCGACGTCGCGGGGGTCAATCAAGCCATCGAGCCGCTGCTGGCCCAGCTCAACGCCCAGCCCTTTCAGAAGCTCGACGGCTCTCGCAACAGTTGGTTTGACACCGGCGAGAAGGCCAAACTGCAGCCCTTGCCTGCGACGGCCTTCGAATTAGCCACTTGG
>CAZVYK010000169.1:0-1252 GCA_964630915.1 uncultured Caldisericales bacterium | reverse complement strand
CAACACCACCACCGTGGTCCGCAGACCATAAAAGGCGGGAGCCAGCGAACGGTAAGTGCTGGTGAACGCCTCCAGCAGTCCACTCTTCACCAGGAACGGTACCGCCAGCAACACGCCTCCTTGACCTTGACACGGCCGGTCGCCGAATAACGGCAACGCATCCTCCAGCTTCCCCACCCGCGCTAAGGCCCGATCGAACGCACGGTTGTCCGGATCTCGATCCAGCGTGAAGCCCTTCTCTGCGTACTCCGCCAGCACGTCCTCCAGAAGCTCGCCGAACATCGAACTTCGTCCCACACTCTCTTCCGATCGATCACACATTTCCCTCCGCGGGGAACCTTGCCCGGCTCTTCCTTCCTCTCTCTCCATGCGTTTGCCGGGAGCCTCCTCGCACCCGCTTGCTTCTCCCGTCTCAATCGCACCTCCCTGGCAGCCCAACTCCTCGCTCTCTTTCGAGCCCGCTTCCGCGAGCCTCTCCGCAATCGCCGAAGGTTGCCGCTCGTGGGCCTCGGCGCCGGCCACCTCCCGCTCGCCGTCCACCACGCTCGTCTCCTCACCCTTTGCCGCTCCCTCGAACTCGTCCGGCCAGGGAAGTTCCGCAGCAGGCCGTGGCCGTCGATGCAAACCGAGCCGAGCTAAGGCCCGGTGAATCGTGGCTTCACCGACTTTCAGACGCTCCGCCATCGCGCGATTGGAGACCCCTTCGGCAAACCACTTCCGCAAAACTCCGTCCAGCGTTTCGGGAATTCCCGAAGGCCGTCCGGAGGACTTCCCACTTCTCAAACCGTCCAGCCCGCGCGCTTGGTAGCGATTCTCCCAGCGACGCTGGGTCGCTACCGAATGCTCAAATGCCTCCGCGATTTCCTCCTGCGTAGCCAAGTTGCCTAGGCGAAGATGAACCGCGACATAGCGAAGAGTCAGCGTGTCGGAGAGAGCGAAGCGAAACAATGGCTCATGCCAATGAAGGACGACACGCATACCTGCTTGATCCACGAAAGAGAGAGCCCGGTTGATCGCAGTTCGTCGGCGATCAACCTCGTCTTCCCATATCTCCTTCTCGTCGAAAAGAACAGGTGTCCTATTGCTCATGCTCATGGTTCCGCATCCCTCGATCAAACGCTGTCTTCGCCCTGTCATAGAGATGCGTAGGAGGGCAGATTTATTCCAAAAAACCGCTCATTATTTACGGCATTTCAGACGCCCTCCGACCCCAAAAAACCAAAGGAATGAAGGGGTATGTCGGGAGTTCTGA
>CAZVYK010000168.1:0-1252 GCA_964630915.1 uncultured Caldisericales bacterium | reverse complement strand
AAGTATTTCTTGTTTCCCCATTGGGTACCGGCCACATGCCGTAACCTTGCACAAACAAGCATCAAGGCCGAATTTCCTTCAGGGAATGTTCCCACAACTCTGGTTCTTCGGCGGATCTCACGATTCAAACGCTCTATGGCATTGTTTGTTCGAATCCTGGTCCAATGTTGGTACGGAAAGCCCATATATGTCAATGTTTCTTCGATACCGTCTTCTATCTTTTTAGCTGCTTCTTTCAATTTTAGTGCTTTTAGCTCTGCAGCAACAGACTTGGCTTTTTCTTTGGCAGCTTCTTTACTCTCCTGAGCATGGATCGCTTTAAGCATTTTAGCTACTAGCTGCATCTTAGAGCGTGGAGTTACTGAGAATACGTTCCGGTAAAAGTGAACCACACATCTCTGATATTTGGCTTCAGGGAATACTTCTCCCACAGCTTCCAACATTCCTAGGCATTTATCCCCAACCAGTAGTTTAATGCCTTCTAACCCTCGACCCTTTAGCCACTTAAAAAACTCGTTCCAGCTGGCCTTATCTTCTTTCATTCCTTCAGCGGCACCTAGTATTTCTCTGTAGCCATCTTCATTTACACCGATAGCTACAAGGATACTGATATTCTCATATTCTCCACCCCAATTACGCCGGAGATAGATACCATCTACATAGACATAGGGATAACTCTTACCCTGTAGGGGGCGATTGCGCCAATCTTCGATGTGGACATAAGCCTTCTTGTTCAATTCGCTGATAGTAGCCGGAGATACTTTAGTTCCCCACAGTGCTTCGGTTATATCCTCCACTCTGCGGACAGAAACACCCGCCAGATACATCTCAATCAAGGCTTCTTCAACAGAGCTTTCTCTGCGGCGATACCGTTCTATGATCGCAGTTTCAAAAGGGATGCCTTTTAATTTCGGTACTTTCAGTTTAACATCTCCCGAAGTGGTAGTGAGATTTCTATCATAGTGACCACTGCGGTATCCGTTTCTTGCTTCTGTACGTTCATATTTTGCTGCTTGGGTCAGTTCCTCGGCTTCTTTGTCCAATAACCCATTTAATGTTTCTTCGACACTGTTGCGGACTAAGTCCTTGAGTTCTACCTTGATGAGTTCCTCGTTTAACTGTATAATTTTCTTGGACATGTTTGCTTCTCCTTTCGGTTTATGTTGTGTAGTGACTACATTTTACCAAAAGGCTGCAAACCTGTCCTTTGTATTTCCCTTTATTCAATTTGCGAAACTTATTGTACCTTATC
>CAZVYK010000167.1:0-1260 GCA_964630915.1 uncultured Caldisericales bacterium | reverse complement strand
TTGAGATAAGCCAAATTCCAATCAGTTAGTCCAGCATTCTTCCTGGTAGTTAATATGTTGTCTACTATTGGGCAGAGACCGTAAGGAACTGTATATCTCTCCCATGATTGATTCCCCTGTGCTTTGCTAACCATATCCAAAGCGTAATGCCCTCCCCAATAATCATTTGTAACTTGACCACTAACTAAGGGTGCTGAATATCTTCCACTTGTAACAAACTGTCCGTACCCTGTACCGTAGAGGTATCCGTTCGCAGAGGGCTCAATAACTACATTCCAAGTATTTCTTAATTGATAGTGAAGGTGAGAACCAAAAGAACACCCTGTATGACCTTGGAATCCAATAAATTCGCCCTTCGCAACTCTTCTTCCGTTTTTAAAATAGCCCTGTTCTGCAAGTCGAATAATTAATTCCGCAGTTGCTTTCTCAGATTCACTAAGGGCCGTAGAAATCTGTTTTAATTCTGCAAGATATGTTGCTTCTCGTCTTTTTGATTGGGCAAGTAGATTAGCCTGTTCAACTTTCTGTCCATCAAGTTCGGTTTTTGCCAATTCATATTCTTTTCTCTCTTCTTCAAGGGCAAGCTTTTTTAATTCAATTTCATCTTTATCCTCAAGTAATAGTCCTTCTTCCCTAGCTAAATCAGACACGGTCTTTGTATATTGTTCAAGGGCAATCTTATCCATAGATCGGGTTGTTGCCAGATACTTGCTTTTTCTAAGAATCGAAGAAAAGTTTTTAAGATCTAAAAACAATTCTAATTGATTGATAAAGGAGTACTTATACGATTCAGTTATTCTTTGATTTACTGATGAGCTGAGGGCATTTATTTCCTGCTTAAGAAGAGAGATATTATCTTCTTTCTTGTTTATCTCTTCTTCAAGAATTCTTATTGATAAGTCATTAGCTGAGATTTCTATTTGGAGGGACTTTATTAAAGATTCGTTTTGTGAAATTAATTGCTGTATATACTTGATTTTTTCGTTTAGAGAAAGTTGCTGATACTCCTCATCTTTAAGTTTTTTAGTGAGATTTTTTTCTTGATTCTGAAGATTTGCTTCTTGATTTTTGTAGTACTCGTAGCATTCTAAAAGAGTCATCCCAGCAGGACATTGGGCCTCGGCAAATACTTTAAGTCCTTCATTCTGGAAAAGAAATAAACAAGACAAAATTATTGTAAATAAACCAATAAAGGTTAAAACAGCTTTTTTCATCTTCCCATTATTTCAAATATTTCTTAATTGCACTAACACTACTAAT
>CAZVYK010000166.1:0-1271 GCA_964630915.1 uncultured Caldisericales bacterium | reverse complement strand
AGCTGAAAGGTAATTCTGCTTGACCCGTCGAACTGCGCTCTGCAGTCTACCAAGGAGTGATACTCATTGTCTCCTCGTTTGTTGCTGTGTTGTGGTGGTTTCGTCAACGGGTGAATCTCCAAATTGAGCAAACAGCCTAATGTTCCCAATTAGTGGAATAGTAGCGAAGAAATTATTAATTTTTTCTTTTGTATTTTTATCGTAATTGCCAAGCGTAAGAATAGGATCACGTGACAATATAAGAATTACAATCTCTGCTATAAGACCGAAACCAAATATAATTGATTGATAGCATTGTCCGAGAAATAGCATCAGACATTCAAAGGTGACTAACCCCGCAGCGCCAGTTAAGAGCAAAAATAGCGCCAATGAATACCAGAGAATTGCTCTATCTTCTCGTTCCCGCGATTTTTTTGTAGATTCAGATTTTTCAGCTGGATAGATTCCGGTATTAATAGCCCCGATACAGCAAAACAACGAGACAACCAGTGTAATCAACCCCACCGCCAAAAACAATTTTTGAAAGAGACAAAGGGGTTCCGGAGACTTGATGATTAGAATACCTAATATCACTCCATCTATCGTCAAAACTTGGGTTGCGTTTCTTGAGATTTTTTCAAGCGATTGGTCAAAGGTAATCATGGCAACTCGGTCGTTTCCGGTTTTGTTTTCCAGATAGAATTACAGCTAGGCCTCGGTTTTATACAATTATTCTTGTGGTTTTTTCCAAAACCGGCGAATTTCGAATATTAAGAGAATACAAATGATGATCAGACCGCTTCCGACGATGAAGTTAAACGGATGAATATATACCCATAAAGGCGTGAAGAGGTCGCAAATATCCATCCAAAGCCAATTCAAAAATTCCCAAGTATAATATAATATATAAGTTATACCGAACAAAACCAGAAAATATTGCATAGGATGATAGAGGATATGTTCAAAGACAACCGTCCAATGACCTTTCTTGCTCACAATCTCCCCCCAGTGGTAGCGTCTCGACTTTTCTGTAAAATTGGTACGCCCTGTCTCCTTGGTTGATCATTCCTCCTCCATTGGCAAATACCTTCTGCCGGTGATCCATTCCTCGTTGATATCCATGAGGATCGCTCCAGCGAGCCGGAGGAAGGATGCCTCGTTGGGGAACGCCCCGACAACCTTCGTTCTTCGTTTCAGCTCCTTGTTGATCCGTTCCATGCCATTGGTGGTTCGGATCCGTTTCTGGTGCGATTTCGGGAACGCCGAATAACTGAGCAATCCGGGAAGAAACC
>CAZVYK010000165.1:0-1278 GCA_964630915.1 uncultured Caldisericales bacterium | reverse complement strand
TGAACTGCCCCGATTTTTTTGGACACGAAATTGACAAAGTTGGGAAAGTTTTTTGTGTTATATTATGAATTCTTTCTCCTTTGCGACCAGTATTGGGACTCAAATTCAGATGGCGTCATATAACCCAGCGATGAATGAATCCGCTCATGATTATAGAAAACATCAAGAAAATAACACAGATTGATATAGGCGTCACGGAAATTGGCATACTCTTTTACCCATATTTCCTCATCCTTCAGATGACCAATAACACTCTCTGCAAATGGGTTCTCCCATGCTTTTCCCTTGCCTGCCATGCTTATCTTGACATCCAATCCCAAAAGCTTTGAATCATAGCTATCAGATTTATACTGCCCTCCTTGATCCGAATGATGAATAGCTGGAACATGACCCGTCTGCAATGCCTTTGTTAATGCCTCATGAACCAATGATTCTGATAAGTCACGCCTTAATGACCAACCACGAATCGTCCTCGTGTAAATGTCCATCAATATGGCAAGATAAGCTGTGGAGCCATCTGCCAAACTGATGTAAGATATATCGCCACACCAAACGTGGTCAGGATAGGCAATATCAAGATTCTTCAACAAATTGGGATATGGTGCTGAACCGATACTGACTGTAGTTCGCATCTTACGTCTGCGTCGATGGACTTGTAATCCCATATCCTTCATAATCAAACGGACTCGCTCTTTGTCAATATGTATGCTATCTCTTTTGAGAACTGATGTTATCCTTCTATATCCATATCGTGAATACTTCAAACAAGCATGCTCTATGGAATCTCTGATTTCCATGTCAACACGCCTGTCTGGAGCGTAATAGTAACTGCTTCTTGGAATGTCCATCAATCCACATAGCATCTTGACGTCATATATATCTGCTAGCACTTTGATTGCTTCCTTTTTTCCCGTTACTGTGACGGGAAGTAACTGGAGAGTTTTTTTGAAGCCTCCAGTTCGAGGGTCAATTTGCCTACCAGTCTTTCCAGTTCTGATATCCTTTGTAATTCTGCACTTATTTTTGATGAGCCATTCTCGAATATTCCAGGGGCTCTTTCCATAAACAGATGACGCCATTTGCTTAATACAGATTCACTTATATTGTTTTCCCGGCATATCTGTGCAGGGCTTTTTCTTCCACTTATAGTATCCAGGACACATTGCAGCTTGAATTCAGATTTGAATTTACGATTTTGCATATCTACCTCCCTTTTTTGATTTACACTTTATTCTAAAACTTTCTTAACAATGTGTCCAGTTTTTTAAGGGCAGGTCA
>CAZVYK010000164.1:0-1278 GCA_964630915.1 uncultured Caldisericales bacterium | reverse complement strand
CGGATCAATTAGAAATCATTAATGGGGTCAATGACTAAATTCCTCTCATTTTTTAAATCAGAAAGTATATATATGTTGTTTCACCAGATGTGAGAATGTTAAGAATGTATTCTTGCTTCTTATTAGGTTAGAAAATAGCTCCTTTCTAATATTGGATAATATCTTCTCCATATTGAAAAAGATAACGAGAACTTTGATGAGGACAAAATCCTTTTTCATCCTTTCTTACCTCATTAGGTTATTTAAAGTTACAATTGGATTAACCTTTATTAAAAACCCCTGTATGACTACCGGGGTTATTCTTTTAGCTAACTTGATATTTATTTTTTTCTGAGGATTAACATAAGTAGTAAACAAAGAAAGCTCCACAGGGAAAGGTTATTCATTACCTAAAATAATGGGTAACTCCACTGCTCCTTTGCTGCTATTGAGATTGATATTAAAGACAATCTTAGTTCCATTGCCATTAACTACATTCCATCTATTATTCTGATAATAAGCACCATAAGTATCACTTGTTTCCATAGTTATTGTCCAGTCTGGAATACTGTTATCTAAGATAAAATTGAACTTTTTGTAGGTAGCATTCGGATCGGGAACAGGTGGAAAACTATCAAGAGTACCTCTATCTGCATCTCCACCGGATACAGTAACTGGAATATCATAAGTTTCTTCTACTATAGATACACCCGCTGGATAATAAGGAATATGAACTTTGGTAACAAAGATGTTGGTGTCATAACCTCCGTTACTTGTTAAAGTAGTAGAACCGAAGGTGGCACTATCGTAAAAATAACCAGTAACATAGCTATTTCTACTGGCATCAACCGCAATACTAGTGCCACGATCGTCACTTGTACCTCCAGCATTGTTTGCCCAGAGCCAGTTACCACAGTTGTCCAGTTTGGCGATAAAAATGTCGTAATCTCCGTTACTTGTTAAAGTAGTAGAACCGAAGGTAGCAGAACGACAAAAACAACCAGTAACATAGCTATTACCACTGGCATCTACTGCTATACCATAGCCACAATCGTTATATGTTCCACCAGCATTCTTTGCCCAGAGCCAGTTACCACTGCTGTCCAGCTTGGCGATAAAAATGTCGTAATCTCCGTTACTTGTTAAAGTAGTATAACCGAAGGTGGCATTACTGTCAAAATAACCAGTAACATAGCTATTTCCACTGGCATCTACCGCAATGCCATTGCCAGAATCATTACTACTTCCACCAGCATTCTTTGCCCAGAGCCAGTTACCACTGCTGTCCAGCTTGGCGAT
>CAZVYK010000163.1:0-1282 GCA_964630915.1 uncultured Caldisericales bacterium | reverse complement strand
GGTAGCGTAAAATATTTTCTGTAAATTCCAATGTCAGCTATGATGAGAAAAAATAGGAGTCATAGCCATGGAATTTAAAGGAAGTAAAATTGAGTTTGATCTTGAGGAGTTGGCACCGTTACTAATTGCCGATAAACAAGAAGGGTTTCGTCGAATCGGTGAGCAAATGCTCAATGCGATAATGGAGAAGGAATTTGAGAAATATATTGGGGCAAGCCGTCACGAGAGAAGCGAGGATCGCCAAGATTATCGAAACGGATATAAAGAGCGTCAGTTAAAGACGACACTGGGAGAACTCAACTTGTTACGTCCGTATGCGAGGAGCGGACGGTTTGAGACGAAGCTGTTTGAGAATTATTCGAGGATTGATAAAGCATTGGCATCGATCATCGTGGAAAGCTACCTCAAAGGGGTCTCAACCCGTAAAGTCGAAGCGATTGTATCAGAGCTTGGGATCGAGCTATCCCATACAACCGTAAGCAATCTGAGTTACGAGCTGGATGAACTTGTCACAGAGTTTCGGACATCACCGTTGAGGGCTTATTATCCGTATCTCTATACCGATGCGTTGTACTTGAAAGTATTTGATGGAGTTCGGTTTGTATCTAAAGCGGTGATGATTGCTATTGGTGTGAACGAGGACGGGTATAGAGAGATTCTGGATATCGACATCATCCACGATGAATCATATCCAACCTATAAGGCTTTCTTCGACACATTAAAAGAACGGGGAATTGAAAAAGTTGATCTTGTCATTAGTGATGGACATCGAGGAATTAAAAAAGCCGCCAGTGAAAGTTTCGTAGGCTCAAGCTGGCAGCTGTGTGCGGTACACATGAAGCGTAACCTGATGAAAATTGTACCAAAAAAACAGATCAGTGAAGTATTTGAATACCTTGATGACGTATTGAAATCTAAAAATATGCCCGATGCCGTTACCAAAGCTCACGGTATGGTGAGCGTTTATGAGGATAGCCATCCAAGACTCGCAAAATTCCTCTCTGACAATTTGGGTGATGTAATGACGTTCTTGACATTTCCCGCGCACCATCACCGTAAAATCCGCTCCACTAATGTGTTGGAGAGATTCAACAAGGAGGTCAAACGCCGTACCAAAGTGGTCGGCGCTTTTCCTGGTGATGGTTCAGTGTTGCGTCTGCTTATCCCTCTTGGGGTGGATACCAATGCCAAGTGGCTGGATCGAAAATACGTTTCTTGGGAAGATATGTTACACGAAGAGGTGGCTGATAGTGAATTTACAGAAATATTTTGACGTTATCGT
>CAZVYK010000162.1:0-1289 GCA_964630915.1 uncultured Caldisericales bacterium | reverse complement strand
TATAATGAGCCCACTTGTCTAGACAGAAAAGAGCTTGGAATAAGGTGGACGCTAACTCCTCTCATGCTACGTTCTTGAGTTCCCTTACCAGGAACTTGCTCGCATAGATAGTGTCTGGAGTTTCGTACTCCAGGGACTGGTGGAATCGTTCACTGTTGTAAAACCTGATGTACCGATCAATACCAGCTTTCAGTTCTAGCATTGTCCGGTAGTCCTTAAGATAAATGTCTTCGTATTTTAAGGATCTCCAGAACCGTTCAACAAAAATGTTATCAAGAGCTCTGTTAACGCTGTCCATGCTGATCCGTATTCCGTGTTCTTCTAATACCGATATAAAAGCGTCAGAGGTAAACTGGCTCCCTTGGTCAGTATTAAAGATACTCGGTACTCCGTAATGAGCAATCGCTTCTTCCAATGCAGCAACACAGAATTGAGCGTCCATGGTGTTAGACACTCGCCACGAAAGTACTTTTCTGGAATACAGGTCAATAATCGTTACCAAATACACATAGCCGCCAGTTAGTTTGATGTAGGTGATATCTGAAGCCCATACTTGGTTTGGCAACCAGATATTAATCCCTCTAAGCAAGTACGGATACTTCTTAGAACCTTTTGCTGGTTTTGAAAGCTGCAATCCTGGATAGATTGCCCGTAAGCCGGCTTTCTTCATGATTCTTCGTACTTGTTTACGCGTTACAGCAAGATAATATAGCTCTCTGGCAATTCTCCTGTACCCATAAAATGGCATTTCTTTGAGTACCTCGAGAATAGCTTCCAGAATTGCTAAATCGGGGTCTTCTGGCACTTCTTTGGGCTGATAATAGTACGATGACCTACTGATACCCAGAATCACGCATTGCTGCGCTATTGAGAGCTCAGGATGATCTTTTTCTACCATTTCGGTTCTGTCCCGTATAGTTGTTTGTATTTTTTTTTTAGAAATTCATTCTCTACTTGAAGTTGTCCTATTTGCTTAAAGAGTTCATCCTTCTGCCTGCTAGCTTCTTCTGTAGCTTTATTCTTGCCTTCTTTCTCGAAAAGAGCTGCTGCATTCTCCATAAGCTGCCGTTTCCAGAGTGCAATCATATTGGGGTGGACCGAATAGGTGATTGCTAATTCCTGCATTGTTTTTTCACCCTTTAGGGCTTCCAAGGCTACTTTGGCCTTAAACTCTTTGTCGTACCGCTTTCTCATAGTCAAACTCTACGCCTCCTTGTTCTTTTTCTGCAAGGAGGAGCGGTCCACATTATTTCCGTTCTTTTTCTGTCCTATTATCGGGGCTCATTATA
>CAZVYK010000161.1:0-1294 GCA_964630915.1 uncultured Caldisericales bacterium | reverse complement strand
CTAACTTTTACAACTGACTAGTCTTTCCCTAAATTAAGTTCTGATAGCTTTATATCAAGATCGGACAAGACATCCTCTATAACCGATAACGACACATGATCTTCTTCCTTCAATCTTTTAAGCGCATTTTCTCTTGTCAACATTCCTTCGCGGATCATTTTACTCAACAAATCTCTTAATTCTGTAACACCGACGGTTGAAGCATACATCTGCCTTCTAACATAATCGAGCCTGCAGTCAAATCGCCAGGAAGACGCCACTTCAGGGGATTTCTGCCATCCGAGCTTTTCTTTTATTGTGGACTCCACTTCAGCTTCGTTCCATCTGATGTAATCAAACAATCTGATCACGGTGATGTCTTTGTAGCGCCATTTTAGATATGGGGAACTGTGACTTGCTCCGAGATACATGGACAACACCAAAGGCCAGGAAATCTTAGTGATGTATCTGGGATTGGCGGAGAGTTCTTTAAGCGACTGCTTAATGATTCTCGGCAAGTTGGAAAATCTGTGGTACGTCCTCGCACCCCCGAATCCCTGCTGTTTGAAGGAAGCCGTTTCAAGCGGATTGCTGCCGATTACAATCAGGGAAATTGCTTGTTCCCTTGCATGCCTGAAAATAGTGGGCCACCAGTTCTTGCAATGGGCACAGACAACGGGAATCATTATTGATGACGGGTGATTTGTCCATACTTTAAGAGCTTTTTTCGTTGCATTGATATGTACACCGTCTGGGAAGCTCCATTTTATGATATTTACACCAACTATCTCCAATGCTCTCTGCATGTTTCTTTTTGCTTGTTCGGAGGTGAAGGGATTTTCGTAGTTTATGGCAAGGACTCGCATTTTGTAGTCATTTACCAGTTTCCACAAGGTATAGGTGCTATCTCTTCCCCCGCTGAGACCCACCATACAATCAAACTTTCCCTGCTTAACCCGGAATTGATTCAGGATCTCTGTCAGTTTTTCCTCGCCCTGCACGGTCATCTTTTCATGTGATACACAGTAATTACAGACGCCATTTTCATTGAAATGTATGCCTGGAGTATGCTCGGACAACAGACAATTACTGCATATTTTTGTGTACATTACGGTTCCCTGATGAAATTGAGCTAACGCCTCTAAGCCTTATTTTCAAGATTTGGAGGCTATGTCGTACTTTGCTTTGCCGTTATTCAAGATCGTGATGATTTTTTAGGATCAAGATGCCAACCTTGATGAGCGAGGATTTGGCGTGAATTTGGTACTGTCAAGATTTTTGTGTGAAATATTCATAGGCCAATTCCTTGAAGAAA
>CAZVYK010000160.1:0-1298 GCA_964630915.1 uncultured Caldisericales bacterium | reverse complement strand
TAGGGCTGTTTCATGTTTCCGTCCAGCCGATAAGCTGCAACGCACGTTGCGGTGATGCACCGTAATGGCGGAGCGCGGCGGCGATATTGGACCAGCCGTGATAGCGGAGCAAGGCGATCAGGCCGTTGCGCAGGGCCGCCATGACGCGTGGCGCACCGCCGACGTGTACTTGGCTGCGATCTTCGCCCAGGGTTTCGTCACGCACATAGTGACTGCCATTCTCGATCGTCCAGTGTTGGCGCCAGAAGCGCTCGATGAGGCGGGGGCCGGCCAGCGTCCGATCCAGGCTGGTCAAGCCGTAGCGGGTTTGACGCTCAATTTGGCCTGTCCGGAGGTTGATGCGTTGGCACGTGCGGCGCATCACCTGGGCCAAGCCCGGCCACTTGAGATAGCTGTACGTGGCGAGGGCTGGACTACAAGCCAGGGAGCGGGTTTCCAGGCGGCCATGTTCTTTGCCTGAATAGGTATAGTCCAGCACCTCGCCGGGCACGACTGGCACCGGCGGCGACTCGAATAACAGGGCGATGGCGTTGTATAGTTCCGGCTGGTTCTCCTTGACGACCATCAGGTAGTGGCCGTGTTGGCGCAGGATCAGCTCGGCGATGCTGCGTTGGGTCAGGAGCGCATCCATGGTGGTCACGGTACCCGTCAGGTCCCGGTCGGCCAGGAGACGCTGGACCGCTTGGATCTCATGACCCTTGCCAGGCACATCTTCTTGGCCCAAAGTGTAGGCACTGCCGTGGCGCACCAGGCTGACCAGGCAATGGGGCTCGCCGTGGGCATTAGTGCCGCGCAGTTCTTTGCCGTCGACCGCCTGCCCCACCAGCCCGGTGCCGTTAGCCGCCCGCACCTGGTTCGCTGGGGCATCGTCGGCATCCAACGCCTGATTATGCTGGGCGATCTGCGCTTCGACCGCCATCTCGTCAACCTTTTTGAGGATGCGCCACAGGGTCGTCGCACTGGGTAAGCGTGGTTTGGCAGGCTGCAGCACCGCCAGCAGTTCGGTTGCATGTTCCTTGACCCAGTCGGCAATGGCGCGCGGCGTTTTCTGACCACTCGCCAGACCCGCAGTGAGCAGGGCTAACAGCATGCGCCACGGAAAGCGCTGCCCATGACGGCTTCGAGAATCCGGCACATGCTCCAAGTGCTCCAGCAGCGTGCTACAATGGGCGTTGTCCATCGGGTTGATTCCTCCTTGGTTGTGAGTGACTCAGAGGAATTCTACCCGATGGATCAGCTCCTACAATATCAACGATACCTGGCTCGATACCAGGAATTCACAACATGAAACAGCCCTA
>CAZVYK010000159.1:0-1298 GCA_964630915.1 uncultured Caldisericales bacterium | reverse complement strand
GAGAAGAAGAGCGCGATGGAGCAGATATGGTCAGATCCCGAGTTCCGGTCGGCGTTCGAAGACGCGGTGCGGCGGATGCAGGCGCGGGCGGGATGATGATCTCACAAATTTCTAAACTGGGGTGATTATGGTGAAATCCCTGGAGATATTCAGAACTTTTGATAAACTTGAGAAAAAACAATCGTGGGATCTGTCCGAATCAGATGAACAGATCTCTGCCGCATTTGCAGCCTTCGAACGAGATCATCTGACGATCTCTGATCGGTATCGTCAGTGGGAGGTGCATGAAGGCAAGTGCCCATTTATTCCTGACGATCCTGATGATTCACCCGATAATGGAGAATCGTTTTGGTTGGAGCCACTACCCCTGCCACAAAATAAAAACGGGATTGAACAGGTGCGGGTAATCGTAAAACCGCGACTTGATTTGGATCAATTACGAGAAATCATCGAGCAAGACCGCATCCTCAAGGGGGATAAAAATTACACAACTCGCGGTGATGTGTTACGGAATTTCTTATTGGTTTGGATAACGAATTTTCCCCTGGTTCGTATTCAAGACTCAGAACTTGAGAAAATATTCACACAGCACCTTGAAATATGTAAGTCCGAAAGACGCGCTGAATTTATTATCGATCGGCTGGATGAGCACAAATTGTTGTTAAGAAAAGAGGTATACGTGCGAAAAAGTCGCGGCGATGGTTACCGCACGAAGCCATTTGTATACTGGGTTCCCAACCGCTCTTTACTTGAAACTCATGTGCCCGGCCGCTCTTTACTTGAAACTCATGAGCCGACCACGAATGAGGAATTAAAAAATGATTTTCTAAAAATCGTCCAGATCACCGCAGCCCTCCAACTTGACCGCGATGCTGCAATCAAGATCCTGAAAGATCATGATTTGCTGAGCGAATACAAACAGCTCAGATCGAATGCACAAATATAAAGAACATCCGATGACCCGAGATATGTTGGATTTGATGGGTATGAGGACGACGATGTATCCGATCCTAAATAATATCTGCAAACGATTTATATTTTTAACATTTCGTCGTTTTGTCTACATATAACACACGCGCACACGCATTAACGTGGCTCCGCTCACAAATTGTGACATGGTGGTTCGTTCTCCTGTCACATGTACGGTTTCGTCCGACCTCAAGCGCCGGGCGATGCAATTGAGAGTTCCTTTTTCAAGGACTCTTGAGGATGCGCTGAGAATCATCGTTGAAGACCTGGAGCGGGAAGGCGGCAAACCAGTGCCCGCTACCAGGACACCACCGCGCGAAACGGAGGCA
>CAZVYK010000158.1:0-1312 GCA_964630915.1 uncultured Caldisericales bacterium | reverse complement strand
GGCTTTGGTGTTGCGCCAAACGCTTGGAACGTGGCCGGCTGGCTTGGCCCCAGGGGCAGGGGGCGCACGTGCGCTTGCGGGTTGAGGAACTGAGTGCGCTGCTCAACGGGTTAGACGTTCGGCAACGCCCTGGGTGGTACCGGCGGTAGGAAAAGAGTTAAAAAAAGTGCAATTAGTTGTTGACATTATACTAATACAATGTATTCTCGCAGTTAATGACAACGGCGGTGCCTCCCTCAACCTGCGACCCGGCCCAGCGCCTGGTCCAGATCGAGGGCACCCTCAGCCTTGTCCAGGCTCAGAACCACACCCTCCGCCAGGAGTGCCAGGACCTGCGCGCCGAGAACCAACTGCTCCGCCAGAAGGTCGACGCCCTGATCCGCCGCCTCTTCGGCACCTCCAAGAACGAGGGGCTCGATCCGGCCCAACTGCAACTGCTACTGGCCGGCTTGACACCGGCGGCCCCGGTCCCGACGCCCCAGTCGCCGGCCAAGGCCCCGGCCAGCCCGACCCGCACCAATCCCGAACGCAAACCGGCGCGCAGCGGGATTCCGGAGGATCTGCCCGTCGTGCGCGAGGTGCTCCTGCCCCAGGAGGTTCAAGCCAACCCCGAGGCGTTCCGCCAGATCGAGGAAGTCATCACCCGGGAGCTGGACTGGGAACCGGCCAAGTTCTTTTGGCGTCACATCGTCCGACCCAAGTTCGTCCGCAGAGAGCCTGCCTCGGCGCCCCAGCCCACGGTGCCGGCTCCGATCCTGGGGCAGGCCTCGGCACCGGGGCGGGCGTTGGCCGCGATCGTCGATCCGCCGGAGGTTCTCATCGCCACCCTGCCCAATCGCTTGATCGAGAAGGGGCTGCCGGGAGTGGGGCTCTTGACCCATCTGCTCTTGAGCCGCTTTGAAGACCATTTGCCCTTTTACCGACAGGAGAAGATCTTCCGGGAACGCCATCGGGTTCCGTTGGCCCGGCAGAGCATGGTGGAGTGGACCGAGCAGTTGGCCACCTGGCTGCAGCCGATTTACCGGCAGATGAAGGTCGAGGCCTTCGCCAGCGGCTATCTCCAAGCCGACGAGACGCCGATCCGGTACTTGGATCGCGACGAACCGGGTCGCAGTTGCCAAGGCTACCTGTGGGTGTTTGGCCCTCCGCGGGGCAACGTGCTCTTCGAGTGGCGAACGAGTCGGGGCCGGGAGGGGCCGGCGGAGTTCCTCCAAGACTTCAAAGGCAAACTGCAAACCGACGGGTACGCGGCGTATGCCAGCTTGGTCGCGGAGCGCAACGCGCCGCTGCTGGCAGAAGGCAAGCCGCCGGA
>CAZVYK010000157.1:0-1332 GCA_964630915.1 uncultured Caldisericales bacterium | reverse complement strand
GTTATAAAATGATATCCAGAAAACCACTCTTTTCTCATGAAATGAGAAAAGTTCGACAGAAGGGCTTGCCCAGTGGATGAATGGATATCCATAAATCTTTTCCAACTCTTGCAGGTCTTTTCTTCTGTTATGATGAATTATATATCATAACAAGAAGGAAACCAAATGAAAAGAATTTTCAAGTTTCGACTCTTTCCAACCAAAGGTCAAAAATCTAAACTCAACCAAACCCTCGAAGGTTGTCGATTAACTTATAATCTCTGCCTTCAAACTCGAATTGATGAATATCAAAATAATGGCAAAACCCTCTCTTTATTTGATACAATTAACCTAGCTAAAGATTGGAAGAAAAATGATCCAATCATTAATGCAGTTCATGCTCATCCAATTCAACAAGTTTGCGAAAGAGTTCATTTAGCTTTCCTCGCTTTTTTCAGAAGATGCAAAGCTGGCGAAAAACCTGGGTTCCCCAGGTTCAAATCTGAAGAAAGATATAAAAGTTTCACCTTCACAAATTCAGACCGTGGATTTAAATTCATAGGTGATAAAACCTTGAGAATTACTGGAGTTGGAAATGTTCGAATTAAAAAACACCGACCTATTTCTGGAACAATTAAACGACTAACTATCAAAAAAGAACCAAATGGTTCATGGTTTGCTTGTTTTCATGTTGAAATCGAAGATCAAATGCCACTGCATTTCAATGGAAATGCAGTCGGAATTGATGTTGGACTTGAAAATTATGCAACATTTTCAGATGGAAAAATAATTGAAAACCCAAGGTTTTTAAAGAAAGATCGAAAAAGATTAGCGAAATTAAATCGACAGTTTCACGAATCAGAAGAAGGAACAGATCGAAGAAAAAAGAAAGCAAAGGCAAAAATTAAGGTTTGGAATAAGATAACAAACCGGCGGAATAATTTTTCTCATCAATTGAGTCGAGAGATAGTAAATAATTACAGTATCATATGTGTCGAAGATTTAGATATAAAAAATATGGTTTCAGATGGAATCTCAGATTTTTTGAACGAGGCAACGCATGACGTTGCCTGGGGCAATTTTTTAGGAATGCTAGACTACAAAGCGGAAGAAGCTGGTAGAATCTATGTGAGAGTAAATCCATCCGGAACAAGTCAAGAATGCAGCGATTGCGGAGCAATCGTGAAGAAAGAGTTGAGTGAGAGAGAGCATAAATGTCCAGCTTGTGGATTAAAAATCCATCGAGACTTAAATGCGTCGAAGAATATATTAAGACGAGGGCTGTCGTCTTTGGCAAAATTAGCTTAGCTAATTTTCCTGGAAGCCACGTGGGCTTGCCCCGTGGTCAGTCAC
>CAZVYK010000156.1:0-1332 GCA_964630915.1 uncultured Caldisericales bacterium | reverse complement strand
TTCATGCCGTTGATAAACTCGGTGACAGACATTAACACTTCTTCGCCTTTGGCAAGCACCGCTTTGTCGATAACGTAGGTTTTGGTCTTGCTATTCTGCACCAGTTTTCCGTCAGCTAACAGCTTGGTGGCAGGGGTAAATACCCGCTTAATCTCGATAGGTTCTTTCATGCTCATTTGCTCGCCCTCCTAAACCTTGGTTATGCCTGAGATTTGCCAACCTCTAGTGCCTAGCGTTGCTACTGCATCATCACTTGCCGCAGAGCGGGTCATGCCTGTTGCGGTAAATGTGCCATTGTTTTTAGTAGCGGCGGCATAGGCTATCAGAGTGTTGTCCATATCGGCACTTGATAACCCTGTGTTAGATAGGTCTGTCGTGGTTGGTGTACCCGTGCCAACAGGGGTGTATACACCTGTTATGTTGATGCAGTTGGCGAGATTGAGGTAATTTGTCAGCTTGCCCTGTAAGTCTGCTAGACTGCCTGTTATTAATGAGCAGTTACCGAGATTGAGGGTATTTGTCAGCTTGCCCTGTAAGTCTGCTAGACTGCCTGTTATTTTGGCGCAGTTATAGAGTTCGAGGTAATAAGTCAACTTACCTTGTAAGTCTGCTAAACTGCCTGTTATGTTAGTGCAGTTATAGAGGTTGAGGTAATATGTCAGCTTGCCCTGTAAGTCCGCTAAACTACCTGTTACTAATGAGCATTTATAGAGGCTGAGGTAATATGTCAGCTTGCCCTGTAAGTCTGCTAGACTGCCTGTTATTTTTGTGCAGTTACCGAGACCGAGGTAATAAGTCAATTTACCCTGTAAGTCTGCTAAACTACCTGTTACGTTAGCGCAGTTATAGAGACTGAGGTAATATGTCAGCTTGTTAAAATCCCTTAGTTGACTCGTCACAATGGCATCACTTGCACCGTCTGTTAATTGCACTCCGCTTGCGCTCAGGTTGCTGGCGTATAACTTGGTCACGCCAGCAGGGACAGCAACATTAGGTTGTGCCGCAGTCGAAGTCGTGCCATCGGGGAACACCCACAACACATCAGCACCGTTGGTTATGCCGAAGTTAAACGTCCCTGCCGTGTGCCGTATGCCGATATAGTTTTTCTTGCCAGATAGTAGTATCTGCCTCATTATCGGTGTCATATCAACACCACCCTACAGAGCCGCTATGCCGAGGTTGACCGTCATTATCTTGCCGTTTACGGTGGTATCGGTGCCTTTACAGACGAGTTGCCCGTACAGCTTGGTGCTACCGCTTGCCAAGGTAAAATCAAGGTTGTGGCCTATGTCAAGTGCGTATGATGCGTTGGTTCCTGTTTTCATAACCGAT
>CAZVYK010000155.1:0-1336 GCA_964630915.1 uncultured Caldisericales bacterium | reverse complement strand
AGAACTCTAATAAGCTTATGAGCAGTTGCCAAAACAGCCTTTCTGAAAGGCAGGCCGTCCTGTCTTCTTTTAAGGAAATAAGCCTTAAAGAAAGCATTGCAACGGATAACTCCTATAGTCATGAGATAGATAATTCTTCTAAGATGACGATTTCCTCTTTTAGAGATTCTGCTTGTTCCTTCAAATTTGCCAGATTGAAACACAGTAGGGTCAATTCCAGCATAGGCAATAAGGGACTTATGAGAAGAGAATTTTTTAATATCCCCTACCTCGGCAAGGAAAACAGCTCCTGTAACATCACCGATACCGTCAATAGAAGTGATAATCTCCATCTCTTCAATAGCGATAGACTTACAGAGTTCCGACAGAACGTTGGAGATGTTATCCAGTTGTTCCATAAGGTGAAGGAGTGTAGAGATTTTCTGAGACAGGATAAACTCTTTAGCGAGGCTATTGGAAGCGATAGAGCTTTTTGCAGCCTTAATAATCTCATCAGCGCCGATAGAGACCTTTCTGCCCTTGCTGCACCTATCAAGCGCCTCTGCAACAACCTTAGCATTAGAGGCTCTGATCAAGCGGGCAGAGGGGAATTCCTTAAGGAACAGGAGCATTGTAGTGGTAAATATATTACAGATGGACTCCAATTCAGGGAAGGTAGTCTGCAGAATCCGCTTAATCTCATTTTTAGTGGAAGCAATAAGATGGCAGATGGCTTCACGCTCTCTTGCAATATCTCTGAAGTCTTTAGTATCCTGAGAGTGAGAGGACTGCTCGATAGAATCCTTATGGATAAGGATGAACTTAGCGATAGTGAGGGAGTCTTTTTTGTCAGTTTTGGTTTTACGCAGAGAGAGTTTTGCGAAATTGGTAATCAAAACTGGATTAATAATGACCGTATTGACACCTTTGTCGGACAGATAGGAGAAGAGATTGATATGGTAGCATCCTGTGGACTCCATGACAGCCATGACAGAGTAGAGGTCTTTACAGTTAGAAGTAATAGCCTTCAACAGGTTGGAGAAACCGCTTTTATCCATAGCGGCAGACAGAGAAAAGCAAAGATTGCCTTTGGTATCAAGAGCTGTGGCAGAGAAAGAATCCTTGGAAACATCAATACCGACAAACAATTTAGTCATAACAACACCTCACTAAAGAGTTATTCAGACAAGGCAGGGGAAGCCTCCCGGCCAATCCTCCATGTTGACAAGGGTTCAAAGACCCAATCAACCTATTATGGCTTTGGGAGGCAGGGAACAGACTCCGTTAAGGGTTCATTGACCCAGGTGGAATGTAGTTCTCCTGCCTGTCCGTCTTTAACGGGTAAAACCCGTTTATA
>CAZVYK010000154.1:0-1344 GCA_964630915.1 uncultured Caldisericales bacterium | reverse complement strand
ACTGTTGGCCTCCCATGCCGACAATCATCGCCAGTTGCCAGAATTCACGACCGTATTTTGTGGTATTGTAATTGCCAGCCCCTTCAAGAGTCATGGATTGAGTATCATAATTGACCGATACCCCATCAACACTTTTCCCTGTAATGACTCCCCCAACACCTTTACCTGGATATGTCCCTGCATCACCGGCAGACATATCAGCAGAAGCAAGGGTGATGTTATGAGCAACGTAAAGCCATAATCCATGAGTCAATAAATCACCCCATCGTTCCTCATTTAAGAGAAGTAACCCCGCTGATGACCAGAAAGTGATCATGGCATCTGGATACCTCACCTCATCCGCAAATTCGGGGAATGCCAGCCTGAATGCTGATATATCCATTGTTATGCTCATAACTAAATCCTTTTACGTCTGACCACTTTTGTTTTTTCTGTCGGTTTCGATTTTTTGATCACAGTAACTTCCTCTTCCTTCTTTTCAATTCCCTGATCCAGCACGGTGCCCACAGGTTCCATTGTCGGATGGGAGGCAAAGATAACAGGTTCTTTCTTTTCTTCCACTGCTTTTCTTTCTTCAAGAACTTTTTGTTTCTTTTCTTCGGCAATTTGCTCCAGCGATTTAAAGTTATGATGTTTCCGTTTCAGTAAACTGATTGCTCCACTTTCAACCAATCCCTTAACAAACCAATGATCAAACAAAGCATCATCAATCTTGTTGATTCCGGGACGCAAATCAATCACTCTGCTTTTCCCTTCTCCGGGGATTGCCACAGGTCTTTTCACTTCAATTTCGACTAACATAATTCAAATTCCTTTCTCTCTTTTTTTAGTTACTCACTGCTAAATAAATTTGTTGTCCAGCTTTGTTTCTTTGAACAAGTCTTTCTCTCCATGCTTTATAAGCTGGATGATTATGGTCTTTATTCCACGGAGCTTGAGAATTAGGCTTTCCTTTGTTCCACGGAATACGACCTTTCAACTTCCCTTTATTTGCCTTACTGATCTTTTGTTTTTGCTCTTCAGAAATCGCTTTACCTTTATGAACCTTACTCATTTTCTTTCTGAATTTTGAATCGCTCCATACCCTTTTTGAACTTTTACCAATTTGTTCTTTTGAATCTTCGGTATGTTTTCTTCCGGTAAATCCTTTGGTGACAATATATTTCTTTTTTAAGGTTCTGGAAATTTTCTTCCTTACGACCTTTGAAGGATTTATCAAACCATCACCACCATCAGTAAGGTTGTATCCGTTAGGCACTTTGCTATTGTAGTGCTGAATCCAGTAACGCTCCTTTTCACAGAGAATTTCTCTGGATTCAGCACTATCAATGACGGACACTGCAA
>CAZVYK010000153.1:0-1345 GCA_964630915.1 uncultured Caldisericales bacterium | reverse complement strand
CAGCGGCAATCGTCTGTGGGGCGGGGCTCCTGCCGGCCTCTCTCGATGCCGCCGAGACCGAATGGACGATTCTCGACGCCGGCCCCAACCATCGGGAGATCGAGTGGGTGGCCGAGGAAGCGGACGCCGCGGGCCACCGCAGCCGTGTGACTCACAGCTATGTCGAACTCGAGCCCGGCATTTGTTACGCGGAGCCGGGGAGCGGCAAGTGGGTTCCCAGCCGGGCGGAGTTCGAACAGGCGGAGAGCGGTCATTTCGTGGCCCGGCAGACGCAGTTCCAGGTGATCCTGGCCCCCGATCTTGGGGAGGCGGGCGCGGTGGACGTGCTGACGCCGGAGGGGGTGCGGCTGGTGTCGACGCCCCGGGGGATTGCGCTCTTGGACGTGGACTCGGGCAAGAGCGTGATGCTGGGGGAGGTTGGGGCGGGGAAGGCGGAGTGGGTGGCGCCGGGGGAAGTGATCTACCGGGATGCGATCCCCGAGCTTGGGGCGCACCTGCGGTTCCGGATCCAGAACTCGGGTTTTCACCAGGACGTTCTTTTGGAGGAAGAGATCCCGCCGGAGCTGGTGGCGGATCTGGGGTTCAACCCGCTGCGGACGCGGGTGTTGGTGCTGAGCGAGTTTTTCGATGCGCCCACCCCGATCGAGCGGGGGGATGGGAGGGTAGACTTCGGGGGGATGCACATTGGTCCCGGACAGGCGTTTCGGGTTGAAGGGAGTGAGGAGGCGGTGGCCTCAGCGGAGGTGCGGCCGAGTTGGGAAGTGCTCGAGGGCCGGCGGTTTCTGGTGGAAAGGGTCGAGTACACGGCGCTGGAGCCGCTGATGGAGGCGCTGGAGCGGCCGGGGCAGGGACGGATCGAGACGCTGCGCTCGCGGGTTGGGCGGACGGCGTCGGTGGTGCCGCCGGCGCGGTTGCCCTCGATGGGGCGGCGGTTGGAGCGTGCGGCGATTGACCCGGGGCGTCTGCGTCCCTGGAGCCCGCGTCTGGCGAGCGCCGGGCCGGGGCTGAGGCGGGGTGTGGTTTGGGATTACGCGCTGGAACTGAGCACGGGGCAATCGAACTACGTATTCTGCGGAGATAAGACCTACTACATCAAAGCATCCATTCCGCTTGAAGGCGTCAGCGTCTTTGAAGCGGGGTGTGTGATCAAGTTTGCGCCGACCAACAGCGCGCGGCTCCAGGTTCGGGGGCCGATCAGTTGGCAAGGGGCTCCGTACCGGCCGGTGGTGCTGACGGCGCGGGATGACGGGTCGGTGGGGGAGGCGGTGTACGGCGCGGGGACGCTGAGCAACTACTACGCGAGCGTGGCGCTGGAGATCGACCGGAGCACCAACGCGAGCGCGGC
>CAZVYK010000152.1:0-1345 GCA_964630915.1 uncultured Caldisericales bacterium | reverse complement strand
GGTAGTGTAAACTCTTTTGTGTAAATTCATTTAAAGGGTGAAAAAAGGATGTACCTCCTATAAAATAAGTGATTCACCAAAATCACAGAATTTTAAGAAGGAGGAACATCCATGGAACTAAAAGTGAGTGTATCAGAAGCATTGGCATTAATCAAGGAGGTTGAGAACGTGCCTGCAAAGATATTTGAATACATCGGTGTAAACATACAGGAAGCTGTTGGCAAATTTCTCACAAACCTCATGGATTTAGAGCTTACCCATCATCTCGGCAGAGATAAGTATGTACGTAAGGAAGGTCATACAGATTACCGTAACGGCAGTTATAGCCGAAAATTCTGTATAAAAGGAATAGGCGACGTGGAATTAAAAATCCCCAGGGATCGTGACGGTGACTTCAAGACACAGGTTATACCCAGAAGCAGACAGTATGAGGACAGAATCACAGAAGACCTTGCCGCCATGTATCTTACCGGTATAAGCACACGTACTTTATCTCTTTTGAGCAAAAGGCTTATCGGAAGATCTATCTCTCCTACAGAGATAAGCAACGCCACCACTGAACTAAAACAGGCCATAGAAAAGTGGCGCACCCGTGATCTCTCCGGTGAGAAGATCAAATATCTGATAATAGACGGGGTAAACTTCCATATGCGTATAAAAGGCAGTATAGAAATAATACCCATACTTGTGGTTATAGGTGTAAGAGAAGATAATACAAGGCTTGTGCTTCTTATACAATCAGGAGATAAGGAATCGGCCTCGCCCTGGAGGGAATCTTTCAAAGACTTAAAAACAAGGGGGCTTGACGGATTATTTGTACAATTAGGAATCATGGACGGTATTGCCGGACTGGAAAAAGTCTTCAAAGAAGAATTTCCTAATGCAAAGGTTCAACGCTGTCAGGTTCATGTTGCGAGGAATGTACTGGCAAAGGTACCCCAGAAGCTGAAACAATCCGTAGCTGATGATTTACGTTCAATCTTCTATGCATCATCTAAGAAAAAGGCAGATGAGTTCGCAGTATCATTTGTAAACAAGTGGGAGAAAGAAATTCCTTCTGCTGTAAAATCATTATCCAATTCGCTTGATGCCTGTTTAACCTTTTTCTCTTTTCCCGAAGAGGAATGGATATCGTTGAGAACAACAAACATGATTGAACGGTTAAATAAAGAGTTTAAAAGAAGAACAAAACCTATGGAAATAGTTGCAGGAGAGAATTCATGCTATTTACTCCTGGCCTTTATATCGCTTAAGATGGAGATGAGCTGGAGGAGAAACAAAATAGGCAAGGTACGTCCTAATTTGCCTCTCTATAAGAAATTTACACAATTAGGTTGACAGTACC
>CAZVYK010000151.1:0-1351 GCA_964630915.1 uncultured Caldisericales bacterium | reverse complement strand
GGCACTGTCCAGAATTTTGTGTAAATGATAATTGAGTCTTCATAATTACAATAAAATTCTGTTATCAAATATAAGAATAAACTGATTCAGGACTATTGCCCAATTCCTTATGGGCATAGTCCATTTCTTTTCAATCTCATTAATAGCGAGATAAACAGACTTTTTAACAGCGTCATCATTAGGAAATGATAATTTAGCTTTGGTATATTTTCTAATCTTACCATTAAGGTTTTCAATGAGATTAGTAGTATAAATTATCTTTCTTATTTCCATTGGGTACTCAAAAAAAGTAGTAAGATTATCCCAGTTTGTTCTCCAACTTCTGACGGCATATTGGTATTTATTGCCCCATTTCTGTTCAAACGAATCAAGGGCAATTGCTGCTGAGTCTTTGTTTACAGCTCCGTATATTGTTTTAAGATCTTTAGTAAACTCTTTAATATCCTTAAAGGTTACATATCTGCAACTATTCCTGATTTGGTGTACAACACATACCTGGGTGGCGGCTTCAGGGAATACAGTGCGTATCGTTTCTGTAAAGCCATTTAGATTGTCTGTGCAAGTGATGAGTATATCTTCAACTCCTCGTGCCTTAAGATCAGTCAAGACACTCATCCAAAAGGCTGAGCTTTCTGCTTTACCAACCCAAAGGCCGAGAACCTCTTTCTTGCCTGTTTTATTCAGCCCTACGCAAATATATACCGTCTTGTTAATTACCTTACCCCCATCTCTTACCTTGAACATTATACCGTCCATCCAAACAATCAAATACTGTCTTTCAAGTGGCCTGTTCTGCCAATCCTGGGCTGCCTGAGTAACTTTGTTGGTTATTATTGATATGGATGAGCCTGAGAGATTTATTTCGTATATGTTTCTCAATTCATCCTCTATGTCGGATACGCTCATCCCTTTGGCATATAGAGATATTACAAGTTTTTCGATAGAGAGGCCCCGATTCTTATGTTTGGGAACGATAATGGGTTCAAATTCCCCTTTTCTGTCTCTGGGTATTGAAATCGTTGACTCTCCGTGTTCTGTCTGAATTACTTTTGGAAAACTGCCATTCCTTGAATTACCGGTATTATTCCCGGAAACATCATTCTTTTCGTACCCCAAGTGAGCATCCATCTCGCCTTGAAGCATTTGTTCCAGAACCTTAGAATGAAGATCCTTCAGAAATTTACTTACATCTTCTTCTGTCTTGAATTGCTTTAAAAATTCTTTACTTAGAAGCTCCGGAGGTATATCCGTACGCTTATTTGCCATAAATTGTGATTCCATTTGATTAAAGGTTAAAATTAATAATGCTTTTTTGTTTATGTATCATTTACACAATTTAATGGATAGTGCC
>CAZVYK010000150.1:0-1358 GCA_964630915.1 uncultured Caldisericales bacterium | reverse complement strand
AAGAAAGCAGCATAACCTTATGATAAATTACGAAACTCTATTACTGGAAACGGCATTAGTATTCGTGTCACCGTCCAGTGCTTTAATCGGCGCTTCATTTGCCGGATATGAACTGTTCGACCCTGCAATCCAGCCGTCAGCGTCAATCCCGATGATCGTATCGCCGGGTGAAAGAATGGTATCACCATAGCTACAGGCGGCCATTAACAACAGACATACAGACATGACACATTTGATGTTTTTCATGTTACCCTACCTCCGAAGTTTAGTTTTCACTCATCCTTGTCTTTTATTGTGATGCGGACACCCTTCCGCATCCTTAAACGACTCTCCAGCATTATATTATGAGAATAGCCCTGTATTGTCAAGGCCCAGAGCTATAAAGTTATGTAATTATTAAATATGGACTCCGAGGGTATAGATTTTTGTGTCAGATGGCCTTGGCTGTTTGTGGAAAGGACATTTCTGAGAAAATTTTCAACTATTTATAGTTAAACGGTTTGTGTTAATATCGTACACCCCTTCCATCACCATTTTTTTTGTCTTTATCTGAGCAGGCTATATCACAGGCCGGTATGCAAATCCGGAGACACCCTTGATTCGGTAAAATTTATTGACCAGACTTAGGCAGGATTCCGGTGTATCTATGCCAGATACAAGTCCAGTTCGGAAGGCGTTACAGCCACAGCGGTATTGGCCTCCAAGGGAGCCGGACGCCGCGGAGTGCTGCAGACACGAACGGAAAAGTCCGCTGTCTCGTCAATGGTCTCAAAGCCTACCACCACTGCATTGACACAGCCGAGATTCAGTACAAAATCAATTGAATGGTTGCGCTGCTCATCGCTGGTGCGAAATTTTCCTTCTCCCACGATCTTCATTCCAATGACGCCTTTGCCGTTGGCATGTGCTTTCTGCAGGACGGGAACCACTTTATCGGGGGTATCATCCATCGATTGGCCGTAAGGATTGATGCGGGCGTGAATGCAATCCACCCAAGGGTGTTCGGCGGCGGCATCCAGAGCGGCCAGCGAATGGCAGGATACGCCGTGGGTGCGAATAAGGCCTTTTTTCTTGAGCGACTCCATAATGTTCATCTGGGTTTCCATCCGGGTTGTCCAATCCGGTGCAGTCATACAATGAATTTGTACGATGTCAATGTAATCGGTTTTCAGCTCCTTAAGGAATCGTTCCACCACAACATCCGCATCAGGGCGTTCCGACTCGGGGATTCCGCGGGGGAGAAACCATATTTTTGAGATAATCGTATATTTTTCACGGGGTACATCCTGCAAGGCATTGGCAATGAAGGGATGCGAGCCATAAAGATCGGCGCAATCGAGCAGGGTAATGCCTCTGTC
>CAZVYK010000149.1:0-1380 GCA_964630915.1 uncultured Caldisericales bacterium | reverse complement strand
AGATGGCGTCGAACATCCGCCAGAACGCGGACAATGCCCAGCAGACCGAGAAGATCGCGGTCAAGTCTGCAGAAGACGCCCGCGAAGGCGGAAATGCAGTGGAAGAGACCGTGTCCGCCATGAAGACCATTGCCGACAAGATCGCCATTGTCGAGGAGATAGCCCGCCAGACCGACCTGCTGGCTTTGAACGCAGCGATCGAGGCGGCCCGGGCAGGCGAACACGGCAAGGGCTTTGCCGTCGTGGCCGCGGCAGTGAGGCGACTGGCGGAGCGTTCCGCAGAGGCGGCAGGCGAGATCAGCAAGCTCTCGGTGAACAGCGTGGCCGTGGCCGAAAAGGCAGGCAGGCTGCTGGGCCAGATCGTGCCCGACATACAGAAGACCGCCCAGCTCGTCCAGGAGATCACCGCAGCGAGCAACGAGCAGAACACCGGGGCGGAACAGATCAACCAGGCCATCCAGCAGCTCAACCAGGTGGTACAGCAGAACGCCTCGGCGGCCGAGGAGATGTCATCCACCTCCGAAGAGCTCTCGAGCCAGGCCATGCAGCTCCAGGAGGCCATCGCCTTCTTCAAGATCGACAAGGACGGCGCCAGGAAGACCGTGACCGCAGCCAGAAAGCCCAAGGCCGCAAATGCAGCATCCAAGGCGCATCTGCTCAATGTCCACCACGATGCACCGAAGGTCATCAAGGGCAGGGACGAGAGTTCCGCCCGCCATGCAGGGGTGCTCATCGACCTCTCCGACCACGGGTCCGCAGGCGATGCCAGCGATGACGACTTCGAGAAGTATTGATCAGGGTTATGTCCGGGGCGCTCAGGTCATGAAAGACCATCAGAGAAAAGGCAGCCTGCCTGAGCGCCCCGGGCACCAAGTCAGACATGTACTGTATGCAATGATGGAGACGGACATATAAACGGAACAAGGAGCAACCCATGAGCGTGAAAGGAATAAATGATACCAGACAGTACCTCTCGTTCAAGCTCGACGAAGAGGAATTCGCCCTGGACATCTCCAAGGTGAGGGAAGTGCTCGACTTCACCAAGATCACCAAGGTGCCCCAGACGCCCGAGTTCATGAAGGGGGTAATCAACCTGAGGGGCTCGGTGGTGCCGGTGGTGGACCTCAACAAGAAGTTCAGCATCAAGGATACGCAGAAGACGGTGAATACCCGCATCATCATCGGGGAGGTGGATATCGAGGGAGACAGCGTGATCCTGGGAGTCCTGGCGGACTCGGTTCACGAGGTCATGGAGCTCGATCCCGAAAGCATCGAGCCGGCACCCAGGATCGGGACCAAGCTCAACACCGATTTCATCAAGGGCATGGGCAAGCGTGACGAGGAATTCGTCATGATCCTGGACATAGACAAGGTGTTCTC
>CAZVYK010000148.1:0-1390 GCA_964630915.1 uncultured Caldisericales bacterium | reverse complement strand
TGTAAAGCCAAAATAGAAATGTCCTATTTTCACCAAAATAGAAATGTCCTATTTTCACCCTGCCACCTCAGATACATTTTTGGAGGCATTCCTACCAAATTTGAACTTCCTCCATGGATGATCCGCTGGAGGTATATAGGCTGTCCTTCGTCTTATCTGCACTTTTTGTTTCTGTGGCTGTTCAGGACGTATATCTATCTGTCTGAACTTCAAGCTCCTGCCTTGATATAGTATACATACCTTGCCATCTATCCGCTCTGTTACTGTTACTGTTTTGCCTGACATCACCTCCTCAATCTGGTATAGTTCTTTGTTATAACTTATTGTGTTATCATTTCTAACTTTCCTTTCTGTCTTTATGCAGAGTATTGCATCAAGGTCTATACCATCAGGAACTGGTATATGAAAGTCCTCTGCCTTATCTGCCTTCAATGAAAACTTCTCGTTGTGTTTCGGTAGATATCTCTCCAGAAACCTGTTTGCTTCCTCTACACTTCCTATCCCCTTTAACCTCATCTCTTTGATAAGTCTGTCCTGAAGTGTCCTAAATAGCCTCTCTATCCTGCCCTTTGCCTGCGGTGAATTTGCATATATCCTCTCTACTCCAAGTTCTTCTAATGCCCTGCCAAATTCACTAAGTGGTTCCTCTCCGCTTATCTCTTCCTCTATTGTCGGCTTTGCTGTAGATTTATAGGTGGTGTGCCTATCAAAATATATGCTCATGGGTATCCCATATTTAGTTATGTATCTTTTAAAGCTGTCCATTGCTGGTATGGTTCCCTCATGGTTGTAAAATCTACAGTATACTCTGTTGGTGGCATCATCTATATAAGCCATAAGCACACATTCAGGACCTCTACCTTCAAACCAGTTATGATGACTGCCATCCATCTGCACCATCTCTCCCATATGCCCTTTCCTTTTCCTCCACTGCCGATGACTCCTTCGCCTCCTATTGACCTCCCATACCCCAGCTTCTATCAAAATCTTTCTTGTTGTCTCATCACTGATTTGTATGCCTTCTACATCTTCAAGTTTCTCGCTAAACAGTGTAGGTCCAAATCCCTGATACTTTTGCTGATACAAATCTACCACTATATCTCTGACTTCCTTAGGTAGTTTCCTGTGGGATTCCTTACCCCTTGATTTGTGAATTATCCCACTGTCTCCTTCTCTCCTTATTCGCTTTACTATTCTCCTTATCTGTCTCTCACTTATTGAGAGTATATCAGATGCCTCAGATTGTCTTATCTCCCCTCTTAATACCCTGTGAATTACATGCAACCGCTTTAATTCCTTCTGTCTTATCATGATTATGTCCTTTCTTACCATACTGTCTCCTCCTTGCTAAAAAGAGACAGTTTAGCAATTCTTATTAGGACATTTTCAT
>CAZVYK010000147.1:0-1427 GCA_964630915.1 uncultured Caldisericales bacterium | reverse complement strand
ATTACTCGCCGCTGATCGGCCGCTTCCTCCAGCCCGACCCGCTCGGCTATATCGACGGCCTGAACCTCTATGCCTATGTCAATAACAATCCGCTCAACTGGCTCGATCCATGGGGATTGGCAAAAGACGATATTGTTATGGTAAGAAAAATTGGGAAAGCATTGGGATTAACCGATGAAGGGATGAATCTCTTACACGACATCATACATAATAAAGGCTATAATTATCATCAGATTCTGGAGGAGGGAAAGGGTGTTCGTGATTTGGGTGGCAAAATGGTTAAAGGTGGTGGAGCTACAAAAGGGGGTTGGGCAAGAGGTGCTGGCGGTGCATTAACTTGTTTAATGTGGTTTTTTACGATGTCACAAGAGTCCCAAGCTCCTAGTATTCCCATAGAGCAGTTAAAAGAAATGTATCCTGGAATATATGATTATCTTGATGGTTCCGCAAAAGAAGGGGACATATGGAATCCATTTGATTCGCCACTTCACAAAAAGGGTTGGCAGGCTATGCAAGAATATTTAAAAGAATCCCTCGATTCATTGAACGGGACAGAGGAGTGCAAAAAAGAATGAAAGTTTAAACAGAGATTAGGCATAAATGATTACAAAAATTCTTCAAAAGATGATTGGTCAAGTATGTTGGAACGTAGTTTTCAAGACAATAAATTTCTCATTTAATCTTGGGGAACCACGATTGCTTTTTGAGAGTAGCCAAGATGATCCAGTAAGAGATAGAAAACTCCGAAAGTATACTCGCGTAAAAGGAGAATGGTTTCTGTGGGTATACAATTCTTATTGGAAACTTGTAGTTTCTGATATTTCAGGCAGACAGAGGTTGTCTGCTGTTTCATCATCAAGTGACAAAAAGAAAACAGAAGTATGCGAGCTTTTATGTGGGCAGAAACTGGTTCATATTGAGATTAACAGTAAAACTGGAAAAACAAAATTACTTTTTGATTTAGGTGGAGAACTAGTTATTCGTAGACCAAGCCAAGAAGCTGAAAAGCTCTGGATTTTGTATGACTCCAATAGCTATTGCCTCAGCGTTCATGGCGATGGATCGTATTATTATGCCCCCAGTTCGAGTGATGACAGTCTACTGGAAGATGGGAAAAAATATATTCCAAAGAATATAATGATAGGGCCGAAAATCTTATAACGGATAAATCAAAATTCAGAGCATAGTGATTGGGCAGGTAGTCTCTGAAATATTTACAATGGTTACTAAAATATAAAGGAGTACAAGTCATAGGCTTATGGATGTTGATTTGGTGAATTGATTTTGTATATTCCGGAGTTATAATCTGCAATCATAATAAGGCTCTTTGGCAAAGAAATACATCTACGGCCCGGGGATGGATAGGCCTGTAGCGATGATCAATGTCAGCGGAACCAGCCAGACGTGGTATTATTACTACGCCGATG
>CAZVYK010000146.1:0-1434 GCA_964630915.1 uncultured Caldisericales bacterium | reverse complement strand
ACTATATTATTGAAGGAGTTCAGGGGCAGTCCGATTAGCTAGTCTAAACCCTTTATTATAAATAAAGGCGAAATGTTAGGGTTTTTGAAATATTTGACAGGGACCGCATTGGATACCAAAAGGAGGATCGGATGAGTGAAAATAAAGAAAGGGTTTCCTTGCTTCTGGAAACATTAAAGGACAAGATAGATGCGATATCGGAATACGAAATTGAATCCCTGGATGCAATCATAGAAATCATTGAGAGTAAAAAAGAACTCATCGAGGAACAATCTGAGGAACTGCAGGAAGAGATCGAGGAGATAAAAAACCAGTTCGAAGATGATGAAGACGATGAAATCGAAGAAAAAACAGATTTCTCCGAAGAGGAGATAGGCAACTGGGCAAACGGGGTTTCACAAACATCCAGGAAAATTCTTCTGGAAAATGTGATGGATGAGTCACTGGACCAGGCAATCAAAGTATTGAGGGAAAATGCCAGAAAACTCTATGAATCATTTGATGAAACTATCAAGTCAATCATGAACATGACACACAACTAGCAGGTTAAAACACAAAAATAACTGGTTGCCAAATTGGAATGATTTTAAAGTAATGGTCTGTTAAATTGCATTCCATTTCCAATTTTTAGACGCTTGTTTCATTCAATTGGTCTAGCTGTTTTTTTAAAATTTCACAATATCTCTGAATTTATTTCAGCATATAAATCAAACATTGCTTGTGTTTTCTCTATTGGACCATCATACATCCAGCAACAGTATTCACAATTGGTCCATTTATGTGTTTGGCTACTTTCCTATAATAAAAACCGAAACCCCCGCCGGAAGGGGGTTAGGGTTTGGGGACAAGTCCCCGGAAAGAAAAGGAGGGTGGCCCAAATTGGGCGAGTTCATCTTAAGCCCTGGGGCCACCCTGTCAACAAATTTTGTCCCCAACTTGACAAAAATACCAGAAACCTTTTTGCTTAAAACATTTCTTTACCTTTACACATTTATAAATTTATCTTTTAACAACCCACAGAGTTATTGTGCAAAAAAATACAGGATATACCTTCAATATTTCTTTTGGTTTGCGGGGAAAATATTCAATAATTCGTGAAATTTTAATCATAATGGCTGCAAACTTAACTTTAAGCTTGCCACAAACCAAATATCGTTGAGTTTAAGGTTGCATACAATATACTTCCACCACAATGACCGGACTTGTACACCTACAACAACCTAGAAGGGGGCTTTGATGAAGAAATTTTTGTCACTAATGCTTTGTTTTGCGATCCTGATGGGCCTGGTACCGGGTATTTTCGCTCCAGGAACAGCAAACGCCATCTCCGATTTTGGTGTCGTTCCAATTGGCGGGCCACCAAAGCTTGGCGCTTTTGTGTCACCGTCATGGCTTGCATCGGAAGGTAACAGGGTCTACGTTGTCGAACAGGCA
>CAZVYK010000145.1:0-1437 GCA_964630915.1 uncultured Caldisericales bacterium | reverse complement strand
GAGTATTGAGTACACAACAGACAAGCTCAGTAACCTCTATTGGAGAGGGTGGAGTGCAGGGAAAGTGGGTATTTGGGCCTAATGGAAGTATTCAAATGTTTGATTCTGCTGGAAATTTGTCAATTTATCTTGGATTTGAGGACCTATAATGCAAACACCAGTAATAAAAGTAGCAAAAAAAACAAAGAGCATAGGGACTGCAAGTGTTAAGGAATTGTCCCTTGATAGTACAAAGAATCACTTAAAGATTGTTGGGAGATATGAGATAATTTTAGATGAGGCAATATAATGGCATGGAACTCTACAAATGTAACTCATAAAAAGGACATTGTACATAATCTTGGTTACAAACCAATAGTTATGGCTTATCATTATTTTGAAGAATATGGACTGACTGGATGGAGAACAATACCAGCGACCTGTACTATTGCTTTAGAACCAGGAGTTTATTCAGAGAGGACTATCTATTACGAGCATATTGATGATAATATAATAAGATTTTATGGGGTAAACGGTGATAAATTGATAGTATTTTTATACTTAGAACCGAGAAAGGATGCTTGGTATGAGTAAGAAGCCCATTTTAGAAATAGCGAGGCCTGGTTATAGTCTAAATGGGATAGACAGTAAAGACATCTCATTTAGTAGTAAGTGGGAAACTCCTAAGATATTCATGCAAACATCTTCTTCTTGGACTAACACATTGGGTTATGTTCCGTCCCTGCTAACCTTTAGAAAGTTAAACAGTACCGATTATACTTATGATTTACAAAGTTCAACTGAAGATACAGACCCATATCAGGGAGCTTATCTTGATTCTAGTGGTAACCTTCAGATTACCAAAAGGACAGGAGATGCAGACATGTACACCATTCTTTTCTTCAATACTTTAGATGGGACACCACCTAACACGCTCACAGATACAAGAAGGGCCAAACTGTTAATAGCAAAGGAGGGCGTGGGCGTAACTGCATACCCAACACAACTTGCAATAGATTCCAGGTTTGATACCTTTAAGATTTACAAATCGGGGACACTTTCTGTTACTGCACCTGCGGAAACAATTACAGCAGGATCTAGTGATAGGGTTTATACATCTACTTTTAACCACAATTTAGGATACCCACCTGTATACTTACCAATGGCAAGTACAAGATGGAGGCTTGATGACTCAGCCATTAACAATGTTAGTTTTACAGTCAATGACTATGTAGGATTCCCAAATCCTTACTATCTCTCTAGTGATATGTTGGATGTTTATGTAGACTCCTCTAACCTATATATGAAGTTAACTAGGTTTGCTGATCCATATAATGATAGGACTTTTCTCTCCAATATCACCATCACTATGTACTACACTGTTTTCTATAATAGGATTGGGGAAGAGTTCAATCTTCTTTCTAATTGATATGATATAATTATATATACGAGGGTGTA
>CAZVYK010000144.1:0-1443 GCA_964630915.1 uncultured Caldisericales bacterium | reverse complement strand
CCTTAACTCCGCAGCGGTTTAGGGAATATATTGAGTCCTAGTTTCTTTTCCAGGGTCCTGACCTGTTTGGGAACCTCCGTAAACTGATCGAAAGTATGATAGTAAACATGGTAAACCTTGGAAAACCGGGTTAGGACATCGGCCGGTGAAATTTTATCAGTCATTCCGGCCTTTTTTACCAGGTTTAAGAGTTTACAATAGACATAGAGACACAGGAATCCGATAAAAGCATGCCCAAACAGACTTTCAGAGTCGCGGAGATAGAGTTTATCTGCCATGAGTTCGGTTTTATAGGTGTCAAAATGTTTCTCAACCATATCCCGGGATTTATACATCTCGTAAATCCTCTGTTCATCCCAATCAAGAGATGAGATTATCATAATATGGCCAGCACGCTCAAGACTGGCATTCAACTGGACACGAGAAATCTTTGCATCATTAAACCTTGAATAAAGATTTTTTCGCTCATCCAGGGCCATATCCTCATCTTCGAAGAGATATAAGACCAAATCTTCAAGTTTCTTTTTTCCTGCATGAATTAGCCGGTCCTTGAACATGAAGTTCCTGACCATGTGGATTCTTTGAGAGTAGTAGGTACTATTCCGTCGGGTAGGTTGTATAAAATCAATCTTGCGTTCCTGGAAAACTGGAATGAGGTCTTCAGCGATGAATCCGCGGTCAAGAATGAGCACTTTTCCGTTCAATTCTATTTCATTGATGGATGTAATAAGTGTAGCAACATCCTTTACAGATCCGGGAAGCGGACGGACCATGGTAGGAAGACCCGTGTCGATTCCGCAAAATAATGCCAGATTAATCTGGGGAACGTAGACTTTTCCCCGATTATAGCCTTTTTCTGCTTCATGAATTGACATCGAGCGGGTGAATACAGTGCTAAGATCATAGACCAGTTGCTGGCTTAGGGTGGTGAGATGAGTAAAGATTGCTTGCTGACCGGACTTGTTGTTACCGACTTCATGAAGTACCTTGCTGAGATTCCGGGGGTCTAAGTTTGGAGATATGTCCCAAATATTCTCATATTTTTCCCAGATATCACCAATTCGTTTGAGTGGGACATATCCGTGTACCCGGGTGAGCGTCATGGCCACCATCTCCTCCCAACAGGTTGGGAAATCTTCCTGCAGTAGTGGGACAAGCTCATCCAATTGGTCATGAAGTAAACGAGAATTTCCATATTCTCTGATTGTACGTGGCAGATCCCGGGGAGAGATTCCTCGTGAGCCTTTGAGAATGAGTCCCAGATCGGGATCGAGACGCCCGATGTAACTGGATACTTTTTTCGGTTTTTTTGTGGTCTTGTCGTATACGGATGTTGACCGATAGACATAGTGTTTTTTGTTGAGGTATTTGATTTCCAAGCAACTTTCACCAGCTTCACGGCGGGTCTTTAACCACTGTTTTGCCCAGTCCTCCATATGGGAT
>CAZVYK010000143.1:0-1451 GCA_964630915.1 uncultured Caldisericales bacterium | reverse complement strand
CAAGTTGTTGTAGGTCACAAAAAGATCCATTCTTGCGTCAAATAGCCATGCCGCCATATTTAATGCCTTCAAAAAGCCTATACAGTGCCGTCCCCCTCTTTGGTGTTGTGAAAAGCTCGCTCGGCATAGGCTCAAATTCTGACATCTTCTTTTGCAGCTTTTTCATCGCCTGTTTCGTTAAACTTCTTGCCGGTCTTGTTTTTCTAACATCGTCAGGCTTTATAGTTCCTCCATTACACACATATACCCTCAAGCGGCTTATCGTTTCTATTCCCTCATCAAGCCAGCCTTTTGGCCGGCTGCTTAATCTATCACTCAGAATATGACTGACTAAACCCTCTGTACAACTTCCACCGCTGGCTCGGTCCTCATACCATATGCGGATCCCGTCCCAATTCTTTCTCGCATAGTCAAGGAACTCCTTACCGGTCTCCTCCTGACAGCAACCATCGTTGACCATACATTCAACCAGATTCCTTAAACGGTTGTAATCATTGCTTTGCAGCGCATCCCACAGATGAGCGTAACATGTTTCATTTCCACCGCATACCGGACGCATATACTTCATCAGGTGATATTTATCCAAAACATGCCGGCTGTTCTTTATCCACCCTAAACCCGTCCTGATCCAACTCGCGCCGTCTCCGTGAATATATACGGTCAGATTATCTCTGTCTCCGTACCGTTTGCTGATTTCATCCGCCACTCGCAGCCAAAAGTCATCAACATTTTCCTGATAACTCACAAGACTGAACCGCTGCGGCAAGTACACCCGCTTTCCTTTGAATTTTACCGGTTCATGAATCGTTACCAGCTTTACAATAGTGCTTCTCCTGCTATCCTGCAGCGCAACATGGTCTTCGTCTGCCTGAATATGCAGCACCTCTACATCTTTTCGCTGCTCCACCGGCTCAAGTCTTTCTTCTCTTACGTCACGTGTCTTATTGAGCACCGACTGCCGGCTGACCATCCCTTTACACAAATAGTCACTGCTCTTGGCATAAGATTGCTCCGTTGCCATATTGCACAGTTTTGCTCCCAACCCCCGCTCTATCCGCTCGTATTTATCGACACCGATTACACGGTCTGCAAGGTAGCTGTAATCTCTGTGCTTTTCATTCTTGTAATACCTTCTGGTGTATTTTAACTCACCATGCTCCGTGACAAGGGTCCGGACATCCCCTTTGCGCTGCACCGTCCAACCACGTCTTACCGAAGGGTTTACAGCTATGTTTTCATCCACTTCCTCGACTTTTGCTGATGCCAGTTCCATGAAGTATTCACGGAACATTTCATACCCGGATTCAATAAATGTCGACAACCCAATTGTTATGTCTAATTCTGTTAGCTTTTTTACAAATTCTACTGCCTTTTGTTGTATACTGTTCATGAGAGATCCTTTGTCCTTTCGTTGAGTTTTGGTTACACAACTACTTTAACACAGGTCATTG
>CAZVYK010000142.1:0-1453 GCA_964630915.1 uncultured Caldisericales bacterium | reverse complement strand
GCGACCGAGAGAGGGGAGCGGGTGAGCAGAGAGGGTGGCGACCGACAGGGAGCCCCTGGGTTTATCAATTCTGCTATACGATGACTAAATACAGCATAAGTAGGATCAATGGACTCCATTGACAACCTATAGAAAAAGGTTTAAGGAGGAAACATGAGAGAAGCAAGAAAGACATTTAGCATATCAGTCCCGCAGCATGTCATAGACAGGTTTGACGAGATCGCAAAAGAGCTTGGAATGACACGTTCAAGGTTCTTTGAGTTCATGACCATAAACATGATGAAGTCAGATAAATTGCCATTCGGGGCATTTATAGAGCAACTTCTCAAGGAGTTGGTGAAGAAGAAAAAATAAAACAAAAGCCCTGAACGATGTTCGCAGCATCATGCAGGGCTAATTCCAGGAACTAAAACCGAATGAATTGTATAGCAGTTCCCACGAGGGAAATCCAGCATTTCAAGAGAGCATCTAGAGTTATCTTCCATGACCCGGATAAATCGAAAAAGTGTAAAGAGCGTTTCAAAGACAACCCGAATAAAAATAAAATATCCCAATATAGTCCTAGAACCGCTCAAAGACTAGGTTTACACCTTTCGGAACATGGGCCTTTATACAAGTGGGAAACTACTTTGACTTATCCCGATGAATTCCCTTGTGATGGAAACATAGTCAGGAAGCACAGACTCGCCATTATTCGAAAGCTCAAAAATCAATGCGCTGTCAAAGAGTACACCACAGTACTGGAGTTCCAGGAAAGGGGAGCACCCCACCTGCATATTCTGCATGACAGGTACATCCCGTATCACGATTTAGCTCAGTGGTGGTTTGATATAGTCAACAGCGGTGATCCTTACCACCTCAAGGCCGGCACGAGTGAAAACCCCGTAAGAGATGAAACCCTCACAAGGATCTACATGGCATCATACGCCAAAAAGAAAGATCAGAAATTAGTTCCTGAACAGTACAAAGATGTGGGCAAGTTCTGGACATCGAACAGGTCAACAAAGCCCCATGAAATCGAAGTTTGCGAATATGAGACAGTTCGAGACATGAACAGGGAGAGCAGGAATTTTGCAAGGTGGAGAAAGGCCGTTAAAAGAGTCGCTGAAAACAAAATAAGAATAAAAGACGGTGAGGCACGCAAAGTAAGATACTCGAAATGGAAGGTTAAAAACGGCAAGGGCTTCTTAGCCTGGGGGGACAATGCAAAGGCTACCCTCGATAAGTTAAAAACCCAGGGTGACGAGAATACGCCATTCTAAGGAGATAAAAAAGGATGCGAGCAGCCACAATAATCATCCTTCCCTTCAAAGCAGATCTTTTGCAAAGCCGCTGGCAAGTAAACACGGTGAGTAGGAAGGGATTACCCAACAGAAAGAACAACCCTCTCTGCTCAAAGCGACCGAGAGAGGGGAGCGGGTGAGCAGAGAGGGTGGCGACCGACAGGGAGCCC
>CAZVYK010000141.1:0-1454 GCA_964630915.1 uncultured Caldisericales bacterium | reverse complement strand
AATATTAAAAATAAATTAGATTAATTATCTTGTAGTTTATCAGATATTGGAGAAATAGGGAAGAGTGCTACTGAAGGTGTAAATAAACCGATACCATACCATTCCCATGCTTTACATAGGCGTATTTCCCACCATAGCCATCCACACCCTTGTATAGTTGTCCTGCCATAATTGGGTAAACAGGTGCCCCTTCATTCTTATACCCCCACTCATTTCGGCTATATGATACTAAATCAATGGCATTCCCTTGATGTTCAGTTTGGGTCATTAAGATATATGCTCCAGAGAGGGGGATTTTCTTAGAGCCGGAATATACGAAAGGCGACCACCAAGGGCAGGGGGTTCCCCAAGAACAAGGAGGTCCCCATTGCATGAAGGAATTTGGACCCTTTACTAAGTATCCTCCGTCGAAAAGGTTTATGTCACTCCAGAAGTATCCGTAGCTAACTCCTCCGATTACATATCTTTTCCCGCTATTCAAACCAAAATGAAGGTGTGAGCCGTCTGATTTGCCCGTGTTTCCCATCCTTCCAATTGCAACATTAGTTGTAACATAACCACTATCAACAATTTCACTCTCGTGTGTATTAATATAGTTGATTATTGCTCTGTCGAGATCGGAAAGTTTCTTTATGTTCTGTTGGTATACAGCAAGTAATTGAGCCTCTTTAATTTTAGATTCAGCAAGCAATTTTTCTCTCTCTTTTTTTTGTGAATCCAAGGTATTAATGGTTTCTCCTAATTCACTTTTCTCCTCTTCTCTGCTAGCTCTTTTTAATTCAAGTTGGGCTTTGTTATCCTCTAATTCAGCTTCTACTAGCTCCAATTCTGATACGGTATTTGTGTATTGTTCTAAGGCTTTTTTGTCATTATTTCTTGTGGTGGCAAGATATTTACTTTTTCTTAATACAGAGGAAAAATTTTTAATATCTAAGAAGAGCTCAAACTGATTGATAAAGGAGTATTTATACGATTCAGTAATTCTTTCGTTTACTGATGTGCTAAGAGTGTTAATTTCTTGCTTTAAAATAGAAACAATATCCTCATTTCTTGTTATTTCTTGCTGGAACAAACGGATTTCCACATCAGTAGCTGCAATCTCTATTTGCAAAGATTTTATTTTTTGTTCTGTTTGTGCAATTAAATTGTTAATATATGTGATTTTATCCTGAAGGGATAACTGCTGATATTCTTCGTCTTTTAGTAACTTTTGAATGTTTCCCTGTTGATTCTGAAGTGATCCAAGTTGATTCCTGAGATAATCGAGGCATTCGAGAGAATCTGGATTAATGTATTCAGGGCATGAAGCTTGGGCTAAAACCTTCTGACTGGACAAGTGAGAAATCAATAATAGAGAAGCGAAGAGTATAACAAAAATTGTAAATATTCCAATAAACCTTTTTTTCATCTTCCCATTATTTCAAATATTTCTTAATTGCACTAACACTACTAAT
>CAZVYK010000140.1:0-1468 GCA_964630915.1 uncultured Caldisericales bacterium | reverse complement strand
AGGGGGCTCTAATGGCTAAACCAATGGATCAATACAAATGGCATGAACTCAACGTAGGATGTGTTATAGATGAGGTAGGTAATGCCAGGGAATACAAAACAGGTGACTGGAGATCCCAGAAGCCTATATGGAATGATGCCAAGTGCATTAAATGCGGGCTTTGCTGGTTATACTGTCCTGATGCAGCAATATATGTAACCCAGGATGGTTTTTACAGGGCTAATTTGGAATACTGCAAAGGTTGTGGTATATGCTCAAAGGAGTGTAAACCAGGGGCAATCAAAATGGTGGAGGATATAAGATGAGCACAAAGAAAGGTATAGAGGTATCCATAGCAACCTCTATTGCAGCACAGCTTGCAAGGGTAGAGGTTGTAGCAGCCTATCCCATAACCCCCCAGACACATATAGTAGAGCATCTCTCAGAACTGGTTGCCAATGGAGAACTGGAGGCAGTTTATATAAACGTTGAGTCAGAACATTCAGCCATGTCCGCATGCTGCGGCGCATCTGCAGCAGGTGCAAGGACATTCACATCCACAAGCGCCCAGGGATTGGAACTCATGCACGAGATACTCTTTATAGCCTCAGGTTTGAGACTCCCCATAGTCATGGCAACGGTAAACCGTGCATTATCATCTCCCCTATCCATATGGGGTGACCACTCAGATATAATGGCAGCAAGGGATACAGGATGGATCATGCTCTTCTGTGAGAACGGTCAGGAGGTAGTAGACACAGTCATTATGGCATTCAAGATAGCAGAGAACAGAAATGTCCTTCTACCTGTAATGGTTAATCTTGATGGTTTCTCATTAAGTCATGTCATAGAACCCATAGAATTCCCACCACAAAAGGATGTGGACAGCTTCCTCCCTCCCTATAAACCTCTATATTCATTGCATCCTGATAAGCCTGTAACCATGGGTGCCTATGCCATGCCTGAACTCTACACAGAGGCAAAATATGCCCAAGAGATGGCCCTTATAAACTCAAAAAAGACCATAGTAGATGTGATGACAGAATTTGGAGATAAATTCGGTAGATACTACAAACCAGTGGAGACATATAATACAGAAAATACAGACTTTGCGTTTATATGTCTTGGCTCTATCAATGAAAACATAGCTACTGCCATAGATGAACTGAAATCAAATGGCAAGGAAGCAGGTCTGATAAAACTCAGGCTCTTCAGACCCTTCCCAAAAGAAGAACTTCTTGATGCATTAAAGGATAAAAAAAGAATAGCCGTTGTAGAAAGGGCTATGCCGGCAGGTGCCATAAACGGACCTCTCTATAATGAGATAGCATCCCTTATCTACAACAACAAACTTGACATAACCCTTGAGAATTATATAGTAGGCCTTGGTGGCAGGGATGTCCATCCAGAGGATTTTGTAGATGTCTATGATAAAAAGATTGCTGCTAAAACAGATAAGAATTATAACGTTATAGGGGTGAGGGAATGA
>CAZVYK010000139.1:0-1481 GCA_964630915.1 uncultured Caldisericales bacterium | reverse complement strand
CTATGTCCAAAAAATAGAACATATAGAAAACTTATTAGAAATTGCAGAAGAAATGGATGTGTCTTTAATTGATGTGCAGGGAAAGGTTGATAGTGAAACCAGACTTGATATCAAACATAAACTTGAGAGAAAGGAAATTCAGAATGTTGTCTCGACAGTCGTGTGGCGAGAAGGAATAAATGTTAAGAGTCTAAATTCAATTATCATTGCTGGTGGTGGGAAGAATGAAAAGGATCTTATTCAAGCTTGTGGTCGTGGAGCAAGAAAAGATGAGGGTAAAGATGAATTTGTGATTGTCGATTTTGTTGACCAAGCTCGTTATTTATCTTCTCATTTCTGCGCTAGGCTTAATGTGTATATTCGGAAGGGTTGGCTTTAAAAAATAACTTTACTTTTTTCTAAAAATAATATATAAAAATTATGTTCAAATTAATAGTGCTTATAAATAAAAATAATCCTAAAGTTTTTCATCTCCGTGAGGAATGAAGCGGTTCTATTAATCGTGAACAAAACTTTAGGATTTTATTTTTAGGAAATAAATTATGACATCAATTACAAAGAGGAAGAAAATAAAATATTGTAAATGTGGATGTGGTCAGGCAATAATTATAAAACCTCATCATAAATATTTTGGTATCCCAAATTTTATTCATGGACATAATAATTGTATTAATGGTAAAATGCTTATTTCTGAAGAAACAAGAAGAAAAATTTCTAATACTTTAATTGGTCATAGTATTTCTGAAGAAACAAAAGAAAAAATATCTAATACTTTAACAGGAAAATATCCTAAAGGGAAACATCCTTTATGCAAAAGAATTGTGTCTGAAGAATCTAAAGAAAAAAATAGATTGTGGCATTTAGGAAGAAAACAAACAGAAGAATCAAATGTAAAACGATCTCTCGCTTTAAAAGGCAGAATCTTTTCTAAAGAGCATAATGAAAAAATTTCAAAATCTAGAAAAGGAATGAAATTTACCGAGACCCATAAACAAAAAATAAAAGATTTGTGGAAAAATCCTACATATGTAAATAATATGTTAAAAAAATTAGCTATTCGACCTAATAAACCTGAAACTATTATTTTAAATCTTTTAAATGATCTTTATCCAAATGAATGGAAATATACTGGTGATTTTTCATTTATGATTAATGGTAAAAATCCAGATTTTACAAATTGTAATGGAAAAAAGAAACTTATTGAGTTATTTGGTGATTATTGGCATAAAGGAGAAGATCCGCAAGACAGAATAAATATATTTAAAAAATTTGGTTATGATACTCTCGTTATTTGGGAGTCAGAATTGAAAGATATTAATAAGGTTAAAAACAAAATAATAAAATTTAATAAAAGGAGGTAAAATTTTAATTTATGATTGATATAATCTCATTATTTGAAAATAACGATATTGAATTTTATAGTTCTGGAAAAAATACTTCTAGAGGATGGGTAGAATTAAATTGCCCATTCTGTGGTAATG
>CAZVYK010000138.1:0-1496 GCA_964630915.1 uncultured Caldisericales bacterium | reverse complement strand
CCCGGTTTTAGCCATGCCTTTCTATTGGAGTTCTGTTAAAGTGCAAAGATAGTGCTGATATCCAGTCAATAGCAGATTTTGAGGAACTTCGCTGGAACCGAACACAGTTGCATGGTCTGCTGGATCATTCGATTTTCACCAGGTATGTCCGCACATTCGATAAAAAGACCCTCGAAAACAGGGTCAATCAATTTCTGGAGTATCTGAATGCTTGATTTACAGCAGATAAAGAATGCATATTCAGAACCTTTGCAGGGGTATGAAAGGGCAATTGTTCGTGAATACCTGCAGTATAAGATTTTACAGGCTATTTTTGAAAGCAAACAAGCCAGCATGCTATCTTTTCTGGGTGGCACGGCTTTACGCATCGTGCATGGAAATAGCCGTTTTTCAGAAGATATCGATCTTGACAATTTTGGCTTGAGTTGGCAGGCGTTTGGTGAACTGATCCAGAGGGTGAAGCTGTTTTTAGAGCTGGAAGGATTCCTAGTGGAGACCAGCATGGTCGCGAAAGGCGCCTTCCACTGTGATCTTAGGTTTCCAGAGCTGCTTTATGAGCAAGGTTTGTCACCTCACCAACAGGAGAAGATTCTCGTTCAACTGGACACGGTGGGGTATAACTATTCACCTGAGATCAAGATATTAAACAAGTTTGATGTCTTTACTGAGATCAGAGTGACCCCGTTAAATGTTCTGCTGTCACAGAAGATCTATACCGCGATTAATCGCAAACGCCCGAAAGGAAGAGATTTTTACGATATTACATTTTTATTGAGTAAAACCAAGCCAGATTTTGGATTTATAAACCAGAAAATGGGCATTACCTCTCCCGAAAGTCTACGCGAGGGATTGCTTTTGAAGACCGAGGCTTTTGATTTTGATGCCCTGGCAAGCGATGTTGCTCCATTTTTAATAGCGAAGGAACAGGTAAAGAGAGTGGTTAAATTCAGGGAATTCTGGAAGCAGGTGGAGATGGACTGGCAGCCTGTCGGAGAGACAAGCTGTTTAGTGAGTGGATTAACGATAGAAAGTATCCCTTAACTGCTCTTATCGACCTGGAACATTGCCGTCGCGCCTTCCAGCTCTCGGGCAATCTCAGCCAGCGCGATGGCCGACTTGCTCACGGATTGTGTCTGCGAGACCAGCTCATCGGTTGTGGTCGAGATCCGCCTGGTGGCAGAGAGATTTTCGGCAATCACCCCGGATACCCGCTGGTTGGCTTCACTGAGCTGTTTGATCGCGTTTCGGACCACCTGGTTGGCGCCAACCAGTGGGATGGTCTGCTGCTTCATCGCCTGCGCTGAGGCGAGCAGCTGGTTCATCGCCTGGCCGGAGGATGAGGCCCGGTCGCTGCTTTCTTTCACCAGATTAATGGTGGTGAGCATCGATTGCGTTGCCAGGCCGGTGCTCTTCTGTACCGCCTGGACGATCGCCCCCACTTCCCTGGTCGCCGCGGACGCGGTAAACAGAGGATTTTTCGCCAGCGTCGTCGAGGC
>CAZVYK010000137.1:0-1500 GCA_964630915.1 uncultured Caldisericales bacterium | reverse complement strand
CAGCAATTCTCGGTATACGTACTGAAGCAGGTTCTCACACATAGTTTGTTTGATTTGCATCTCTCAATGCTACTTTCAGCTACTCTTGTACTTGCATTAAAATTGTGATTTACTTCAGGAATGCGAAATGGACCAGAAACACTACAGTTTAACCGTCTTGTAAAAGAATTCAGGGAAGTATTTTCCAATATTCCAGACCAGCGCAAGCAAAATAAAACAAACTATCCGCTGACGGATGTTGTCGCTGCTGGTCTGGCAATGATGTTCTGGCAAGATCCTGGTGTCCTTCCTTTTCAGCAGCGACTCCAGGATCAGGCCGGTTCAAGCAATCTAAAGAGCATGTTTGCTGTGGAAAAGGTTCCCAAAGAAAGTCAGTTCCGCGACTTGCTCGACCCCATAAACCCCTCATTTATCCTTGCAGCCCTTCGCCGGGGAATTTCTTTGTTGAGCAGCACAAGAAAATGGCTTGATTTCAAAGCATTGAACGGGCGATATCTCGTAGGACTCGACGCAACTGGCTACTTTCACTCGGAAAAGATCCATTGCGACCGCTGCCTGGAAAAACACCATGAAGATGGGCGCGTGGAATATTATCATCAGGTTCTTATTGCTTCGCTGATTCATCCCATAACAGGCCAATCATTTCCGCTTTGCGCCGAAGAAATTCGTAGGGAAGATGGCCAAACCAAGCAAGATTGCGAAATAAACGCCGCCTATCGATTATTGCCTTACCTGGCAAAGAGATATTGCCATCTCGATATGGTTTTGCTTGCTGATGGCCTTTATTCAAAAACTCCAATGATTGAACTGGCCAGATCACTCAAAATGAATTTCATCTTTGTCGCGAAACCATCAGATCACAAGCACCTCACTGAACAATTAACAGGATTGCGCCTTTCTGGGGAAGTTTCGACAATAGAAAAAACAAACGATCAAAAGAAAGTCCTACAGACTCTGGAATTTGCGAAAGAGGTTCCAGTATTTGCAAAAAATGATCTGGTCTGCAACTGGGTTTCAATCTCTGAGAGCGCAAAAGGAAAGAAGGCCGGTTACAAAAATACATGGCTGACAAGCTTAAAGCCTACAAGCAAAAATGTGGCAGATATAGCTGCGGCTGGCCGGCATAGATGGAGCATCGAAAATCAGACATTCAATGCCTTGAAAAACCAGGGATATAACTTTGAACACAACTTTGGTCACGGAAAGATAAACCTCAGATTCAACTTTCTCTTGCTCAATCTATTGGCTTTCCTTATGCATCAACTGTTAGAGATCGGCGATCCGTTATACGCTCAGTCCAAAACTTGGAAAAAGACACTGAAAGAATTTGTGGAGCATGTCAGATGGGCTGTTAGACTAGCATTATGGCCGGACTGGGCAACTCTTTTAAACAGTTATCTTGGTAGAGGCCCGAAACTCCGCTTAGATACTGGATAACACAAACGATCCCGACGAAACCCCTGCCAGAAGCCGTACCAATTCGCTTACCGAGAATTGCTG
>CAZVYK010000136.1:0-1501 GCA_964630915.1 uncultured Caldisericales bacterium | reverse complement strand
CGAACGCGAAACTGATGATATAAGCAAGGAAGACAGACCACTGGCCCACCAGGGCCTGCACGAGGTTCTCGGTTACAGCGGGTAAGGAAAGATCAAGTACGAGTAAGGTGATGACGATTGCAAACACGCCATCTGCAAAGGCGTCCAGCCGACCTTTCGGCAGAAAGTCCATTGCTACATCCTTGCTTCCAGGGTGTATTTATAGCATTTCAGTCGGATCAGGGAATTGTCATGGGGATGAACATAGCACACGGATTCATTCGTCGAAGGGAAGGGATATTCTCACCGAACCAAAAAAAAAATAATGGCATCTTCGACACATCCAGTGCATAAAATTAATAGAAAAATATTTAAAATAAAAGATAAAGTAAGATTTGACCATCAATCAAGGTGGCTCCATGAAATGGGAACAAATGGTATCACAACCCCTCACGTGGCATAATACCTGCCTCTTTTCCCATTTCATGTCAATTGCCATTGCGTCCAGAATCTTCCGAATTGAGTAACTGTTGGAGATTTAATCCGTTTGTTACATTCCTCCCGATTTGATAGTTATGATTCTTTCCGGGATTACGATTTGCATGCATGATTGAACGTGGGAAATACACGAATTTTCTCACGATGGAGGCAACCAGGAGGTTCAAAATCTATTTTAACACCTTTATCCTATGTTAGCCGATATTCAGGGTGAATGACGTGAGATTAAAGATATTCAATATCATTGCTTGTATCATCTGTATTGCATTTCTTATCGGTCTCCTGGGACATGCATGTGCATCAGGGATCGAGAGAACGAAGATTTCGGAATTATCGGTATTGAAGGACACCAAATCAAACACTACCCTGGACATTCACCCTCCCGTTGCCGTAACAGGTAAGAGAGTGGATACTCCGGAACTGTCTGACGCTTTCAAATTTTCCAAGAGTATTGCGCAGCAGAAGAATCAGAGTTTCTTCTCTTATAAACCTACAAGCGGATCCTGGAACCACTTCTCAACGGCGATTCAATCACACACAGAGATGTATTCACAGAACATCCTTTCGAAACTGAATGTTTCGCAGTATTCCTTAAAGAACAGGCCAACACAGAAGCCGTCCATTGCTGAAACGATAAGTTCCAGGACGAACCGGACGGAAAAACAACCTGCCGGCCTACTGTCAGAAAACGCAAAAGCAGTTGTCCAGGCCAATAACCAGTTTGCCTTTGACTTGTATTCCTGGCTTGCGGGAGATTCGGGAGGATCAGGAGGAAATATTTTCTTCTCTCCATGGAGCATCTCCTCTGCATTTGCACTCACGTATGAGGGTGCGAGGGGCAACACCGCAGATGAAATCCGGGGAGTATTCCATTTCCCCTCTTCACTTGACACACTCAGGGGAGGGTATCTGGAACTCTCAAACAGCCTTAATGGCGGGGATTCCGGATTCACCCTGAACACCGCGAATGCTCTCTGGGCCGAAAAAACATACTCTTTCCTTCCGGACTACGTCGGCAACGCGA
>CAZVYK010000135.1:0-1504 GCA_964630915.1 uncultured Caldisericales bacterium | reverse complement strand
CTTGATTTAAAGATATGCAAACTGCACATATTGATAAACAGATACAGGCAAGCCCTTATAGAGCTAAAGATGTGCCGGCAACCTGCTGCAATCTTCTGTTTTACTTTACCTTTTAGATATTTTGCCATTATTACCCCCTTTAATGGTTTTTTCAAATATCTTATTAACGTTTCTATATTCTGGATGGTGCAGATGATATATTCCTGTATGGCCACTTTCCATAATCCTCTCCATCGTGCACGGTCGAAACCATAACGGATACTTCTTGCATAGGAACGTTCCATAAGGTATTGGCGGATCTTAATATCTCTTCTTGCTCTGGAGCTTTTTGTTGTTGATATCATTTTATCCAGTGCTTCTTTGCGGATGTGGCGTTGAACAGAGCGTGAACTGCTATCCCTGGTGCATTGATGATGTAGTTCACACTTCTTGCAATCCTTTCTGCTTGCCGTATATTTTATGTTGTTGCGATGTGCATTAAAGGATCTTCTTTTGAGTATTTTTCCGGCAGGACAGATAAGGGTATCGGTATTCTTATTATAGATGAACTTTTCTTCAGAAAAGATATCCTTTCTTGAACCGGTGCTTTTGTTTTTTGTCTGTATTGCAGACATATGGGGATTAATCTCTCTGTCATAACATTCCAGCAGATTTTCTATGGTGCCATACTTACTGTCTGCAATTACCGTATTTGGCTTTATAAGTGTATTTGCAGTGTGGTCATCAATAAGGGATGTCATTTTGTGTGCCTCATCGACTGCACCTGAGGTTACTTCAACGGCAGTTATAACTTCGTTGAAGGCATCAACGGCTCTATGAGTTTGGCCTTGTCTCCTCTATGACGTACGATTGCAGCATCAGGATCGGTGGTAGAGATATTGCGTGTATTAACTTCTCCTTCTTTTTCTTCCAGTCTTTTCTCCAGTTCCAGATAGCCTTCATGGAGATATTTCTTAAGGGAACGGCTATCTATAACTGAGTTATTGGAAGCATTTGCATCGATAAGGCTTGCATCCATGAATATCTTTGTTCCATCAACAAGTCCTTTGTTGACACATTGAACAACAATACGTTCAAAAAAGTCCTTGAAGACTTTTTTGCCCCATCTTGCTCTTGCCTTGGATAAAACGCTATGGTCAGGGACAGGAGACTCAAGGGTATAGCCTAAAAACCAGAGCCAATCCAATCTTTCAGGCAGGGTTTCCATAAGTTCCCTCTCTGAACGGACATTGTAATAGAAAAAGAGAAATATGAGCTTTAAGATTATAGGAGGAGGTACTGATACATTACCGTTCTTGCCATATTTGTCCTCTACCTCTTTATATATAAAATCAAAGTCCACAAGATCTTTTATTCTTCTTAAGGGATGCTCTTTCCTTACCCTGTTTTCAAGATAGATATTATACAAAAAAAGATTATCCTGAGGTGCTTTATGGTAACCCATCATATTGCTTATCTCCTTGTATTCACTATGGGTTATTCTATCATAAACAGTCATAATATA
>CAZVYK010000134.1:0-1514 GCA_964630915.1 uncultured Caldisericales bacterium | reverse complement strand
TTTACCAAGAAATAAATTTCTATATTGTGAGGTGGTTTTACTGAAATTATAATATCAATATGAATACAAATTCCATTGAAAATAATTGAAAAATAATGAAATTTTTCACCAATTTTTATAAACATATTTTATCCTGACATATTCCATCCAAGCATATTTATACAGATTATCCAATAGAACCAAGGTAAATATCATGGTTTTTGAAAAATTTTAAACTTTTTATAAATAGTAATATGAATAGAGAAATCAAACACGCTATGAAATTTGCTAACAAGGAAAAATTGGCCAAGTTGGAACAGGTTTTCAATATGTACCAACACGACCTCCAGCTATACATTGATACAATTCTTGCTAGCAAAATGGAACTAGCTAAATTCCTATCATCTAAATTATTGGATGTTCCTGGCGCTATCATAAAACACTCTCACTGGAAATCTCTACTTTATAAAGAAGCGTCCGCAATAATTAAAAAACAATTACGAATAACTAAGGAACGTACTTATAAAAAATATAAAAAACTATATGCAAAATATAAAAATGAAGACCGATTACAATATTTTACATCCAGGAAATTCCGGGACTTGTCCATAAATTATCTAAAAAGGACAAAGATAAACATCAAAAAGGTCTCCATTCCACTGGATCAAAGAATGGTAAATATACAATCTGGAAACCATTATGACTATTTTCTAGAAATCAGTTTGCCTATTCAAATTTCCGCAAGAAAAGGTGATAATAGACCAATATATGAACATATAAAAGTTCCACTTAAATCCTATACCTATTGCAATAAATATATTTCTTGGAAAAGGTCAATGACAGTGAAACTAACCAGGAATCAATATGGAATGTTTGCTTGTTTTAGCTACGAGAAAGAGGATGTTCCAAAAAAGGAATCTGGTAAAACAGTAGCAATTGACCTTGGTTATAATAAACTCATTACAACGGATACTGGAGAAATTTATGGCTCTGAACTAAAACCAATATATCTGAAATTAGCTAATAAGCTTCGTGGTTCCAAAAATTATAAACAATATCTCCAATATAAAAGGACGGAGATAAACCGTATTTTAAATAAATTTGTCAAAGAGCAAAACTTATTCACATTATGTTGTGAGGATTTGAAGGAACTCCGGAAATCCTCCAAAATGTCTCACAAAGAATTAAATAAGCAACAATATTTTACTTACGCTCAGGCTTTGGCCAAACTGGACGCATTATCACAGACGGAAGGTTTCCTACTGATAAAGGTTAATCCAGCTTATACTAGCCAGACCTGTTCTAAATGTGGGGAAATACACAAGGAATCTAGAATGAATGAAAATTTCAAGTGTATTTCATGTAATATGGAACTGGATGCAGATATAAATGCGGCCAGGAACATATTACAAAGAGGCGTTTATAGTCCCTCTTACACAGAAACCAACCCTATTGAATAATTTTCAATAAGGATTGGGACTATTTTTCATCAAGATATATTCTACCATCAAATTTGGCACAAATATTCTTTCCAT
>CAZVYK010000133.1:0-1515 GCA_964630915.1 uncultured Caldisericales bacterium | reverse complement strand
AGTTAGAGAGAGCTTTGGATATGTATCCTGAGGTTAGGAGTGTGTTTGTAGGTGGAGGTGTGTTTAATAGTGAGGAGATTTTAAGAAGGATTGGTAGTTTTACAAGGGAGAATGGTTTGAGTTATGTTTATTCAGAAAAGAAATACAGGGGAGACAATGGAGGGATGGTTGGTTTAGTAGGATATTTCAAGATACTAAGGAAGGAGTATTTAACAAAGAAAAGTGAGATAGAGGGGGTAGATAGGGAACCGAGGGTGGGGTTTTAATCTTCTTAAGGTGGACAAGTCATAGTTGTACCTTCATATGTTGCAGTTATTGTATTTACGCCATTATATGTTCCTGAAACCGTACCTGTTGGAATAGATACTCCCCACCAAATTGTTTTGGTAGTCACAGTGCCATTGTCTATTTTAGGTACTCCGATTAGAGCTTTTGTAGGTGTTGCTGAAAGTGCTGTACCACTTGCATATGCTGTTCCTGTTGCTAGAGAATATTTTTGTTGAGCAATATCTATAGGTGTTTTACCTGAAGTACTACAAGTAGAATAGTCAGTACATAATTTTGTTCCAGAAATATTAACATGAAAGGGAGCGTTGCCTGTGGGCGTTATCACTGTCGTTTTGTTTAGTGGATCATTGCTTCCCCCTGCAGAGAGGCTACCATAGTCAATTAAAGATTCAGTAGTAAAGCCAATTAGGGAATTTACTTCTACACCTGTTACCAAAGTTGCATTTCCACTAGCACTGTTATCATCGATGGCTTTGACTGTTGCTAACCAGGCTTGATATCTATATTGTGCCTCGGGCGGATCAAAAAAACAATAATTTTTATCTGTCGGATCTGCATAATACTGTACATCTGCAGAACATGTATATGTTGTAATACCATTGGTACATGTTCCAGCAGAACATGTTAGTTCAGGATAACAGTTGTTGTTGTTTGCTTCTCCTACCGTATCACAACCAGTATATGTAATTCCTGATCTATATAAGTATCCTTTTACACTAGATATCTCATCAGCTGTACTACCTTGATTCCGACAACCATTGTTATCAGTAACACTAGCTGTCATTGAGACAGCTGTTGTTGTACTTTCAGTCAATGTAATTGCAGAACCCCCATTGAGAGTAACAGATGAAACAACAGGAGCTACATTGTTTACTGTGAAATCAGACTCAGAACCTTGTTTTGTACCTGTACCCGAAGCACCTAAATCAAATTGATCAACAACAAATACCCATGCATCATAACTACCATCTGCTGTGGGAGTAGGTATTGAGTAGGAACAGCTAGGGTCAGAAGCAACAGCAGTACTAGTACACCAATTTCCACCAGTACATGCTCCAGAAGACATAGCATTAGTTTTACATACTAACAATTCAACAGTACTTCCAGTATCAGGATCAGAAGCAGTGGTAGTCCATGTTAGATTTGAACCAGGATTCTGTGGAGTGTTACTGCCTATTACAGTAAAAACAGGAGGATGATTAACAAAGAAGGGAGAACCAGAATCAC
>CAZVYK010000132.1:0-1567 GCA_964630915.1 uncultured Caldisericales bacterium | reverse complement strand
CGTCAGGCTGTGTGAGAATAATAGCTCGTACACCAAATAATTAACCGACTTATCCCTAAATTTTATGAGTAAAATGCTATTTCAAAAAAAGAGATTGTAATTAGTAGTCTATGCTGGTTGCAATCTCTTTAATATTTCCTTTACTCCCAGGATATTTATTGCTCTCTTTAGATTGTAGGCAAGAAACATCAGGCAAGTCTCCGTTTTTACCGACTCCAAGCCCCGGGTTAGGAAATGATTGTAACCCCAGTTTCTTTTAATTGTACCGAAGGGATGTTCTACTATCATTTGCCTTCGAGAGTATAGGATTTTGTTTTCGGCAGTCCTCTTGTCTACTTCATCCAGTAGGTTTTGTTCTATGTTCCTGAATATGCTTCTTCCACGCTTGGCTTTGGTACAGCGATCTCTTAGTTCACAAGTGCTGCAGGCTTTGGAGTTCCTGTAGTCCCGTCCTATTACCTGTCCTTTGGATTTTCGATAGTTGGCAGGTGTCAGAATATTTCCTGCCGGGCAGATGTAGTGATCTTGTTCCGGGTCATAGGTGAATTTATCGCTGTAAAATCCTTCATCTTCGGTTCTATTAGCAAATCGTTGTTTGGCTACATAAGTTTCCAGTCCAGCTTCCTGGCAGGCTTTAAGTTCCTGAGTGGAGTAATAGCCTTTATCCGCTAATACTTTGATTTCTTTTTTCTCAAATACTTCCTGGGCTTTCCCGGCCATGTCGGATAGTTGGCCATGATCGGTTGGGTTGTTAATTACTTCGCAGTCTACGATTAAGCTATGTTGTCCATCAACTACGGTTTGTATGTTGTAACAAACTTCTATCCCATTATTGTTAACTGACATCAGTCGGGCATCAGGATCAGTACCGGATATCTCTGTGGTTTCGCCTTCCTGAATAATATCAAGCATTTCCTTGTAGTTGCCTTTTCTGCTTTCCAGTTCTTTAATTCGTTGTTTGATTTCTTCTGCGGTTGGAACTCGACTACCAGCTTCAGCTTTATCTCCTTCTTCAAGTTCTGCCATATACTGATTGATTTTTTCCTCTATGTATTTAAGCTGCCGCTTTATTTTTTTCTCATTGTAGTTGTTGCGTTTGGAGTTATTAGCTCTGATTTTGGTTCCGTCTATAGCTACTATTTCTTTACCATATAGTTCCCACTGGCTACATAATAGATTGAATTGTTTAAAGACCTGTTTTAAGGGTTTTTTGTTGTCTTTTCTAAAGTCAGCTATGGTTTTAAAGTCAGGCTTTAATTTACGCATTAACCATATTAGTTCCAGATTTCTTCCTGCTTCAGCTTCCAGTCTCCTGGAGGAGCGTATGCGGTTTAGATAGCCATATAGATAGAGCTTTAACATATCTTTGGGGTCATAGGCGGGTCTGCCTAATGGATTAGGATTACTATATTTAAACCCTAATGCAGCTACATCCAAACCTTCTACAAAGGCATCAATTACTCTGACCGGATTATCTTCAGCAACATAATCGTCTATGCTATCAGGGAACATGGTTATCTGATAACGATCTTCACCTTTTACATAAGCCAATATCAACACCTCTTTC
>CAZVYK010000131.1:0-1567 GCA_964630915.1 uncultured Caldisericales bacterium | reverse complement strand
CGTAAATTCCCAAAGTAAATTCCACAATGAAACCCGTCATGGAAATTAGTATGATAAATGGCTTAAATTGCCGTTGAATTTACTCTGAGAAATCAGAATACAAGCAATGAGAATACGTGCTAATCAAGGTTTTCGCAGAAACGTATGGCAAAAATAAGCATAGCAAACAATCTGAAAAACAGCCTTTTCAGAGTAAGTTCCACTTGCCGGGAATTTAGTTTGAGAAATTTTCTTGCTTTAAATATGGGATAAATGGTTTTAAAATTACTTCCTGAGCAGCTTGGGAGATTGTAATACTTCGCCCGGTGAAACATAGGATATACCCAAAAGGGATGCGGCTTTTTCACCGTAAGTAAAGACGAACATTTCATACGGCGACTTTCCATTTAGGCTTTTGCGTTTCACGTTATTCACATGAGAGAATATTAAATCAACCGTTTCCTGTGAGAATGAGTCAAAAGATTCTCCTTTTGGAACGATATCTCGGAAAAGGGTATGATTTTTCTCAACATAGGGCTTTTGGGAAGAACTGAAAGGATCGCAAAAATATAGAGCGCTTTCGATTTCACCGTCCTCATCAGCAATAAAAGCGGAAACATTGGCGAATTCACCTCCGTTATCGGTGAGAAGCAGAGGGAAAATGTCTCCAAAACGAATGTCATTTGAGATTAGCCGTTCTTTGAGAGAACGCACTTTTTGAGTGACTTCGGTGGCAGTTTTATCATCTAAAAGCAAGCCGAACATAAAATTACACATGGTGAAACCGAAGGTTAGTATAGCTTTGCCTCCGATGCGTCCGATTACAGTGTCCATCTCAACCCACGATGAAATGTTGTTTTCATTAATATGCAAGAGAAAATCATCATAGGTTCTGCCGATTTTAACAGCTTTGGGAATGTAAATGTCATGGCATTGCTGACGCTTCTTGAACTTAACTACCCTTGGGAAATCCATTTTGCTTACCGACAGATATCCTCTGTGTAAATGCCTGTAAACAGTAGCTTGTGAAATTCCAAGGTTGTTGGCTTGTATTACGTGATAGAGGTGCTGCCCCTTTTTAATTCCTTGAGAGATAATGGAGTCAACCTCATAAAACATTTCCTTGTTTAAGGGGATTCCTTCACGTGACTGTGTTAGAAGCGTTTCATATTCTCTGTGAGCATTTTTTGCGAGATACAGCTGCTTTTGGAAGGGACATCGGATATGTCGCTTTTTGCAAGCATTACAAACGAATGGAGCCTTCAGAAGTTGTGGACATGGTTGAATCACAACAGCAGCTCCGCTTGCATCAGATCTCGTCAGTGATTCGACCGAACTCACGGTTATGTGCTTTTTAATCTCTTTGGATATAGTGGTCTGATCCTTGCCGATAAGCCTCGCAATTGTTTTAAAGGTCATTGCGTGATTTAAACAACTTTGGATTTCAATACGGTCATCCAGGCTCATGTGCTTGTTCTTTTTTGTATTTAAGACCGGCACTTTACTTGCTCCTTTCATGCAAGAAATTTCTCAGACTTAATTCTACAACTTTTTCCTTCTCACACTAAAATCCACTGCCTCGTCCATT
>CAZVYK010000130.1:0-1584 GCA_964630915.1 uncultured Caldisericales bacterium | reverse complement strand
ACTCCAGGTTCTGGTGGTTCAGCACCTACCTGTGCTGCTTCACAGACGCTTTGTACAAGTACGGTAACTGCAAGTGGAACTGGAACATCATGTACATATACAACTGTTGAAGGAGATTCTTGGTCTAATGCTTGGTATGCATTTGTTTGTGATAACAATTCTACTTCAGCTGCATGTTCAGCATCAAGCCAGGGTACTGGAGATTCAGGTTCTCCGCTTTATGTAAATCATGCCCCAGCTTTTACCGCATCAACGGTATCTAGCGCGGTTGACCCAGGAGGTACAATCACATGGGGTTCAACAGCATCAGACCCTGATGGAAATACTGTAAAATTAATTGTTTGTAAGACTGCTGGGATATCAGCCGGTGCATGCGATGGTGGTGCTGGTGATACTTGGTGTACAAGTTCTCTAACAACATCAGACCCTACCTGTTCATATGTAACACCTAACCCTTACGCTGACGGGACATATGCAGCATATACATACATAGTTGACCAATTTAACCTTGCATCTGCAGGTGTTGCTCAAGGTGCTGACAAAACATACACAGTAAACAATACAACTCCTTCAGTATCATCTGTCACACTAAATAGTGGTTCTGCAATTTCTCTAACAGAGAGCACCACAACAAATGTCCCAATGACAGCAGTAATAACTGATACAAATGGCTGTACAAATCAAAGTGCTACCGATGAAATCACCTCTGTTAAGGGATATCTCTACAGATCTTCTGTGACCTATGCTTCTTGTGATACATCAGGTGAAGCAAATGCTAACAATTGTTACCCTGAAGTAAGTTGTTCTGTAAGTGTTACCTGCTCTAATGGGGTCACAACATATTCTTGCACTGCATCAGTGAATCACTATGCAGATTCTACTGTTGCAAGTACTCAGTATCCTTCAGATACTTGGAAAAATTCTATTAAAGCAACAGATGATGATGCCGCAGTTGGCACTACTGAGATTACTACTGGTGTAGAATTAAACGCAATTGTTGGAGGAGATACTACTCCTACTTTGCTTGACTATGGAACATTGGCTGTAGGAGCAGCAAACAATCCTTTAGATAAGGAACTAACTACAACACCAACAGGAAATGTAGGTTTGGATGTTCAAATTAAGGCCAATACCGCAAACATGTGTACTAACTATTCGACTTGTACAGGTGGAACTCCAATACCAATCACATATCAGAAATATGCTTTAGCTGCTTCAACCTCATATGCTTCAGGAACAGCCCTCTCAACAACAAATACAGAAGCAGAATTGAATGTACAGAAACAGACATCGGCTACAGTTCCCTCAAAGAAGACTTATTGGGGTATTCAAATTCCTACTGGTACAATTGCAGGTGTATACAATGGGTTAAATACTCTTACATATATTATGGGAGAAACAGCTAACTGGTAGTAATTTGAATTAGGAATTGATAAAAGGCATAGAGAATCTTTGCCTTTTGTAGATAAATTATTATATAAGAATCTTAAAACAGGAATGATTAGATTGGATATGTCTAAAAAGTATTTTAAGACAATAATAGTTATCACTACGACATTTCTTGTTGTAATACTTTCAAGCTTC
>CAZVYK010000129.1:0-1607 GCA_964630915.1 uncultured Caldisericales bacterium | reverse complement strand
CATCATAAACGACATCCTTGACAGGCTTGAAGACCTGGAAGAAGCGAATTGCGAATACCCTGACTTGGACCAGGAACTTGAAGAAGAGACTTACCCTGAAGATGAAGAGTAACCCCTGAACTTCTGCAAACTGTCGGGGCTACTCGAGGCCACCCTTAAAAGGTAGGTGCATATTGGAATTATCCCAGGAATACTTAAAACCTAACGAAGAGGGGAACGGTGGAACGGTAGTTTGTCCTGGGAACACTGCGGGTGGGGCGGAGGCCTCGGGTCCTGCAGATCTGCCTTTTGGCTGTGACCAGGCACCTTCCCCTTTACTTGTATATAATGCCATAACTGCACAGAGCCCTCCCTGCCCTCCAAATGAAGATTCTGATAATTTCAGATACTTAAACCCAAAAATAAAGCAAGGAAAGAGGTTATTTTCTGCGCTTCAATCTGGCCTATATTGGAACCATGACCGGCCAATACGATTCATGACCTTAACCAGTTCTAATGAGTCTCCGGCTGATACCATGGCGTCTTTTCATCATTTGATTACAACTATCCGCAGAACTACCCCTGCAAGGCTCATAGAAGGTCATTACGTGGCATCGGACCGGCTTAAGCGATACTTTTCTTCAAAACCTGTTGATGAACCTTTAAACGTGGAATACATGGCTGTATTGACCAGTGAAGGAAATGGAGTGATACATGCGTTGATAATTGGCGATTACATCCCTCAAAAGTATATATCTGATACCTGGAAGGCTATACACAAGGCTTGGAACGTTGATATCCGGGCACCTCGGGGAGATAAAGGCCACCAGCGAATTGCTCGCTATATCCTTGCTCAATATGTCAAGGGCCAGAGTGCCATAAAGAGGATAAACTGCTCGCAAAATTGGATTTACCCTGGCTGGAGAAGTGACCTTAAAACCCTTGTCAAACAGAAAAAGAAGGAGGTTGGTGACGCTGCAGGATTCCAGGCGGCTATGCTTACTTGGACCTATCTTATGATGACCAGGACCAGGTTGGCAGACCTAAACCGTGTACATACCCTGGCTGACTTCGGCTGTGATGATATCCTGGCCTTGGAAAAGACAGTCTATGAATATTCAAACGCGAACTATAAGGAGTGGAAATTAAATGATGCGATGTAAAGGCTCGAAGACCAGAGGATTCCATAAACTTGCGATGATGAAGTGGTACCATTCCTCTGACCTGGGGAATCATTTTGCCTGCCCTGAATGCGGCCGTGTTGCTGTTGTTCCTCATAGGACCACCAGGAAGACCCCTGACCCCGAATAGGGAGACCATCGCGTTTCGTGGGGGAAGGCTCCATCAGCCGGTTTCAACCGGCTGTGCGTGGGGGGCGCCCCACCTATCCTATCGTGTCTCCCGCTCCCCCTGCCCCATTTTGATGACCGATTACTATTTAAACGATGCTTGCTATAGCACTATTTATGTCTGTGATGAGACCAGGGAAAACTACCCTGTGGATTGACCAGGCTACAAAATCCCGGCTAGCCCGGATAAAAAATGAATGGAATGGAGGAATTTCAATGGATTGCATCATAAACGACATCCTTGACAGGCTTGAAGACCTGGAAGAAGCGAATTGCGAA
>CAZVYK010000128.1:0-1624 GCA_964630915.1 uncultured Caldisericales bacterium | reverse complement strand
ATTTTGGTTATCCGCTCATCTTCTACAATAACTGTGAACTCCCTTACTCTTCTGAACAAGAAAAAAACCCATTTCAATGTCGGTCGCTGAGTAGGCTTTTTAGTCTGGCTGATAATTGTTTCACCCGTTTGCTCCAACGCCTGCCGTAACCGGAATTCCACCATTGAATAAATGAACAAGCAAAGCACCATGACCATTGCCAGGGCCTGAATCCGGGAATTTTTCTTCAGAAATACCTCTGCCACTCTGAAAGATTTGTCTTTTAAAAAACGGAATCCCCGTTCCACAGCGCCTTGTTCCTTGTAATATTCAAGGAGCGTATCAGGGGAGAGTTCAGTATCATTAGTCGCAAGGACAAACCTGCCCAATTTTCTCATTTCCTGCTGAACAAACTCCGGTTTATAATCAATTTCTGCTTCGATGGTATAGGAGACGGTCATCGGTTCATCGTTTTTTGGCCGTCCACGTGTCTTTCTGGCCTTACGATTTACCGGAACAATCAAAAAATCGCTAAAACGATACCGACTATTCTTTTCCAACCATTTTTCAGCAGCGGCCAGGGCATCTGGTTCACACACGAATTCATGGGTTGTTAGTTTCTTCAGTGATTTGCGGGATTTTTCCAGATTCTTTTCCTGTTTAGCCACAAATGTCTTTTTCTGGCGCTCATGCATGGGATCAGAATGGTAGACTACCCATTTTTGGTCGATTTCAGCATACCTCGTGCAATACTCGAAATATGAATATCGGGAATCTTTGCATGAGTGGAAGTCTAAATCAGCATTTTCGAGTTCTTTAACCAGTCCGATCGTACTTGGAACCCGGCTGATCCAGAACGTATGCTGACCTAAAAATTGGAGCGATTCAGGAGTATAAAATTCGGAATCTGCCACGTGATAGACCTTATCATGTGATTTGAGATTCTTTGTCAGGTCCCGGATGATCTTCTTGATGGATTCTTTATCTGATTCATTCCCAGAGAATGTTTGAAGGAATAATGGAATTCCATGCTGGTTTGCTGCAATCCCAAGAACAAATCGTTTGAGGTCCCATCTCCCATCTTTGGGGTAGCCATAGGTTATCTCGATTTCCTGGGTACGAAAGTCGGATTCGTACTCCCCTGTGACGCTGAAATTAGTAGTATCGACATGAACGCAATTGGAACCAAATTCGTCAGGAAGAAGACACTTCGCTACTATTTCATTGAATAATTCCGTGGGGCCATATTCTGCGATTGCATCAAGTGTCCTCCCAAAGACATCGTCATTGAGATGATCCCGGCTTATTGCGCCGCCTAATAATCGGTTTAGCGCAACATCATCGAAAAAGTCAGGAAAAAGATAGAGCCGGCGCTCAATGAATCCCAGCCCATTCAAACTCATTAATTTGACTACCTGGGAGTGTGACAAATTGTGATGACGCGTCTTTGGAATTGCCCGGTCGATGATAGCACCTATCCCCAGGGTGTCATATGCACCGGCCACTATGCCTAAATGACCTATTGTTAAAATGGATTCGTCATCAAATCCGTCAATTATGGGCATATTTTAGGTTTTTTACCCAAAGTACAAAGATCTTGTGGTAAAATATTTCAAAAGTTCAAAATTTTACTGCGAATTGTGGG
>CAZVYK010000127.1:0-1629 GCA_964630915.1 uncultured Caldisericales bacterium | reverse complement strand
GCAGGAAGTCGAAGGCAAAAGAATGAAGCGTAAGGCATTGACTGGAGTTATCTTAGTAATAGTCATCGCAACTATTGCACTAACTATCTTGGGAATCCTACTTCCTGTGTCGGAAGTAAGCGCATCGATCTTGTCCGTTAGTTTAGAAAGGAAGGGAGGCGCACCCCTCAGCCTAAACAGTGTACCAATCGGTGAAGTGCTGGTGCTTAGTGTTAAATACCGTACGGAAGCAGGTCCGAAATCTAATCGTGAAATGGAATTCGTTTTTACTGATTCCAAAGGGCGAATGCAGCAGGATACGGTCGTCAAGACTCTGTCAAGAGATCATGCTATTGCGAGTATCAGATTAAGGCTATTAAGCGGTATGGGAGAACCGAATTCTATTAAAGTCATACTACGGGTAAAAGATAGGACGGCAATCAGAACCGCGAGTCAGACTATCTCCTATACTCCCAAGAAAAAACAAGGTAAACTGAGCTTCTGGGCAGGCGGAACGAATAACATGATACTTGTAGATTCTTTTGTTCACGATTGGCCAGGAAGGGTCAGGGTAGCTGCGGAGGATGAGACAGAGTCGTTTGCCGATCTCTCGGTGGTCATGCAGGGTTATTGCCTTTTCGCAGGCGAACAGGGGACTGCGATCAGTGACCGCGCTTGCCTGAATGAGAGTCATATCCAGAATATATCCCCGCCCAACGTCAGGGCGATGAGCGCCATAAGTGGTGTCACTGGAGGTGGATACTATTCGAGAGCGGCAGGATTGGTCTTTGCTGCTGTCGAGGAAGGCGGCTCCTGGGATGTATTAAGAACGACTGACATCGGGAAGACTTGGTCCAGCCTTGAACTGTTCAATAAACTTGACACTCCAAGCGTCAAGATCGAAGACCTCGATTCACCAACTGCCGAAGTGGTGTGGGCGGTGGGACAGCGTGGCCTTGTGGCGAGAACCGATGATGGTGGAAGAACCTGGATCAAACAGACTGTGCTGAGTGGAGAGTCAATGCTCAAGATAGAAGCAGAGGATGAGGATGCCGCTTGGGCAGTTGATGATGATGGTGTGCTCTTCGCGACAACTAATGCTGGTGGAGTTTGGAGTACGCTGCATACGCCCTCGAGTCTTGAGGGTGTGTTGGATGTAAGTTGTACGGGGTCAAGACACATATGGGCTCTTGGCAGGAATGGGAATGTCGCACGAAGCGATGAACCGGGCAAATGGCTGACCGCAAAGCATCCTGGGCCAAAAAGGCTGAACGCCATCGCTGCGGCAGACGACCAACGCGCATTCGTTGTGGGCAATGAGCTCACCGTATTCGCCACGGACGACGGTGGCGTTTCTTGGCGTCAGATTACTGACGTTGGACCTGATCCAAATGTTAGGCCTGAGGAAGCCCTATATCCAGACCCGACTGCCGATCTTCTGACGGTAGGGGTTGCTTTGGACAACCCGATTGAGATTGATATCCATTCGCTCTAATTCCTTGGTCAGAAAGACTGGCAAGGTGACCGTGAAGAACACCGGAGACGCCCACACGCTCTCAGGGCGGCCCCGCGTTTGTCAACGCCAACCTGCCATATGCGTGATTTCATCCAAACTGGACACTGAATTTCATCGAAGCTGGACACCGAATT
>CAZVYK010000126.1:0-1637 GCA_964630915.1 uncultured Caldisericales bacterium | reverse complement strand
TTGATACTATGTAAGGCCTCCTCGAATGGGTGGTATATTTTGAAGCACCACCAACAAAAACCCAACCAAAGGAGGAGGCCCTGATGAGATTCTACACCAAACAGCACAAATATTACTGCGGAATCGATCTGCACACAAAGAAAATGTATGTGTGCGTGCTCGACAGCAATGGAGTGATCATGGTTCACAGGAATCTGAATACGGATTCCATCGACTTTCTTGAGCTCATTGCCCCATATCGGGAAGACATCGTGGTGGCTGCTGAGTGCATGTTCACCTGGTATTGGGTAGCCGACCTGTGCGCCGGGGAGGGAATACCCTTTGTGCTGGGGCATGCCCTCTATATGAAAGCGATCCATGGAGGCAAGAGCAAGAACGACAAGATCGATTCCCATAAGATTGCAGTGCTCTTAAGGGGAGGCATGCTTCCCCAGGCATATGTTTACCCGGCAAAGATGCGGGCCACCCGGGATCTCCTTCGACGGCGCAACCATCTGGCAAGGAAGAGAGCGGAGCTCTTTGCTCATATCCAGAACACAAAAAGCCAGTACAACCTGCCGGAGTATCTCGGGCGCATTGCCAAACCGAATAACAGAGACGGTGTAGCCGAGCGGTTCGACGATCCCAGTGTACGGAAGAACGTGGAAGTAGATCTCAACATGATCGAAGCCTATGACAACATACTCATCCCGCTTGAGAGGGAGATCATAAAGATTGCCAACGGTCACGACGCCCTTTCCTATAATCTTCTTCAGACCATTCCGGGAGTGGGCAGAATCCTCGCGCTGGTAATGCTCTATGAAATAGAGAGCATCTCTCGATTCGAAACTGTTCAGGACTTTGCTTCATATGCCCGCTTGGTGAAATGTAAAAAAGAATCCAACGGCAAGACCTATGGAGCCAGCGGCAAGAAAATCGGCAATGCTCACCTCAAGTGGGCTTTCAGCGAGGCATCCGTTCTCTTCCTCAAGGGCAATGACCCGGCCAAAAAATACCTCGACCTGCTTGCCAACAAACACGGAAAAGGGAAAGCTCTTTCGATCCTGGCCCACAAGCTCGGAAGAGCTGCCTATTACCTGCTCAAAAACAAGGTGGCTTTCGACCAGGACAAGTTCTTAAGCCACTGAACGAATGGAGGAGACGGATCAGCTTGACGCCTAACTGGAGCCACATGGGATGGAGCACGCACTCACCTCGATCAGAAAAGGGATAGAATACCCTTGCAATAAAAGAATGCTGTGAAAAGGATACGCCCGATGATACCCGGCAGTCTGCTGCGATTGATTAGAGATCCGTCTCGCTCCTTCATTGAAAGAGTACAAGCTCTTGTCGGTCAGGTTCTGCCCCTCACCCGAGCCCGCGCCTAACTGGGAAGAACAGCACCCCGGCGTTTGACTGGGACGGCATGAGGGAGAACGGCATTGTTTCTAGGTCGCATTCTTCTCCTGGAAGAATGACAGAACCTCAATAAGTGTTTGGTGCAGGATTTGATTCCTCCACCCCTTTTGAAACCAAAGTCAGAGCAGTCGGCAAAGAGCAAAATGGCTGAGAAGGAAAAGTGTCTCAAGTAGACTGACGAAAAATAACTTTTCGTCTGGGAGAGCTTTACCTATTGACACGAGGAGGCCTTATAAGTG
>CAZVYK010000125.1:0-1662 GCA_964630915.1 uncultured Caldisericales bacterium | reverse complement strand
CACTTGGACCAAGGCCGGCGTGAACATTGATTATCACGTGGTGGTCGACAAGCACTACTACAGCGTCCCTTACTCCCTGATCCATCAAACGCTGGAGGTGCGTTCGACAGCCTCGACGGTCGAGTTCTTCCACCGCGGCAAACGGGTTGCCGTTCACGCCCGCAGCCACCAATCGGGTTTGTTCACCACCCTCGACGAACACCGCCCCAAGGCGCATCAGAAACACCTGGAGTGGACACCCGGGCGGATCGTGCAGTGGGCTCAGAAGACGGGACCCGCTTGCGCCCAGTTGGTGCAGCGGATCATGGAGGAGCGTCCGCATCCGGAGCAGGGTTTCCGTTCGTGCCTGGGCATCATTCGCCTGGGCAAAGCGGCCGGCCCGCAGCGACTGGAGGCGGCTTGCCGCCGGGCCCTGCACTTCGGCACCTGTTCCTATGGAAGCGTCGAGTCCATCCTCAAACACCGGCTCGATGAACAACCGCTGGAGCAGGAACTGCCCCTCAAGAGCCCCGAGCACGCCAACGTGCGGGGACGCGACTACTACAACTAACCGACCCCAGGGTGTGTCTATGCTTACCAATCTCACCTCAGAACGATTACGCGCCCTGCGCCTGGAGGGCATGCTCGAGGCCCTCGAAGAACAACGCCGCCAAAGCAGCATCCGCGAACTGGACTTCGAGGAACGTTTCGGCCTGGTTGTCGAACGGCAGTGGCTGTGGAAGGAAAACCGCGCCTTGGCCGCGCGGCTCAAGAACGCCCAGTTGAAGATCGCCCACGCCACCCTCGAAGACCTCAACTACCGTCATCCGCGGGGACTCAAACGTGCGCAGATCGAGCAATTGCGCGCCTCGGCCTGGGTGCAGGAGCACCGCAACTGCATCATCACCGGACCGACCGGGGTCGGCAAGAGCTACCTGGCCTGCGCGCTGGGGCACCAAGCCTGTCGCGATGGCTTGCGGACGCGCTACTTCTATGCGCCCAAGCTCTTTCGCGCCCTGGAGGGGGCGCACGCTGACGGCAGCTTGGCCCGTTGGCTCAAGACCCTGGCCCGGCTCGATCTGTTCATCATCGATGACCTCGGGCTCGCACCCGCCAAGGCCAGGCAGTACCGGGACCTGCTGGAGGTCGTCGACGACCGGATCGGCCGCGGCGCCACCCTCCTGACCAGCCAATACCCCGTCGCCCAATGGCATGACACCATCGGTGACGCCACTGTCGCCGACGCCCTCTTGGACCGTCTGGTCCACAACGCCTATCGCCTGGAGTTGGATGGCAAGTCGATGCGCGATCCCAAGTCCGCTCCTGCGGATTAGCGCGCCGGCTCCCTCGGGCCTCCGGCCCATTCCACCGCAGCCTGGGCTTCCCCAAAACGGGACCCAGGCGCACGCTGCAGACCGCGAGCGAAAGCTCCAACGGCCCGGTCTGCAGCGGCGCTACCCCGTTTTGGGATGGCCCAGACTGCTCACTCTCCCCCCCCGAGACCCCCGCGTCGCCTTCGGCTCCGAGGATCTCCTCCAATGCGCAAAACTTGACCTCAATTCGGACAGTAGATTAGAACTTCGACTCAGGCGTCGCTCCGCTCCGGAAACTGTCCGAATCGAGCCCGAAAAGGCTGTCCGAATATTTTCCGAAACGCGTGTCCGATTTCGCCGAAATGCGCAC
>CAZVYK010000124.1:0-1670 GCA_964630915.1 uncultured Caldisericales bacterium | reverse complement strand
AGAGCGGGAGGTTGGTGACCTGCTCGACTTCCCGGTTACCTATCGACGATGCTGATCAGATACGATGGTACTTCAGGTGATTATCCATGCATGATACATTTGAATACGCCCCGACAGGCTAGAGCCTCTTTCTCGCGATCTGTTCCGGTACCAAGAACGCATCGGGAATGGGCCACGTACCGTACAACGAAAGCGACTCGATCAAACCCAAGCTCTCGGCATCAGGATGGGCTGCACTGATCCAAGGTAGGCAGAAGGCGCTCTCTGTCCTGAACCGCGAATACTACAACGGGACCCCGCTCAAGGACTACCGGTATAACCGCGGCCTGATCCCCGGTCCCGACTTCGGAAAACCGATGGTAGCCGGGGATGAACGGTACCTGCCTGCCGCATCCCTGTATTCCGGTCGTTTCTATCTTACGCTCGGAAAAGAGGGCATGGACGCGCTTAAGGCATCGCCGCATCACATGCTGATCGTCTCGGGCCTCTTCGGGCTCGTGACCCCGGCGGAGCCGATCCAGTTATACGAATGCCCGCTCGAGGACCTCCCCGCCTTCTCCGATGTCTGGCTGAAGGACAATCTGCTGACCAGCATCCTGCTCGATTACATTCGAACCAATAACATCAGAACGATCGTCGATCTGACCGCGCAGCAAGAGTACCGGTCCCTCATCAATTGGAAGCTTCTGAACCTGCGCGAAGGACTCCGATGTCTCCATGTCCACAACCAGGACCATGTCGCGGACGAGGGCCTTCCCCATCTCGGTGCTTTCACCCGTACCGTACTCATTCCGATGACCGATGATCAGCTCCACGCCATCGATACCCCGAGGATGTTCGAGGCGAACTGCCTCAGTCCAGACATACTCCCCCCGGAAGGGTGGCCCCTCGAGGAGTCACGAAGGGTGGAGCGAATGATACGATGCGGAGAGAGTGAGACTGTTGAGTTCAAGGCAACGCTGATCGGGGATGCAGAAATCGATCTGCCCCATAACCTCGGATACACAAACGAGATGTATCGGAACATGAAGGCGATCAATTGCTTCATGAATACCAACGGTGGGGACCTCCTCATCGGCGTCAATGACAACAACCAGGTAATCGGCATCAACAGAGACCTGGAACGTCTGCGAGATAAACGGAATCCGATGGACTATTACCTACAGGTTCTTGATCAGATGATCGTCGAATATCTGGGGAAGAATCTGTCGAAGTACATAACACATGAGTTCCGATCGATAAACCAGAAGTGGCTCCTACGTATCCGGGTTGAACCAAGTCCGCAGCTCGTGCCGTTAAAGATCGATGCTCGCGGATCTCCAACGAAGGAGTACTGGATCCGGATAATCGTATCATGTCGGCAGCTGCGATCTGACCGAGAAAGAGATGAGTATTCTAGAAGGCGCAGGTTGCAGTAATTCCGGATGAGTCCATCCATCTCATTCAATATCCTCCAGCGGCAGGGGCGCTCGACCTGGTTGAATATTCGGATAGTCCATGCTACCCGTCAAAGAACCATTGGAAGTATGGACCTTGTGATTGATCCCAGTTGATCGATGGGTCATCAATGGAATTACATTCGCAACGAATTTCATTTCGGTTCCTTTTTCCACGGACGCGATCACCATCATCATATGCACCTCAACCCCCGGCAGGCCGAGGCCGTCGAG
>CAZVYK010000123.1:0-1685 GCA_964630915.1 uncultured Caldisericales bacterium | reverse complement strand
CCGTGGACCCGAAAACGCCCCCCTTAAGCTCTCCCCCTTACCCCTTTTTACGTTTCAACAGCCTAAGTTTCGTAGGATGGGTGAAAGTGCTTTTCTTTCACCCATGCCGCCTTTTTACCCTTCACAAACATACCTTCAACAAACGTCCTGCGATAATTTGTCATACCGTTACAATCGCATTGCAATGATAAAAAAAACTCAATATCCGCATGGGTAAATTAAAAAGCATATTTACCCCTCCTACCGGCTATCTTACAGAGGCCACCCGTCCATCTCCTGAATAAAACTTAATGAATCCACTTGTGATCCATCTTCGATTTTAATTGTTCTTGTATGGCTTATCTGTTGAGGCCAACCGGAAGAAAGATGATGAGTGAAGGTTGCGATGTCAGTAATACCTAACAAGTCAAGATTTTGGCCTTCTGGAATTGTATGTCCCATACGTTTTGCCAACTCCCTCAACGTTTTTTCTAACACTTGAGCACCAGCGACAGGATCTATTTCTTGCTTCCACGTGACAACTGCTATATCAGACCCAGCATCAACTTTTTCGAGAATGAACGAGGCTCGGCTCGGAAATGGATCACCCCCAAAAGGATTGGGGAGTCGGTCCTGATAGTCAATTGATGTAGATAGAGGGTATGACCGACCGAGGGTTAAAAAGAACATCTGCGGCTCCCTTGTGCAAAGCTGCTCTATCTGTTCCCTTGTAGCACACATAGACTCGAGTTGCTTACGAATTGTTTCTATGGTTGCATTATCCATGCCGGCATCTTTCATACTTCGTGCAAGAGTCTGGATAGTATCAAAAGAAGCCTTCTGTAGGTCTTTCCAGTTCTTGACTTGTGTAATTGTTGCATAACGATCCAGCTTAAGGAGTATATTGAAATCTTTAGTAATATTAATCATCATTCTAACCAGAGGATCAGAGGCTTGCTTTAGATCTTCAAATACAGTTTCTCCCATTGTCCAACTTAGAAGATAGCCGTTATCATCAGCTTCGATGATTTCAATATTCACTGGAGTAGTGGATTTGCTCTTTGAGATAGTCGTCTCTGCTTGGGACTTAAGACGAGTCCTGATCATGGTGTATTGGAGTATGTCTCCTTTTTTCCATTGAGGAGTCAAATCTACTGTGCTATCTTCGTTGTCTGCATGTGTAAATACTGTTGTAAGACTGAGAATAAGCATTAATAAACCAATTTTCATTTGCGCCTCCATTAACTGAAATTCCCATTTAAACGACGACGGGTGACCTCTGAAAAATTGACAAATAGTCAATCGTCAATAAACAATAATCAATCTCAAAGGGGGGTGGTATACCCAAGCGAAGCTTGCGGGTGCCGGAATGCCCTGTGATGTTCATAGCCCGTCTCCCGTTTAGGTACTCCCACGGCCTCTCCACGGACCGCTTCCACCACATATCATAATACTCCCGCCCGAAATTATCAACAATCTATTTTCCCCGTTTTTAAATCAGAAAAATTCCTCCATTCTTGAGTCCTTGGGTTCTTGAGTTCTTGTGTCCTTATTCTTTTTTATTTGATGTTTACCAAACTTTCCGCTATAATACCCCCCGAAGCACCAACGCTTCCAGAGCAGGGCTATTTGACAACAAAAGAAGGAAACTATTGAATACAACCGTCCAGCCCATAGGGCTGTCCTCACTTTTGCCTTTTTACTTT
>CAZVYK010000122.1:0-1703 GCA_964630915.1 uncultured Caldisericales bacterium | reverse complement strand
AGGGTGTAACTTAACTTTTCGAAAAAACTGTCTTGACAAATGGGTCCACCTTAAGCTAAGCGGTCCGAAACTGATTTATCTTTTGATGCATTTAAATGTTGCACAAGCCTCAAGCTAGATCTATTTGTTCCCCCGGCCGCGCTTTGCACATCCGAGGAAATCGCAGCACTCGCTTTGCTCGCCGGGATGCCTGAGCGAAATTATCGAGGAAATGGAGAAATGTATAGATGAAGTTTATTCCCATGATTAATCGTAGCATGCTTTTTTTTTGGCAGCGGAAAAAAGAGATATTTGACTTAGAGTTTTGGCAAGTAGTTAGACGGTTGTTAAGGCATTATTTTGATACCTTTGTAGTTCGGACTCATAAGGAACATTTCGAAAGAAACCTATCTGTTTTGGCTAGGCGGCCCTTAAGTCTCCACATTGAGACAACAAATATTTGCAATGCAAATTGTATTTTTTGCGCATATCAATACCAGAAAAGACCCAAAATAGTTTTACGTAACGAGATATTTGAAAAAGCACTCAACGAATATTGTGATATTGGAGGGGGCGAATTACAATTAGAAGTCACCGTGGGTGATCCGCTGATGGATCCAAATTTCTTAAACCGAGTGATATTGGCAAGGCACAAACCGGAAATAACAGGAATTGTAACAATAACAAATGGAATCGCGGCCCATAAATTAGGGATTCAAAACATTATTAACTCGGGGATAAGCTTTATAACGATCTCCACTGCTCCATGGGATAAGAAAAGCTATGAAGAAATTTATAGGAATCATTATTATAACCAAATGAAACAGAACGTGAAAGATCTTCTTGAGGCGAACCATTCTGCTGGATGCCCTGTAGGAATAAAAATTGCTTTTAGAAGCAATCTCTCCTTTAAGGAGACACTTTGCTTACCTGATTACCAGGCGATCAAACATTTACCCCATCAGGTGGATGTTAATAGCCACTTTGATGATTGGGGAGGTGTTATTACTAAAGAACAATTGCTACCTAATATGTTTATCAGGCCGAAGACACCAATAGAAAAAGAACCTTGTATTTGGTTGTATAACGGGCCAATTATCTATGCAGACGGAAAGGTTGGTCTTTGTGGATGCAGAGACTATAATACTAATAGTGAGTTAATAGTTGGAAACATAATGGAACAAAATCTATTGGACATTTGGCAGTCCGAGAAAACAATGGCACTAAGAAATCGTTTCTTTAATGGCGATTACCCTGACATTTGCAAAAGTTGTAAGGTCTACGTAAATTTGGACATGTATCGAACGGCTACCGGTACAATGCTTGCGCAAGAAATAGAATCACGTTTTCTACTAAGCCGACATGGCAAATCATTACCTTTGGCCGGAGGTTTTCTTGTTGGCCTTTCCCGTTAACTTCAGACGAATCGCGAACATCCTTTTCACGCCTTTTTACTGGCAAGTGAGAGGCATCGTGAACAAGGCCGATGCGATAATGGCTGTATCCCTTGATTATTTGCAAGCCGGACAACGGAGATGTGAAACAGAAAAACCAGGACTTTCATTGCATCTGGGGATTGATTTGGATAGCTTTGATAAGAGGAAAAATCCTAAGCCTTCGGGAAATCCTGGCACAGCGGGATGCAGGTTTGTGGTATCAATCCGGCAACCCTGAAAGCCTTGTCAAGGCCATAAGTATCCTTCTTGTCGATGAAGAAAAAAGAA
>CAZVYK010000121.1:0-1712 GCA_964630915.1 uncultured Caldisericales bacterium | reverse complement strand
CTGCTCGGAACCTTACCAGTCTATCTATCCATGCCACAAAATCATCGTATGTAGTTTCCCTTTTTGCTATGTTGCATCGCTTACAACACGGCACTACGTTACTTATAACATACCCAATAGAGTTGTTTACTCTGTCTATTCCGTTATAAATATACTCCCCATTCCTTCCTCTCGTCCTTGATATTTGCTTCGGCTCAATGCCACAATAGTGACAGGGTTGAGATGTTATTTCCCTAAACTCCTCAGATGTTAACTCGAATGACAGCCCACGCTTTTTTGCAGAATACTTGTAACCATTGAGAACTGAGTTATAAGCAGCGATTCCAGGATGTGCCAATTTCCTCTCCCTGCTTAATGTTCTGGCAAGACACCCACAACTACGCGTACTGCCATTATGTAAGTTTTCGGTTGAAACAATTGTTTTATTCCCACAAGAACAATTACATAACCACATCCTATCCCTGCTCCGCGATCTCCTATATAGCTCCACTACTGTTAGGTTGCCATACACATTACCTTGCTCGTTTATCCCGCTTTCCTTTCTGTGCTTTGTTGCAAGCTCTATCCTCAGGCATCCGCAACTTTTTGACGTTCCATTTCTTAGCGTTTTTCCCATAACAGTAGAGTTGCGCCCACAAGAACACCTAACTTTCCACCTTGGCTCCCGTGTATAATCCCTAGTTCTCGATCTCCCTATAACAGTCCATCTTCCAAAAACTCTTCCTGTCAAGTCCTCACATCTGCTACATCCACAACTCGTAGAGCCGCCAGAAACAAGGTTATTTCCGGTTGGAGTCGTTTCTTTTCCGCATGAGCAAAGGCACTTCCATAGAATCTTACCAGATTTGTTTATTCCAACCCGCTCTATAACCTTAAGTTTTCCAAACTGTAGTCCGGTTAGGTCTTTGAATGCCGACACATCAAACTCTATACGTTACGCCCTCTGCCCTGAATGAAAGATCGGGGTTAAGGACGGGAGTGAAGTCGTAGTAAGTCCCATCTGGATTTACAATGGCGTAGTTGAAGGCGTGAACCCATGAGTTAGGACGGCCACGAGCATAGGAAGGAGCACGATTGCAAAGACATCCGCAACTTTGAGCGATATGAAAGTCACCAGAGTCCAAGGACGATATGTTGACGTAGCTCTGGATTGTATGAGTATGAGAGTAACGCACTGCCCTCATTGCACTATTGGCTATTGCAGCGGCATGATACCGATTTAAGTACTCTCCGTGCATGTAGTATAACTTACCAACTTTAACGTGCTTATTACCGCCGTATGGCAAAAAAGCATCTACATACTTTACGTTTGCTTCTACGTTCCAGTAACCATCTCCATTCGGAATTCTTGATATGGATTGATTCGCCCAGTCCTCGTGGTTTCCAAGAAGGTAGTAGATAAAGCAACTGTCTCCAACTGATCCCCTTAACTTACTCATCAATTCTTCATTGAAACTATTATACATGTCCTTTGCCAGTGGGAGTGATCGCTGCCTACGCATGTTACCAGACAGCCAATGGCTAAACGTTGCGTTGTCAATAATATCTCCGCATAATAGCAGCAGATCAGGGCGAAATGCCTTTGCGAATTTAAGGACGCTGCTTAGTTCAATGTGCATAGGAGTTCCGTCTTCATCAAATCCCCAATGAACATCAAACAGCGCCAGAACCTTGCCGCTCGTGGGCTGATCTTTCCTGAAGTCCTCCACTTT
>CAZVYK010000120.1:0-1714 GCA_964630915.1 uncultured Caldisericales bacterium | reverse complement strand
AGTTAATAGACAAAGTAAATGCGACCCTACCGGGGAAAAAAGGTTGCGTTTAATCTTACAAAGTAGCGGTTGCATTTAATCTTACAAAAAGAACTTCTCCTGATTGCCTTGTATGAGGTATCATTTTAATGCCTTGCGGGACGATCAGGAGTGTGTATTATGCCTAAGAATAAACATTTAACAGATGAAGAACGTCTACATATTGAACGTTTGCTTAAAGAACGGGTTTCGATCAAACAAATTGCCGTCAAGCTTGGTAAAAGCACATCCACAATCTCGAGGGAAATCCGCGCCCATGCAGTTGCCAGTGACAAATCCGCTCCCCACAGAATACCTAATCGCTGTATTAAACGATATGATTGCAATAAACGTTATCTTTGTGAAGATAAGCCCGATTGCACTAGGATTTGTCGTTCTTGCCGGCTGTGTAACAATCTCTGCCCTGATTTTGAAGAAGATGTATGCATGAAGCTGTCTGTGCAGCCTTATGTCTGCAACGGCTGCACAGACGAACGCCTGTGTACCTTGCGCAAAAGGTACTATCTCCACCATCAGGCGCATAAAGCGTACCGCGAAACGCTGGTTCAGTCAAGAACTGGAGCCAATATTTCCGAAGATGAGCTTTTGTTGTTAAACGAGTTTGTTAGCCCCCTTATTTTGAAAGGCCAATCTGTTCATCACATTGTTGTCAATAACCGCAATGAATTTCGGGTAAGCGAGAAAACCATCTACCGCTATGTTGCCGGAGGCCTTCTCAGGGCAAAAAATATCGACATGCCGCGTGTCTGCCGTTTAAAACCACGCAAAAGAAAACCGTTGGAGCATAAGATCGACAGCGCCTGCCGCATCGGACGTACTTATACTGATTTCCTAGAGTATATCAATCAGTCCGGCGGAATTAATGTCGTCGAAATGGATTCTGTTATTGGGCGTATTGGCGGCAAAGTCCTGGTTACCTTTATGTTTAAATCCTGTGACTTAATGTTGGCATTCATCAGGGAAAGGAATACTGCCCAGTCTGTTATTGATATATTCAATTTAATGCAAAAGAACCTTGGGATTAAGCGTTTCCGCTCCTTATTCCCTGTAATCCTTACTGACAACGGGTCTGAGTTTTCTAACCCTAAGGCTTTGGAGTTAGACTCAAAAGGTTCCAGGCGCACTAGAATTTTCTACTGCGATCCGTACGCTTCTTATCAAAAACCCAATGTGGAGCTTAACCATGAGTTCATAAGAAAAATACTGCCAAAAGGGCGGTCATTTGACACTTTTAATCAAGACGACATTAATCTTATGATGTCTCACATTAATTCGTACTCCAGAGAGAAACTGCAGGATAAGTCACCTATTGATGTCTTTGAGTTCCTTTACGGAGCTAATGTTCTTTCAAAGCTGGGGATTAAAAGAATCCCAGCAAATGAGATAATTCTTAAACCTTCTTTATTGAAAAAATAGTATTCATTTTTTCCCGCAAGGCACCTAATTTATGGCAGCATCTAGGGGTTGCATTTTCTCTGTCCGAAAAACAGCTTTTTGTAACTCACGCTAACTTATACCCTTTTTCTAATGCCAAATTAAGGTTTTTCTCTTCTTAATTATCCATTAATTGGTTTGTATGCCATTTATATTGATTTTTCAGCGTTTTTTTGTACGACTAAATGCAACTCAGTCCGATTTACTCTGTCAAAGGTTGCATTTACTATGACCGCTTACC
>CAZVYK010000119.1:0-1766 GCA_964630915.1 uncultured Caldisericales bacterium | reverse complement strand
CTGTCTTTGCAAGACAGGCGATTTTTGCTGAATGGGTCAAGGCCGGCCGTGCGTGCTTAAAATGAGATTGAATATAGGGGAAAAGTAAAAAGGGAAAGGGTAAAAGGGAGGACGACCCTGCTGGCCGGACTGTTTAAAAGTGCGTCAGAGGTGTTTTCTTCTTCTGTTGTCAAATAGCCCTGCTCTGGAAGCCTTCTCGCTTCGGGGGTATTATAGCAAAATGTTTGATAAATATCAAATAGAAAAGAATAAGAACTCAAGAACACAAGAACCCAGGGACTCAAGAACGAGGAATTCTCTGAATTATTATTTTTAACACGAAGATACGAAGAAACACGAAGAAAGAGGTTTGCTGATGAACGGCGAATTTCAATAATGAAAATATTTACGTCTGTAGGCATATAAGAATGGAGGTGATGGGGGCGGGCGTGCGTTTTCCAAAAATCTGACCGCGATGCGGGTGTGGAATTTTTTCTGAATCAACAGATTCCTCACGTGCGTTCGGAATGACAAGGCGGGCGGAGGCCGGGGGGAATGGTTGTAAGGACTCAAGACGGCGGAATTTTCTGAATTATTATTTTCACCACGAAGATAGGAAGAAACACGAAGAACGAAATTTGTTGATGAACGGCGAATCTTAAACATGGGAACTCAAGGATAGTGGAGGTTTTGTGTTTCCTTCTTTTGTTGTCAAATAGCCCTGCTCCTCGAAACTTTGACGCTTCGTGGGGGGTATTATAGCGAAATGTTTGATAAAATGCAAACAATAAATACGGGTGAATCGCCGGCGGAGATATATTTTTGCGTATTGATTTTACATTGTGCCGAAAATCGACTATACTCGATGTTGTCATAATATACGAAGCGGGCGGACAATTTTAAGCAGCAACAACCTCGACTAATGACGCTACAAAGAATGTAATACTTTTACGTCCGGTGACTTCATGACGGCGAAAGGAATCTTAATTATGTTCAGGAAAGTGAAAATATTCGGTGTCGGCTTTAATAAAACCGGTACCACCTCTTTAGCGTGTGCCCTGGAGTCCTTTGGTTTCCGGTTAGGCAAACAAAATAAAGCAGAGCTATTTTTGGCAGATTACTCGCTGCGTCAATTTCACCGGATCGTCAAATTCTGTAAAAAGGGAGATGCCTTTCAGGATATTCCGTTCAGTTTGAATTATACGTATCAGGTGCTGGATTATTCTTTTCCCGGTTCCAAGTTCATACTGACCGTTCGAAACAGCGGCGAGGAATGGTATGATTCTCTTGTACGTCACCAAACCAAGATCGTCGAGAAAAAAAGGCTTCCTACTGCGGAGGATTTGAAAAAGTTTTCCTACCGCAAGACCGGCTGGCTCTGGGAGTACCACAAAATCATCTTCGGAGCCGATGAGGCAACCTTATATGACAAGAACCGTTATATAAAAGCTTACCGCAAACATAATTCTCAGGTTTTAGAGTATTTCAGGTATCGGCCTGAAGATCTGCTTGTTTTGAATCCTTGTGATCCTTCGGCGATGAAGCGGCTCTGTGATTTTCTGGAGGTGCCTTATCGCGGACAGGCTTTTCCCTGGCGGAATAAAACGAATTAAGGCCGGGGGGAATGGATGTGGGGACGCAAGAATGGTGGAAAATTGCTGATTTATGCGGGATTTACCACGAAGGGGAGATTGAGTTTATGGACTGAGAGAACCGGGGGAGAGGGCGGAATTTTACTTATTTAAACAGGCCCCTCACTTCGTTTCGGGGTGACGAGGGGCGGGAAA
>CAZVYK010000118.1:0-1768 GCA_964630915.1 uncultured Caldisericales bacterium | reverse complement strand
CAACTAGTCTTTCATATTCATTTGTTACAGTTACAAAATCTTGTCCAGTAGTGTAGAAGATTTTGGTGTATGTATTAATCGAGAAGTCTGGTGTAGTTTGGGCAATTATTGGTGTAGCTAAAAAGGATAGAAGTAGGGCTGCAAATATTGTTAGAAATATTATTTTTGATTTCATAGATACCATAATAACATTAATGAGGGTTGGGGTGAAGTTGAGCTTGTGTATCTTCAAACCGAGCCCATAGTATGATATAATGTGGTATCTATGGTACATTTGTACTTAGGTTCTTTAAAAGGTTAATAGTGATAGTAAAAAGGAGAAATATAATGAAAAAGTCTGATATTTTCTTGCTTAAGGCAATTCCCTATGTTATTGGTACAATCATTTTGGTGATTTTGATTTTTCTTGATTACCGTTTTCATGAGATGGATTGGATGCTTGGGGTGAAAGTATTCTTATTTTGGGGTTTTACACTTGCTCCCATATTTGAATTGATTGATAGTTGGGGCCCTTACTATGGTTTTGTTGGAAGAGAAGTGGTTTTATTGCGTGTTTTGACTTCGATTGAATGTATATTCTTTTTCACATTACTTGTTCTTTCTGCTGCCAATGATGTTAGTTACTCTGGGGTAATAGCAATATTGAACGGAATAGGTTTCTTTCTAATATCCTTCTATTTTGGATTTCTATTAAATGATCCAGTACAAAAATACATCAAAAAATACTATAACTAACTAACCTTTCGGAGGTATATTTTACAAAATAAGGTATGCCTCCACAATTTCAACAATTTTTTCCTTTTTGATATATAATCGTAATTTATGTCAGTAACAAAGTCACATTCATTATCAATAGGGGTTGTTGGGTTACCAAATGTTGGGAAGTCAACGATCTTTAATTCGTTGACAAAACTAGCTGTACCAGCTGAGAATTTCCCTTTTTGTACTATTGATAAGAATGTAGGGGTTGTTGAGATTCCGGATTCTAGGCTGTCAAGATTAAGTAAGTTTTTTCAGGCAGAAAAGATTGTTCCCTCATCTATGACATTTGTTGATATTGCTGGATTGGTTAAAGGGGCTTCGCAAGGAGAGGGATTGGGGAATCAGTTTCTATCACACATTAGGGAAACGGATGTAATCATGTATGTTCTTAGGGCATTTGAAAGTTCAAATATTGTTCATGTATATGACAGGATTAATCCAATAGAGGATTTTGAAATTGTTCAGTCAGAATTAATATTTAAAGATATTGAAAGTATTGAGAAGAGAATACATGCTGTTGAGAAAATTAAAAGGTCAGGTGACGAAAAGGGCATTAAAGAGTATGAGTTACTTTCCAAGATATTGAAGAAGTTAAATGAAGGAATCCCTGTTATTGAGATGAAATTAAATGATGAAGAGCAGGAATTAATTTATGATTTGTTTTTACTTACTAACAAGAGGAGATTATTTATATTAAATTACAAGGAGGGGATTGAAAGGGAGAAAGTAGAGGGTTGGAAGAAAGAGTTAGAAGAGAAGACTAAAGATATTGTTGTAATTGTCGATGTGAAATTTGTTGGGGAGATGGCAAATATGAGTGAGGATGAGATAAGGGAGTATGTAAGCTTACTTGATGTAAAACCAGGATTGATAGAGGATATAATTAAAGCCGCATATGATACTTTGAATTTGATTACCTTCTATACTGGTTCTCAGAAGGAGTGTAATGCGTGGTGTATACAGAGTGGGGCGAGTGCAAAGGAGGCTGCAGGTGTTATACATACTG
>CAZVYK010000117.1:0-1778 GCA_964630915.1 uncultured Caldisericales bacterium | reverse complement strand
GGGAGGTGCCGCAATTACATGACAGATTACGAATACCCTTCCACTTCGTCCAGCATTTTCTCAAACGCTTCGTTAAAATCCGGAATGTCCCGCATTTGGTGTTTCAATGATACGTTCCATGCTGCAGCGAACTGGTCCCGCTTCCCGGCCAGAAGCGATCGATCCACGATCACACCCTTAGGTTCGCATTTTTTCAGAAGGATTGACTTCACATCGGCCCGATTCACCCGGCCGGCCAGCTGCCAGATATCATACAGGTCACGGGACCGGGTCCGCTGAAAAAGTGAGCGGATCTTCTCTGCCATGATCTCTTCTAGCGCGTATGAAGTTACTGAGGCGTTCAGTTCGTCCGAATAGTGATGGAAGATCGGTCGCTCCTGAACAGGAAGAAGAATCCGTTCGCTCTCCGGACCGGTGAGGTCCAGGTCGATGTTGATCGGCGTTGTTGAGCTGCTGTGCAGAATCCTGAATTTGGCAGTAGCCCGGAAGCCGCTTACCGTCTCGATAATGCCGATGTCTTCTTCGAACAGGATGCCGCTCTCCTCCCTTACCCGGGCAGCCGCGTCACGGACTGCGGCCTGGAGATCCTCTTTTTTGACCGGCTCAAGGAGGGTGAAATCGAGGTCATCGGAAAAGCGGTAGTGTTCTATGAACACTTTCCGGATTCCGGTCCCGCCTTTCAGCGCCATTGGGACAGGTCGCAGATACGCAAGAAGCCAGTTCTGTGCATAGTCCCGTTCGATCGTTGACGGAGGCACGCCGTATTCACGGGCACTTTCCTTGATCTCGCGTGCCGGGATCATTCGGGGGACCCCGGGAACACGATATCCGCGTTAATCTTAAGCCGCCACTTCGCATCATTCTCACCCTTCGCAGGCATCGTGGGATCGAGCAGGAGATAACTTTTCGATCGCGGCTGGGGTAGATCCAGCGGAACACCCATTCTCTCGCTGATATACCCGAGCCGGCGGATCACGGCGAAATTGTCCATCCTGACAGCGTAGGTTCTGAGCTTCTCGTAGTCTAACGAGCTGTTCTTCAGGGCCTTTGCTGCCTCGATGATGCCACCGGCATAGTGGGGCTTGTCCAGGCAGTCGATGATCGTTTTCTCCTTGTCGGTGATGCTGACCGAAATCTCCTCGATCCATTCCTTGCGGATACCGAAGAACTTGTCTTCCTTCATCCGCACGATCTGGTAATTCACGCCGAAAATTTCGAGGAGGTTCTTTTTCTTACGTGCCGGAGTCTGGACAAACACCGTACCGGGGATCTGTTCGGTGAGCCCGTAGTGATGGAGGGCGCTCCAGTAGGAGATCGCATACGGCTCCACGAGATAGGAGGCGATAACAAATTCGTGAAGGGTGTATTTCCCTTTCTCGCTGGAAAGTGGGATAATCAGGTACTTGCCCTTCTCAATCCGCTCGATAGATCCCTTCTCCTCCATGCGGGACAGGATGACCTTGAGTACCTCCTTTTTCATGTGAGTCTTCTCGTACAGCTGAGAGAAGGAAAATACCTGGCCTTCCTTCGCCATGGACTTGAGAATATCCAGAGTCATAGGTTCCTCCTTATCCTAAGTTCCTACTTAGGTACACCAACGTTAACATTTATGTTAACTTCGGTGTACGCGATCGGGAATTTTCCGCCCGGGGGTTAACCGGCCTCAGTCGTGACCGTGCCGGAATAGTAAGCCAGGAAAAAATTATTTCGCCATCGCCTTCTTCATCTTCTCTTCAACCATCTCATCGACAAGTTTCCGGAGGGACTGCGGATTCTCA
>CAZVYK010000116.1:0-1805 GCA_964630915.1 uncultured Caldisericales bacterium | reverse complement strand
TTTTTTATCCGGTACCAAAATGAATTAGTATTTGTAAAAACGGAATGACTTATTCACCAAACCCTATCTTAGAGGCGTTCTAAAAACATTGATTATATGAGTTTAGCCGATAATATAAAGCGTCTCAGGGAAAACAAAGGGTTACAGCAAAAGCAGGTAGCTATTGAGATTGGGTTGGGGATTTCCCATTACAACAAGATTGAAAACGGACAGCGTGAAGCATCTGTAGAACTGTTGGACAAGCTGGCCAAGCTTTACGGTGTTTCTATCGATGCCATTGTACACATGGAAGGTGAAATACCTAAAGAGATTGTTATCGAGGACAAGACCACAAGTGAGCAAATGAGGCTTATTCAGGAACTTGACGAAAAGGATAAAGGCATTATATTTTCTATGATTGATATAATGCTTACCAAAAAGAAGTTTAAGGATTTTTTCCAAAAAAACGTTGCTGCACTATAAAGCAAAAAGCCCGGCAATGCCGGGCTTTTTAGTTAATCTGTTATTTCTTCCGTTTTAAAACAACGTCTTTATATTTTATTTTATTCTTATTGATTACCTGCAATTTATGTTCTTTCTGACTCATATAACCACTTGAAAGCATTTCGTATGGATTAGCATCTTCGCTACACTTAAGCAGAACAAATTCACTGTCCACTATTTCCCATTTACCTGTACATTGGGGATTTCCCGCAGCAGTATTGATAAGTAATTTAAATGTGCTGTCTACATGTAATTCTAAAGTATAGGCAGTATTAAAATCCTTACCTTTTACAAGTTTATAAAATGTACCACTAATTGTTCCTTGTTCTATCTTCTGGGCTTTGCATGTAACAAACAACCCCAACATTATCGCTATATAAATTACGGCTCTTTTCATTTCTTATAATAAATGTTAGGATATGAAGTTTTTAAGACATAACTGGCTGGTAATGTTTGAAAGCCAGGATAAGCTGGATATGCGTTTATAAAATCCGCTCTTGTAGAATTTATATTTAAAGGTCCAACACCAGTATTTGCACTTACCCCTTGAATATAATTCGGACTACCTATAGGGACGTATAAGCTACCCCCGCCTAAACCTTGTACCCACGAAGCAGTAATACTTCCAAAAGAATTTGCTGTTGATGTAGAGGTCAGTCCTGATACAGAAGAAGGATTGTAGGCAAATTGCGATTTATAGGCTGATATTTCATCGAATACGTCTTGAGCTAAAGGATTTCCAGACTTTGAATCAAATGCCATATCTCCTGTTTCAAATTGGCCAGCATGCGTTACCTCATGAACAAAATTTGCTGTATTACCGCTTCCAAATCTAATATCTATGGTATTCGTCCCAGTATTTAATGTAACCCCGCCGTTTTCACCTGGTGCAGTATGGGATAAACTGTAACCCTGACTACTAATTTCTAAAGTCCCCATAGTACCAAGGCTGGTATTTAAACTGGCTATCCTTTCCGTTTTATCACCAATTCTACTTGCTAATTTTTCAGCACTCCAGCCTTTAGCTTCTGCTTTTGCAGTTAACTTGTCAACCCGTTTTTGTAAATAGTCTCTTTGACTTGTAACATCACCTTTCCGCCTTTCCCATTCTTTCTGGCTCCCTTCCTCAATATACATTCCGGTTGGGTCAATATAAATAATCGGGTTATTGGCACAATAAGCGTAAGGCGAGATATTTGGATATCTATCGGCTGCTGGGTCAACCGCATGCCACCTCCCCATCTGCGGATCATAGAACCTCGCGCCATAATCATAATTCTCAAAGAACTCGTTGTTTAATTCCTTGCCATTGTAAAGGTATA
>CAZVYK010000115.1:0-1812 GCA_964630915.1 uncultured Caldisericales bacterium | reverse complement strand
GCATCGGGTTAATGGATTTTGTAGCACGCCAATATGACCCTTCGTTAGGGCGGTTCGCGTCCCCAGATTCCATCATACCCAATCCGTATCAGTCGCTTGACTGGGATCGGTATCAGTTTGTCAGATCGAATCCAATTCGCTACCGGGATCCTAGCGGGCATGAATCATGTGATGAGGTTGATGAAAACGGACAATGTATTGAGAATACTGTTTCGAACGGTTATACAGTTGACGACCTTCTTTCTCTACTGAAATATAGGTTTAAGTGGAGTTTTAAGGGTCAATGGAGCGTAAGTGAACTCTGGGAAATCTACATGGCAGGAAATGAAGTCCTAAACTATGTTAATGGATTAGTTAAGGGAGGAGGGCAAAGCTGGATGCTACAATATCTGGGAAACACAATTTTTACGCATTCAAACTTAGTGGGTAAATATAGCGGATATGTTCTTGGAAATACGGTTCATCTGGGTAACGACTGGCTAAAAGGTGGATGGGGAGCAGCTACTGTAGTTATTCATGAACTTGGCCATATTTGGGATAATAATTCCTTAAATCCGGGTTCTAATGCAGCAATATCCGGTGGGGGCCTGTCAGACAGCTTCGCCAAACTCTTGAATGGAAATGCAACGGGCATTCCTCGTTTCTCAAATGGTACAAATGGAATGCCCCAATGGAAGGCTCATGATGGTTATGGTAACAAAGGAACCTCTGAATACTTTGCAGAAAGTTTTGCGTTTTCAATTTTGGACTCGACAAAATTGCCACAAGCAGATATCGCAACAACAATTCAAAGCTATATAGTTGCCCAAGTGAATTCTTCGCCATAAAATTTTGGGAAATGAGGTGGAATATGCGTTTTCTTAGCAGAATGATCTACTTAGGAGCGTTTTTTTTCTTAGCCTCCTGTAAGATACACCGGGAACAGGGATCTATATTGCTCGGTTCAACCTGTGCCCCACCTTGCTGGTATCAGATCACCCCGGGAGTGAGTACGATTGAGGATGTAAAGCACACGTTGGGTTCGATACTAGTCATCGACCCTGAAAGCATCTTGTGGAGTAACCGATTAAGCATATTGACACCTCAAGTAACAGCAAATTTACCAGATGGATCTTTAGTGTTCCTTTTCTTCATAAACGAAAAGGTTGCTTGTATAAATTTTCAAGGATCGATTGGCTATAGCTTTGGTGAAGCCGTGGAATTGTTAGGAGAGCCTGAATTTATAACCGTTGTTAGAATGCTGGGACCGGGCAGAGCATGGTTCGCACCCAGCAGTGATTCTCATACGGTAATTAAGGCGATCATAACGAGTAAAGGCATTGCATATGGCTATGACGCATATGAAATTCCCAAGCATTTACAAAATACTATCCATCCAGATATAGCGCTGGATAATATACTCTTTTTTGACCCATTGCTTTTTGATCAGTTGGCCGAAGAAGGTTTTTTCTTGACCAGTGAGGCAAATTTACAAGATACACAAGCGGCAATGGTACCATGGAGTGGATATAAAGAGATCGGTACGGACTATCCTTATGCACAGCCTTTAGAGAAAAAGTAACCTGATTTGCCACCATATCTGAGCAATCAGCTTGCATAGCTGGTGTGACAAACGACTAATGCGACGATCAAAAATGCTACTACGATATCAATCGCGCCTATAGCAGAGATATTGTATGCCCTTAGTGATCGTTTCAAACTATCCGCGTGACACTAGAGAAAGTAACTATTGACTGTCACTGGACCGTATCCTGCAATCCAGAAATCCTACACGGATATCCGATGGGGGAAAGCAGCGGCCTGCGTCAGCGT
>CAZVYK010000114.1:0-1822 GCA_964630915.1 uncultured Caldisericales bacterium | reverse complement strand
GGAGCCCCGGGTTGGCGCAGGAATAGTGTCAGCGGCTGCCAATGACGGAGCATGTAGCCGATGGCCTGGCCGAGTCCGGAGTTGGGTTCGACACGCTTGGTGTCGAGTTGCTCCTGCATCCAGGCCTGGAGCTTTTCCATCACCGGCTGGCTGTGGGTTTGATGATGCGCCAGGCGTTGGTCGGGGCTCATGCCTTGTTCCTTGGCCTGGGCGTCGAGGTGGTAGACATCCCTCAGCGATTCAAGGACGTAACGGCATTCGGTGGGGAACTTTCCCACTAAGCTCACGAACTCCCGCCTGCCGTGACCCAGACAATGTGCCAAGAGCGACTTGAACTCCGAACTGAGGTTGCGCGAGAGCGCATCGCACATCTGGATTGGCGGCTCCAGGTCGGCGCCGCGCCGACGCAGCACCGCGGTCAAATTCTCGCCGGCGTGCTGCCAGCCGGTGAAGTAGAGGGCAACGGGGTGATCGTCGATATAGGCCAGGATGTTGGTGGTGAAGGTGCCCTTGCGCTCGGGGTCAATCTGGAGCGCCGTGGCGCTGCCCGGTCGCCGCAAATCCAGGATCCGCATCGTCGTGTCATCGTGGTGGACCAGCGGTGACTGGGCGGCTTGCGTGATCAACTCCTCCAGGATGGGCTGGGCCTGTTGGGCCAGCGGCTGCATCACCTCCCACTGGGTCGATGCGGGCAGGGGCACCCCCAAGCTCTGCTGGAGCCTGGCCAACCGGTAGTGCGGCATCCCGCTGCCGTAACGCAAGAGAGCCACCATTGCCCCCACACTGGGCGCATACTTCTGGGTTCCCGCCTCGGGCGGCGTTGGGGCCGTGAACACTTCCCCACAGGTGTCGCAGCGCAGGCGCGCCATCCGGTACCCGGTGGCCGAGATCGGCGGCGCGCCGACGATCCGCAGGACGATGGCCGGGGATTTTTGATCGCGCACGGTCCCGTGGGGACAGAGCGGACAGTGCCCTCCGGCCTGCAACTGGGGATGGGCGAGAGACACCCAACGCGCGCCGGTATACTCCCGGGCCTTGGTCCGACCGTGGCCCGGGGCCGGGGGCTTGCGAGCCGAGGGTGAAGATGGCGGCGGTGTGGCTGGGGGACACACCTGATCGGTTTTCTCGGTTTTGGGACCAAAGAGCAGGTGGCGCAGTTTGTGCAAGGTCATGGGACCTTGCTCGATCAGTTCGAGCAGTTCGGGCAGGGCATGGCTCATCCCCTCGATCAAGCGGTAATCCTCGGCGCTGACCGCCGAGCGCACCCGGTCCAGGAACTCGGCGCGTTGGCTCTCCGTCAGTGTGAGCTGGGCGAAGTGTTCGAGGGCGGCACTCATGGGCTGTGGAGGAGTCGCTGGCGGAAGTCGCGGTGCAAGGGGTAGACCCACAGGGCCTTGATTGAGACGGCGGGGCTCTGGCCTGTGGACTTGGTGCCCCGGCCCCCCGAGTGGCCCAGGCAGACCCAGTTGGCGGCGTGGTAGCAGGTGCCCCGAAACCGTTGGGTGTCCACGAAGCTCTCCAGCAAATCGATCGGATGGTGGTAGAGGGTTTGCCAGTCCGCGCTCAAGCGGCGGGCGATGCGGCCCAACAGATGGCTGGCCAGGTGCGGGACTTGCACCCAGGGCACGATGAGGTAGCGGGTGTTGTAGACGATGCGGTGGAGATTGTGGCGGTAGGCGTCCTTGGGGGCGCCGACGAAGCGGTCGCGTAACTTGAGCTGACGGGGCGCCGAGCTCCACCCCAGGCAGGCGATCGGCCGTGCCCCGGCCCACACCAGATACTTGAGATGTTCGCCCACGGGCCGGCTGTAGCCCAGATAGTG
>CAZVYK010000113.1:0-1833 GCA_964630915.1 uncultured Caldisericales bacterium | reverse complement strand
GCCGATATAATTTCTCACAGCGACATCGTGGACAAACAAGTCGGGCCATCCGTCACTCCAGATTGGGAGGAGCCGGTGGTTAAAATGACACTATACCCAAATAATCCTCTCGATTGCATTACTGAGGAAGAGAAGTTACAGGAAATGATTGATCGAACGAGACAGAAAAATTAGATGGGTTCAATAGACATTTGCGGGGGGACAAATCAAACAGAATTATTTACCAACCTTAATAGGGCGATCTGACCATTTTTCGCAATAAAATCAGCCTTCGCTCGATTAAACGCGTTGACACTCACGTTGTAACGTAGTTTCCTATCCGAAATCAACCGTATTATCCCATTTTTAATGGCAGTAGGTTCGTTCCTATCAATGACAAGGCCGCATTGATGCCTCTTGAAATATATACTGATATATGAGGACTGCGGTGCATGAACTAGCACGGGGCTTCCCGACACCAAGTACTCGCCCATCTTCCCAGGGGAAGAGGTATTGATCACTTTAGAGATCTCAGGATCGAAGGAAAGTGGAAGGTATAGTATATCAGCTTCCCGTTGTATCTCTTGGATAACTGAATTGGACGCATGAGGGTGAAGCACGTACGACCCGAATATTGCCTGCTTTTCCAGCTCTTCTCTGGTTTGAGCTGTATACAGATGTAATGTTATGTTCGGAAGCGATAATTCATCCAACGCTTGCAGAAGTGTCCTGAATGCGTCTGACTGTGCACGGTAGATCGCTCCGGTATACACTATCCGGACCTCTCCTGATCTTCTAGGCCATTTTTTTGGGCCTTCTAAAACTGGATTGTCGCTGAAGATTGGATTGCGAATGAGAACTGAGGCAGATCCGTATCGTTCTCTCAGCTCTTCCTTCATGATTTCGTTTGGCACAACAATTCCCTTTGCCCGTTTGACGGCGAGCCTCTCTACCACCGTTGCAAACCCATATACTGGAGTCGCCGCCCATTGCTCTGAAAAATAATCAAAATAATAAAGATACAGCGGTATTCTAGTAATAAGAGATGTCAAGTAGGAAACAGGAAGATCACAGGGATCCCCGGTGCATACAATAATGGATCGGTATCGTCCCTGCCTAACAATTCTTTGTAAACGCCATGTGTTGTAAATAATTTTTGATATGATATTGAGCATGATTGATATCTTGTTTAGAATCGGGTGAACAAAGGACCTGATCTGCGGTGCTCTCCCCAACCAATGATACGGTGCGGGTAACCATTGAGTGGCTTTCTGCATGAATGATGTGTCATCGTAGTCAATACACGAAACAAGACCATATGAGTCTGGATCGATGCCTTTTAGTAAACGGTAGAGGACTATCGCCTGACCTGATGGTGACGGGGGTAGGACATGCGAGAGAATCAATATTTTTGATTGAAATTGAGGTGAATTCCCATGAAAGTCAACATTGTTGTTCAGATGAGTGTTCCTTCTGGGGCAGTTTTCATCAGTCTCTGCGGAATCACAATCCTTCTTCACTACTTTCAGTGCCCTCTGATGAGTGGACATATTTCCCTCAATCTAATAGGATAAGAAATTGAAACCGTCCGCCATAATGTAATATTCTGTGATTTCGCTTCTCTATCCTTTTTAACTTCAGTCACACCGGTTTGTTTTTCCTATGACGTAACACATCGACTCGGTATCGGGAATAATAACAGTACGGAATTTGTCTTCCTTGTGATGTATTATTTCTCTCCGAACTCAATCGAAGCCGAAAAAAGTATCGGTAGTGTCCACGAAGTGATGTAAAATTGGAAAAGGCCCTGTATCCTACTCAGATTGGGTAACAGGAGAATACAGGGCATGAATC
>CAZVYK010000112.1:0-1838 GCA_964630915.1 uncultured Caldisericales bacterium | reverse complement strand
CGAGCAGAGTCCCCGGTAAAAACGGAGAAAAGTGAGGGTTCGTAGCTATTCTCTTAGAATTGATACGAAAATCTTGACGACCGATGATAAGGGGTATGATATTTTTATCTCGGTGAAAAACCTTGACCGACAAAGGAGCCCTACAAAAGACTACCGCCTTGCAGAGCACCTATACTCTTTTCTCACGGCCCGTGGTTACCGTGTTTTTTTGAGTGAAATTATTTTGCAGAAAGACGGCGTCGCTCGATACCGGAAGGCCATTAACAAAGCACTCGAGAGTGCACAGGTTCTGGTTGCAGTCGGCACCTCGAGGGAAAACCTCGAGTCAGAATGGGTCGAGTACGAATGGGGGAGTTTTTCCAATGAAATTAACAGTCATCGAAAGCCGAAGGGTAGGATATTTTCCTATATCTCGGAGATGGCTATCGCGGATCTACCATACGAGCTCAGACAGTACACGTCCATTGAGCACTCCCCCGATGGCTTCGAAAGGCTGGCCAGTTATTTAGGGACCGCCCACTTCGAGGGAGGTACTACCATTGATGGACATGTACGTCCTGATAGGGAAGAGATCGAGAATATTTCGTTTTTCAATAAAATTCGGCAGATGTCACAGAAGAGAGGAAACGCGAAGGTATCATCAGAAGATCACCCCTCCATCGGACAAAACCGAACTGAAGTAACGGATGTTCGTGAAAAGCAATCAACAATTGTACCGCTCCTGAGTTCTGAGTGCATCATCAATCATGATGTCTTCATTAGTTACTCCGTTGCCGATAAGTCCATTGCGGACGCGGTCTGTGTCGGCCTCGAAGCGCAAGGGATCCGCTGTTGGATCGCGCCGCGTAACATCTTTGTCGGCACCGACTATCGAGAGGCAATCATTGACGCGATTAATACCAGCAAGATCATGGTAATCATTTACTCGTCGCATTCCAACGATTCGCCCCAGGTGATCCGAGAGGTGTCCATGGCCATGTTAAAACGATTGACCATCATCCCGTTCAAGATTGAAGATGCCCCGCCCTCGCTTACCATGGCCTATTCCATCGGACAGTATCACTGGCTCGACGCGCTGACGCCACCGCTGGAAATGCATATCGATGAGCTGAGCCAGAGAGCGAAAGCCCTGCTGAAGAGCGAGTGAAATGAAACCTCGTCCGTGGAGTGATCCCAAGTGCGGAAAAAAATGACTATTGTTCCCTACTGAAGCATTGGGGATCAAGGATTAATTGTATTCCTGTAGCCTAACTGAATGATCGGTTACGGTGCCACGTCAATCGTGGATGTGTGCACGCAGGGCACACGTGCGCTCCAGTGAACCTAAGATAGGATGTGGCGTCATTCGCGAGGAATGCACCCTCCCTTTTATCACTAAACCGATACAACTTCCCGAACAGAGCACTACTTTTCATATTAGGGATAAAGGCCACCAGCTGATTCATTAAGCAAAGGTGATATCAGATCTCGGATAAGTTCTCTGTTAATCGAGAGGAAGAATATCCAATATCAAGAATTGGCGATTATTCTCGGCTATGAGCAAGATATCATTGCAAGGGTTAGTGATAGTATGCAGTATGATAAGTTGGCAACAGACGTTGACGGCTTTGGAATAAAGGCGAGTGATGCTCCGCTAGTACCAGAGGACCCCGTTAAGATATCATCCCTAACTACATTGAAGGCTCGTCCTGAAACTGGAGATACTCGACTCAAGAGTTCTGATAAGAACCAACAATCATCGCCCTCGCTTACATTGCCTCTTGGAAAACCAATAGAATTTTTGAAGGGTATAGTGACAGACTAGCCCCCAACCTCCATCTCCAGTAACTCAAGGACGC
>CAZVYK010000111.1:0-1852 GCA_964630915.1 uncultured Caldisericales bacterium | reverse complement strand
CCGTAAATAGAACACGAATTCCATTCTACCTGGGAGAATGGTGGCGGGGCTCAATCTCCGGTCACCATGAATCAGGGAACAACATTCATTATTCTCTAAAAAAAGAATGGTATATCGATGGCCGAGATTGTCGTGAAAGTCCCTGATGAGCTGCCGCTGCAAGGTCTTATTGCCAGGATAAACGATCTCATCGCCGAAGAACACCTGAAATGGATGCTGTTTTCCAAAAGCACGGAGGTACTTGCACTCAAGGATGAGGATGTCCGGGCTTTTCAGGAGATGAGGGATCTGGCATGGACCGAGAAGAAGAAAGAATTCGGTGTGTAATCGATTCCAACATTCTCATCGGTGCCTTGGTAAAGGATAGTTCCTATAAGGCTCGTATCCTCCATAACCGGAAATTTTTATTCTTTTTCCCGGACTATGGCCTTCTTGAGATCGAAAAATTCAGGAATTATATATGTGCGAAGAGGGAGAAGAGCCTCGCATGCCATTCATTTGAGTATGCAATAAAATTCCTCCTTGAATCAGTAACGGTAATACCTCAACAGCTCTACATCGACCAGGTTGCCGTTGCATACGCACAAATGGGAACCATTGATCCCAAGGATACGCCATTTCTCGCGCTGGCCCTTCACCTGGAATGCCCAATATGGTCGGATGATGGTCATATGAAACGACAATCTCTTGTCCCCTGCTACACGACGGATGAGATCCCTAAAATCCACAGAGAAAATTAGAACTAAGACCTCCGTACTGGTGCATTCCTTCCCTGGCCAGCTTCGAAAAGGTATACGGCGACTTCGGGTTCGGCATCATCCCCTCCACTTTCGGCAGGGTGGGCGTGTCTCCGTATACCGATGAAGATGACGCATACACCACCTTCTTCACCCCGCACTCCTTCGCCGCCACGAGCACCCGGAGCGTCCCGTTCACATTCGTGTTGTTGGTGGCGACCGGATCCTTGATCGAACGCGGCACCGAAGGGATAGCAGCCTGGTGGAAGACGCCATATACTCTGTTGCACACTTCTTTCAGGATACCGGGATTTGCGATGCCCCCTTGCATGAAACGAAGATGAGGATTCTCATTTAAATGCTAAAAATTTTGTATGCCTCGGTCTTCGTTCGACCTGGAATAAGGATTGCAAGTGAACGGGTATTGGATCGGTTTTCCCAGGCAAGATACCCGGTTTAGGATAAAAGAGTGAGTACCGAAAGAAGCGTGTCGACATCAATACCTGCCTGTTTCAGGATTGATTTCAGAGTCCCACGGTCAAGTTCCGGATGGTCCGGCACCACGATGGTCCGTGTCTCATCAGAATTTTTTAATACGATATGGCTCCCCTTTTGGTGATCGATACAGAAACCCAACCTTACAAGGGCCGCAATCACTTTTCTGGCTGGTAAAAGTGGCAGCTTTGTCATTTGATGATCATACTTCGACTGCGACTTTTCTGAACGCAACGCCGTGCTGGTCGGGGATTACTTTGCGGCGTTTTATCAGTGACTCGATATATGCTTCAATTGCCTCTTTTGCATTTTTTTCTGCTTCTTCAATGGTTTTTCCCTGGGTAATACACCCAGGAAGAGCAGGGACTGTCACTACGAACCATCCATCTTCACCGGGTTCAATCACCACATCGTAGATTTTTTCCATGTACATCACGCGAAATTTTTAAAGAGGATGCAATTGCAACAAATGATAATTGTTATGCTCGATATTTAGCAGTATCCTTCTATGAGGAGGTACTCTTTTGCGAGGGAATTTCATACGGGAATCAGTTCTTCCCTGCCCGCCTGTTGGAAGATGCCATCCGCATAACGACGCATATCTTTCAGGAGACCAGGAT
>CAZVYK010000110.1:0-1858 GCA_964630915.1 uncultured Caldisericales bacterium | reverse complement strand
GCCTTCATAGTATTTCGTGACCGCGCCGTTCTGCCACTCGTACAATCCTGCGATGCAGACGGTGATGACGCCAGCCACGGTTCCCCTAATCCAATTGCCGTCGGCGTCGTAGAGGAAGCTGGCGCTGACCGAACCGTTTCAATAGGTTTATAGGCGCTGATCACGCAACCCGGCAACTCGTGGTCGATGTCGGTGGCATTAGTCGCCGTATCATCGCTATCGCCGCCACCGGACTAATATTCTAGAACCTACTTGCAATTAGCAGGACAGTGTAGAGCAAGCTCCCAAGCCCAAGACCTACGCCAAAGGTCAGAAAGGCAATACTCAGTCGTTTCCCTCGACTGATTGGCAGCAACGCAGCAATAACAGAGGCAACTGTTGTTGGCAAATAGATAAAGGGTAACGTAGCTATTGCCATTAGAGTATAGTTCCAATCAACCTCCCAGGCTTCATAATTAGGCGTCAAGCTCGGGTCCAAAGCTATTGCTGTCCACACTTTGCTAGTATAACTTGTTGCTATTTTGTTAAGTGACAACCAGAAAACTAAGTGAATAATAAATCCGACAGTGCAGATACCGTATCGAACCCAGTGCTCTTTTTTCATCTTGACCGCGTCCTATCCCCGTATCTTCGAATCTACCGTTTGTTTTTGTGAAAAGGTGCAAGGATGCCCGAGGTAGCATCGCTCTGGAAAAGCCAAGTGTCAGCTGATGACGAGATCGGAGTGATCTGAAGTTCGTTTGGCCATGCAACATGCACCCACTGTCCTCCTGAAAGCACAAGTGGTTGATGCTCATAGTTGTTGGGAAGCTTTGGCTGAGAAGAGCCTTGACAATTACCCCACGCACAATGAGGTTGGACCTTTGCACCAACAGCATTCATCTTGCCAAGAAAACTATACGCATACGACTCACTCCATCCATTGGCGGCTCTCACGAAACCGAGGTAGTTGGAGGGGAGATCTTCCAGAGCATACCGAGAGGTGCCAATGGGAAACCCCCCTTGCCACTCCTCCCATCTTCTTCCTGCATCTTCATAGATACCTAGTGCCACACCAACGATCTGGTCAGGCGTCACTTTTGGGGATATCCAATAAGTGCGTTCATAGTAGACTAGGGCCTTACCACCGATCAAAGGGCCCGCTGCTTGTGGGGGAATAGGCATGGGGCCGCCTCCATCTATTACCTTTTGAGTTACCAAGCTGATCACATTGTAAGCGAGACCAGGTAGAGCGTGCCCTCGGTCAATCCAGCCATACTTCTCGTTGAATAGATAGTAAGGGGGGTAGGGGAGTCCTTTATCCCTGGCTTGAGGAAGTGTTGTAGTTCCAGGACCACCTGGCCTATTGGCAGCCTGAATAACCGTTTGGTTAGTGGTCTTCTTACCGTAGCAGGCTGCCCAAGTTTGTGGTCCATCATCGCACGCGTGCCCGCTGGGATCGCCGAACAGCAGCGGATTCCCGCCAACATACGCGAACCGATTCAGCGCCTGCGGCGCGAGCGGCACCGGCACCAGCGTGTCCGCGCTGATGAACAGACCCACTTGCGCATCGTACCAGCGCGCATTGTAGTAGCTCAGCCCCTCACCGCCAGGCAGCCCTTGCTCGTGATACTGACCGGTGAAGCGTTTGGTCGTGATCCCGGAGAACGCGCTCCCGCCGCGGTTGCCGCCATAGGGGTAGTAGAAGTTGCGGCTCTTCACCGTCCCGTCCCGGTTGACCAGCACGCTGGTCGAACGCAAGTGGTCGCTCACGACGTAGAAGGCCCCGTTGTCGGTGGCGTAACCTGTCCGGCGAATGGCCCCGCCTTCATAGTATTTCGTGACCGCGCCGTTCTGCCACTCGTACAATCCTGCGATG
>CAZVYK010000109.1:0-1863 GCA_964630915.1 uncultured Caldisericales bacterium | reverse complement strand
ATATCAACCAAAATAAAGGATGATTTGATATTATCTTACTGCGGGATGTGGGATTCCATATCCGAATGCTGCAGATATTCCGGAGTCCCTTGATTCAATTAAAAAAACATGTTGCATACTATTTAGTGTTTCGATAATAAATCCAACCCCTCTGTCGAAGGGCGAAGATACAACCATATTAAACCAGAGAAATAAAGAAATAAAAAATATCATCAAAATTCCTAGTGAAAAAAAAGATTCGGAAATCCTCGATATTTTGTATTGAGAGGTGAAATCAATAATCGCATTCTCATTCTTCTCTTGGGGGTTTTTAGAATGTAAGTCTATTGGATGCAAAATAATTTTGTGAATAAGCCTCATGCTAAGCCAGGCAATAAAAAAGATAACAAAAAAAACATATGTAGTGCTATAATGAGATAATATACAAGAAATAATAAAAATAATAAGAAAAAGTTTTTTATTCATTTCTGAAATCTCACTAAGCAACAAAATCATCATCGATAGAGCGAAAAATAAAATAGCAATATTAGTGCGCGGGCTTGCTGCTGTAATTATGTAAAATTTTTGGGACATGAAAAATATGGATGCTAGAAAAGCTGAGAAATTGTTGGCATAATTCTTTGTGATAATGTATATCACAATAGGGGATATCGAAAAAAGCAGAGGATAAAGAACCTTGAAGAGGCATTCAGGATTTATATTAAGAATTGATTGATATGCTGTTGGAAGAATGGAAACACTCAGACAACTATTAATAATACTATAACCTCGTAGGATCTGCCATTTCTCATTTATAAACGTTTGTTTAAAGACTATATATTCTAAATGAGCATCAGTACCGATAATATGACTTGATCTCATCCCCCAAAGTAGCACAAGTGAGATACTAATCAAGAATATTATAATAGGATAAGTTTTCTCTGATATTTGGTCACGGCATATGGATATTATTATTACATATATTGGGATTAGAAAAAGAAATATTATAAGTATCGCATTGTTGTTTGCTGCATTCATCAGATGCATCCCGATAATGCTCAGAAGGGGGAAGATTGATGGGATGAGAAGGAAAGCCTTATCATTCTGATCAAATTTAGGATAGAATTGCTTAAAAGAAAAAATAAGTCCACCTCTTGAATTAGCAATAACAGCCAAAATTAGCATAATAAAAGTGAATGAGATAACAATTGATTTTGGGGATAATGGCGTCTCATAGCTAATGAGGGGATATAAAGTGTTGATTATAAGCCCCATAAGCATGACAAAAGAAATGCTGAGCCCGATCGATAAAACAAACTTCTTATGCAACTCAAGTCTATCTAGTTTCGTTATGCAAAGAATAAGAAATCCCGGAATAAATCCCAAAAAAATAGAACCTAAGATTTGTCTATAGACAGGAATGTTTAAAAGAACTGAAATACATGTAGAAATCAAAAATACTAGTATTAATGGAAGAGGACTTTCTAAATATTTCTTAATACTAAATTGCATTTCCCCATCAACCTTAATTTTTTATATTCATTTTTTGATAGTTCATAATATCATCTGGTTCTCATTGAGCCCCTCTTTCCCACGTTGCAAGGGCTATCGTTTGTCTTATTTTGGCACTACATCGGAATGAACAGTAAACGTGATACTGAAGCGTCGCCTACGCGGAGTTCCATAAGTCCCATCGAACTAATGGGTGGATCGCTTTCCAATCTACTGTTAATTCTTCATAACTCACGTATCATATAGCTTCCAGCACTTCCTTCCACCTTTCAACCACGCGCTCAAACGTGAAATTCTCCTCCACAAACCGCCTTCCGGCTTCAGCGATCTGCTCCAGGTCCGAGTGCTCTAGAGCTCGCATCACGTTCTCCG
>CAZVYK010000108.1:0-1876 GCA_964630915.1 uncultured Caldisericales bacterium | reverse complement strand
CAATGTCTATCATATCCAGCGCTGCACTATGTATCCGGTGGGTATGCCGCCAGCTATAGTGCATGACCGAAGCGATCCACTCAAACGACTGCCCTTGCAGATAACGGTATGTCAGTAACTCTTGGCATCGGTCATCAGTAACTGCTTTGATAACCGCATCAATCTCTAGCCGAGCGTCCACCTGCTTATTGATATCTTCGTCCATCATCACCACCAGGTCTATCAGCCGGTTAATAGTGTCATGGTCGTGGCTCTTGTATATAGATCCGCCGCCCGCTGGGAGCATCGATAAAGTTGGTGTAATCTTGCCGATATGTGCCCGTAATCGCTCAACCTCCTGCCAGGCATGGTCTATGCGCCGCCCAAGTGATACGTATCGCTTCAGCCATCTTATTTTCTCCTGGTTAGTCATGCTACGCCAGCCCCCGGGCGATGATGCACTTGACCATATCCCAAGCCTCGGCATCTGAGAGTAGCGGCTTAAGGTGGGCCTTGAGCTTGGCCCGTTTCTCCGCCCACAGCGCGTCCAGCATGACGTCGATCTGGGCGTCCAGCGGGTCGGGCCCCACCACAAACGGTATCGGCTCATCCAGATAGTCGTTGTCCTCAGGCTCATACTTCGGCACCTCGACGCCCAGCGGGGCCGTGACAACCTCAGTTGCTTTATCTGACAACTCCGGCTCGATGCACCCCATGGACTTGATATGCCCCGCATCGACTGACTCCAACAGCGCCTGGGCCTTACTTGTCGTAACCTTATCAGTAGGTCTGTTATAGCCATCAATCAGACCAGCATCCTTTAGCCATTGTTTGGCATCCATCCAGCTAATCTTCAGCTCTTTGCGCACCCGATCTATCTTATACTCAGCATCAATAAAAACCTGTCTTAACTCCTCATATGGTGGTGCTTGCCTTTTTGCCATCCTGTCATCCTCCTTACGCTTATAACAACTCAATCCCTGCCAGTCCATCTGTCTATGCTCCCATCCGTGTCCCAGCACTATGCCCCGTAGTACCATCTGTCCATCTGCCAACCGGTAGTAATACGTATTGCGGTCGTGATCACATCCCTCGGGCCGGTCTAAGTCCAGCTGCTTGGTCTGGTGCCACCCGAACAGGGTCGGCAGCGGGCTAGTCATGGTCTTTGTCCAGATCGGCCAGGGCTTGCACCAATATATGCTGTATCGTTGGTTGTGTCTGCAAATATGCTACAGCTACGTGTGCCGCATCGGCCACCTTGCGGAGTTTGGCGTTTTCAGCCCTACAGCGACGCAGAAGATCGTCATATAAATGTGCCTCTGACTCACACCCTTGGTTGATTCTGGTCAACCGCGCAACCTCGGCCTCCAACAGTTGGGGATTCTGATATACATTCCCAATGACATCAAAATTAATTTTGTTTTTTCCATTAGGCTCTAAGAAATTCAGCCGCATATCCTTGAGGTTTTGCACTACAAATTCTGGGGGAAAATAGACTACTTCGCCGATATATTTGCCGTTGTATGCACAAACGATGTCTTTTTCAAATATCTCCTTGCCGGTATTGTCAAATAGTCCAGTACCTTCAACCCGGTCTAGTAATTCGCAGTCCTTAAAATGTTTTCTAAGTTGTTGTATACACCCTGATTTAGCCCCCTCTATTTGGGCCATAGTTAATTCTATTGTTAGAACACTGCCCTCACTGTCTTTGAAATAATAACGCCAATTTATCTCTCTCATTTTTATGGCTCCTTTTTTCATCGATGTTTACTCCTATACTCCAACTCGCCATAGCTGGTTATCGCCCACTCTGCCAGTTTGTTAGGATATATACTCTTGGCTATCTGCCATATTTCCTCTGGGCTGTTGGTATATCTCCTTTTGCGTTCGTCCCACA
>CAZVYK010000107.1:0-1880 GCA_964630915.1 uncultured Caldisericales bacterium | reverse complement strand
TGCCCGAGCCGGCGCCGGCACGGGCGACGGTGGCGGTGGCGGCGAGGGCGAAGGCGCAGCGGACGCTGTTCTAAATCCACTCTCCCGAAAGAGAGTCCTGTCGGAATCAGATCGGTAGCCTATTCCTGATGGTGCTGTAATTCATCACTGTTCATCAGGTGTGATTCTATGCGATTCGATCCACAGATTCTTCCGGGAGAGGAGATCCGGAACGAACGATTATGTGACATTTTTAGATGCAGTCCTCAAGGAGGGATGCGCCGTTCGAAGACCACCAATTCCCTAATTCTTGTCTCAAACCACACCGAATCGATCTATGACGATAGGTGGATCGGTGACATTTTCCATTACACTGGCATGGGGCAGAGTGGTGATCAGTCACTCTCATCTCATCAAAACCGGACATTGAGTGAATCTGCGACGAACGGGGTGCAGGTATTTCTGTTTGAGATCTTCCGCCCTCTCTACTACACCTATATCGGCGAAGTCGAATTGGCTGAGAAACCGTATTCGGAAGAACAGCCCGACCGTGATGGAAAGAGACGTAAGGTCTGGATCTTTCCTCTTCGACTCAAAGATCATGAGTCGGTTGTAATAAGCGCTGCAAGTCTCCAAAAACGTGAAGAATTACAGACAAAGAGAGCTCGAAAACTCTCTGATCATGATCTTCTGGAACGGGTGAGTGCGCAGCGGAGTGAACTAACAGAACGCCGGGTAACTATGACACAGTATTATTATCGAGATCCCTCTGTCGGGGAGTATGCATGGCGACGTGCAAAGGGTATGTGTCAATTATGTGACCGTCCAGCACCCTTCATGGTGAAAGGCGCTCCTTTTCTCGAAGTTCACCATGTAGTTCCTCTCGCAGATGGGGGCCAGGATACGATTGAAAACACTGTGGCCCTCTGTCCCAATTGTCATCGAAAAATGCATCATATCGCTGATCATGATGATCAGAAGAGGTTGCTCAATCGAGCATTGGAGCACCTTGTTAAGAAATAACCCCGTGACTCTTTTTCTCAAGAATCGAAATTCGAATAGAATTGCGCTTGGAAATGCTCCTCTATTTATCAATCGTGCCATCAGTGCGTCGAATCAAATAGTGATGATACTCGATTTGAATACTGTTCAGAACCTCGAATAAACCAATAATTTCCTTTAACGTCATGGGACCTGAGTGAGATCGAACTATCCAAACGACGTTAGAAATAGTCCGGCGACCATAGAACTTCTGACACCACCCCTCCCCTCACCGCTCTCTTCTCACGGAGGGAAGACCAATGAAAGAGACCATCAGCGCCGGCATCCTCGCCGGCGCAGTCGCCGTCACCGCGGGTGGCGGCGTCAGTATCGTTGCGGACGGCTGGCCGGAGATCGTGCTTGTCGCGCTCGCCGTGGCCGGCGCGTTCGGCCTCGGGATCCGGCTCGCGGACCGGCGTGTGGCCGCGATCGTCGCGGTCGTGCAGTCGTTCTGCGAAGAGGCACGGGTCTACTACCAAGCACGGACCGACGGCCGGATCGACGAGGTGGAGGCGGCGGAGCTCGCCCGGGCGGTCGACCGGTTCTTCGTCGACCTCGAGGCGGCCGGCGCGGAGATGATGAGGGAGGTCCCATGCCGGACCTCGTGATCGCGGCCCGCGATGCCTCGCCGGCTGACCGGGCCGGCGCGGACATCGTCTGCGACGGGCGGACCGACGTGGCCGTGCTCGCGAAGGCGCTGTCCGTGCCGGATCGGGAGGTGGTGCTCTCCGCCGGCCGGTTCGACATGAACGCCGGCACGGCGCCGGACGGGACGCGGTACCTCCGCCCGGCGGCGGGGGTGACCGTCCGGGGCGCCGGCCCCGGCCTCACCCGGCTGGTGGCGGAGCGGGAGCCGTGCC
>CAZVYK010000106.1:0-1884 GCA_964630915.1 uncultured Caldisericales bacterium | reverse complement strand
TTGTACTCAATCAGATACCAGTTAATGAACTCTTAATGAACTGCAACCCATTATACTCTAAATGTATATAAATATATAATATATACAATACTGACAATATGTCCATACCCCCTAAAATACCCCTAGAAACTTCTTTTTCTTGGTCTTTGGTTCGGGTAGTAATAGCAACCTTTCCTGTAATTGTCCTGTCAATCCCTGTTGATTATTCAATGCCCTGTTTAGGTCTTCTATCTGTTTGTTCTTGACTTCTAACTCTTTGGATTGGCTTTCTATCTGTTCTTTTAATGAGTTTACTAGGGTGTCATATACATTCAATTCCTTGACTTCTAACTCTTTGAATTGTTCTTTTGGGAACAGTTGCTTGTTGTTCTTGATAATAACTTCTAGTTTCCCTGACTTGATTTTCCTAGTTATAGTCCTATTTGATATCCCTAACAACTCTGATACTTCTTTCCTGTTTAGAAAAAGTTTACTCATTGGCTATCCCCTTTTAGTAGTTTTAACTTATTACATACAACTTAACATAAAGTGGACACAAAGGACAATACCCTTGATTATTGACTTCCATTGGCTATTCTTTTGGCTAGGGTTGTTCTGATTGTTCTTGCTATGAGTAAGTTTCTTGACTAGCCATTTATTTACAAGAGTGTAGCCAATTGACTATGAACGGAGTATAACAGTAATTATACTCGGTCATATAATAGTATAATAACAATGTCCTAGTAAGGGTTTCCCTTGTTTTTAGCACTTCTACAAATGGTAGTTTTTAACAATAATATCCTATAACTAGTGCAAAATAGATAGGAAACTAGGAAACTGAAAAAACTTGTTTTTGAGGTTTCCAGTTGACTGATATTTTTGCTCTAGTGGTTTTTTGTGTCGTTTTTGTCCTGATATAGAATAGAACTTCTTATTTATGACATTTTGTTCTATATAGTTGATTATATTGAGATATCTAGGAAATATGGGGCTTTGTAGGGACTAACAAGGGGCTTGTTTTTGTTAAATACCCTTGTAATACCTTGTTTTAGTCATAGGTTTCTAGTTTATCCTCTATCAATTTGTCAATTTGCTCTTTGGTCAACCCTCTAGATATTAACTCATTTTCTAGTGTTTCCAATCTGTTATCCTGTTGCCAATCTATGAATATTCCAGCAGATAATTTTTTGTCCTGTTGCTCTGTTCCTATTTCCATTTGCTTTGGTTTTCCTATGTTCATTTCTACAACCCATTTGTAGATATCAACTCTGGTTCTCAAGGGTGTATTTAGATCATTGGCTAAATCTAACAAGTTTTTGGTTGCTGTTTCTACTATCTGATATTCTTTACAGATAGCACTGAACTCTTTGTATCCTATGTCCTGAATAATACCTCTATCCTGACTTGTTGCTTTTTGTTCTGTTGTTGATTTTCCCATTTCTTACCCTCTATAAGTTATCTATCGTGTTTTTACCTGTGTTTTCCCTACTTAATTATACCATTTACTACCTACTACTAACCTTATTACATAGACATTCCCTTATTGATTGTTCAAACCTTTTTACAATACCCATTTAGATTTTGAGATGGGAAGGTCTACCCCTACCAAAAGGGTAAAAGGAAAGAGTGTATAAGGTTTCTGATACCTATCTCTTTTGTATACTTTATCCCAAAACCCCTAGATTACAGGGAAAAAGGGAACTAGGTTAATATACTCCCTAACTGTTCACACTCTTTTTCTAGACTACCTACTACCCCTTTGAGTTTGTCAATGTAGTTAGTAGACCTATCTGTATAACTAGAATACTTGGACTTATATTTTAAGAGGATATAGGTCTTTTAACTACCCTACCTCTATTTTATCTAGTATTGTTCTCATAAAAGAAAACAAAAAACCCCTTATTT
>CAZVYK010000105.1:0-1907 GCA_964630915.1 uncultured Caldisericales bacterium | reverse complement strand
TTGCAGGAGCAGAAACACTCCTGACTCTCGCAGGAACCACTACCATGTCACGGAAGTATTCCGCTATTCTGGTGATCAGGGCTGCTGAAAAATCATCTCTCAAGACAAACAGGTCTTGGAGATGGTGAATCATATTTTTATACAGGGTATCTGTCAGGATGATTGAATCTGTTTTGACCAATTGGGTATTCTTTACAATGTCATCATTGATAATAAAGGAGTCATCTTTTGTTAGTCCGATATTTTTAGCGGTAGTATCATTAATAATAATGGTGTCATCTTTAACCAATCCTATATTTTTATTGTCAATGGCATCAGAGAAGATAACTGACTCTGTTTTCCCCAAGGAGGGTTTGTTTGCAATCTCATCCCCAACGATGAATGAATCTGTTTTTGTATCTGGAAAAATATTTTTAGCGATAGAATCAACAATCGACAAAAGATCAGCCTTATCCAACTGGATGTTTTTAATAATTGTATCGGCAAGAGTCAAACTGTCTTGTATGTCAGGCATCACTATATTCTTTATGGTGGAATCTAAAAGAGTCAAACTGTCCTGTAAAGCTTTTATAATGTTTTTATTGTTGAGAGTATCTGTAATAACGATTGAATCCGATAAAATCAGATCGGTGATGATGGAAATAGTATTCCCATACCCAAGACCTGCTGAATTGACAGCATAAGCACGAATAAGATATTTTGTTGCACCAGTTAAACTGGCAATTGCTTCAAGGAAAACACCCAGACTAAAATCACCGTCATTATAAACAATGGTGTCAAGAATTGTCGGGTCACCTGTATCACCAATCTTGTAACAAAAACCCCTGCGAGTGGAATTTTCTCCACCCAGTTCCGTAATTGTTCCATTGGCAGTTACGGAATCATCAGTCAGATCAGATACGGAATCGGTAGTTAATGCAGGAATATTCCTCATCCACCAAAGATCACCAGTATCAATGTCTTCATCATTGTGAAAAATGAAATCTGCTGAATTATTGTAAATTATATCTGCCAACTTTTACTCCTTTTTAAGTATCTGAATTCTTTGCTAACCAATAAACAACTCTTTCAAGGTTATGATCCATTAATTAACCTTCCTCTTTCTCTTTCAAGAGTTTTTCCAACTCTACCTTGGCAGCTTGATAGTCATTGTTCATCAGGATGCTTTGCGCCTCGATCCTTGCGATGCGTTCCTGCATTAAGAGTATCTTCAAGTCCAGCATTGTCGGTTCAGGTTCTGTCACTTTAAATTTCCTCCGGCACTTCATAAAATTGTGTTGTTTTTACATAGTCGGCCATTACCTTTATCTCTGCTATCGTATCCAAAACCTGCTGTACGGTAAGGTTAGGATCTTCCAGCATCAGCTTCTGGAAGTCTGATGTTCGTAAGGGATCAGCAAGGATAGCGGCTTTGACTGACTGTATCTGATCATTCAGCCGTACAACTGAATTAAGATGCTGTCTTACCGTTGAATAGAGTTCCAGTAATATTCTTCGGTCTGTCCACGCCTGTTCATTAGCCATTTTATTTCTCCTTTATGTTGCGATCAATCCATGAGTTCGCAGTCTTGCGAGTAGAGTGTTTAACTGCGCTACTACGTCATCTGCTCCTGTTGCGTCAGCCACCGCTGCACCCTGTACACCGATCAGTTTTGTCGCTCCCATATACCAGCCGGTTACGCTGGTATTTCCGAGGGTTGCTGTGTTAGAACCATTCCCAATAGCTGAAGCTCCGATGACTATTTCATTGGTATTACCATCTGCACTTGAACGAATATCATAGCCGAGGTAAACTGAATTAAGTGAGGTTGCATTTGCCGCAGTAGCAGAGGTGTAACGACCTGCTAAATATCCTAATGCTGTATTATAAGTTCCTGTGGTATTAAAGGCGAGTGCTTGATATCCTA
>CAZVYK010000104.1:0-1910 GCA_964630915.1 uncultured Caldisericales bacterium | reverse complement strand
ATCGCCCTGGGCAAGCTCTTCCACAGCCAGCAACACACAGTTATGGCCTGAGCGTTACATCTACATAGGCAGCAGTTTGTTCTTCAGTAACCTGGCCATCCTTGTAGATATTACCAACAGCGATAACTCTGATGGATGTCACCCTGGTAGGATCGGGAACCAATGGCGCCAAATGAGTGTCTACGACTCGCGCAGCCTGGTCCTTTTCCAGTTGAGCAATTCTTATTCCCCATGTTTCATAGTTGCTAGCAAGGATTCGATTCTTAAGTTCTATCCACTCCCCATTTTGGTAAATAAACATCCTGGCACCCAGATCGCCTTTGAATGCAATAGGTTCATCTGATAGAACCTGGACAAGCAAGCTTACACCAGTCTTAATTTTATAAGAATTCCAACCCTGTGGCGCTATTATACGAAACTGGGAGTTCATTTTATCCATTGGAATCCCAATCGCGGGCATACTATCCATTGGTAGAGGAGTGGATTTAGCACACGATGATATTAAGAGCACGAACAGCACTCCTAATACTATTTGTACCGTTCGCTGACTAATATATTTGCTCACACCTAATCTTACCCATTTTCGCTCATATTTTCAGAATCTTTTGTCGGTTTTGGGGTTTGACAACAATATCAAATATGCGGAAGAGCCACGTTAATGTGCCGGTCTCTCGCTTCCTGAAGCTATTCAAATCTCAATGCTGGCTGCCTTGTTATTGGTCTCCAGACTTCATCTTGACGGGTAGACTATCTCAGAGAGGCAGGGCACAGGGATGCAACTGGGTTTTGCAGTTATTGGAAGGGCCAGACCAAGCGGTAACCATAAAAACTGTTATTGCTAATCATTTCATTTGTGGATAGTGAAAAGACGGTAAAATAATTGCCTATTTCCGAGAGTATTTGAACTAAAACGTAGCCACTATCCGGTGAAAGTGCAGCGGATTCCCCTACTCGAATATTCTCCCAATCAAGCCCAAGCTCTTCAACAAGATTTCTGGGTAAAGACCAAGTGACTTGATTAGACCGGCTATCAAATAATATCCAACAAGGTTGTTTTTCTATTTCGCTCGTTTCATTCTTTGTGTATGGACAATATGTATTTATAGCATCCAAACCAAAAGCAAGTAACATATCACCATCTTTAGACCAATGCAGACTATTTTGATGGCTAAATTGATAAAAGGACTTCTCTAACTTGTTCCCCCATGCAATTGGCAATTTCGCAATTTCGCCAACTCGGTTCCTTATAAAAATATCGAAATTAATATCTATATAAGCTACGGTGCCTCCGCTCGGTGAAAAGGACCAATCAATAACACTTTCACGAAAAACCTTGGGAGGGGTAGGTAGAAATGTGACAGACCCATCCCACTTAATAATAGCATATGAATTATCTAAAGGACATCCAAGAGAGTATTCTAGTAAATCATTTAGTTGCACGATCTCATTGCATAGCCCTTGCCAAAAATAAGTCTTTCCTGTTTCAACGTTAATAACAATAAGATGTTTTTCCTTAACGATACTTCGAAAGATGACAGTTTTGTTACCTGGCCCCCATAGAAACTCTCCAGAGTAATTTTCTGACGGGTGCTCTGTAATCCAACCTTCTTGATCCAGGTAAAACATTTTTGGTTGACATAGGTTAATATCAGAAATCCATATCTCCAGGGGTTTATCCCCTGACTTTGCAGTATAAGCAATAAATTGTCCTTCTGAAGAAAATGCAGCAATCTCGCTTTCGGCTGGTACAGATAAATTCGTAGTGGCACCTGTGGGGGCGATTGTTTGAACTTCGTAACTGAATGGATTATAAGAGTTGTACGAATAAATGGGCTGATTCCATATATATATTAACTGTAACTGCTCAGGCATGAAAAGCCTGAATTGACTGAACTTTAACATTGTCAAAA
>CAZVYK010000103.1:0-1914 GCA_964630915.1 uncultured Caldisericales bacterium | reverse complement strand
ATCTGCTTCTGCTTCTCCTTCTTGTGCCGCTCGCAGTACCGGCCGTCCCTAATCAGTTCGGGGCAGCCCATCTGATTACACGGCCTAAATGGTTTAATCGGCATATCAATCTCACCTCAGATAATCGCGAATCGCCCCCACCCCAGGCTTATCATCGCGCCTCATTCCCTTGGCTCCCGGCTGTGTGATCAAGGACCATACACATAACGTCAGTATTATGGTCGCCGGGTTGGCCACACCTGAAAACAAAAGCCCCCCGACATCCGGGAGGCTAATAACAACCCTTTAACACATATGTTATATAGGTGTCTGTTAATTCTTTTAAGTTATATGGTCTTACTGTCGGTCGCCATAGTAACTCATCGGATGGATATACTTCTCTAACATGACACTGACTTAATATAATATCTTCAGTAGGATCCGTAATATCGTGTTCCGCAATAATTGCTATCGACGATTTACCCGCTTTTTTAGTATCCTCTACGAATCTCTGAAGTGCTAACCTTTGCCCATATGGTACTTCTTTATGCCTACCCTTCACCTCATAAATAATCCATCCCTTATCTTTATACTCAATAAAACCATCTATATCGCTTGGCGTTATTGTGTCGTATCTAATCCCCTCATACCTTATCACTTGTTTTATCCGTTCCGGATGCAATATAGTGCCTCGTTCACTCATATTACACCTCACAGACTAAACCGCCACAGTATTGCTTAAAACGGTTTATATTATCGCCAAAATATAAAATACACTGCCCTTGAAGTGGTGTGTTGGCAGGTGTTCCGGTATTGTCGAGATACTTTATACGACCCTTAATAAACCAAATGGCATTTGCCCGTTGCGCCATCGTCTGAAACCAGTTTGTTTCAGTGGCATTATTAACTAACACACACGCTTGTTTTATATTGCCGCTATTCCATTCTTGAATTAATTTATCAGCAAATAGACTTATAAGCGGTTGGGCATATGGAGGATTCATCCACACATTCCCATTCCATGTCTGATTAAGCCCATTCTCTTGCTCTGAGTAGAATGTTTTGGCCTGCACTATTTTATTTGCCACATCACTGCTAGCTGGGTCACAATCAATACTGCCCATAACTTTATAGGCAATCTCTATATATTCTTTAGGCGTATACCATTCATTATTACCTGAATTGTTGGTAACATGGGGTCTTTTAAGTTCCTTAACTTTTTCAACTTGTCGCACCTGTTGATATGCTTGGTTTATACTAATATCGCCTGTAGACAGCTTTGTTATTACTTCCTTCGGAGCCTTCTCTAATATCTTCTCGACCCTATGGACCGTATCATGGCTAACACCAGCGGCTAGTGCTAGTTCTTTAGTGGTATGAATAACCCCTTTATCAGATTTCTGACAAAGGGTCCCGCCTAAATCTTTACCATCTGTTTTCTGCTTCGCCTTCGCCTTCTCAGCAATTAGGGGCTTAAGATAATCAACCGCATATTTAACCCTTAAAAACGCTGATATATTCCTTCGCCCAAGTTGATTAAGTATGATCCAGGTCTTTGCCGACTGACGGTTAGCGAACTTCATCTCAATGGTCTTGTAGTTTATTCCGTGCTTGGTACATATTGCGTACCGATTATGTCCGTCAATAATAATGCCATCCCAGAGGACGATTGCATCGCGGCAACCTTCGTTGATGATACTTTGTTCTAACAGTTGGTACTCGTCACTTGTTAAGGGAATCAGTAGGGATTGGAAATCAGAATCAATTGTTATCGCGCCCATATTATCACCTATCCTCTCGGCGTAACCCTCAATAAAAAACCCAGAACAGGCGGCAGGGTAACACCGCTTTTCGGCTCGCGAAGCCTAGTTCTGGGCATAAAAAAAGAACCGCGTCAGCAGTTCCTTTTTTATTTATTTAATTCGTCAGTTTATA
>CAZVYK010000102.1:0-1927 GCA_964630915.1 uncultured Caldisericales bacterium | reverse complement strand
GTCGACCACGCCAGGGCTTGGTGGTTGAGATCCTCCAGGCTGGTAAACGTGCGGCCCGGGATGAAGTTCGTTTCGACGGTCAGGAAGCTGCGTTCCTCGCCTGCTTTTCGATCCGAATGTTTGGGCGCATGGCACAGGAACTTGAACCCGTAGCCCCGAGCGAAGACTTCCATCTCCGGGACCATCACCGCGTTGGCGCCCAGCCCGCGCCAGCGCGCCAGATTGGTGTTGTCGATGACACAGACCGGCGGTGCATACCCCCAATGCATCAAGGCCAGATGCAGGAAGCACTTCAGGTGAAAGCGGTCAAACACGGGGTAGAACTGCAGATACCGGCGCTTGGAGTACCGCAGATAAAGCAGGCTGGCTTGGAGCCGGAGCCGCTGCGTGCCCACCAGCACCGTGAACGGGCTGGTGTCGTGCTGCATCTCGGCTCCGGGCTCGTCGGGCACTTTTTGACAGCGCGCCGGGCTCGGACCCGTGATGCCCAGATCCCGCAGATGCCGCGTCAGGGTCGAGTATTTGACGCTAATGCCGTGTTCTTCCCGCAGCTTTTCGGTCATCCGAAAAGCGTAGCCCTCACACTCCTGGTGCAGTTGGCGCAAGAGGTCCGCATCCAGCACGACTTTCGGGGGGCGAATGGGCGGGGGCATCTGCCCGGACTGGGTGATGATCCACCGCACCGCGTTGCGACTCAAACGAAGTTGACGGGCAATGGCCCGCTTGGGGACGCCTTCCTGATGCAAGAGGAAGACCGCTTTACGTGTGTCCGCAGTGATCATGGAGTCTTTGGATGGTTTGGGTGAAGCCGGGCAACCGGGACAGCAACCCGGCGCACAGCAAATGGGCTTGGGCGCGAAACGGACGGCTGGAGAGCCGGCGGGGATCGGCGCTCTTGGTCATGAGGCGAACCAAGAGCTTCTGGGCCTGCTCCAGATCCACGACCACCCCGCGTTCAAACTCGCTGCAGCCGTCCAGATCCTCAGGCAACTCCTTGAGCTGCTGCAGCGGCAGGCTCAGATGCCCTTGGCGGATCTGCTCCCGCAATGACTCCGGGCCGCGGAAAAACCCGTGCGCCAACTGCTCAATTTGCCGGGCACTGAGTTTTTTGCCGCGCAACGCCGCCACGAACTCGTCGATCGCCGCCGCGCCCTTTAGACGCCTAAAGGGCCGCAGCGTGTAGAGGTAGGAGTAAACCGGGAAGGTCCCCTCGAAGAGCGCACCGCGCACCAGCGGACTCAGTTCCGCCAGCACGCCCAGGCGCAAACTCACCCAGGCCGGACTGCGCCCGACCTGCTGGGCGATCTCGGCCAGGCTCAGGCCGCCCGTACCCTTGAGCTCATCGAGGAACCGGGCCTGTTCGAGCAACGACAACGCATGATCGTTGGCCGCGCGCAACAGACAGACGATGCCAGACGTTTCGTCCGCGGCCAGCGCCACGAACGGCACCGTGGCCAGATGCAGCTTTTGGGCGCAGCGCAGGCGCTTGAAGCCGTTGAGCAGGATTCGCACGCCAGCGACCTCCACCCCCTGCAACGGCTCCTGGATACCGCCCGCGGCGATCGCCGACAAAAGCCGGGCCTCCGCCGCCGGCGATTTGAGTCGGCAGCCCTCGTAACGAAGATCCAACTGGGCCACCTCCACCAGTGCGGTGGGGCTCGAAGGGCGTTGGGGATGTTCAGGGCGGTCGTTCATTGAACCAAGCCACACCCTGATCCAACCGCCGCGTGCGCACCATGCGGTGTTGTCTCCGCGTCCGCTCCAGCATCCCGATCACCTCCCAGCGCTCGACCCGCCGCCCTTCGATCAGCCCCACTAGCACGCACAAATACGCCATGATCCGCCGTAACGATGGCGAAGCCGGATCCCCGAAACCAGGGGAAGCTCTCCTCCCACGTGACCGCCGTTGTCCGTTGAGGGCTTGCTT
>CAZVYK010000101.1:0-1952 GCA_964630915.1 uncultured Caldisericales bacterium | reverse complement strand
CAGTTCAGCGCCGACCGCGGTGGCTGGGGTGTCGCCCAATAGGAAGACGGCATTGGCCCGTGCGTCCGCGTAAATGATCCCCGCGTGAACGAGCGGCGTGAGCAACGGGCGCGGGAGTCGCCGCTGTTCGATGAGGTAACGTTCAACGCGGGGCCAGTGGTGCACGGAGGAAGGCGGGAGCGTCAGGACCCGGGGTGCCGGGCGGAAGCCGGGTTGGACCGGCGACCCGGGGTCAAAGCGCTCCTCCAACCATTGCAGGGCCTGGCCAAAGCCGAGCTGCTGCACGTGCATCACCAAGTCGATGGCGCCGCCGCCCCCGACGCCTTGGTTCCAGTTGATGAACTTGGCGTCGGTGACGGAGAGCACGCCGCGGGCGGTGCGCCACTTGGCCCGGTCACCGGGATCGGGGGTGGCCTCCAATGCCCCCAGGACGAGCGGCAGCGGGAGGGCGCGCAGGCGCTCGGCTCGGGCGCGCCAGTTCACGACTCGGTCATCCTGGTGCGCAGGCTGACGCAGTCTTTCATGTTGAAGACGTGGCTGGACTCAGTCAGCCGGTCGATCAAGGCGGCGGTCAGATGGGGGTTCTTCAGGAAGGACGCCCACTCGCTAAACCCCAGGTTGGAGGTGATGAGGGTCGAGCGCTGCCGGTGGCGTTTCTGCAGGAGGGTGAAGAAGAGGCCGACTTGCGCGGGCTCGGCTTCGACATACCCAATTTCGTCCACCAAAAGTATATCGTATTTGAGATAGCGACGAAGGACATGAGCCTGCGAGCGGTCGGCCTGGGAGCGGTGCAGTTCGTGCAAAAGATCGGCAAAGAGCACGTAACGGCCGCGGGCTCCCTGCTCGATGGCCTGGATGAGGAAGCCCGTCGCCAATCCCGTCTTACCGACCCCGGTGCCGCCCATCCAGAGGATGTTTTGTTTGTCCTTGAGGAAAGCCATGGAGTCGTAGAGGGCCAGGATCTTCTTCTTGTTGAGCTTGGGCTGGCGATCGAAGGGAAAGGTATCCAGAACGAGCTTCTCCGGGATTTTGGCCAGCTTGAGGCGCTGCTGACGGGCCTGGTCACACTTGAGCCGGTATTCCTCCTCGATCACGCGAGTCAGCAACCGGGCATGCGAGAGATTGGATTGGGCGGCGGCTTTCAAGTGCTCGTCCCAGCGGGCCAACAAGCCCGGCAGGCGGAGGTATTTCAACTGCCCAGCCAGCGTGTCAGTCATCATAGCGCGAGAGGTCGGGCGTGTCGGTGAGGGAGCCCTCCTGATAGGCGGGCCGTTTTTCCAGATCCGGGTCGACCATGGGCTCGGGCAGCGCGGTGTCGTCCAGGAGCAAGAGGGCGATCCGTTCCAGCGTCTCCAGGCTGGTGATGTGGTAGCGGTGGGCCCGCTCCACGGTGCGCCCGAAGAGCGCACTGCCCCAGCGTTGGTGGCGCGCCCAGAGCCGGCGCAGGAACTGGTGACGCAACAGGCCCGGGGTGCCGAGGATGAAGTCGACGTAGGCGGCCACCTCCGGAGCCAGGGCGCGCAAACGTTTTTCCTCTTCGTGACTGGAGCGTTGGAGATGGCGGGGACGATAGCGCGCCGGCTGGCCGGGCGCGCGCACGGTCTGGTTCTTCACGCCCCAGGGCAAAAGGTCGTATTGGATCACCGAGCGGCGATCCTGGCACAGGACCACGTGATGGAGGTAGCGCAACACCTGGACCTGTCCCCGGCCGGTGCCGGGCACTTCGTAGTAATTGCCGTCGAGGGCGACGAAGCCGTATTCGTCGATGGAACGATCCAACAGTTGATAAGGTGCCGGGAGGTGCCGGGGCAGTGGCCTCAGGAACTGGCGTTCGTGCTCGAAGGCCTGGGCGGGAATGAGGCCGGCCTTGCCCTGCGGCCGCTGTTCCATCCGCACGGTCGACCACGCCAGGGCTTGGTGGTTGAGATCCTCCAGGCTGGTAAACGTGCGGC
>CAZVYK010000100.1:0-1953 GCA_964630915.1 uncultured Caldisericales bacterium | reverse complement strand
CCGGCCTGCGTCCCCGTAGTCGCCCTCTCCGCCCCGGTAGTCGCCTGCTGCTGGGCACCAGTGGCCGTAGCGCCTTCTACCTGTGCCTGCTGGGCCTGCTGACCGGTTGACTGGCCTCCGCTCTGGGCCTGCTGCCTCCGGGCGCGGCGGGCCTCCTCCTCGCTGCTCCTGACCGCACCTGTCTGCTCGGCCCTTGTGGCCGTAGCCTGATCGGCCTGCTGCATCTGTCCGGGCTGCCCCGTAGCAGCCTGTATCCTCTTGATGCTGGCCTCTATCCTTTCTGATAAAGCTTCACAATCTAACCTTAATTCTTGGTATTCGTCCTCTCGAACCATCATCCGGTTAAAGGCTTCATTTAAGACGGCCCTGGCCTTGGCCAGCTGTAAGACATCATTGGTTTTCTCGCCCAAATCCGTATAGCAAAGGGCCGCATTAAATTGCCAGAGAGGATTGGGGATCCTTTCAGAATAATCTCTGATTAATGCCAGGGCCTCATAATACTTTCCCTGCTCATGCAGGCTTCGAATTTCAACCAGGGCAGCGTGGGCATCTCTGTATAAATTTAGGTAATCCTGGGCATCCTGGCGAAGGCCGGTCAAACCTGGATACCCGGCTGACTTCTCCAGGAATTGTTGAAACTTTTCTACAGCAGAATTCGTATTGAGCAATTTATATGCCTGGATCCAGCCAATCGAGAACAAGAAGGTTGGCCTGGGGCAGGCTTCATAGGCCAATTCATAATAATGAATGGCCTGGTCATATTTCTGAACCCGGTAAAGGGCCAGAGCCGTCCTGGCGTGGTTGTTAGACCTTTCCAGACTCTGGCTATCGCAAATGGGCTGCTGGCCCTGGGATTGTTCAAAAAAGCTAATCCTTGGACCCCCTGCTTCTCGGGCTGAAGAACTAAGGTCTATAAAACTGATATCCAATTTAGAGAAGTCGCTGGCTAAACCTTCACTCCAGGAATACTTAAGTTCATTGATTTTTCTTAGCCAGAGATAGGAATGGGTCGCGGGCGCAGCTGTACCGGTTCCAGTCGGCACTTTGTCACACATCAGCTGCAGGATGTGGTTGTAGGCCGTTTCCAGCAGCTTCTGCATGTTCTCGTTCTCTCCCACCACCTCCAGCTGAATCGCTCCCTTCTGCCTCAGCTCCTCCAGCGTCGCTCCCAGGTCGGCCCGCAGCTTCACCACCTTCACCGTCCCCTCCACCGCCGCCTTGATGTCGTGCTGGGTATAAACCTTGTCCCAGTCCACCTTCAGCTTGGCCTGGAAGGCCGGCGTTATCCCCGAAAATTTAAGCACATACTGCACCGATACGTCTGAGGTGGGATTCTTAAAAGATTCCCAGAGCAGCGATGCCCCTTCCTCGGTCAGCGCTATCGACACCGCGGCCTTCTGACCGGGCAGCACCGGCGCCTTGCCCTCCCCAACTATCCGACGATTGAATATCCCATCCTTCCCGGCAGTGGCCGAAATCACCTGGAAGGTCGCTTCCTTGAATGGCACCGGCCCGGCCAGTTTAGCCTGAGGGTCTATACCCTTGAGGGCCGACTCGGCCGAGCTTAACTCACCGCTGGTAAAACCCCAGGTCACCAGAAAATGCAGCACCCCGCCCTTCGTCGTGCTGTCGGTCTTGGTGTACTTGATAAAGCTAAACTCCGGCGTTCCGTCCCTCTTGGTCGCCAGCCGTGGCTCCCCGGGCACATAGTAATATTTATGCGGGTCAGCATGGTCCCGGTAGAATACATACCTCCCGGCCTGTATCACCTCCTCCACCGCCACCTCGGAATATAACCATAATTGAGTAGCGTTTATTAAGAGCACCGTGTAAAAAAACAATGTCAAGCCTGGCCTCAATACTCTTTTCATTGTTTTTCTCCCATATTGGCCTTTAATTATTTATTGAAGACGGCATAGATGAAGGGGCCCTCCCGGTTGACCCAGGGGGTCT
>CAZVYK010000099.1:0-1961 GCA_964630915.1 uncultured Caldisericales bacterium | reverse complement strand
TGGACAATGTACTCCTCTTCTTTGTCAAGGCCGCCAAAGTTGTACATCCCGTCTGAATCGGTGAATTGTGAGTCAATATAGGTGCTATTCTTGAAATATACCGAAATATTCCACCCTTCAATGACCGGCTCGATATCTTCCTCAAATATCCCATCGTAGTTCCCGTCGTTAAATTTTATTCCTGTAATATTCGCAAGATACTGCTCGTTAGTGAAGTTCCTGACGATTTCCTCTCCATCAGAAGTGATGGACACAATGTAGCTTGCAGGACTGGTATTCCTCCAGCCATACTGGAGTGTCTCGTTCAGGTAGTATGTCCCGTTTGGCACTTGTGTGAAATTGAAGAAGCCGTTCCCGGCCGTAGTAGTAGTATTCAGTATAGACCCCGAAGTACTGTTCACCAGGGAGATCGTCCAGTTCGCCAGTGATACCAGGAATGTCCCATTGCCGTATACATCCTGGAATTTATACCCGGAAATATTCCCGACCGAAGGGATTTCCTGATTTGTGAAGTTCTGGTTCACAAGATTCAGCGAATCGGGCAGGCTGCTCAGGTCCGTATAGATGGTGCGGTTTCCTTCCCCAGGCACGGCTGTCCATCCCGGATGATCACCACCTGATTCATTGAGGAGGAAATACCCCGGGGGAATATTACGAATAAGAAAATAACCGCTCTCGTTAGTCACGTTGTATTCAAATACGCTGAGGGTTTCATTTGTGCATGTGATATTCCAGTTCGGAAGTCCAACCCCTGCCGTATCCAGTTTGTACCCGCTCACCGTGCCATTGATGTGGTTGGCAAAGTTCCTGATTATCGTATCATTTGAATAAACCTGGAATCTCCCGACATACACATCCATCTTGAGATTGTTGCCTGTTGGCGTCTTACCAGTCCAGGCAAACTTGATCTTACCGGTAAGCGAGAAACCGTGAGTTGAAATATCCTGTCCTCCTGGTTCATCTGTAATAATAGTTCCTGCCCGGACAACCCGGTAAAAATCCTGTCCTGCTGATGCCGTTGAACCATTCCAGCTTAGGTGAGTGATGTTCAATGGAACTGAAATTGTCCCCTGCAAGAGTGTGAGTTCGTCCACTTCCACTCTGTAGTCCGCATTTTCACTATGTAGCCGGATGACGATGTCGCGTATAGGCCTGGAATTCGACCGAGTGCTACTTGGATCGCTTGTTTGAGAATTCGTTATACTATTGACCGTAACGCTTGCTGGATAACTTAATGCTGGGTTCCATGTATCATTGAATAATAGGTAATCATTATTTGTCCAGTCAATATTATCCCCGCTGCTTAGACTATCCGATGATGCCCCGGGATTCCAGTTCCCAAGCGGTTCAAAAATCTTTATCTCCTCATCTTTGGTACCAGTCCCATCGCCAATGCGATGGTTAAATCCAAGCCATACCCGGGAGTCATCATATGGCAGATTCCACATCCGTGAGGCAAGGTCCTCTTCGGTCGCATTAAATTCATTTTCCCCATAATCTGGGGGGCCAATTATCTTATCAAAACTAACCTCATAACTATTTGGAGAGGTGTTGTGCCAGCCATCCTGAAGTTCCTCAGTAATAACGTAAGTAAAAGCTCTATCCAAATTAGAGAAGTTATAGTAACCAAATGCATCGGTTGTCGTTGTTTTATTCAAAACACCCCCAAGATATAGATTAATAGTCCAATTTGGTAGGAGAAATCCATTACCATCTAATTGACCGTTCTGATTGTAATCAAATGATTTAAACCCCGTTATGTTTCCTAAAACAATGTCGCCATTCCCTGATACATTACACGTGAATATACCAAATACAATGAGAATAAAGGTAATCAGGAGAATACATTTTCGCTCCATACACACACCTGCCAGACACTCAGTAATACCTCAATGGTAAAGCAAACAGATAAGGTATTCTAATTCTGCAAAGCGACGTGATTTGTATGATGAATTTTTTTT
>CAZVYK010000098.1:0-1965 GCA_964630915.1 uncultured Caldisericales bacterium | reverse complement strand
AGGTCGACCTGGGCGCGATCTACACGGTGGATAAGGTCAAGATATGGCATTACGCAGGCGATGGGCGCACCTACCACAACACCAAGACCCAGGTGAGCGCTGACGGTTCGACCTGGTACACGGTCTTCGACAGCGCGGTATCGGGTGAGTACGCCGAGACGGCGGCGGGCAAGACGCACACTTTCACCGCCCGCAGCGTGCGCTACGTGCGCGACTGGTCGAACGGCAATACCTCGAACGCCGGTAATCACTGGGTGGAGATCGAAGCCTATGGCAGCCGCACGGTGACGACGATCGGGAATTACTTCGAGTGGCGCGGCTCGACGAGCACGATGGTGAAATATTACTTCGCCGGTTCTCAACGGGTGGCGATGCGAACCGGGGCTACGGATCTGAAGTGGCTGCTGGGAGATCACCTGGGTTCGACTGCGATCACGGCCAACGGGAGCACCGGGGATAGGGAGAGCGAACTGAGATACAAACCGTGGGGCGAGCTGCGCTACGTCTGGAATAACACCCCCACAGACCACCGCTATACAGGCCAACGCCAAACAGGCATCGGGTTAATGGACTACGTGTCCCGTTTTTACGACCCTTATATTACCCAATTCTCCCAGCCAGACGCTATTATACCCGACCAGTACAACACACTTGACTGGAATCGATATTTATATTCCAGATACAATCCCTTAAAATATATCGACCCAAGTGGACATGACCCATTCCCTACTGGTTATGGTTATCCTAATTCATGTTGGACTAATCATTCTTGTGGCTCTGTTCTCGATCTGATGATACTTGCACTAAATGGCGTACAGGGTCCAGTGCCTATTGATGATCCTCTTCTAGAAGACATAAGCAAAGATACTACAGTGCGTGCCCAGCAAGGCAAACTCGTTCAAGAGTTAATGGCTAACCCCCAGTATGGGAAACAGTCCTTTATTGTGGAGTTTTCTCCTTTTTCCATGACGTTTGGGGAAATGGGCACTAGCAGCATGATCGAAAACGCTATGCATAGTCAAACTTGGGCACTAAGAGCAGCCCGGGTGCATGTTTATGCTCTGGTCAGTGCAACAGGTGAAATAATATTCTTTTACAGCGTAAAAGACGTGCTCGATCTAAGACCAGCTTGGGATGATCCAAAAAGAAATGCAACATGGAGAGGAAAACTTTACAATTATGTAACCTGGGTCGCGGGAGGGGTGTGGCATGATCTTTTGGGTGCAACTGAAATGGAAGTCATGGCACAATGGAATGCAACAACTCTGAAACCAACGGTAGTACCACGGTAGAGGGAAAATAAGAAATGAGAAATAAACGTTTGTATTCTTTGCAAACCATGTTACTGTTCCTTGCGGTTTCTCTCCTCGTTTGCTGTATCTTGCCTTTTGGTTATTTTCTGTACGACTACTATGGTAATAAGTCGTTCTACCAAGAAAGCAGCCGATGGGATTACTTGCGATTTCCTTTGTTGGAACCATATTATGCGATCAATATCAATGATGAATATGGCTGGAGTATTCCAGTAATGAAGGTAGATGTGTCTGATAGGAATTTCTTGAGTCTCGTAGATATCTTGAATGTTGAAAAGATAGCGGTAGTGGATGGAGTTATCTTGGCGTATTCATCGTATTCCAAAACAATTCTATTAACGGGTAAATCTCGAGTGGAAAAAGAATTACATTGGTTTATTCTGATCCCAGGTCAAGCTGAGTTAGGATTTGAAACCGAGGGTGATTTCTTGATGCATGTCCGACAACAAGGTATTGAGCGAATCCGGTGGCAAGAACCAGATGTTATATTAGAGCAATTCGATCAAACGAGATGTTTGGAGTGGATAACAGGTTGTAAGTAAACGTTGAAGCTAACTCGGAATGTGTCAATGATTTGAGACAACATGAGTTGGAATTGGTAACCCTCCCGTAAAATAGTACCAGCTGAAAGTGGAAACTTCTGGCAAAATTA
>CAZVYK010000097.1:0-1979 GCA_964630915.1 uncultured Caldisericales bacterium | reverse complement strand
TGATCAAGGAGCTGCAGTCCTATTCGGAGAGGCTGAAGGACTGGGCAAAAGGAAAGATAGGTGGAATTATTTACAACCTGAATTCGGATTCCAAAAGGAAATGGGAAAAGCAGAGTGAGATGATTTCAAAATATTTGCGTATTGAGATGGGGAAAGCTCCAATCAAACCCCTTCTTGAAAAATACATGGAAGATAATGTGAAGTTGATTAAATCTGTCCCTTTAAATGCTGCAAAGCGAATTGAAAAAATTGTGTTGGAAAATATAAAGATGGGAGCACAACGGGCAGAAGGTTTAACAGATATTGTTATGGCAATTGGTGAACTTCCCGATACCATGCGCTCAAGGGCAAAATTGATTGCTCGCACTGAAACAGCGAAAATGACCACGGGCCTGACAAGGGCAAGGTCTGAAGCATTGGGCATGGGCTGGTATGTCTGGAGGTCAACGCACGACATCAGAGTTCGCAGTTCCCATAAGTTGATGGATCAGGTCCTTGTATCATGGGATGACGCCCCGAACCCTGAATTGCTTGACCATCAGAAAAGAGATTATGGCAGTTATCATCCCGGAGAAATTTTTAATTGCCGTTGTTACGCCAGACCATTGATTAGAATAGATGATGTCCAATGGCCGCATAAGGTATTTCACAATGGAAGTATCATCAGAATGAGAAAAGCTGATTTTATAAAGATAAGCGCAGGACAAATACCAGTTCAATAAAGGAGAGATAAGATGCTTGCAAGCAAAATAAAGGAAATCAAAAATGGTCGGGTGATTGTAAAAGATTCCAAAACCAAGGACATGCTAGAAGACAAATACAAAACCTTTCTGGATAAATTGAGAAAGTCCGGTAAAACGAATATGTTTAGTGCTGCTCCTTTCTTGCAACAGATGTTTGATCTTTCTCCATTGGAAGCAAGAAAGATACTTCAACAATGGATGCAGGAATTTGAAAGTGATCCGAGGACTGAAGATGAAGCGGTTGACCCCACCAAACCGAAAAACATTGCCGCAGCAAAAACCAAGGCAGGAGCGATGGGCGCAGCAGGGGCATCCAGAAGCGGAAGCATGAGCTAATTAAAAAGGATGAACAAATGGAACTGAAACGATTTTATACCACAGAGCAATTGTCGGAGCACATGCATGAAACTTCTGAAGGTAATTATTGCCGATGTGGTTGTGGAATGAAAGTAGCAGAAGGACGAAGATTTGTGTCTGGGCATAATACTCGTAAATACCCAAAACCGATACTAAATCATCATCTTTGTGAATGTGGGTGCGGGGAATTAGTTGCTTCTAATAGGCAGTTTGTAAATCATCATAATACTGCCAATGGATTAAATTTATCTGCTGATGCTATAAAGAAAATGGCAATGTCTTTAACAGGAAAAAAACATTCTCAAGAAGATATTGAAAAACGAAGTATCTCTTTGAGAAAAGTAGTTCATACAGAAGAATGGAATAAAAGAGTGTCTGAAGCTAAAAAGGGAATTTCTCTGTCCAAAGAACATAGATATAAATTGTCTCTTGCAAATTTAGGTAAGAAGCAACCCAAAGGGACTATTGAAAAGAGGTTGAAGTCTATGCACAAATCTTTACACATTCATCCGAATAAACCAGAAACAATTATTTTGAATTTGTTAAATGTCATTTATCCGAATGAATGGAAATTTACTGGTGATTTCTCTTTGATTATTAACGGTAAAAATCCTGATTTTGTAAATGTCAATGGCCAGAAAAAGATTATAGAACTGGCAGGAGATTATTGGCATGAGAAAAGCTATACCAAAGATAGAGCAAAAGTTTTTAAGCCTTTCGGATATAAAACATTGGTTATATGGGAACACGAATTGAAAAATATAGAGAGGGTAACAAAAAAGATTAAAAAATTTGCGGAGATGAATTATGCCAGATAATATAAAAAATAATTTTTATGTGACAGAAAGATTATCGGAGCATATGTATGAAACTCCTGAG
>CAZVYK010000096.1:0-1980 GCA_964630915.1 uncultured Caldisericales bacterium | reverse complement strand
AAAGGACTATTCTGGAGAAGATGGGACTATGCGCTTAATTTTCCGGAAGTCAGGTAGAAGATGGAATGGTTTCTATACCCAAGTCAATTTTCGGATTTCCGTTGAAAAAATGAGTCAGGTGACCGAGGAAATCAAGAAAAAATTGGCCACCTACTGCGATGAAGTCATTCCACCTGAAGTTGGTTATGACATAGGCTCTGTGTATTTCTCTCCGCAACTTGAGTCAGTTGAGGATGACGAGTCTTTTCTAGAAGAAATCTCGGAAGTAATTCAGAATACTGCAGCCGGCTCTCGCTCGATTCTACCCGAAGATATCTTGGAAAAAGGTAAGGAGATGGCGGAGGTTTATTCGATCCTCTATTGTATTGAGAATTCATTGCGATTGTTCATTGATCAGGTATTTAGAAACGCAGTTGGAGAGGGATATACTGAGGATCAGATTAAGATCTCGAGCTCAATTAGAAAAGGGATAGAACAAAAAAAGCAACAGGAACAGAGACACCAATGGCTGAGTGTCCGAGGGGATTCTTACCTTTTTTATCTCGACTTTAAAGAGCTCGGCTCAATAATTTCCTTAAATTGGAGTATATTTGGGGCATATTTCCCTTCCGTAGAATGGATCACAGTAAAGATCAACGAAATGGGAGAATGCCGGAATTACATTGCTCATAACAGCTACATCGATGCGCATGAAAGGCGAGTTGTTCAAACGAATTATATCAGTATTCTCAGGCAGATTGGCGCCATCGAATAAATTGAAATTTCCCTCGGTTGGTATCTATCTCAAATCAATCAACGAATAATTTTGAATTTTTTCTCCAAAACGGACCACAACTAGTCAACATTGGGAAACTCATTTCTGACCCTGCGCCGGCGTCGGCGGAAACCGTTCCTCCGTCAGGCCGCCCAGACTCACCGACCCGCGCGATGGCGGGTGCACCTCGATCACGTCCGTGTCCCGGTCCGTCGCGATCGCGATCCGGTTGCCCTTCATTGCGTAACCCCGGGACCGGTAGCGCTTCAGATGCTCGATGTGCCCCGGTGCGTCGACGAACTCCAGCCGCTCGGTGATCCCCAGCAGTACGGGCCGGTCCGAGCCGGCGAAGTTCAAGATCGTGATCCCGACTTCGGCCTCGTTCCCGACCATCTGCAGCGCCCGGCGCGTCGCCCCGTCCGAGACGAACCCCTCCACTCTGGCCCGCTCGCCGCCGTACTCGATGACGAGGCCGTACGCCGAGCCCGTATCCGAGCAGTCCTCGAGCACGAGCCCGCCGGGCTCCTGGTTCTTGCAGAGGAAGCCCGCCTTCCGGCACCGCTCCGCGACACATTCTATGAGGGTCGCAGACTGGACATAGAATCCGCTCTGGTAGAGCTCCGCCGGCACGGTCCCCGAGCGGTGGCCGCACGCGGCGGCGCGGCATCGCTCGAAGAGCACATCCTTGACGATCTGCCGGTGGCCGTTCCAGGAGCCGTCGAGGTGGAACCCGTCCTGCCAGCAGTCGATCGCCTGGCAGTCCCGGACGGTCATCCGCTCCACGTCCCCGGCATCGGGGATGTCGAAGCCGCAGGACCAGTCCCGCTGTCCGCCGCCCTCAAACCCCGAGCCGGCGCCGACCGCGTGGCATTGATCGTACACGACGTCGGCGAATCCGCCGCCCTCGCTCGCGCTGGCGAGGTTCAGGGCGAAGCCGTGGTGGTAGCTCTTCTCGACGGTGCAGCGCCGGAACGTCAGGTTCCGCACGGTCCGTCCCTTCCGGCCCCAGACCATGAACGCGGCCGTGCAGCCGCCCTTTCGACCGAACGGCAGGTATGTCCGGCCGTCGAGCGAGTGCGTGATGTACACGTCTTCGCAGCAGAACCGGTCGGCCGCGTCCTGGATGCCCACGTACCCGAAGCCGCCCAGGTTCGCGAGCGTGACGCCGGGCGCGTCGACCGCGATCCGGCACGGCTCCCGCTCCGCCACCAGCCGGGTGAGGCCGG
>CAZVYK010000095.1:0-2015 GCA_964630915.1 uncultured Caldisericales bacterium | reverse complement strand
AGTCTATAATTTAAGTGTTCGAAGCTTAAAAATAGAAAGGGTAAAAAGGCAAAGGTATTTTTTTATATTCTTTTGTAATTACAGGTAAATTATAACATGACAGAACATTTAAATCAAGAGGAAGTCTTACAAGATAAAAATAGCAGAGGTAAGGACAGAAACTGGCGAGGTCGCAAAATTATGAGTCTTAAATTAGCTGATATTTTTGCTAAATTAGGTTACAAAAAAGCATTGATTGAACGTGTTCAATCATGCGGAGATGTTTTGCGTTTTATTCGTCATGAAGATGGGTCTTTAAAATTGTATCAAGCTTATTTCTGCAAGAATAAGCTTTGCCCAATGTGCAACTGGAGACGTTCCATGAAGTATTCTTATCAAACCTCGAGAATTGTTGATGAAGCCATTAAGCAAGAGCCCAAAGGACGATTTCTTTTTTTGACCTTGACTGTTAAAAACGTTCCTGGAAGTGAACTGAATCGGACATTAACGTCCTTGACAAAATCCTTCGATAGACTGTTTAAGCGAGCTAAGGTACAAAAGAATTTGATTGGATATCTTCGTTCGGTTGAGGTAACGCATAACGAAGAAAATAATACTTATCACCCTCATATTCACGTTTTGATGATGGTTAAGACGAGTTATTTTGCAGGTAAACTTAATTATATATCGCAAGAAGAGTGGGGGCAGTTATGGTCTCAATCTCTTAAAGTTGATTATATTCCAATGGTTGATATTCGTTCTGTTAAAGAAAAAGGTAAGGGGTTAAAAGGAGCCATTCTTGAAACTGCAAAATATCCAACTAAGCCAATAAAATTAGATATCGAAAATAAACAAGTGGTTGATGTTTTATATAACGGTTTGTATCGTAAAAGACAATTTGGTTATGGTGGTATATTTAAAATTATCAAAAAGCAATTAGCTCTTGATGATGCTGAAAACGGAGATTTGATTCATACTTCTGATGATAAAAATGACTTATCCGAAGGAACAAAAATAGTCGCGATTTGGAATGCGACTAAGCAAAATTATTTTTTGAAGTAGTTTTGTTTTTATTTCAGGCAAGCAACGGGTTTGTCAGGACAAACGCCAAAACTTGTTAGGACAAAATCCTAAGACCTTTTCAAAAAGTGTCTGCGAAGTCAAAGACTTGCAGATCACTTTTTTTGTCACTGCGTTCGATTTTGCACTCGCTTTGCTCGTGGGATTTTTATTTTCGCCGAAAATAAATTTCGTCAAAAATAAAAATTCTCTTGGAGGAAAAGAAAAATAATCGAGTGGAGCGACAAACTCAAAGAAAAACTTTGAGAGGGTTTTAGGGATTTCCCTAACAAGTCAAAATCTCCGATTTTGGGGTTTGTCCTGACAAACCCGTTGCTTGCCGATATTAAACTTTAGACCCCTCTAAAATCGTTTCTGAGCGTTTTTAGGTATCTTGGGGGATATTAACTAGACTCGAATGCTTGAAATCGATTCTGGGGCTTCTGAGAGCCTTGTAGAACCCTATGAGCGATTTATGCCGTGAAAGCTCCTTGACGATAAGCAGGGACAAGGTAGACTTAGCGAGGGCGGTTCGGTCAGAACTTTGTTCGACCGACCGACAAAGCAAGAACTACCGTCCCTGGTTTCTTGTCGTCAAGGAGACCATGGAATAAAGTAAGCGGTTAGGCAGAAATTTTATTAGGGTGTGGGGGGATTTTTTCGGAGAAAAAATCCTCTCATGGGGGGTACTACGACACCCCCCATGAGTGCATTGTGCATTGTGCAATTTTGAGGGTGAATTTTTCCTGAAAGGAAAAAGAGGGCTGAAAGCCCTAGAAAGCAGGCAAAAGCCTGCTTTCTTCTTATCTTGATACTAGTAAGATTTAACTCACGGGCAAAAATGAGCCTAAAGACAGCCGCTAAACCCTTGTTATTACTGGTTTTCTATAAAAAAAAACGCCCTTGACTTTTTATAACAGGCAGTCTATAATTTAAGTGTTCGAAGCTTAAAAATAGAAAGGGTAAAAAGGCAAAGG
>CAZVYK010000094.1:0-2020 GCA_964630915.1 uncultured Caldisericales bacterium | reverse complement strand
CCAATTTACCTTGACATCGCATATTTTTAAATTATAATTTTTATCAATAGAATAATTATAAAAAATAATGTTCGATGCAAAAAAGAGGGGACAAACTATGGAAGGTGGAACTCAACATAAAATAATAATCGCCGACTCACGATCAATGCAAGAAGTTAGCAGTGGGTCTATTCATCTTATTGTTACATCACCTCCCTATTGGCAACTCAAAGATTACAACAATAGTCGACAGATCGGGTTTAACGATACCTACGAAGAATACATTAATAACCTTAATATGGTTTGGAAGGAGTGCTATCGGGTATTACATACCGGATGTCGGTTGTGTATTAATATCGGAGATCAATTCGCGAGGTCGGTTTATTATGGTCGTTATAAGGTCATCCCCATAAGGACAGAAATCATCAAATTTTGTGAAACCATTGGTTTTGATTACATGGGTGCAATTATCTGGCAGAAGGTAACTACCTGTAATACTACAGGTGGCGCATCCATTATGGGGTCATATCCATACCCGAGGAATGGCATTGTGAAGATAGATTATGAGTTTATTTTGCTGTTTAAAAAACCAGGTAATCCCCTAAAAGTCAATAAAACGATAAAAGAGAAATCCAAATTGTCTATAGAGGAATGGAACGAATATTTCTCGGGGCACTGGAATTTCCCTGGAGAAAAGCAGGATAACCACCTAGCCATGTTTCCTGAAGAATTGCCAAGACGTTTGATCAAAATGTTTAGTTTTATCGGAGAGACCGTGCTTGACCCTTTCCTTGGGAGCGGCACAACGACTCTTGCCGCTAAAAACCTTCATCGAAACTCTATCGGTTATGAAATAAACGACTCTTTTTTACCCATCATAAAAGAAAAACTGGGTATTAAAGAACCAAACATCTTTGATAAAAGCATTGTAGAGTTTTTTAGACCAAAGCGGCAAGATATAGACTATCGAGAGCAAATGCAGAATCTACCTTATATATTTCATGACCCGGTTCAATTTGATAAGAAGATTGATCCAAGAAAAATGTCCTTTGGTTCAAAAATTGATTTTAATGGCAATGGGAACGGAAAAAAGGATTTTCTACGTGTGAGGCAAGTGATTTCTCCGAAAGAAATAGAGCTATCAAATGGTCTTATTGTGAGATTGATAGGTATTAAAGAGGTAGCTGAAAGGCAAGAAGAAGCAATTAAATGGTTATGGGATAAATTAAAAGGAGAAAATATTTATTTAAACTTTGACGAAATCAAATACGATGAAAATAATCGGTTACTCTCTTATCTATACCTCAAGAATAAGACATTCATTAACCTCCATCTTTTGAGAACAAATTTAGTGCAATTCGACGGAACCTTTCCATTTCGATTCTCAGAAAAGTTCAAAGCTGTAATTCCAGCGCAACCAAAATTATGAAAAAGTTAAAGGTAAAAAACGAGGAAGTTTCTCAGTTGCTTGATGCTGAGGTCGTCTATTTTCCCAAATACGCCACGCAGCTTATTAATTTGGCAAATCAAAACGCTCAGGGGACGAGACCTGAGGTTGTTGGACAGATGAGTGAGCTGATAAAGCAATTTAAGGGTAAGAAACTTGAGGAATGGGAAACCTGGTACTTGAGCAAATACCCTGAGGCTATTGAGAAGGCAAAGACAAAAATATTAAAGATGATCGAAAACTTCAAAGAGGTTATAACCCTTATTGATGCTCAAATGGTTGAGGCCTGGGTGAAAGATTTGGTCATTGTAAAGACATTTGTTGGGCTTAAATTTCAAGAGGCAATAATAAAACGCGTTGCTGAAATCATGGGAAAGACGTATAAAATTTCTGACCCTGAGGATGAAGCAAAGGGAATAGATGGTTATATAGGTAAAGTGCCAGTGAGCGTTAAACCAAAAACTTATGAATCGAAGCAAATGTTACCAGAAGCAATCGCTGTCCGTATAATTTATTATGAAAAGGTTAAGGACGGGATAAATGTCTTTTATGAACACTTCTGATGAACGCATCGAACAAATCACTCCAGCGGAT
>CAZVYK010000093.1:0-2038 GCA_964630915.1 uncultured Caldisericales bacterium | reverse complement strand
AGTATTGGTGTTAAGAGATGATTCTAAAGTACGTGTCGTAGAAGATGAAAATACTCGTCACTTAGAGTTCCCATCAGCAGAAGAAAGAGTAAGAGAGTGGTTAGACAGATTGCCCGCAAAGACTTGGATAACACAAGATGAGAACGGTACCCAAATTGATAAAAAATGGATAGAAGAAAACTCATGGATATTAGTGAAATACTTAGAATATTGTCAAGATGAAAACTTTAGAGATACCTGCATACCTCAAAATGTAAGAGATTTAGTTAAACAAAGACTTAAAGAAAACGGTAATCCAAAATGGGCTAAGGATTGGCTTACTTTCAGTGATGGATTCTTAAAAGTTAGAAAAATAACTGGCCATCAAATAAGATCCGGATCTTATCCAACAAAAATAGGTGATATTGCTATTAGATACGGACAACTCTATGGTCAAGACACCATTAATAAATTATCACTACGGAATAAACCATTACTACGGATATTAAAAAGATTAGAAGCTTTAGGAGCCTTAGTAAAAGAAGGTGCTTTTGTAGATACATATATAAAAATGGCTGAAAGCGCAGATCCTTCATATATATATATCTTCCAAGAACCTGGCGTGCGTGAAGGTGATTTGATGAATGGTATAGTCAATGCAACTTCTATGGCAGCAGGAGAGGCAGTAACCTTACCTTATGAAATATCTTATTGGCAATTTGTCAAAGACAATCCTGAACTTTTTACTGATAATTCCTCTGAACAAAAGGCATTACAACAATATTCTCAAGATGTAATAAATTTTTTCTTAACCTGGCTACAAAGTACTGAAAGATTAAAGTCTATAAATCCACATAACAAATAAATATCTCTCAGAGTCTACTTAAAATGACTTGATTTTATAATTTCAGTTATGTTAGATTTAACATAATGCTTAGTATGACTAAAAAGCTATTTTTTACTTGTATACTCTTACTAATTATTATATTTATAGAACTATTTTTTATATCTAAACTTCATAAGAACAAAACATCTATAATTAGTCAAAAATCGCTAAATACACAGAACCTAAAACTTATTAATAACCCTCAAACAGCTTATAATTCAGATAATATCAAACAAACATATGTCACAGGTCAAATACTGCCACCATTACCTAACTCTATTAAGATGTACAGCTAACCTTCTTGTCTCACAGTTTTCATGACGGTCAGACAACGGCAGTTCCATCTTAGCCAGGTGCCCGCCAGCCCGCGACCACCACAAACGCCGGTCTCAGGAGCCTCAACATATCCCGCCCCCTTGCGACACCTCACGCCCGAATCGACCCCGCGCGGTGACGCCTTGCACGGTGTATGTTGCACCCCGCCTGGCGAGTTGGTCAACTCGCGCCATGCCCCCGATGCGGCCCGCCCGCGCCACCCTGACCCTCAGCGCATCCGCAGATAGCCCGGTCGGACGGGCTGCCACGGGGGATCGTGCGCCTCGACGATAGGCGCCGTTGGGGCGGCCGCGGTCGGCCGCGCGACCGGCTGGGCGGGGGGAGCCGCCAGCGCAGCCCGGCCGGCCGCCGCGCCTCGCTCCACCAGCAGCCGCGGCGCGCCGCCGATGCGACAGGGGGCGGCATCGCGGCAGATCGCGCCCGGCAGGCTCAGCCGATAGACGCCGCCGGCCGCGGTCACCGTCTGCGCCCGGCCGCGCTCATCCACCAGCAGCCCCTGGGGCGCGCTGGCGCGCAGCGCGACGGTGCGCGGCGCGGCCTCGCTCCACAGCACGGTGGTGGTCCGGTCGCCGCGCTCGAAGGTCACCGCGGTCACCCCGCCCTGCCGCTCCAGCCGCGCCGATGTGAAACCGGCCAGGTGGGCCGCCACGGTCTTGAAGGCGTCGAAGGCCGGCCGCGTCCCCCTTGACGTCGCCGCCGCGGCCGCCTATAATACGAGCTCATACCGTGTAGAACCGGGCCGCCTCCGGCCCGCCCTGATGGAGAGCGCGATGTTCGGACACAAACCCGGCGCTGGCGCCGCGCGCGGCGCCGCGCCGGCGCCTTCAGCAACACAAA
>CAZVYK010000092.1:0-2045 GCA_964630915.1 uncultured Caldisericales bacterium | reverse complement strand
AACGGCATTATATATTTAGCAAGTACAAAATAAACTTGTTTTGTTGTATTTTGTGTGAAGGAGGTTTTTAAATTGACAAAAAATGCCATTTGTGCTAATTTTGGTAATATGGTAGAAGATCCTCAAGATGAACAAAAACTTGTAACGATTCGTGATAATGAAGGTAATAAGACGGGTGAGGGTTATCAAAGAGAAATTCTAAAGGAAGAAACTCCTTGGTCTCAATTCACACTAGACGATGGAACTATAATTAAAATAAAAGTCCTAGTTCTAAGTGTAATTAAAACTAGTCAATATACACCTGCAGGGGAGCCAATTTATAGTGTAAAATCACATAACATTATAATTTCACAATCACCTGAAGATTTAAAAAAACCACTCGTATCAGGGAGTGATCAAAAAGTAGGTGAAGATGATATTAAATAACGGCATCGAAGACGATATAAAAACTGAAAGCTTGTTGTCTATGACCAATAATATGAAAGATGATGCACAACAAGGTTCTTATTTAGTAAGAGAGGAAAATTTTGCACCATCACTCACGTTTGAAAAGTTTCCTAGTTACAACGAATATGTCAAATTGACAAAAACTGACAAGGAAAAAATTTGGCGTAGAGTTCGTGTTTTAGTGGAAGTTTTTCAACAACGAGGAATCGATCCTTTTAGTCTGTAGGATGTACCTCAATCCTCTTTTTGGTGAAATATGGGAAGTTCAATTCCAACCAGATTCTATAGGAAGAGAGTTTGATGCAAAAGGAGCTGTTAATTGTAAACTCAAAAGACCTGCTGTTATACTTACCGTTGGAGCAATACCTGATATTGCTCAAAACAGAAAGAATATAACAGGCGAGGATTTTTGTAACATACGTTTAGTTGTGCCTTTCACTGGTTGGCAATCATATCATGATGATTTGCCTTGGTATGTTGCGATTCAAAGCAACTCTAGAAACGGTTTAACGAAAAAATCAAGCGCCAACATATATCAAGCTCGTTGTTGTGATTTAAAAAGATTTGACAGTGCTGGATGTCTTGGTAAACTCAATAAAACTGATTTACAATCAATCATTGATCGTTTTAAAATATGTATTGGGGATGGTTTTATAGATCTTAATGAAAAATAGTCTTTTTCAAACTCTTACTATCCCCAACAACGCCTTGTCAAACCTCTCACCATCACTAACTTTCCTGTAGTTCCACCTGAAATTGAATTCATTACAATAGCTGGCAAGGTGTTGTTTGGAAATATGATGGAAAATACCTCCGATGCCCTTCTTAAGCAGTGACCAATAGGACTCAATCCAGTTGGTTGAAATATCACCCCTGACGTACTCTCCTGATCCGTGATTGACTACATCATGGCCTCCATCAAAATGAATACCAACACCCCTGTAGGCTGGCCATTCATCGGTCAGGATGCGGGCATCTGACCTAACATTATCAAGAATGATTGCTTTGAGCGTATCGGCATCAACATGGTCAACAGGCTGTGTTTTTACTTTGCCTTTGCGCTGTGCGAGACCTACGATTGGTGTTTTCTTTTTGGAACCACGGCCACGCTTTCCGTCTTTGTCTTTGCCACCAACATAAGTTTCGTCAACTTCAACTTCTCCAAAAAGTTTTGAGAATGAATCATTTTCCTTCATTGCTTTGCGGATTGTATGGGAAAGTTTCCAGGCTGTTTTGTAGGTTTTAATGCCAAGGTTGCGTTGTAACTGCAAGGCAGAAACGCCTTTCTTTGATGAACACATGAGATAAAAAGCCATGAGCCATGTTTTGATTGGAAGGTGTGAACCATGAAGGATTGTGTTGACTGTTACTGTGAATTCACGACGGCATTTGGAGCATGAATAAAGACCGTCACGAGAAGTTTGGCCTTGTATTCTCACAACATGTGTGTGTCCACAATGAGGGCAAACAGGGCCATTTGGCCAGATGATTGTTTCGAGGTAGTTTCTGGTCTCTTCTTCGGTAAGTTGTCCAAGTTCTATCAGGTTCATGATTGTATGATAACAGGTTTACTGTAATTGTCAAGTATATAATGCCGA
>CAZVYK010000091.1:0-2063 GCA_964630915.1 uncultured Caldisericales bacterium | reverse complement strand
GAATTCATCATATCGAAGAAGGCTCCCACAGCTTACGACCAGTGGTATGTCATCAACGGCACTGCTCATGTTGACATTGTCATGGGAAAGAAAGCACCGACCGTATTATTTCCGCGTTTGGGAGCGTGGCTTAAAACAGTTGATGCGCTGCCTGATAATCCGATCAACACAAGCACGCCGGCCTTGCGAATTGATCAGTAGCATCCTTTTATTGTTTGAGTGTGTCGGGGAACGTAAGCATTGATGAAGGTACTTCAAATATCAATTGATATTTGAAGTACCTCCCCTTCTGACTTTTCATTCCTAGTAATGTTTACCTGTAATATAATCACTTAACTGGTCGATGAGAAAATCTTTATTGGAAATGATCGTCTTTACGACATCGCCAATCGAAATGATGCCGACAAATTTTGTTTTATCAAAAACCGGCAGATGCCTTACATGTTTTCCAGTCATCAAAACCATTGCGTCTTCTACGCTTGTATCCGGAGCAACTGAGAATAACTCTGAAGACATGATTTCTTTCACCAGAGTCTCTTTAGAAGTTTTCCCCTGGAGGATAATTTTTCTGGCATAATCTCTTTCCGAAAGGATACCCACAACCTTTTTGTTCTCCATAATCACCAGGGCACCAACCTCATACTGGCTCATCTTCTCCAGTGCTTCATACACCGTCGCTTTGGGAGAGATGAAATGAATCCGGTGATCCTTCGCCTTAAGAATATCGCTGACAAAAACCATAGTGAGCACCTCCTTATTATTTTTTATCACATGTCTTGATTCTGAACATTTAATTTCTTTTCCCCTGCCAGCCTGCTGAAAACACATGCAACATCCAGTTTCGCTGTTTAGTCAATCCTTTGAAACCGGAACATCCGGTTTCCTTATGAAATGTTCCGTTGATTTTACTATAATCGAATATTCCCAAAAGATAAGGTGAATAAAGGAGGGGTTTTAGTTCTATATGGAATAGAACCTACTCCATGAAGTCAAGGTGCGTTGTAATGTTACCAGATTTATTTCTGATGCCCAGTTTCCCGCGGATTGCGTATTTGTGCTTTTTGACCGTAGACAGCGAAATGTTCAGGGCTTCTGAAATCTCCTTTTCCCTGTAATTTGCCTTAATCAGTTTTATGATGGAGATTTCCGTGGGGGTAAAATTAAATTTAGAAGTGACCAGCTTCCGGTAATATTCGGATGAGATTTGATTGAGGTGATCTTCAAGCATACGGAAAGAAGGGTCGACGGGATATTTTTTTGCCAGTGCCTGAACAAGGGGCAGGATGTTCTGTTCCACATTAAACCGGATGTTCATGCGCAGATGATTTTTGCCTTCCTCAATGGAGTCAAGAACTTTTCTCAAAATGAACTTCTGTTCCTGAATCGTATTTTTTACAACATCTCCAATGGTGATGATCCCGATAATTTTATTTTTCTCAAGAATGGGAAGATGCCTTACGCGATAAGTCGTCATAATAGCCATACAGTCTTCCATCGTGTTTTCGGGGGTCACAAAACGGACTTTTTTTGTCATGAATTTACTGATGGGAAGTTTCATGGAAAGCTGTTTCAGGGAAGTAGCTCTTCTTGCGAAATCCCTCTCAGAAAAAATTCCAATCAGTTTTCCTTCCTCGGCCACGGGCAGCGCGCCAATATTTTTTTCATCCATGATTTTTAAGGTTTCATGAAGAGTTGCGTGGGGTGTGACTGTCCACACTGTTTTTTTCTTTTCCAGTAAAAATGTTTTTAAAGTGAACATATCGTATTATTATACATTGAATAAATGGATTGGGATGACTTTACAGGACCAATAATTCCACTTCCGGATTTCTTTAGATAATTTTCACCCGTCCATCACTTTATAAAACCCCCGCAGAGTTTTATTATTTTTCTATGACGGTCATTTAAAGGTGAATGATGATCTTATGAGATTACCGTCACGCCTAAAATGCATCTTCAAGTCATATTAATAACTTATCATTTTTATTTTTATAAGGCAATCATAATCCTGATTTTAATTGAAATCTTCACTCTTGACTTTCGATTCACATAAGAGCATTTTT
>CAZVYK010000090.1:0-2078 GCA_964630915.1 uncultured Caldisericales bacterium | reverse complement strand
TTTTTTTTGGGAGTTTTTTTGGGAGTATTACAGAAGTATTACAGAAGTTTTACAGAGAAAAAAAGAACAGAAGCACAACAAAAGGAGAACAGAAACAGAAAAATATTAGCAATATGATTATATTGCTAATATTTGAAAATTATGGCTTTAATGTATAATTTAATATGAGAAAGGTATCAAAAAAATCAAGCAAGGGGGTCAAGATGGGTATAAAAAAGGTAGTTATAGCAAGGGCTCTTGGGGTTGCTCCTAATACAGTTTATAGGTGGGCTTCTCAGGGTGTTTTAGAGGAGAAACTCAAACAATATAAAGAGGCGGTTGAGATAATGAAAGAGTATGAGCTTATCAGGGAGCTGAAAGAGATGCAGAAACAGAAAAAGACAGGTGGGGGGTCTTGATGTGATAGAAAAAGAAAAAGAGAGCTTTTTGCAAAGCTCCCTCTCATCTCTCTTAATTTTATCATATTTGTCAAATTTTGTCCATTTTTTCAAAAAGGTCAGGCTCAGGAGGGTCAGGGGGGTCAAACTTTTGCTATGTATATCAAATAGCAAAAGTGCACAAATTGTGCACTCACAGACAAGGGGGCTCTTTTTATCTTTGTTTTTTGGCACTTTGTTTTTGGGGCTCTGTTTTTAGGGGGTTGCTGGCTGTGATTGACACTGTTTCAGTAGGATCTCAAGAGTTTAGGATTGAGAGCAATAACAGGCTAATAAAGAGAATTGATATCAATCAGGAGACAGGGGAAGCCTCAGAGAAGTATTTTATCAATTTAGATAACTTGAACTTAACTATTGATAAGAAGGGCTTCAGGCTTCATTTCTCATTACCAAAGCTTTATGGTCTTAGGGATAATTTTTATCCTTTAGGGGCTGGGAGCTTCAGGACTTGTATTGATAACCTTGAGAGGGTGCTTGCTGATGTGGGAGTTATTACAAACATTGACAGGCTGAAAATATTGAGACTGGACTTATTCAAAAACATTCAGACAGAAAAAGACTTTTATGCTTATGCAGATGTTTTGAGGGGCTTGCAGTTAAAGAGGACACATAGGAGAGATTATATTGATGGCTTTTTGAGTGCAAACACTTACAGAGAGCTTTGCTTTTATAACAAAGTCAGGGAGCTCTCAGAGAAGTCCGGGGCTGACTATGTCAGAGAGGTCTATAACTTTAATAGTGAGAACATTATCAGGGGTGAGGTTAGACTTCTCAAGCATAAAGAAGTGAAAAAGAATAGCATAACCTATCTTAATGAAATTCCTGAGGGCTGGAACTCCCTGAAGGCTGTATATTTAGGCTATATGCAAGAGGTTTTCAAATATGACTTAAAGGGGGGTGGTGAAGTAGAATTGAAAACAGAGACTTTGAGGGCTTTTGTTAATTTAGCAATGAGCTCTCTGAGACAAGAAGGTAAAGAGGCTTTGAAAGATTATGGCTTTTTTGCTTATTCATTTGTCAGTAGAGAGGAGCTTTTAGAAGCTTTGAGAAAACATTATGGCAGGAGAGGGGCTTTTAAAATTCTGGCAGAGATAGAGAGGAGAAAAAATAAATATTTAGGAGCTTATAACAATTTAGACTATGCAAAGCTCTATGCAGAGCTAAAAGAGAAGTTTTTGAGTGCTTAGGGGGGTGGTGCTATGGCTTTAGTAAAGAAGGGTGTCAGGTTGTTTTTTAATGGCTCTCTGGTGGCTGTCTTGGAGAGAAAACAGGGGCTTGAGAAAAAGACAAGGTTTTACCTCTATGACACTGTAAGCAAGCAATATATTTCAGGCTTGTATTTTATTTCAAGGGTTGAGAATTCAGGGAGTATGTCAGAGGTGTATGCTTTTGATTACAAGGGTTTTAAATACTTGCTTGAATATGGATCAGATGGCTCTTATAAGATTATTGAGCAGAAATAGGCAGGGTTTTTGAAAGTTTAGGGGGGTGGTAGGGGTTTATATTGCAGAGGCTGGACTTTGGAGAATTTTGGGGCTTTTCTGTGCAAGTTTCAGGGTATCCTGTCAGTGTGCTGTCAGTTATCTTTTTTTTTGGGAGTTTTTTTGGGAGTATTACAGAAGTATTACAGAAGTTTTACAG
>CAZVYK010000089.1:0-2080 GCA_964630915.1 uncultured Caldisericales bacterium | reverse complement strand
AGAACCGGTCGGCCGCATCCTGGATGCCGACGTATCCGAAGCCGCCGAGGTTCGCGAGCGTCACCCCGGGAGAGTCCACCGCGATCCGGCACGGTTCCCGCTCCGCGACCAGCCGGGTCAGGCCCAGCTTGGCACCCCGAACGGTCACCCCTCGGCCGGCCGGAGGTAGCGGTTGCCGACAACCGTGAACCCGGCGTTCACGTCGACGGTGCCAGCCGTCGGAATCATCTCCCGGTCCGGGACCGAGAGCGCCTTCGCGAGCGTGACCACGTCGGCCCTCCCGTCGCAGACGACATCCGCCCGGCCACGGTCGGCCGGGAACGAGTCCCGGGCCGCGACGAGCCGGCTCGTCCGCTGGCATCACTCCTTTGTATCGACACCGGCGACTAATCCATCATCGGCACGTTAGGAGACTGCGCCCCAGACATGGCATTCCCGATCCTCTTGATGGATCGGAGAACGGCTGGATTGGAATAGTACGGGCTTGGCTATGAATTTTGATGAAAACGAGACTGAATACAATGGTTTTCAGATCACCGTGCACCGTACCAGAACTATTTCGAAAGCATTAAGCGAATTACATTAGATCGATACGATAAGAGGTTGCGGATGTTAGACTCGCCCAATCATCAGATCGATGACGAAAGTGATCGCCAACGTCGTCTCGACTTGATGCTCGAACGGGTCGCTCGAGGGAATGAGAAGAGGAAAAAGGCCCTTATTGAAAAAGACAGGAAAGACCAAATCGGCAACGAATTAGAGCGATACTGGGCGAAACAAGCAGTATTGCCCGATGATGTCTTCGATCGGTTGAAATTTCTTGGAGCAGTGCCATCAAGACGGAATACCTATTATTGCTATGTTTTTGATGACTGGTTTCTCAGATTTACCGAGTTGAAGGAGATCACCCGGGTAAACCTCTACCTGAGGAGTGAGATCAAATCGGTTTTGCAGTACATCTCATCGGAGTATCCTTCAGGGTCCTTCTGTGCATCAGATCTGGAAGGATCCATTCGCAACTCTGAGATTCCAACGCAAAGGATTGGCCTGCTCATGGAGGAGGATGAGGGCGACAGCGAAGAGCGTGATTATTCATACTATTATCTGCTGGACTGCTGCTACATCCTGACCGCTCTGCAGAGATTGAGCCTATCCCGTGAAGGAAGGGGCATTCTGTTTGAAATGGAGACGAGGCCGAGGCGCCTACAACAGACCAGAGAGACCTTTTCTTCCCTACGATATTTGGGAAACATCAATGATACAACGAAACTTTATGAAAATAACTTGATGTTCTTTACCATGCGACTGAAAAATTTTCGTGGAAGTATGCTTCCCTACATTAAAGAAGAGATTAGGTACCTGTACGAATCGCTCGACCCATACGCCCCCAATCAACAAATTGACGTGGAATCGTTCATGAATCGCATCGATTTCTCACGACGATTCCATAAGATCTACTCAAACATACAATACAAAAATATCCGAAACGATCGCCCTGATCGGCAGTATTTCGTCAATCGAATCAAGTCCGGGTTGGAGATCCTTTCATGTTTGAATGCATCTGTTCGAGTGATCAAGAACGGAAGGCAACGACAATTCTATAGGGCAGATTATATCGAAATTTAAAAACAGGGTGAAGGATGGGGATCATGCCGGGGATCGAACTGGGACTGTGTGACGATATCAACTACTGGAATGATAAGATATTTTGGAGACCCGAAACGGAACAGAACCCCCATCTGATAATCTCAGGGGGATCGGGATCCGGCAAGACGGAAGCGCTCAAAGTAATCTGCCACGAGTTATACTTGAATGAAGTTCCCATCCTGATCTTTGACTTCCATGACGATTTTCTAACCTTTGGGGACACAATTATCGATGAAGATAGCATCAAGATTCACCCCCTGCAGGTTCTCATCGGAGAGAAACCAAAGAACGTCGTCTATAAGGTCTCCGAGATCATCAAACACACCTTTGACAGTATCACCGTAGTTCAAGAAGGAAAGATCAGGGAGGCAATCCGATTATTTTACAAAGAGTCCGGCATCCGCAACCTTGATGAACCTTATAACGGCGAGAT
>CAZVYK010000088.1:0-2082 GCA_964630915.1 uncultured Caldisericales bacterium | reverse complement strand
AATGGTATGATAGAAGAAGTTGTGTTGTAGGTGGTGAAGGTGGTGGAACAGCAGACCCAACACCTCCCCCTGCCATGCCAAAGATGGCTGAAGACAACCTTCCACAAGTATCCATGGGCTGGGCAGCAAGCAGTAACGGTGAAAAATATTCTGGCTATCTTCCAGATGCTGCTGATCCAATAAATGACAAAAACCCCTCCGATGATGGGGGTGATTATTATTGGGTCATCCGTGATGCCAATGGCAACATTACAGCATGTTGTACTAAAGCTGGGAACGTTTATGTATTTGAAACCAATGGTGATGGCACGAGGAAGAGCAATAGAAATTTAGTACCTGAAATGACCAATTCTAAATATGAAGATAGACTTAATTTAGCTAAGTCTTGGTCGAATATTTGTGATAGTGTGAAAAATAAATCTTCGTTAGTGGCATTTTATTGTGATGATTCTTCAGGTAATGGTAAATACAAGGAAACAAGTGGATGTATTGGGATGCAGATAACTTCCGGTGGACTATGGGTTGGAATTTTTCAAGACAGAACGGGTACTTATGTAAAAGAAGGAAAGGCTAGTGATTTCTTCAATGTTCAAACAAAAGATGACCCTCAAAATGGAATATTTGCACAAAATCCTGCGATCGGTTCTTTATATTATGCTGTGCGTGTAAATGATAGTTATAATGGTTGGTGCACCGGTGAATATATTTATGATATTTTGGATAAGAAAAATTCAAAAAATCCTCGTGATTGGGTGGTATTTTTAATGAAATCTGGACCTAGCACTTATGCTGCCACTCCACCCATATGGGATGAAGTTAATCAGATTTGGAACATATCAAATCTAAAAGATCGTTAATTATGGAGGAAAAATGAAAAAAGAAATAAGTTTAGCTGTTTTTATAGTGTTTCTAATTAGTTTTATCACCCTTAATTTTGAATCAATAAAATCAGAAATCATAAACAATAATCCGCCACCAGATTTTTCAATAATCGCCTATAAAACTTTGTCTTACAAGAAAAGAAAGGTCATAGATCTCGAAAAACCATCACCTTTGGCCAGCTCCAAAGATGGAGTAATAACATTCTATGAAATCGAAGAGAAAAAAGATGAATCTGACATCTACTACATACCAAAATTGGACGAGAACAATAACCCAATACCAGTTGCATATGATGATAGAGACATTGTTAATAAAATAAAGAATGCTCTGAGGCCCACTTTTCAGGCAAAAATTGAAGGTCTTCAAAACACAATAGCCTTAGGTATATGCTTACCTTATAATGGTGTAGGGCATTGGTTCTACAATCTTTACAGAAAAAATATTGAACCAAATGATATCACTCGCGTTACCATGAGCGTTTCCACATCAAAATTCAACAGCCCCGTGGGGAGCATATTTTACCTTGACAACGATTATAATTTTGAAATCCATGCGTATCATGGGTATGCCCACCAGCTTGATCACCGGGAAGCAATAAACCCTGATAATTATTCAGTCTATGATGTACCTGGTTTTTTGAGGATAGGTGAAGTGGTATACAAAAAATCTTACTGCCAAGGTTACTTGTGGATGAAAGCGGACTCTGGTGAAACCTGCATAAATGGGAAAAACATTGTATTGGATAAGCCACCATTGATTCATGAAGGTGATAAGCTTGCCCTGGATATAAGTTTGTTATCCGATGTCATCTTTTCACCAGCAGAGGGGGATGGCAAATCAATAACAATCTACAGATTTTGTGAGTTAGTATCTGGGCAGATAGAACCGGTAAAAGTAACATTCAGATTGGGAGAAAAAACAGCATCGCTAAATGGAGAACCAGTCGAATTGAGCTTTGAACCTTTTTTGAAGGAAAACCAGTTTTTTGTTCCATTTTTTGATGTTTGCAAGCTCCTCAAGGCCAACTGTCACTACAGAAAAACTGACAATACAGCCCTAGTTGCTAGGTTCTTTGCCCCGATGAATGAATGACAACAAACAAGTGGAGGGGAAGAAAACTAATTTTAAAAAAGTTTCTGTCCGTACCTACACTTACGACAACGCAGGAAGAGTGACCAGGATTACTGACCCAATGACCAA
>CAZVYK010000087.1:0-2101 GCA_964630915.1 uncultured Caldisericales bacterium | reverse complement strand
CCATAATTTTATCTTTTGCATTTTTACCTTGTTCCTCAGCCTCCGCAGGAGGCGGCATCCTGTAGCCTCGGCCGTAAGGCCGTGGAACCAAAACACGCCCCCCCCACATCTCTCCAGCCCGCGCAGCGGGCGGCATATAAGCCCCGGCCCCGCAGTAGGGGGCCGTGCCCACCACTGTTATCCTCTCTGTTTCACACACCCACAAGCCGCGAGAAGGTGCACCCATTTCTATCGCTTATTGACGATGGACTATTTTCCAATCTTGCAGAAGCCCATCCGTCGTCGGCGGCGGCAAAATTTCATTCACAAATTTTAACGCCAGGCTTCAGTGGATCTTCCAAATAAACTTCTTCAGCACCAATGGTTAAAGTCACACATCGGCCATCTGCATTTTCATCAATGGATCCAATCTTAACAACAAAAATATAAAATTTCTCTGAAATGTGTTCAATTGATTCTATCTCAAGCTCATCATTAGGAACAAAGCCTGGAGGATCGAAAACAAATGACTTTACATTTGAAAATACAATATATCCGTCAACTATATTCTCTTCATTGTAAAAATTCCATTGTCCTGATACATCTCTTACTCTAGATATTTCAGTAACTTGAATTCTAATTTTCTCATTCCAGCCGTCAATTTCAATTTTCTTGCAACCTCTATCGCCAAGATAGATTGTTTTGATAAAGTCTTTTGGTTTCATAATTAACTTCTTTTCAATAAGTATCGGAGAGTTACTATTTCTTATCTTGTTCTACAATTCCTGGTCCAACGTTTTCTTCTTGTCCCAATGATTCTTCTATCCCAAATACAATGCCAAATCCAATCCCTAATTTTATCGGCCAATGTGCGCCGAAACTATCCCGTGGCACAACATTACCTGAAGGATCAAGTTTCGTAGGAGGGGTGAAAGTGCTTTTCTTTCACCTATAATGCTCCCCGGATTTAGTACCAGGATATAAGATGGTGGTTGTGGTATAATTCTGTCGTGTAAACGAGATCGGAAAGGAATTCAGGATTATGACACAACGGAGACAGTTTCCGGCGGCGTTCAAGGCCAAGGTGGCCATCGCCGCCATCAACACCAACCCTGCCGCACAAGCCCTTTTGATTGTCCTCTTCATCGCATTTTACCTTTCTGCGTTTTAACTGCCCCTTAATCAGTATTTCCATTTACCTCACATTCTTGATGATTACTGTTAGTTATCGATCTTTTGTCGTATAATTTTCGCCTCAAGACACTTTGTGTTAACAAAAAACAATGGGTACTGAGGCAGATTACGATTAACAAACAAAACAAACTTTTATAACTTTTAATACTTCTTATCTGTATAATCCCTATTAATCCAAGGATCAGATAAAGAAAAAGTAGAGGCCAAAGTACGTGTACAGGCAACACCGGCAAAACAAAGGAAATTCCAAGGCCTATGATTGCACAAATTAACAGTACCATTTATACAGGTCCTATAATCAAGAATGGATTGTATGTTTTTTTTCTTTTTCGATATTCTTCATTTATTCGTTCTCTCGCATCTCTAACTCCATGTGCAATATCATCGACACTGTCCGAATCGTCACCTCTGCCCCAGAACTTCCACCACTGACGCGTTTCGGGGTCACCGGCATACCATTCTCCCCCTCGATACATCCCCCATTCACCAAATCGACCCCACCAATAATATGCAAGGTAGCCTGCAAGATAATTCCCAAATTCAGATCCCTTCAGAACAACCTCTTTTCCTTTTTCATTTTTTACTGTGAAAGTATGACCAGAACTTTTATAATCGTACCCCCATCTCAGAGAAATTTCATTAGGTACCAAATGCCTATAAGGTGTCCAAGGTAGCGCCATATGAAAGTCTTTATACCTATCTACATCTCGACGAATAATTTCTTGAGTCTCTTCATATGTATAGTGTTTTAACCCCCACGGATCAATCCAGTTAATGGGATTATTTCCGCAGTATTGGTAAAGGTTCATGCTGTCGGCATAGCCGATGGGGTCGGTCTGCATAAATCGGCCGAGTGCGGGATTATACATCCGGGGGAAAAATAAAGGGGTCAGACATGCTCTGTAGAAAAGCTCTTTGACAAGTAGGA
>CAZVYK010000086.1:0-2107 GCA_964630915.1 uncultured Caldisericales bacterium | reverse complement strand
AGCCAGAAGATCGATGACGATTACATGAAGCTACATCAGATGGAACTGTCCCTGACTGAAATGAGAGTGGGCCAGGAGATAGCCGAAAACGCCAACAAAGAATATCTGGATGCTGAATACCAGTTTGCTGATGATCCGCAACCGGAGCCCGAAGATCATCCAGACCCGGTTGAACCATCACAACCAGCCGCTACCGCTGGGCCTGGCTTCTAATGATCACGTTCACCGTGCTGGCCTCCAGCAGCCGGGGCAATTGCTACCATGTCACGGATGGCAGCACCCGGCTCCTGCTGGAGTGCGGGATCTCGTTCAAGGAGATCCAGCGAAAACTTGATTTTCAGACCAGCCAAATCAAGTGTTGCCTGGTCAGCCACGAGCATAAGGACCACAGCAAAGCCGTAGCAGACATGGCCAAGGCCGGTATCGATTGCTATATGTCCCAAGGCACTGCAGTCGCCCTGGGCGTGTCAGGGCACCGGATAAAGGTGATCCAGGCCCATAACGTGTTCCGGATCGGCACCTGGGCTATCCTGCCGTTTGAGACGCAGCACGATGCAGCAGAGCCCTTGGGATTCCTGCTGATCAACCGAGCCGGGGATAAGATTCTGTTTGCTACTGACACCTATTACATCAAGTACAAATTTGTGGGGCTTACACACATCGCCATCGAGTGCAATTATGCCCTGGATATACTCAACGCAAATATCAAAGCCGGCGCGGTGCCAGATGCCATGAAGAACCGGCTGCTGCAATCACATTTCAGCCTGGGCAATGTGAAGGAGTTTTTGAAAGCGAATGACCTGAGCCTGGTAACAGAGATCCACCTGCTGCATTTGAGCGGTGATAATTCGGACGCAAGTAGGTTCAAGAGGGAGATCCAGGAACTAACCGGAAAGGCCGTTTATGTAGCTGATATTTAAAAAAGATGCCAGGGGCAAATTAGTCCACCATGATCTTTACAGTGAAATAGGGCTTTAGAGCGTATATAAGCAAATGTTTAGGTGGGAATTATGGAGCAGATATGCGGCACTTGTAAATACTGGGACGAGGGCAAGAGCCAGAACATCGGGACGCTCAGTTACCGCACTGAGCTGCCCACCTGTAAGTTGATGAAGCGCCACAAAGAGGCCAGCAGTAAGCCCGAGTCCTGGTGCTGGAAAGAAGCGGACCCGTGGGATTTGGTGCTGCGGAAAAGGGCGGGCTACATAGATGGTGATTATGACTAGGGGGCTATTTAGCCCCCTGGGCCTTTGCATAATCTTCGAGCAGCTTGTTTATAAGCGAGTTGACGGAGCGGTGATCGGCAGCCGCCAAGGCCTTTATCTTATCGTGTAAGGCTTTATCAATATAAACAGAAATCTTAGTTGTTTTATCCATACAAATATCACCCCTTAGAGGGATTATAACATTACTGTAAAATGACCGCAACCTAACGGCAAAATAACCTTATTCCACCTCTTGACATATAGGGGCAATATAACTATATTATAGAGTTAAGGAACAAATATTCGGTGAGATACGACAATAAAAACTGATTGGGTGGTCTAAATGGCAGGTGCATTTCTTATAACTCGCGACATATTCCAAAGCCCCATCTGGTTAAACCAGACTGAATTTAGATTGTTTTTTTTAATCGTGGGACAGGCCAACTACTCAGATAAGCCACAGGTTTATGGAGATGTCCAAGTGGGCAAAGGGCAATGGCTTAGATCACTTCGCAACCTGCAATGCGATCTTGAGTACAAGGAAAACAACGCCATTAAAAGGCCTGGATTATCAACCATCAAAAGAACCATCGACAAATTAGTAAGGGATGGAAGGGTGGTTACAAAAACCACCGAGCTTGGAACACTCTTTACGGTCTGTAACTACTGTAAATATCAGAACTTAGACACTTACCGGGATGGAACTAGGAACAGCACTGGGAACAGCAGCGGAACAGCAGCGGAACAGCAGCGGAACAATAATAACAATACTAACAAGCCTAACAAGCCTAACAACAGTATATATACTGCGGACTTTGAAAAGTGGTACTCAACATGGCCCAGACCGGAAGCTAAGCGAGACAGCTATCGCAACTTCGAAAGGATACGGAAAGACAAAGGGC
>CAZVYK010000085.1:0-2151 GCA_964630915.1 uncultured Caldisericales bacterium | reverse complement strand
CCACGGATCTGAAGTGGCTGCTGGGCGACCACCTGGGCTCGACCGCGATCACGGCTAACGGCACCAGCGGGGCCAGAGAAAGCGAATTGAGATATAAACCCTGGGGAGAGCTGCGCTACGCCTGGAATAACACACCCACGGACTACCGCTACACAGGCCAACGTCAGTCGGGCATCGGGTTAATGGACTACGTGTCCCGTTTTTACGATCCCGCCTTAGGACGGTTCGCGTCCCCAGATAGTATCATCCCAGAACAAAGCCAGGGAACTCAAGCATGGGATCGTTATGCGGGGATGAACAATAATCCTGTCAAGTATATTGACCCAACCGGTCACGAGCCAAAGGAAGGTAACTCTGATAAATCAAATAATGACGAAGGTTGGAACTTTTTCACATGGACCAGAGAACAGCGATTGAACAAAGGAGAACCTCTCGTATTCAGAATTGGAGAAGTTGTTTTTGTAATTATGCCACCTGGTAGTAAACCAACCATTAATCGTCCAGAATTCATACAACGCCTCGGGATGGGTCTAGGTCTTGCAGGCGAAGGTTTTGATATTGGTGAGCTAATCGAAATACCATTCTCTGGAGGAGTTGGAGCACCTGATCTCACAGCGTTTGGTGATGTAGCTATTACACAATTCGCTACATGGTCTAATGGACAAAGTCCAATAGGGGACCAATATGATAGTACATTGCCGCCCTTGATTGGTACAAATCAGGATGTGCTGGTTCAATTTGGCGACTTTGGGATAGCCTTAGCTGCAAAAGCTGGCGGAGCTGTTGTAGGAGGACCGGTAGGATATGCAGCGGGGGTAATCGTTGACGCTGAGACAACACTTGCGAATCTTGTGTACGACCATAACAGGATTTTTGGTTCATGGCAAAGCCATATTGTGGTAGGTACTCCAGTTTGCCTGGATTGCCCCGATCTATGGGGATTAACCTATATTGTGATTTGGTTATAATGGTCGAACACAGATTGGAGAAGTAATTAAAAAATGGCAGAGATTGCTGTTTATGCGTTAGTTGTAATATTTTTGACGAGTCTGATAAGTGGAATGATTGTCTATCAACGGTTTATTAACCGCTCTATGCGCGCAAAATTCATATACCCTCTAGACGAACGTAGAACTCAGTGGCGGTTCGTCTTTACAATAGGCCTTTGCGGATTATCAGGCGGCTTAGCCGGATCAATAATGGCTACGGAAAGCCCAGGAAATTCTATAAATATCATCGAGTTGTTTTGTATGACGGGTCTGGCTACAATCGGATTTTCATTATTTGCCTGGATAGGATTTTGGATGATTGAAGCGACCCTCCGAGCAAGAATTAAGATTGAAACCCAGAAAGAAGCTAAGAAAAAAATGACACCAGAAAATAGTAAAGTCATGTGAGATTTTCATTTTCTTAAGGTAGATAACATTGCAGTAATCAGGATCACCGGCTTGAATGACTGACAAATCTTATGTAATTTCAAGGCGTTGTCCAAAGATGGTGGCAATAGGCCTAGCTGCCCGAGCCTTTGACACTATAGCTAGAAAAGGATCAGGTCCAGAATCAAACCAAAGAAAAGGCAACAAGTACTCAAGATGAGCAAGGGCATGGCGGATCCAGCGCTAACCGATTTGGAAATAGCTCAAGCCTCGCTGCCAGTGGGTGTCTACGAGATGGCGCAACCCGAGCGAAACGATTGCAGTTCCTGTGCTGACCAGATAGAGCGTGGCAGTCGCCAGGATCAAACCGAGGCGGGTCAGGGCATCGGCAATGCGATCGGTCATCACCTGGGCGCGGGTGATCAGCGCCACGTTGGGCGTATAAACCCCAGGAACCCCAGGACACAGCGTCGATTCCACGTTGCCTCCCATGTTATACTAGCAAATTGCCATGTTCCACACCGGACGACTGGTCGGCTGCATTTTTCTTTTGGCGCTGCTCCCGTGGCGCACGATCCGCCCTGCGCGGCTGCCGGCCGATCTACAACAGACCCCCTGGCCGACCTGCCCTGTTGAAGCCCGCATCGACTCGCCTCTGCCCGGCCAGGCGCTGCAAGGCCTGGTCACCATCGCCGCCGCCGCCCCCGCCGAGGCCCAGGCCGTCGAGATCCGCTTTGCTTATCCAGGCGATGACACCGGGACCTGGTTCCTGATC
>CAZVYK010000084.1:0-2167 GCA_964630915.1 uncultured Caldisericales bacterium | reverse complement strand
TCTGTTATTGTTTTTACACCCATATTATTTTCCTTATGCTGAAAAAATTACCCATTGAGAACCATCCCAATATTTTACAGTTGGTCCTTCCTCAATAACTATATAATCATCCGTTTCAAGTATAATTGCATCACCTTCACTATCAGTAAGATATGTTTCCATATTTATCCATTCTGAATCGTTCCAATATCTAATTTTCTTTTCAGCCCATACTCCGGATGCGACAGCATGAAATATTGGTAATGTGGCTGTACTTCCCTCATCTTCAACCCAACTTCCAGATTCCCATGAATTTGTAGCCCAAACACCTGCATTCCATGCTGACATTTTCTATCTCCTATGCTGGACCCCATGGAGTAGTGGAACCGTTTCCTGTAACTGTTGTATTGTTGATTTTTGTAATATCAACAGGTTGGTATCCTGCAGTACCTTCAGGAGGCCCTATTCTGAATACCGCAGCAATAAAATTGACAGTTTGACTATCTGCTGTTATTGAAGATACAACTACCCAATACCAAGAACCTACAGTATAAAAACCACTATCAGTATTATCTGATAAATCAATACTAAAACCATTGATACCTGTAATACCATCAAAATCAATTCCATCTGTATCAAGTAATGTATATCCGGAATCACTGGCTCTTTGAGTTACGGAACCGTTTTTATAGATTTCAATATCAGTTACAGCAAGGCCGGAACAGGTTTCACTTGCACCAGTTGCACCATCATACGTAGCAAATGGTATATATATTGTTGTACCCGAAGGTACTATTCCTAAACAAAGCATTATCTTACAAGCCTCCCGTCAATTAAAGGTCCTCCACCACTCACACCATCATCGAACTGGTCAATCAGCAGGCCGATTTGTTGTCTTGTGGTATTTACGTTTGTCCAAGCACCACCATCTACTCTTGATGTAGCATAGCATAGCGTTCCACCATCATAAATTCCCATCCCGGCTGCTGATGGTGCATATATATAATATAAAGTTGAAGCAACTGTTCCACCAGAATAAATGAGTCTATACCATGTTCCAGTTGAGAGCGTTACTGGGGTGCTGAGTATGTATTTATTCAAGACATATGAAGTTGCCCCACGATAGTCGGGGTCTATGCTTACACTGGACAGGACATTATTGCTTGCATCAAGAAGCGAAATTGTACCATCGCCATCCAGATCCCCATATAACCATGCTCCATACGCCCTCATTTTTACCGGAACTTGGAAATAGTTTCCTGCTTCGTCGGGTGTGGTCGCAGATGAAATGGACGTGGCAGTTCCGTGGCATCCACCGAATGGGGCATTGCCGTTTATCTTGAATACACCACCAGAATATGCGTAGCAAAGCGACAGACAGTACGCAATGGTTGCGTTTCCCTTAACCCAAGTGCCGGGTGTAGCTGTAACATCACTAACCGAGTAGTAACCACTTAATGCAGAATTATTAATACCGAACGTATTATAAAAAGAAATATTCCCGGAATTGTAACTATTCCACTCAATGACGATTGCAACCCACTGCCCTGCCGTAACCGTAGCGACCTCTCCGAGTGTGACTGTGAACCATGTCATACCCGCGTTTATTAGGGCAGTTCCATAGGCACTATTCGTAGCACCGAGGATGGTTCCTGTTGGAAGTCCAGAGGATGTACTTACACTTTGAAGTGATACTTTTACCGTGTCTGCGGTCCCTGCGGTACGTGAATATAGATATACTGTTGCAATATCACCAGCCTGTGTTATTTGAAATACAACTCCCTGTCTCTCCCCCGGGGCATCCATTATCGCCGAGATAGCATTAAATGGGTGAGTTAGTATATCTGGATACGAGCCAAATTTGTCCTGCATCGCCATATCAGATCACCACCTGTATCGCTTCTATTGCGACTTTTCTTTTTGCGGCCGTATCTGCGTTGTTGTCTTTGATTGTCCGCTTGATAAGTAAGATAATTACATCCATCAGGTCAGCATCGTCTATAATTGCATCTGTTTTTAATGTATAGGTTGCCATAAATTTCTTTCCTTATATATTTATTTATTATGATATATCTATCCAAACATCATATAAATTTGGTGATCCCGGCGCTGTTGCACTTACAGTAAATAGGGATGAACTACCTGATGTACCAGAAGTACCTGCAATTCCGGATGATCCTGATGTACC
>CAZVYK010000083.1:0-2171 GCA_964630915.1 uncultured Caldisericales bacterium | reverse complement strand
TCTAGGTTGGATTCAGGGCCATTGAGATTTTACATCACTTTTGGCACACTACCCAACGGGGGGAGGACGTCACTGGTGAGGAGAATAACAAGTGTAGCGCTTCGGATTTCCAGTCCGGAAAATGCACTTATCATCTCCGGTGAGAAGATAAGCATTATCCTCAATACGGACGAGCGGTCATAGGCAACATCCAGCGGTACGCCTGTCGAACCAGAGGTACCGAATATCCTGCCTCTTCCGCGGTCTCCCCGTCCTGGAAACAGCCCGGCCCGCAATCCTTCCCGGACGTCCTGACGGGTGATCACCGGCAGTTTCACGATGTCCGCAATCGACCGGATATCGTCAGGGCCGACTCCGGCGTCATCCCAGTGCTTTTTGTAAAAAGGGATTTCCCTGTAGGCATACTCCACGATGGACAGGAACTTCTTCTCCTGGATCTCTGCAACCTTGTCCGGGGGGAGGCGCATCATCCGCTTCATATGCTGCACGGTCCATCGGCATGCAAGGAAGTCTGCTGCATCCCGCATAAGGCGAATCATGGAACACAACGGGGCAGGGAGACGGTCCATGCGAGAGAATGGCTGCATCCTATCATAAATTTTTATTCTGTCGGGAATTTTCTCGCCGGGCATAAGAGGGTACCGTCACCGCGGGAGTGTGGTATTGGGCAATCCAAGAGTCCGGGCGAAGGACCCTGCGGGGTGCACCCGAACACGGACCTCAAGGATGTTCTTTACTTTCTCCCGGATTTGCCGCTCGATTGCGGTGGAGATGCCGTACGCCTCTTCCACCGAGATGAACGGATCGACCTCTATCGTCAACTCGACCGAAAGGGCCCCACCAAAGGTTCGAATCCGCTGTTCGGAGATGAAGATGACCTCTGGGTTCTCCTCGGTAATCCTTTCAATGAGTGCATTCACGTCCCGCGACGGCCCGGCATCAACAAGCTCCTTTATTGCCGTCACCGCTTCTTTGAGGCCAGATGCGAAGATGATCCCGATGATAACAACCGCAATGGCCGTCTGTATGGCTGCAATCTCCGGGAAGGCGATGAGGAACAGCCCCCCTGCCAGGATGAGTGCCCCGATGGCGATGTCGCCACGGAGCAGGAGTGCGTCCACAATCAGGAGCCGGCACTGCTGTTCGTGCCCGACCCGCCACATATATTGCGAAAGGAAATAATCGATCGTGATTTCTGCGCATGCGTACACCATGATCAGTGTCCCGTTCAGAGGGGCGAGCATTGTGACAGGGTTAAGAAGGGTCTCTGCGATCTGCGTCAGGGCCACCCCACAGACCACCAGCGCGAAAAAAAGGAGCATGATGGTCTCGATCCGGCGGTACCCGTAATGCATCTTCCAGTCAGCCTGGCGGCTGCCCAGTCTCACGGAAAAGATCGCAATAGACCCAGTAACAATGGAGAGGCAGTTTACCAATCCATCTACAAAGATGCCTCGATTCCCGGTGACCTGGGAAAGGGCAATCCCGATGATGCCGAGGATGGTGCCGATCGCAGTGGTGATGACAAGCGCTCGCTGGACCTTTTGTGTCCTTTGTTCCTGCAGAGGTCTTCCACCATCACAGGCAATCCCATCCAGGCCCGACAGGATATCTTCGGTAATCGCGCTGAACCTCTCCATCCCGACCCTTTCAGCTCATCAACCTTATTTCCTCCCGATATGATTATTCTTCCCAGGTCTGCCGCATACCGATCGCCGGTTGCAGGGCGACTTTTTTTTTACGCGAAATGAGTTAGACACCTGCCAATTTCCACGGATGCCAATCAGTTTGTCCCGGTCGTCCCGGATCGAAGCGTTTCTCTCATTCCCACCCATTGAGTGCAGAAAGGGGGATGAATTCAACAGGATAGAATCATGGCGTTCATTGACTGGATAACACAGGTTCTTAGCTATTCTCTTCTCATTCTCCGTTATAACCGTCCCGTAATCCGGGTCATTCGTGAAGTCGATGGCAAGGATGTACCTCCTTCCTGGTTTGAGGAGAGAGGAGAACGCGTGGCCCAGGATTGCCGTATTCATGACTTCAAGATCATCCATGGAAAGGTAGGCGGTGTGGCATCACAGTGATTTTTGAGAGGCTACGATCCAGCAGCGAGATAATTGAATGAATGGATTGGTGTATCTTCGTCATCCCCAACAGCATGCGGAAGC
>CAZVYK010000082.1:0-2184 GCA_964630915.1 uncultured Caldisericales bacterium | reverse complement strand
GTCATGTAAAAAGATATAAAATAACAAAAGGAACAATTTCATATTTGCATTTATTTGGAGAAGAAGCCGGAGTTTTTAAACCACATTTAAATTTTCATATTTTTGAAGGGAAGAATGAAACCTTAAAATTAAGTAAAGAAAAAATGAAATTATTAAAACAGGACTGGTTATCAAAGTTAAAAAAATTTAATTATAAGATAGATAAAGTTGATGTTCATTATTCATATCGTGATTCTGTAAGAAAAGTGATGCATTCAATCAAATATATGTCGAGACCATGGTCATCAGAGGACTATCATGCCATTGACGATGAAAGATTGAAGAAGCTACTCGTTGTAGATCTCTGCGGATTTCAATATGTTCGTTTTTTAGGTTCAATGTCGAATTGTAAATTCCGTGATGAAATGGAGCTTTCAGAAATAAAAGATGATGTTCAGTCGAAAGTTCGTGAAAAATTAATACCGTTATTTGTGGGTCCTTTCAATTTTGCTTCATGGGAATCAAGATTGGAAGAAATTGATGATGGATTTTATAGAGTCTTAAGCAAGGAAAGAGGGGGGGGAAATGGATTTGAATTATAAAGAGGCGTTAAGAAGAATGGATAGAAGATATAAGAAAAAAGAAACAGAAGACGATTTAGCTTTTAAAAAGGAATTACAAGATCGTGTTGATGGTGATTGGTGTTGGTGTTTACATTGCGAAAGAGCTTATAATAAAAAAGACATTCGATGGGACGAAAGAACAGCTCTTTATATGTGTCCTTATGAAGGGTGTAGTGGTGATGCTTTTTTAGATGCCGGTTGGGATTATGCCAGTATAAGGGAAATTCACCCGGATTATCCGCTTGTTCCCGAAGAAGGCAAGGTTTATCCAATGTATTAAAAATAAATAGATGCGCTTTGCGCCACGTTCGATCAGCCGTTTTTTCTTTCTGCGAACCCCCATGGCTCGGAGATAGGGCTTGAAAATTAACTCTTGCGTGTGCCTGCCCTGTCAACCCTGATGACCTTGAAAATGCCACCGAATGAGAATTAAAAAAAAGTCCTTGACAATTATATAAGAATTATGGAATAAAGAAATCATGAAAAAAGTTTATGCAATAAATTTGGATGAAGAAAAGGTAAATCAGATCAGAGCATGGCTTGATAAGCGTGGCGTTTCTTTCTCGTCATATATGAATACTCTCATTGATGAACAGATAGAAGCAATGAAGCTGTTTGCTCCCGATGGTGATACAGCAAGGGTTACACAGAAAAGTTTATTGAAGATGGCTTCGAAAATGGTCAAGGAGTTGAAGAAATGATATTAAAAAAATGCCCCGAGACCACTGCAATGATCTTCGGGGCGGATTCCTTAGCCGATCAAAGTTAAGGTTTAAAGGTGTCTAATGATAGATCATACCCCTTTAAAAGTCAATATAGAGCATTCAACCGATAAATTAGCCGTTTTTCAAGATGGGTTGAACTACCAGTCCGGTTCTGTCAGTTTTCACTCCTTTCATGATGGAACAGAGATGACGATTCTGGGCGCGGCGGCAGCGGAGCAAGCGCCCCAGAATCGTTCATACGGATTAGAGCCTTTTGATTCATCAACAATATTTCGCTATAATAATTTCTTCAATGAAATTGAGAGCTTACAACATAAAATTAAGAATAAGAAAAAAGATATTGCAAAACAGCTACTTAGGGAACGTATAACAGGAAAGTGGGGTTCAGGTTCTGGTGATGGTTTTACTTATCTTGAATATAATGCACAGACCTGGGGGGATTTTGATAAAAGTAATAAAATCAAGGATTTAAAATATAGTGAAAATATCGTAAATCAATGTCAAAAGTCGGTCGTTTGGTTCAAAGGTCAAGATACAGAAAATCATTATGTCAAAAAGATAGATTGTCGTAAGCCTTGGTGTCCTGTTTGTGGTGGTAAGGGGGGTAAAATTCATAATGCTCGTCTTCATGCGATAATGAGTCGGGTAAATGTTGAAAAATATAATCTTCGGCAGATAGTTTTGACAGTTCCAGAAGAAATAAGGGAAAAATTAAAAGATCGTGAAAATTTATCTCTGTTTGAAAAGTATGGCAATGAAGTTATTGCAAGGCATTTCGGAGAACCAGTATTTGATTCAAAAGGTCATGTAAAAAGATATAAAATAACAAAAGGAACAATTTCATATTTGCATTTATT
>CAZVYK010000081.1:0-2223 GCA_964630915.1 uncultured Caldisericales bacterium | reverse complement strand
CAGAAAGTTTGGTAAACATCAAATAAAAAAGAATAAGGACACAAGAACTCAAGAACCCAAGGACTCAAGAATGGAGGAATTTTTCTGATTTAAAAACGGGGAAAATAGATTGTTGATAATTTCGGGCGGGAGTATTATGATATATGGTGGAAGCGGCCCGTGGAGAGGCCGTGGGAGTACCTAAACGGGAGGCAATCATGAGAAGACCGGCCATAAAGGTGTCTGCACCCTCAAATTCTATTTTTTACCCTGCCTGTGGAGTCGATCTGATTCCGATTAAATTACTCTCTTCCATTTCTGAGAGATTCATGTATTGTGACTGGGGTAAAGATGCTTTAAGAAATTTAGAAAACACCTTAAACCAACAAGATGAGATTAGTATAAAGAATCATCGCATTGGTTCATTTCGTAATGACGCAGTAGACTACCCCCTCGGATTCGTTTTATTAGAAAATGAACGAGAGCGTAGACAGCAACGCTTGCCCAGAATCTTAGCGGATTGTATGCACATTCAATACGCCGAGTACACTTTGGAATATGATAACAGAACTATCTACCTGACTCACATTAATGCAGAAGCACTAACAATTTACTCTTATCTTTTCCAGTCAGGTCATATCGCCCCTGAAATACTAATTAATGTAAACAGTGGTGCTGGCTTAGGTGGAGGTTTTGTTAAATTTGAAGATCCTGATGGAATCACAAAACGTTTTCTAAGTTGCTGTGAGGCTAAACCGTTGATTTGGATTCGTGGTGGAATGAGGGGCAACAAAAATGTAATTAAAAAACCTGTAAATGGATTTTATGACTACGAAATAAAATCTATAGATGATTGGGGTGAAAGCTACTTAGTTTCTGCATTTGCTATGCGAGCAGATGCCAACAAAGCAAGTAAAGTCTTTATGTTATGAATATAAAAAAGACTTAAGGCTGCTTGACAGGATAGAAAGTAAGGAATAAAATACTAATGTTCTTTCTAATAGCCTGTGGGTTGCCCTACTGGCTCTCACCGAGCCAGTTCCTCCTTCTGCCTATAGGCATTTTTTTATTACATTACTTCCATAAGCGAATAATATTTTTTTCATTTTTCTCAGAATTCTTTTCATAGAAAGCCAGATATTCGGGGACGAATATGTTATACTCGTTCCCTATATGCTCGTCACTGGGACGGTGGGTGCCGATGGGCAGCCGGCAGGATGGGGCAATTTGCTTTTTTAATTTACCCAAGCGGATATTGAGTGTTTTGGGGATTATTGCCATGAGATTACAACGCCATGACAACCTGTCGCAGGACATTTGTTGAAGGTATGTTTGTGAATGATAAAAAGGCGGCATGGGTGAAAGAAAAATATTTTACCCATCCTGCGAAACTCAAAGGTTTTAAAATGATGATGAATAGAATTACATTGGGATGCTACACCTCTTTAGTGTGTTTTTTGATTTTGGTAAGTGGGTGTATAGAAAAAAAAGGAGATGGTATGGAAATTGATACCTTACTCTCAAAACTGCCTGAAGAAACGGTAATGGAAATAAAGACAACACTGGGAGAGGATGCGAAGGAATTGGAACTCTTTTGGTACGATGGTTCATCAGATTTCTATTCCTGGCTCGAAAACGGGAAAATACTTACGATTTTAAATCAGGAGAAAAAACAGGTTGTTTTTTATTTTGATGAAGGTCATTACTGCCGAATTAACTCTACGGGTGCATTGCAGTGTTTGAATATGGCACTGAGTAACATGACGTTTTCAATACATGATTTTAGTGATAGTTTTAAAACAAATACGCTGATCAAGACTATTACTAACATGTATAGCACGCAGAAAAGTTATTTTCTAACTAAACAGTACACCGAAAGCATTGCTAATTTGCTGAAAGAGGAAAAGGCTAAAATCCAGGATTTTCATTCGTTAGCAAAACACTCTGTAGGCATAACACCAGATGGGCACTGGAAGGCAGAATTTAATAGTTTTAATATTGACGGCAGTGTTGATTCATGGAGGATAACAGGGCACTGTGACCAATCGGACAAACTTACAATTATGAACATTGACGTAGTTGAAATTCGTAAGAAAGGCTCATATGAAAGTCACCTGTTCTTTTTGGGTGCCGCGACGGGTGGCCTCTACAAGATTGATAAAGAGTCAATAATCAATAGAAATGGGTACACCTTCAATCGCGGTTTGCGGGTGTGTGAAACAAAGAGGATAACAGCGGTGGGCA
>CAZVYK010000080.1:0-2275 GCA_964630915.1 uncultured Caldisericales bacterium | reverse complement strand
AGTGTTACCTTCAAATCAATAAATTTTTACGGTTTCTTAGTAGCATAAACACTTAGTCATGCCCGCAATTGCAATCGTTCGGCCAATGATTCCGATCTGAACTATGGCTGTATCGTTAGCTTCGCAATGTGTACATGAAGGGAGCTCGGCCTCTTCAAAACACCGTATGTCACTCGTAATACCAGGATAGTCCCTTTCCAATTTGTCGAGTCTTTTTTTATCCATGTCTTCCATCATATCCTTATAATCCTTTCGCTTTTTTACTTCAGCCCTGCTGCTTTTCGAAGTGCATCAACCTGATCGGTCTTTTGCCTGGGAAACCTTCCCGACCAAAATGGCCATAGTTACAGCTCTTAAGTTAGCTCCATTCTCCGTTGTGGTTAGTGACAGCTCCTTCATCATCATAGCTGGACGGAAACTCTAATCAACACAATCAAAGATAATTTGGCCGAATTCCATCCTTCGAGAAGACGAATGATTTAGCATGCTCTAAATCCATAAAGTAGCCGTAAGAGCCACACCGCTGTATTTGAACGTAATATACACCATGGTTTCCATAGATCTCAACCTTGTAATCGCTATAGATTTCCTCATCATCACGGGCATCAATGTAACCATCCCACTCAAGTTTCCAGTGTTCGGACATTATTTTAATTAAAATGTATTTGATTTCACAACCAATCTCTCCAGAAAAAATGCCATTTTTTATCATCGAAGTCATCTGATCTGCCTTTGACGAACCATACTTTTTACGCACACTATCCAACAGCCTCATTCGTTTCACGAGTATTGGTAAGACCTTTTTAAAAGTAATAGCTTTAAATCCTCTTGGCGTTACTACTGTCGTAGTGTCAATAATATAATCACGCCCGTCCGGTATGGATAATCTGGCATGCTCAATATCTAAAAAAAAGCCAACCTCATCCATCTCCACTTCCCACACATAATAGATGCCACAGTAGCCATTAATACCAATTGCATACTCGTTGTCACTTGCCATACTTACGCCATTCCACATAGTTTCAGATTCATTATGAATCTGATCGATCAGGAAGACGTAAAGTTCATCGCCTACATCCCCAGAAAAAGCCCCTTCTCGCATCATCGAAATTATTACTTTAGCTTTCGATAAACCGAACTCTTTGCGCAATATGCTGAGTAATTTTTTGCTTTTTACGAGTACCGGCAAAGCTTCCTCAAGAGTAACAGTCCCGTCGCTTCTTCTGAATGAATCTCCTTTTATCACAAATGCTGGTTGGGTTTTGTCACAAGAAATTATTTCATTACTGATTAGCTTCCCTTTGCTGGCATCTTCAAAAGATAGCTGAATATAGGCAATAAGCTGGTTAAAAGATTCAGGAAGACGAATGTTTGTTTTAAGAGCAATCTCGCACAATTTGATGCGATGGGAAGGATCGCAAAAACTTAACCAAGCCGGAGGATTGTCATATTTTCTACGATACTTGGACAATTCTGATAAGGTATGCATGCCAGTAGCCCATGAAACATGATATATCACCTCAACACCAGTCGGAATGGTGTGTTTTTCTGTGTAATTACCCCACGAACCATCTCCAAGCAATTTATACAATCCATATAGGATCTTCTCATAGTCTATAGTATTAGCATCATGCGAATTATCACTGTTGCGTGTGGTATCTCCCATACTCAGTTCTCCGTTTTCGTGCCCTTATTATTTCAACCCAACTGCTTTTCGAAGTGCATCAACTCGGTCAATCTTTTCCCATGGGAAATCTTCTCTTCCAAAATGACCATAGTTGCAGCTTTTGCGATAGCTCCAGCCTTTGGGTGTCATAAGTCCCAGCTCCTTGATCATCATAGCTGGACGGAAATCAAAAATCCCGCCATCCTTAAGAATCCGGGCGATTTTGTCATCGTCGATTTTCCCCGTACCATAGGTGCTGACGTTTATGCTAATCGGCTTTGAGACACCAATTGCATAGGCGATCTGAATCTCGCATTTATCAGCAAGTTTTGCGGCAACAATATTCTTTGCAGCATAACGCGCGTAATAAGCAGCTGAACGGTCCACCTTTGACGGGTCCTTGCCGGAAAAAGCACCGCCGCCATTTGATCCTACGCCGCCATATGAATCCACTATAATTTTACGACCTGTTAGACCAGCATCGCCACACGGACCGCCAATCACGAACCGGCCGGTCGGGTTAATGAAAAACTTAGTCCGGTTGGTCAGCAATCCGGTCTTGCCCAAGACCTCCTGTGCAAGGGCTCTCAGATCCTTACGAATCATCTC
>CAZVYK010000079.1:0-2287 GCA_964630915.1 uncultured Caldisericales bacterium | reverse complement strand
ATCCACATCGCCACAAAGGTCAGGGGCATATGGAGCCAGCCTGAGCATAACATGAGCTCCAGCCTCGTGGAGAGCACGTAAGGCCTCCAGCCGCTCCGAAAGTGGCGGTGCTCCAGGTTCTAGCCTTGATAGCAGGCCTACGTCCTCAGTCGAAACAGAGCATTGGATAACGAGCGGCAGAGCATCTATGGCCCGCAAGTACTCCGGCTCTACCAGCCTATCTGGAAACTTCGTCGTCAGGATGCACGGATACTCTCTATTCTGCAGGAGCTTCAGGATACGAAGCGTCACCTCATTGCTCTTTTCGATAGGCTGCAAAGGATCGCTTCCCGAAAAGAATGAGGCCGCACTGAGGTGGACGGGATGAAGTAGGGAATGAATCATTATTCATAAACCATCTAACTTAAGACGGGGCCGCCCAAACAACAAACCAAATGATCCGATGGCAGATAGCACGCCAATATGAACATTGATAGTAGTAAATTGATATTAATAAATCGCCACCATAAATAGAACTATTGAGTATCAGAAGTTGCATTAATGAGCTAAGAACGCAGAGTATAGCGAATGCTGGATAAGCTGTTGCGGGATAGGACTTGTCTCGCTGACATTAAATATAAAGAGGTTTGCTGTAGTAATAGTTGCATTGAGTCCCAGCTAGGGCTGTTAACGAAGAGTATAGATAGGAGGATATAATAATGGCATCACAAAAACAAATGGACATCTTCAGAGAAATACTGAAGGAGGTGCGTGAAAATCCAGAAACCAGAGAACTGGCGGATGAGCATCAAAATTTATATGGCACCCTTAGCGTAGATGACTTAAGAATAAGATTCACAATCTAATTGGGGACTCATGGGGGATATTGAGAAACATAAATACGACATTTTCCCCTTTTCTAAAGAACATTTAAAAAAGCCAGAGTTGATGGGGAATAGTTCTCAGGCTGACTATATCCTGAGATACCTCGAAGATCTGGAAAATAATGCTCAATCATGTATAATAGAGAATAAATATATAGATAAAGATTTTATTATTGACTATCAATTGTTTCATTGCCGATCCTTTGATAATATTAATCGGGTTACTAAGCGTATTCATTTCTTTAAGAATAATATTTTGATAGATGATTTTCAATTAGCTTTAGAAAACAATGATAGAGATTTCTTAACAGAATTAAACAATAATTATTTGGGATTTGTTATTATTAAGCCTTTGAAAGGGGCGGACAATGAACCAATTATAGGACGATCACTAATAAAGCCGTACCCAGAGATAGGGCTAAGGCACTTTGTAAAAGGAAAGTACTCATCATCTCTATTTGGAGTAGAACTGGATATAGAATCTCTGCCATTTCAATCAAAAGATGAAAGAGTTAGTGCTTGTGCCACAATCGCCTTATGGTCTGCCCTCAATCCCCTAAGAGACGCTTTTGAGGTACCAAGACATTCTCCCGCAGAAATAACGGAAATTGCGTGTACTTCACCGGATGACGCAAGGAAGTTTCCTTCGACTGGATTGAATCTGGAGCAAATGATCAATTACATAAGAAGAATTGGATTAGATGTTGAAATACTTAATTTGTCCAATGCTTCAAACGACTCCAGAGTGCAAGTCTTCATAAGAACGTATATAGACGCTGGTTTGCCAATAATTGCCGCTCTTAAATTGAGGAAAAAATTTAATAATAATGGCCATGAAGTATCATTAGATACCGGCCATGCTGTAGTAATAAGCGGATATAGATTGGATGAACATAGAAATTTAAAAATATTATTTGTTCATGATGATGTTTGGGGGCCCTATTTGAAAGTCCAGCCCATAGAACATAATTTTTTGAAGTGGAATTACGAATGGGTTGGCACAAAAGGTTATGAGGTAATATTGGATAAACTTTTGGTACCAGTATATCCGAAAATCAGAACCAGTTTTTCACGCATGTATTCTGTTTACGTGAGGGTCAACAAACAAACTGAATCGCAACTCGGAAAAGTGCATTATTGCGAACTATCGTTGAATAATATCCAAGAATATAAGAAGTTTTTATTAGAATCCCCTATAAAAGAAAAAACAAGCATACTTACTATGCATTTACCGAGATTTCTATGGATTATTAGGCTTTTTGAAAATGATGAACCAATTGGGGATGGCATTTACGACTGCACTTCGGTTTATGGCGAGCAACTTGCGGATTGCGAATTCAAGAAATGATTACCAATTTATAAGCGATTCGTATGTGTTTAGCCCCCTCTTAGTTTTCCGAAAATTTCCCTCAGAAATAAATTAG
>CAZVYK010000078.1:0-2373 GCA_964630915.1 uncultured Caldisericales bacterium | reverse complement strand
TGATTCCGCTGAAAAAGCTCCTCACGGTTTTCTAGGCTTGGGCTTGGCGGCGGGGGCGGCCAAGCGGTGCAGGCGCAAGTCGGAGCGGCCGAGTAACTGCCACTGGACCTGTTCACCGGCCTGGAGGTCCAGCGCGGCGGCCAGCGGGATGGGGACGTTGACGAAGAAGCGTGGGGCCTGCCCCTTGGAACGGATCACCTGGACCCGCAGTACGTATTGTGCGGTTGAAGATTCTGCTTGCATAAAGGTATGCTAATCAATAGGCTAGCCACATGTCAACACGCGTTTTCCATCGCTGGCCATGAGCTTGCCGCACTTCTCGACGCAGGGAGAACTCTTTTCGACGGCGGGTCTTTCGGCCAGCCTGTTTGCCCAAACCGATCGCTACCGGCTCTTCGCTAAACTGGTTTACCCCCATCTGGCGCGCGCCCGGGCCAAGCTGGAGAAGTGCTACTGCGCCGACAACGGTCGGGTGGCGTTGGAGCCGGTGCTGCTGTTGGGGGTGAGTATCTTGCAGGATCTGGACGGGGTGCCGGATCGGCAGGCGGTGGAGATGCTGCGCTACCATGCGGGTTGGAACTTCGCCTTGAACCGGCAGTTGGGGGACGAGGTGTTTCATCCGACCAGCTTGGTGAACTTTCGTCGGCGGCTGCTCCAGCATGAGCAGAGTGCGCTGGGGTTTGCGAGCGTGCTCGAAGCACTGATCGAGGCGGGGTTGGTGTCGCGGCAAAGCCGACAGCGGTTGGACTCGACGCAAATGTTTGCACGGGTGGCACGGATGAATCGGCTGGACTGTGTGCGGGAGAGCTTGCGGCTGGCGTTGCAAGAGCTGGACGGGGTAGTGGGGGTGGAGGCGCGGCCGGGGTTTTGGGTGAGGCTCTGGGAACGGTACGTGGAAAGCCAAGCCGACTACCGGGCCAGTGCGGAGGCATTGGGGCGCAAGCTGGGGGAGGCGGGGGCCGATGCGTGGGCGTTGCTGGAATGGGTGCGGGGGCCGGAGCGTGAGGGGTGGGCGGCGGGAGTGCAGGTGCAGTTGTTGGCGCGGGTGTTTGGCGAGCAGTTTGACGTGGTGCGGGGGCAGCCCACTGCCTTGGCGCAGGAGAAGGAAGTAGTCGAGGTCGAAGGCTCGCCGACACCGCCCCCGGGGTCGGAGGTGGGGACTGAGGGTGAGGATTCACCGCTGTCGGCGGCGCCCTTGGAGGAGCGTCCAGGGAGGGGGGCTGGGGCGAGTGACCAACCCGAGTTGGGATTCAAGTCGGTGGTGGTTCCCAAGGGCAAGGGACAACTGGATTCGGACCGGGTGCAGAATCCGCACGACGCGGAGGCAACCTACGCGGTCAAGGGGCAAGGGGCGCAGAAGAAGGAACACATCGGCTTCAAGATTCAAGTGGCCGAGACGGCCAACGACGCGGTGCGGGCGCCGGGGGAACCGACGCGCAATTACCTCACGGGGATCGTGACGCATGCGGCCCACGAGAGTGACGAAGTGGGCGAGGCGAAGATGGAGCAAGAACAAGCGGCGATGGGGATGGCCAAGCCGCCGGTGCAATATGTGGATGGGGCGTACGTGTCGGCGGAGAAGTTGGCGCAAGCGCAAGCCGAGGGTCGAGAGATCATTGGGCCGGCGCAGCCCGCGCCCCGGAAGGAGGGCCGGTTCAGTGTGGAGGACTTTGCGATCAACGTGGAAGAGCGCCAAGCGGTTTGTCCGGCCGGAAAGCCCAGTACCCAATGCAGCCGGTTGGAGGAGCAGGCCAGGGGCAAAGTGAGCTATCGGTTCGAGTTCAGCACAGCGTGTCATGAGTGTGGGCTGCGCAAGCGCTGCGTGGGGGAGGGGCAGCGGCACCGCACGGTGGTGGTCGGCGAGCATCACAGCGTGCTCCAGGCCCGGCGGCAAGAGCAGCAGACCGACGCTTTCAAGCAGCGGATGAAGCAGCGCAATGCCATTGAAGGCACGCAGAGCGAATTGGTGCGGGGACATGGCTTGCGGCGGGCGCGCTCGCGGGGCTTGGCCAAAGCGCGACTGCAAAACTACTTCATTGGTGCGGCCTGCAACGTGAAGCGATGGATTCGGCATGAGGCCTGGAAACTGCGGCAGGCGGCCTCGGCCCTTGCGGTGGCGGCGGTGTCGGGCGACGCGGCGGTCGGGGCAGCGACGCCGGTGAACTAAAGCCCCCAGGGGAAAATCCCTCTGCACCATCGCCTCTCCCGGTCGTCCTGAGCAGGTCCGAACGGGCGAGAGCCTTTGTTTCTTCGAAAACCAACCGAAGTCATCCTGACAACGCCCCCGTTAGACGTTACCGTAACCAAGAGGCGATGAAACCCGCGTTCCCTTCACAATCCCTGCTGAAAAACCCTACGCCCTTCACCAGAATC
>CAZVYK010000077.1:0-2402 GCA_964630915.1 uncultured Caldisericales bacterium | reverse complement strand
GGTATTCCCGTGCGACCTTCGCGTTGGATTCCGCGTACTCTTCGATAAGATCACGACGCTGCTGAGGGGAGAGGAGATGCTGCTTCCCTTTTGTTTCCCCTCTTTTTATTCTTTTAAGATTCATTACCAGCCAGTTATGAAATTTCATATCGCCTTTGTATTTTTCATTACAAAGCCGAATTATTTCAATAATATCCCAATCCAGACTAGGGTTTATTCTTTCGTCGGAAATCCTTAAAGTATGATCCGGTTCGAGGCCTATAACACCGCAAAAATCAACGATGATTCCACGTGGGAATTGTTCCTTTTCATAGACCCTTACAATGATATTCTCCAGACCAAACTCATCACGCCAGGGAGTCAAAATTTTATAATAATCCAGGATATATTTCTGGTTGGGGATCGAACCACTATCAAGAAATTTTTTTGGGTATCTCCGCGGTCCCTTTACGATCTGGTTATATCCCGATTCAAGCCGTTCATCCTGCCTTCGGAGATATATTACAATTTTGACGTCCAGATCACCGGGTATGATGTCCCGTAATTTTTTCACATCAGTTCCTCTCAATACGAGTCCCTCTGAGCTGAGGATTGAAGTATCGAGATTGTGCGTACGAATTTCCTGGATATATGAGAGTGTTTTCAATTCTTCCCCTTTGTTTCTCCTTCGTTTTAATGGCCTGAATTCACTTGCCATTGCATGATGGGATGCTTTATGACCCGGATCAGGATATAAAAAGCCTTTTTCTCTCAATGCCTCTCTGTTCCGGAATAAAAATTTTTGAATGGCACCTGTCCCTGTTTTATGTGTCCCGATATGTATGAATAGTCTCTTCCTCATCTGACACCTCAGGTGTTACAAGTTTCAGTCTACCTCTTTGGGAGAGTAGTACAGTTGTCTTTATTCAATGTTCATGAGATTGAAACAGCGGGAAATTAATCCGAATGCCTCCACATACTATTACTATTACTCCTTTAAATAAGTGTAATTTCAGTTTCCCATGGCACCGGCCGCACCTATACGTCTTCATCAGAGCTAATTTCAACAATTGCCCCCTTGCGGGATCAGCCCCAAAATGACTCCAGATCATTAATCAATTGACATTTAAGACGAAATTCATGAATGCCGGATAAAAATACAATTAGAAATACCCTGAAATTTTATAATAACCAGCAGGAAACCGTAAAATTGATCTTACTCGAGTGGGAATACACATTTTCGCAACACAATTTACACCTCTATGATAGTAAAGCGGAAAGATCCAATATGGGTCCTCTTGGAACAGGTCCTGTCACTCATGTCAACTCACCATGCATAGCAGGAATTCTTAAAATGCGAGATAAAACCGATAAAAAGCGTTGCGAAAATGGAAAAATCGCTATTGTGGCAATGTTCTACGCAGTGGAATGTGTTCTTTGTGGTCTGAAAATTGAAGGATCGAAAGAAATTGCGAAAATTCATGGGAATTTGGGATGTTTCCTCTGTAGAGACTGTCAATATCATTTTGAGCAAGTTTGATGAACTCCAGTTTATCTCCCTCATCAGAGTGCTGTTCAATTAACGGTTTAAATGGAAAAGGAAATGCAGAACAAATACAGTTCTGGTTGATGCTACTGCGATTACCCTCGATTTGAACTGGTTCAAAAGGAAGTAATCAAAATCGCGACATGAGAAAAAGGAGTTCAAATGGGGCTATTTACCAACTCATGGGCAGTATATCTGGTAAAAGCTGACTCTGGAACGTTATGCTCGTTTACTTCAGCCAGAATGTGTTCTCCCTCACCCGGGGTCTCCTCATTATTCCATTATTTACGAGGAGATATGGCAGAATTGAAAAGACGCATAATCCCGCGCATTGGGGATATTGTCGTTTTCGACAATGGTTATTATCCATACGACAACCAGTCCCGGGAATTTTTAAGTGAAACGTCTTTCCTTTAATTTTTTCCAAAAAGAACTTCTCTGTCTCGAAACTGATGAAGAAATATAATTGTCCTGCCTGGATTTTTGGGAAGTTCAGATACGAAGTAACTTGTGAAAAGGTTTGCGTCGATGGTCAGAGGATTGTTCACCTGTCTTCAGGAAGAGATACTATTCATGGAGAAGAGATCTCTCATTGAAGATGTATTCAAAACAGCGAAAAATACATTCGGTTTAAGGAAAATTCACAAGTATACAACGAAATCTGTGAAAACGACGATTTATCTGAATATACTTTTACTCGGGCTCGTGATTTCTTTGGGTATTGACAAAAAAAATTGGATTTTCAGAGGCTCTCTCAATGGGAGTTGGTAAGGGGGCTTACAATATTTATGAATTCTTCGAAAATAAGCGTCCGATGATGTTTCCTATCTTGGAATTGCAGAATGTATGATAATGCAGGATCTTATGAAAAAAGTTC
>CAZVYK010000076.1:0-2427 GCA_964630915.1 uncultured Caldisericales bacterium | reverse complement strand
GCGCGGCCCGGCATCTTCGTCGCGGTCGCCGAGGATGCCGCCGTGGATGTCGCGCAGAGTCTCGCGGAACTTCACGCGCAGCGCGAACGGCTCCAGCGCGAGCCCGAGCAGGATGCCGACGCCGATCACGTGGCGGAGCGTCGTGAACTCGAGCGTCTCCACCGCGCGCGGCAGCCCCCAGAAATGCAGGAGGATGGCCGTGGCGGCGAACAGCAGGTTGAACAGCAATCCCTGGACGGCCAGGAAGCGCTCGTAAAGATTCATGGCGGGAGAAAACGGGAAAATGCCTGAAGCCACTTGATGTCGTAAGCCGACATGTGCCGTATGCAGAACTTCCACTCAACGATGGCTGACGGGGCGACGCGCGGCATTCCGTCACTGTCCCAACACGTCATTGCCGGGCGAGGCCAGATGACGAGGTCTTTACAGACCTGCGCCTTGCCATGTTCGGCGACCTGCGGAACCGGACACTCGATGGTGATTTGTGCCAGATCGTGCAACGCCGAGCCCGGGCGAACCTGCGCCAGGAGGTGGCGAAACGCGAACAAGCTGATCGCTTCGCGCTCCCTGCGCCCTTGCCAGTCGCTTGACAGCGATGAGCTCGCGAACTCCGTCAGTGACTGGCGAATGGCATTGTCGAGATCAGCCACGAACCGATTCCTTCCTGTGAGCATAACGCAGAATTCACCGGGCGTAAAAGGGCCCCGGTGAAATGACCTTGTTAAAAGATCTTTTCATTTTTTTGAACCGACAATTAGATAGATAGTGTCAGCCTGTGCACCACTTAAAGAGTTTTCGCGAATTTTATCGAGTTTCTTGGCTGCAATACCTGCCTTGTTTAGTGAAAGAATAATTTTGTTGGCTATTTCAATTTGTTCATCCTCAGTTATTGCAACAACGACATCACTGTCAATATCGTCCAAAAAACTTCGGTTTGTTTCTCTGACTTTCCATTTTGCTTTCCGAAAAGCGGATGCTAATTGCTCCGCATAATTATAACTCTCAGTGTCCATCATTCGGCACATACCAGCCACCTGATACTTTGATTGAAATGACAATAAGTTGGCCAGCGTTTTATTTTGTTCCTCCGTCAATTCTCTGGGAGATGTTTTTTTCTCTAGTTTCGCTATTAGCTGCTTGCTTGCATTGAGCTCTTTGGACAAAATTGCGTTTCTTTCTGACAGGGCTGTCGTGGCATTGTTAGTAACTTTTATTTGTTGGACCAATGCATTTTTATCTTTATTCTCTAGTCTGTTTTTTTGAACAGAGGCCCAAATTGTAAATGCAGTTATGCTTACGATTAGTATCTGACCGATAAGTATGAGTTTGGCTAGAATATCTATAGAATTAAACCATGCCATAATTTTTCCTTTTAACGAAAAGCTCAGCGGGAGTCAAAATATTCGGCGATCCTCCGCAGCGTTGGGTTAGACCGTCTTTTGCTTTTCCTATCATCCCTCGCATTCTATCACCGGGATATGGTTTGTCATGCAAAAGGTGATTGTTGGTTGGATAGCGAGTTCTTCGACCGAATTGATTATCTGCCAGTTTTTCTCAACGTCTGTGATGCTGAAGTCGGCAATTTTGAATGACTTTGTGAAGACACCTCCGTTTATTTCGTCCGAAAAACCTCTGATTTCTTCAATTGGAAGTTGTCCGAAAAACAACATATGACTCACGACCACTTCAGCTTTGACGTCAACCTTGTGGAAAACGCCTTCAGAGCGGATACACGTTGAGTCATCGGTTAGAGCTATGTCGATATGGCGCCCCGGTTCCATCGAGATTGCTCCGCTTGACCATAGTTTCGATATCAGATTACGAACTACGTCTATTAGCTCCCCTCTCTCCGTGTATAAGGGCATGAATCGAAAGTCCTGAGACTCAACAATGAACCCAGGGCTGGTGGAACGAAGGGATAGACTGAAAGTCGATAGTTCCCGATAATCAACAAGTGCCGGTATGGTGACGTAGGTCTGCCATTCGTGACTGTCAGTATCTATGATACAATGAAGATCAATGCCTGCTTTCTTTGCCCTTGTCTTGGCTGCCTCAGTGAATCCTCTCGCGCCGATCATTGCAGCTTTGTTTGCACCCACGTCTTCGGCCAGGCCCATGAATTCCTCAACATCTTTAATGTCAACAGGGCGCCGATAATCCTTGCAGTCAATGACGATGAGTAATTTATACTGCCCTACTGTCTTTCGGATAGTAATGTCTATTTCTCTTGGAACTCCCGAGTTCTTGCCTATAATTTTGTCGTTTTCTTTGACGGATGCGCCAGGCGACAGGTCACGTTGAATCTGTGCCGAAAGATCCTCAAAGCGTTTCCATTTAGGACTGGTCATAAAGTTCCGTTCTCAGGGATAACAATTGGAAATGACAACCGAAAATTGACCATCTGTGATAACCGAATTTTGACCACCC
>CAZVYK010000075.1:0-2579 GCA_964630915.1 uncultured Caldisericales bacterium | reverse complement strand
TTCGACCAGAATGCATTTAATGTTATAATAATAACGCGATTGAAGCAACTCGGAAACGGAGTGACCAATGTTAACGAAAACCATTCAGTTGTTCACCGAGAAGGAAGAAGAATTTGTCAACCTCCTTATCGAGATTGGCACCAAGAGGACCATTGCCAAAGTTCTGGTATTCCTGGCGAATGCACCGAAAGCAACCTCCCGGGATATCGAACGTGGTACGGACCTGCGTCAGCCGGAAGTGAGCATTGCTTTGAAGCACATGATGGATCGGGGCTGGATGAAAAGTTATGAAAACCCGTCCAGCAACAAGGGCCGGCCTTACAAGGTCTATGAACTGGCACTGCCCATGCCGAAAATTATGGATAGTATCGAGAAAGAGAAAAACCAGGAAGTGAAAGACCAGCTGGCTCTCATCAAGAAGATGCGAAGTTACGTCTGAACAGGATCCCGGGAACACCAAGTTTCCCGCCTTACCCCGATTTTCCCCATTTTTTGAGATCTCCGTCGGAAAAACCGACCTTCGTAATCGCGTTCCGGCAGCCTTTCCGGTGCCGGATAGGATAAAATAGGGGGCCGGAACCGGCACGGTAAAAAGGGCTTTGGCGGCCTTTTAGCGAGGTGCAAATCTGCCGTATTTTGCCAAAAGGAGCGATTATAAGGCGTATTCTCCACAGGAAAGAAAAAGAGCGGATTTGCGGGCTTTTCCGGTGATGGCCCGGGCACCGGAGGGGGAAAAGGAGCCCGTATAGGGCTTATTTTTCCTGAGGTGATTTACCCCTCTTTTTGAGAGTCATCGACGGGGAAAATATCAAAGGAGGGAATTTTTAGACTTGAAATTTCTTTTCCATTTCTCTTATTTCAGGTGCGAAAATTTTCGAAATACACTCTTTAACTTTCAACATTGAACCATTACTATCGATATAGATCGCGCCGATATGCGCCTCCAATGAATCCGAATACAAAGCTTCGGACGCCTCTTCCAGTTTTTGTCCCACTCCGGCCCGATGCAGGATATAGTTCTCTTCGAGAAGATGCAGTCTCTCCCCGACTTTCGCAAGCTGCAAATTATTTTCAAGGTCTGCTTTTGAAATTGTAATATCTCCCTTAGTCTTCAGCCCTTTGTCCATGAGGATAGAGATGAAACCGGCCTTCAGAACTGCATCACCAAGAGTTGCGTAGACGGATTGATGGGGGCAATCACGCGCCCCAACAGGTTTCTCTCTCTGTTCTTTCGAGAAAGTCGGGTGTGTTAAAGCACGAAGTAATTCCTTCTTATCTGAAAAAGTATGTCCCAATCGTTTCTCGATCCTCTGGATCTTTCTCGGGTCCATAACGCCCATCACCCACTCTTGTACCAATAACCGCTAGGGTAGTAAATGGTGATTTCCCCCGAATCATGGAAATATTTTCCACCCGGGTATTGTGATTGCCAATCAAGATTCATCCAGTATTGGGTTACTCCGTCCTTCGTTCTCGTATGATAGGCGACGCTCCTGGCATTGTACCGTTTTCCGATATAGGAAGCAACCTTATCCATACAGGCTTTGTTCGTGCAAACCAGAACTTCAGGATATGCATGGCCCTTGCCATCGTCATTGTACGCTGTTACAATCCTCGAACTCCCCCCGATTGACTGTACAACAGATCCAACGGTGATTGCAAAATCATCACAGTCTCCCTTCAAACCGAGCTGAATAGTCCTGCTAGCCGGAGAGAAATAATCGGGTCCTTTGGGATCATTGACGTAGGTCCATTTTTTGTAAACTGCTTCCCACAAATCGCAGATCTGAGCGATGTTGTAATTTCCCTCATGCGAATTCGGGATGAGCGACACGGCAAAATCCCTTGTTGTTGGATTCGTGTAATCCATTGCATTTTTTATCTTCGTGGCTGTGTCGCTTTCCTTAGAATGAATCCGGGTCGGTTCCGTTGTCGGAAGATCCTGCCCCCTGTTAGGTGATATGATATTTTCATTGTCAGAATTGTCAGAATCGGAAAGACCGCTCACAAATCCCATGACCATCGGCCCGGCGATAACAACTGCAAGAAAACCGATAATAAGGCAGAAAATTATTATTCCATACGATCCGATGCTCGATGATTCGGTTGGCTGTTTGTATTCCGGAGTGTCAGTGTCATAAACCTCTTCCGGTTCGAGATCCTCACCTGACCGATCAACAGGATAGAGAAGATTATCGATGATTACGTACTCTTGTCCATCCTTAACGGCATGGACCGCATCTTCAACGATTACTTCCTCGTCATTAATGTAGAATGTTTCCTGGCCTTGGACGACGAACGTTTCATCGAATTCCTCATCGGTTTCATCAACGGGTTGATAATTACACCGTCCTCTTCTGCGTACCATTCAATTTTTCTTTATTTTTGGTTATTGATTAATTTTTATTTTCAACTTTTGAAATCCTTTGGTTGAAAAATGATGTGAGATTCTGGATATTTCCTCAAATCCCCAACCCCGTAATCAGCCCGACAATCTGCTGAGCTGTAGCCGGGTCCACGACCCGGGCCAGGACCAGCCCGGCCATTGAGATGAAGAAGGTCCAGAAGACTTTCTTCAC
>CAZVYK010000074.1:0-2600 GCA_964630915.1 uncultured Caldisericales bacterium | reverse complement strand
TGGATATTTTCGGATGTATCGCTGGTGCTTATGGTGGAACAGATTTTCTGGAAGGATTTTTTAAGAAACGGGCGGATGCAATTCAGTAGGTAGCTGAAATGGATGAGAGAAGAAAAAACAGAATTGACAGAAGAAAAAATGAAAGACGAAAGCAGGAATATCATTGTATTCAATGCGGTGCTGATTTGAAATATTATATACCTGAAAAGTTGACAGACAAAGAAGTGCTGTGGTGTGAAGCTTGCCAGCAGATGTTTGTCATTGTGGCTCAACGGTTTGAAGTTCCTTATTTGGCAAAGGTGCAAAAATGAGAGAAGACATAGATGCAAAGCACTTGCAATGCTGTGGAAACTGCATGGAGTTTCTGACCTGTGGGAAATATGATGAATCCTACGAATGGTGTAAGTCGTGGCAATGGGACACCATGACTCAATCCAAAAGGGAGAAAGAGAGGACAGGGAGTGATGAAAACTAAAATCATTGCAGGAGTGATTATTGCACTTCTTTCTATTGCATTAATGTCTGCTGTTTATGCGTGGTATAAGGAACGTAGCAAACCACCTGTCAGTAAGACGGAATATATTGAAGTGGAAAAGATAAAAGAGGTGGAGAAAATCAAAAAGGTGGAAGTTCCGATTGAAAAAATAGTGACAATAGAAAAAATAAAACTCGTGGAGAAGGTGAAGATGCCAGATTGGTTTGTTCAGAATGCGGATGAGCAAGCTATTGCATCCGGTGTAGCTCCCTCTCATACTGAAGATACAAATGTGATTTGTACAGTCAATACGAAAACCGGAATAGGCAATCTGGTGATGAAGCAGGAACCGCAGAAATTTATGGGGTTGCCAAATGAAAAGCAAATATATGCGAAAGCTGGATATACAACGAATAAAGAGGCAGAAGTTACCATTGGTGCAGATTGGAAATTCTTGCGTATCGGCAAGATCAAAGTTGGTATGTTTGGTGAAGGAAGAGCAAGTATTGGCAATGGCGAAACAGGGAATCATTATCCGGTTGAAGCGGTTGCTGGGGTTATTGTGACGTATTAAAACTTTTAAGAGGAGGAAATAAAATGATCAACGAAAAATTAGGGTTTGAGGACAAGATTGCTTTTGGAATGGTTAAAGGGGTTTTTGAAAAAGTGAACTTGGAATACAATGTCCAGTTAACATTGCGTGATGCTGAAGGGAAGATCAAACAGTTTGAGGAAATCCACAACACTGTTCCGGCAGCAGGTCTGGCAGCAATCATGGATCAGTTGCTTGATTCCCCTACAATTGCCGTTCCGACAGCAATGGAAGTTGGCACAGGTTCTCCTACTGCCACGTTGCTGGGTGCTTATATTGCAGGTTCAAGGACTGCATTATCTGCAAAGACTCGAACTGATGCAGCAGTAGAAATGAAATGCACATTTGCAGCAGGTGTTGGTACTGGAGCAATTACGGAAGCAGGTATCTTTTCTGTCATTACAGAAAATACAGCAACGATGTACTGTTCTGCTTCTTTCGCAGTCATCAACAAGGCAGCAGCAGACAGTTTGGAAATTGTGTGGACGGTAACTGCAACCACAACATAAAAATTTTTTGAAAGTTAGGGGATAATTATTTCCCCTAACTTTTCTTTAAAGGAAAAAAAGATGACTACACGAATTTACGGTTTTACTGCTTTGACAGGTGGTGGCACAGGAGCATTGGATAAATACCCTGAAGCTGGAATGCCAGCATTGGCTACAGATGATTATGCTATTGGTCATGTCGCAGGGGTGTTTTACATTTACTGGTTCAATGGTGCGTCTGCTGAAGCAGAAAGTCCTCCTGCTATCATTGCTCCTGATAGTGGTTCAGGTAGATGGATACTCAAAGGGTTTTCTTTTGCTCATAATGACCTTGCCAGCATTGATGGTGGGAATGCTTCACCAGAAGAATACTATCATTTATCATCTGCTGATTATAATGCTATTAATACAGCACTTGCACAGTCTATTTTAGCCAATCCAACAGGAGGTGCTGCTCCAATTACAAATTTGACCGTAGCCGAGCAGACACTTGTTGGAAGAATTACTGGCGGGAATGTTGATGATCTGTCGGTGGAGCAGGTAAAGACACTGATAGGTAATGCAAGTGAGTCAGATGTGGGGTTTGTTGAACTCGCCACTAATGATGAAACCATTGCGATAGCAGATAAAGGACGGGTGGTAACTCCTGACGATCTTGGATACTTTATAAAGAGAGTTCCGGCTTACATGGGGATCGTTTCGACTGCGGACTACGAGTCGGCTCCTCTAGGGGCAGAACTTCTTTCTGCTTCCGGCTGGACTTCTACGGACTGGACAGGCGACTTGGCAAGCGGTTGGGATCATACGACAGGCAATACGACTGCTTTGTTGAACAGTCTTGCTGCGGTGACGAATAACTTTTACCAGATTACCTATACTGTCACAGGTAGAACGGCAGGGACATTTACTATTACCTTTGGCGGGCAGACTTCTGCGGCTATTAGTGCCACAGGAGCATGGGGGCCGAAAGCGACCAGTACAGGGACTCTATCTATTACTCCGACAACGGACTTTGATGGTGCGATAGTCATTTCTATTAAGCAGA
>CAZVYK010000073.1:0-2608 GCA_964630915.1 uncultured Caldisericales bacterium | reverse complement strand
CTGCTTGGTGCAGATGGGGACATCTGCACACCATTGCCTTTACATAAGATATCTTTTTAGGTTATGCTGCTTGGTGCAGATGGGGACATCTGCACACCATTAGCATCTGCACACCTATAGAGGGACAAGGGAAATTGCAAAGAAGAGGGAGGAATAATAAGGATGTTAATAGTTTGATAAATAGAGAGATAGGAAAATAAGATTGCAAAACTGCTTGTCGCACGAAAAGTGGCAAAAATGAGTAATTTACGACAAGGAGTTTTGCAAGAAAAAGGACAAGCAGTTTTGCAAGAAAAAGTGTAAAATTAAGTTATGATGTAAGATAGAAAAATAGGTATAAATGAGGTATAAAAAGATATAAAATGAGGGTTTAGAAATGAAGAACAGAAAAGCATATTAGAGGGAATTTAGGCGGTTTAGGGAGAATACTTAAGGATTAGGGGTATTTATCAAAGAATTTGATGGCATCCTGGAGGGATAAATACCAGATATAGGTGCTGGAAATGTCTGAAACTTTTTCAAAGGGTTTTCCATCCATCATAATGAACATCTCGTGGGGAGGAGAGGGGTTGATTTTGAGCCATAGGGAGAAGCGATTGGTAAGTTTAAGCTGGAGTTCGGAAGCATACTCTAAAGATTGGTTATGTGAGATATATTCGCTATATAGGGCAAAGTGAGCATCAATAGGGAGATAAACACCTTGCGGGGTATAGGTATAAGTAGAAGCACTAAATAAAGAGTGCCCGGAGGCGATTTCAAAGAAGGTCTGGCTATATTTATAGATATCGGGATAGGTTAAGATATAGTCAATAGTATCCCGGATAACGGTATTACAACTATCGGCAAAAAGTTCAGCGACAAGATATTTATCATAGATTTTGATAATATGGTTTTTTTGGGCAACAGCAGTGAGAAAAAAAGTAGAACCGTTTTCTCCTTCAATAAAAAGATAGGAATGCTCTTTTGGTTTGTATTCATTTGTTTTATAATAAATTAAGTAGCCAAGGGCGACAAGGGCGAGAAGGATAAGGATGGGAAGGATATATTTTTTGAACATAAGAACTCCTAATTATTCACGATTAAAAGGTCGGAGAAGAAGGTCAAGAATACCAATCATTTCAAGGTCTTCCTCATCTTTAGTATATATTATTGGTGTGTAATCATCATTCAAGGGAATAAGCCAAGTAGTACGGGTTTTAGGTTCAAGAAAGAGTTTTTTAAGGGTAATACCATCGGGAGTTCGGAAAGCTATAATTTTACCATTAAGTTTTTGATTTCGCCAATCTTGGGAACATATAACGAGATCGCCATTGAGGATGAGGGGTTGCATAGAATTACCGGAGACTCTGAAAACGAGATAAGGAGGAGGAAAGGCAAGGAGAGAACGGGGGATTTCTATAAAACCTAAAGGTTCTTTCGATATGACTTCTACGGGTTGACCGGCAGCAATTTCGGCTACGATAGGTAGGCGTATAATATCTGAAAGGAAAGAAGAATCAACAGGAATGAGCTCCTGGAACATTGAGCCTTCACCGGTTAAAAGCCAGTTGAGATTGACATTTAATTTATCTGCTATTTTAGATATAATATCAGCGGTAGGTTCTCTTTCGCCTCTTTCATAATGAGAAATAGCAGCTTGAGAAATTCCAATTAAAGAAGCAAATTCAACTTGGTTTAAATTTTTTTCTTCTCGTAACTTCTTTAACCTCAAGGCAATGCTCAAATCAACCTTCTTCAATAATACAAATGTTATATTTTTCTCTTGACAAATACAACAACTGTTATATTATGTCCTTATGTAATGACTATAAAAAAAGGAGAAAGAAGATGTCAAGAGAAATTATGACGGGAGATGAGATAAGAGTGGAACTGGCGAGACAGAGAATGACCCGGGTGCAATTAGCACAGGCAATGAATCTATCGGCAGATTATATACGTAAAATAATAAATGGATTGAGGGCGGCACCAGAGAGAAGGGCACAGATAACAGAATACTTAAAACAGAGAAAGCATTAAGGAAGATGAGATGAGAGTATGGGATAATATGGCGTTTAGAATAATTATAAAGGGTTGTAAGGAGTGTCCAAATCACGCTAAATTATGCCATAATCCATATCATTATTGCAAAGCATTAACCAGTTATGAGGAGCAGGACACTATATTTGGAGGGGAAGAAATCCCTATTTATGCTAATATAAGTAAATATGTGCAGGGAGGGGGATTTCATCCGAACTGTCCATTACAGGAAATTAAGAGATAGGGGCAGGAAGGAGGCAATAATGAAAGAAGAAATAAGAGCGGAGAACGAAGATAAGAGGGCAGATAGCACTTCGCAGGAACAATATACATATCTATCGGTAAAGGAATATGCGGAACTGAAAGGGATAAGTAAACAAGCGGTAAAAAAAGCTATAAAGAATGGAAAATTACCAATTATTGAAGTACCTCACCCGAAAAGAGCTGATCAAGTTTCCTATTTAATTCAGATTGATGAACCAGTTATAACGAACCAGTTTGATGAACCAATTTTGAGCAACCAGAATGAGCAACCTGTTTTGAGCAACCAGAATGAGCAACCTGTTTTGAGCAACCAGAATGAGCAACCTGT
>CAZVYK010000072.1:0-2621 GCA_964630915.1 uncultured Caldisericales bacterium | reverse complement strand
CTACACTACGGGGGTATGAGAGTGCCTTTCCGGGTGCGATCCTCCTTCCCGGACGATCGGTTCAGAGGTACCGGGGGCACGTACTATTCAACGACGGAGTATATGGGCATACTCCAAGACGCACATCCATTCGTCCTGGTTCCGATCCATCCGGTATGCGTCATGCACCCGGTGCCGCTCGCAGGATCCCGTTCACCCCGGGGGATCGCCCCCGTACGATTCAACGTGACCCCCTTCCTCCCTTCTGGAAGGTCCAGCCCGAAAGGAAAAGGATCCTTCGAGAATAGGAGAATGGGAATGTAAATATCAATAATTCTGAAATAATTATTCATTCTTGCCAGATGGAAAACACAATATTTATATCGCACCAATCGAATTAATCGCTGTCGAAGTCATGTACTGTTCGTTCCACCCGTAACATATTCATGACTGCGATGGAAGGTATCACCATGATATGGAAGAATGGTCTGGTTACCGCACTCCTCCTCGCGCTGCTTGCGCTCGTGGCAGTTCCGGTGGGGGCGGTACCGGTTAACGACAACCGTCTCCCGGCAGACTTTGTTGCAAACGTCACCGTCGGTCCGATCCCGCTTGCGGTGCAGTTCACCGGGATCTCTTCTCAGAGCGTCAGCGGATGGAGCTGGTCCTTCGGTGACGGGACGTTCTCACGGGAGCAGAACCCGGTCCATGTCTATCGCCGGGCCGGCGCCTACACCGTGCGCCTGGTCGTCACGGAGGGGAGACGAACGGGCCAGGTGGTGAAGTCGCATTACATCAGGGCCTTCGATCCGAATGCGCTTCGCGCAAATTTCACGTCGAACGTGACCGGAGGACCGGCACCGCTCACGGTCCGGTTCACCGACACCTCGACGGGGTCCCCTCTGCGGTGGTCCTGGCAGTTCGGTGACGGCACCAGTTCTTCCGAGCAGAACCCCGTGCACACCTATGCACGGGCTGGCCGTTACACGGTCGTGTTAAAGGTCGAGAGGGACCTTCCACAGAATGCAAAACGCACTGATGTCAAGGTCGCGGTCCAGCTGATCAAGGTCACCGATCCCAACCGTCCGGTCCCGTCCTTCACCGTCAACCAGACCCGCGACACCCTCCCGCTTGCGGTCCAGTTCACCGACACGTCGACCGGGCCGATCGTCAGGTACCAATGGCGGTTCGGAGACGGGGCGACGTCCACCGACCGGAACCCGGTGCACGTCTACACCCGGGCGGGTACGTATACCGTCCGGTTGACGACATGGTCCGCCACGTCCTCGGCGTTCGTCGAGAAGAAGAAGCTCATCACGGTCCTGCCGCTTCCCAGGCCCCAGTTCACCTCCAACGTCACTGCCGGTCCGGCCCCACTCGCGGTGCAGTTCAGGGATACCACGAGTGGTATCGACGCCCGGTCATGGTCGTGGTCCTTCGGAGACGGGAAGACATCGAACGAGCAGAACCCGGTCCATGTCTTCTCCCGCGCCGGAAGCTACCGCGTGACCCTGACGATCGTCACCGCGGGTGGTCCGGTCACCACATCGGTCCCGCGATACATACTCGTGAAACCATCACGTCGGTGAGACCGCGTCCAACATCCCCTTTTTCGTCTGTCTCCCGGCCGGGTGCCGGCACTCGCGGGGTGCCCCCGTCCGTCAGAACGAAGGAACCTTGCCCCTTCGCTCCTTCAACCGTCGTTGATGTACCGGCGGGAAGCGGTCGCGTCGGGTTTCGTCCTTTCGGGATCCTGGATGACGGAAATCCCGTCTCCTCCCGCTCCGGCCTGTGGGGGGGGTTCTCATCGGTCCGAACGCCGCATCCGCACCGATGCGGCGTGGGCAAAGAGTCCCTCTGCGCCGGCGATCGCCTCGATCGTATCGCCGATCCGTTCGATCCCGCTCCGGCTGATCAACTGGACCGTCGAGGCCTTCGTGAAGTGGGCGACGTTCAGTCCTGAATAGGTGGCGGCGTACCCCGCGGTGGGCAGCACGTGATTCGTCCCCGAGGCGTAATCGCCCGCGGCGACCGGTGCGTACGGCCCGACGAAGATCGACCCGGCATTCTTCACCTCGGTCAGCACCGGCAGCGGGTCCTCGACCATGATCGAGAGGTGCTCGGGGGCGACCCGGTCCATCGCCCCGATGGCCGCGTCGAGATCGGGGACGACCAGGTACCCCGAGTGCGCGAGTGCCTGGAGGATGGTCTCCCGCCGCGGAGCGGCGTTGAGCTGCCGTTCGACCTCCCGTTGCACGCGCTCCACAAGGGGTTCGTCGGTCGTGACCAGGATGCAGGCCGCATCGGGGTCGTGTTCTGCCTGCGCCAGTATATCGCCCGCGATGTACGCGGGGTTCGCCGAGCGGTCTGCGATGATCCCGATCTCGCTCGGACCGGCGGGAAAGTCGATCTCCGCGTACTCTCGCAGCAGCATCTTCGCCGCCGTCACGTAGGCATTCCCCGGTCCGACGATCTTCCGGACGGGACGGATCGTTTCGGTCCCCAGCGCCATCGCCGCTATCGCCTGGGCGCCGCCGATCCGGTAGATCTCCGTCACGCCGACGGTATCGAGGGCGACGAGCGTGAGCGGCAGGATCGGCGGAGGCGAGCAGGCGCACACCTCAGGAACGCCGGCGACCCGG
>CAZVYK010000071.1:0-2624 GCA_964630915.1 uncultured Caldisericales bacterium | reverse complement strand
AGATCTCAATTTTTCTGCGACTGCTACTGGTAGTGTCCCTGTGACTGCATACTGGGAAAATGTCACTCGCAACCTTAGTGCAATTCACACAATCACTGTGTATTGGAAAAATTATCCCTATTTAAGCCTGGAAACGTCAGTATACCCCCAGACAGTGAATGTTACAGATACTGTCGATGTTCTTATAAAATTGAAAGGTGATGGATGGGCACTCCAGCCGAACCCGATTGATGTAGTATTATGTACGGACCGATCGGGGAGTATGCTCTATAACACATCGGATGGGATAAAAGATGACCGTATGGTCCATGCAATGGCCGCTGGAAATATTTTCAATTCCCAAATGAGTCCAATTCGTGATCGCGTTGGATTAGTTTCTTTTGGAGATAACACCGCAACCGGTGGGTGGGCAAATCTAACACCAACAAAATATTGGTCAACTAATTATAATCGTTGGAGATGGGCGTTTACAACCGATTATGGCGTATATGGTTCTTGGTATTGGGTAAGTAAAGATGGATATTATGAATGTGACTATTGCGGTTCCAGTTATTGCGATAATTACGATACAAATTCTGTTCATCAGCAATATGTGAATGCCCATTACCCAGGGAATAAAAGATATTATGGAACCTCAGAATTTGCCAGTGTGGATTTAAATATGACCTTCGATAGATCAACGGTAAATTACACCATAAATATGATGGTTCCTGCTGGGGGCACACCAATGAGAGAAGGCCTTTACAGGTCTGTTAAAATGATTCTTGACAATCCACGAAGTAAAGCAATAAAAGCAATACTCTTACTATCTGATGGTGCATGGAACACTGGTGGGAATCCGGAGGGAGGAACTGGAACTGCTTCTTTCCCTGAAATTGGGACTGGTAGCGTGATTAATTGGGCAAATAGCAGTGGCATTAAAATTTTTACTGTTGCACTTGGAAATGAATCTTGGGAATCCCTTCATCCCCAGCTTCAAAGTTATGCGTTAAAAACAGGAGGCAAGTTCTACTGGGCTAGGGATGCAACCAGTTTGACTGATATATATACAGACATCGCCGGGGAACTCAAGACCGAAGCCGGCGTTAATACACAGGTCGACCTGAATTTTGAGAATATCGAGGTCAATTATGAAGTCTTAGCTATGAATAGCACTTTCAAGGTATTCGATTATGTTCCCAACAACCCGACCTCGACGAATGTCCACCATTACAATGAGACAACTACATTCCTGAATACCTGGATCAACCAGTCTGACCAGTGGTACAATGCGACAAAGCCCTATCACCTCGAGTTCAATGCAGGTACCATCAAACTTGGCCAGGTATGGGAAGCACGCTATACGTTGAGAGTCCTTACCGATGGGAACATCAATATCTTCGGACCTGGATCGACAATCACCTTCAACAATGGGGAGGCTACGCTCCTCCTTCCAAAGACATACATCACAGGTGTTCCTGGCATGGTGACCACCGGAGTGAATACAAGTGTTCTGAATGTCACTAACACTGCGTCTGGTAATGCAACTGTGGGGGGTATTGAATATATGGTCTGGACGTGGGACAGGTTCTATTCTGGAACATTTAATGTAACGGAAAAATATTATATCTCGAATGACAACTGGATGCAGAAGATACTTGTCGGATCTGCTGAATTGACACCTGCACAGGCAAATCAGCCAGGTGAATTCAGATATCCGGCTTATCTACTGCCTCCTGGTGAAATCCTATTTAAAGTTGAAGCAAGCGCGTTAGATTCACCTGGACCTGTAACAGGACCACCCCCACCGCCCATCCCCCCCGGTACAGAACCGGACCCGGGAACTTATTATATTAAAATCGAATAATTATTTTAACACATCTTTTGCGTTCCTGTTTGGGAATCAAAGCAGAGAGTGGCTTGGGATTCGTCTAAATAAAATGTAGCGTGGTATTCTTTATCAACAATCTCTAAATCAGCATAGGAAAAACTACCATTTTCATAATAGGTTAATATTTTTGAAGAGTGAATTTTAAAGATGTCATCGGGTAAGAGGATATTATTTATATCTATCTCATTTTCGGGTATCCACGATTTCCAGGGTACAACCGAACCTCCAAGGCCAGAATAAGTAAAAAAGTAATTGGTAATAGGTCTTTGTTTTACTCCGATTATCCATTCTTGAGCCCAGCCAATTGAGTCGACATTTTGACCACGAATATAATGAATAGTTGACTGTTCTTTATGAGTTAAGTTAAGTTCAGTAATGGCTTCATTCAGACTTATATAGCGATGAGGTTCTTTCGTGACATCCTTGAACATTTCTCCTATAGGACTTGTGGGTTTAGGTTCGGGAAAATTTGAGACACAGCACGAGGAAAATAAAAAGAAAGAAACGAATACAATAATAATAATTAAAAATTTTTTATCAACAAAGATGGCCATCAATTGTGAATAGATACGTGAATAATATATAAATTTGGTTAGTACGTAAAATGAGTCATAACTATTCTTGGAAAAAATTTAAAAATAAACACAATAATCTGAATATCTTTTATAATGGCGTGTTTTTCATCCTCATTACTCACTCCCCCCACCCCTACCTTTTTCCCGCACCCCCTCCAAAACCTCCAAGAAGGAGAACG
>CAZVYK010000070.1:0-2654 GCA_964630915.1 uncultured Caldisericales bacterium | reverse complement strand
ATGTTTATTCCGAGCAAAGGATACCAGGTGTTTCGCTCAAAGGTTACCACTTTAACCTGCCATAATATTTATACAAAAATAATAATAAATCCCTGATGAAGGATCACTTTTTTACCTCTTGCAGCAATTTATTTTTTTTTCCTCAAAGAAGCTCCTTTTAGTTCAATTCTATGAGCATTATGGACCAACCTGTCCAGAATGGCATCGGCAATAGTGGAGTCAGCAATTACATCATGCCATTTTGTTAAAGGAAGCTGTGATGTGATAATGGTAGATTTTTTACCATGTCTGTCTTCAATAATTTCTAATAAATCGAGACGATTCTGAGTGTCGAGTTGAGCCAGCCCAAAGTCATCGAGAATTAATAAATCCTGACGTTCCAGTTTTTCGATTTCCCTGAGATAAGTGCCGTCGGAGCGTTTCATTTTCAGCAGACTTAGGAGTTTACTAACATTACAATAGATTGTTTTGTAACCTTTGATACAGGCTTCATTGCCGAGAGCCGAGGCAATATGGCTCTTACCAACACCGGTAGCACCGGTGATAATAATATTTTCCTTTTTCTCAAGATAATCACATCCGGCAAGCCTTAGAAGTGAGCTTTTATCAAGATTCCTATCTTGAGTAAAAGCGATTTCTTCTATGCAAGCCTGGTAGCGGAACTTTGCTGATTTAATCAGACGATGCAGTTTTTGATTTTGTTTGTCGTCCCATTCCGCTTCAACAATATGACAAAGCAGTTCATCTTCGGTCATAGAAGCGGATTGCCTGCTTGTATGAAGCATTTCATAAGCTCTTGCCATACCATACAACTTCATTTGGTTTAGTTTCGTTATAGTTTGATTTTGTGACATTTCTGCCCTCCTTTGTTTTGAAGAAAAATTAATAAATTGACTAAATTAACTAAATTAACTAAGATATTCCATAATATTCAGATCCCCTGATGTTTTCATGCAATGGTAATTGATACTGAGAAAGTTCATCCAATGATAAGCTGTCAAAATTGCCGGTCAGAATGTTTTTAATTGTTCGGTAGCTGTAACTGCCATATTGGTCTGCTCTGCGACAAGCACGGTTCAAACGCTCATAACCGACTTTTTTCCCGTAGCTTAGTATTCCGATGCATGATTTATAAGCTTGTTCCGGATGGGTTTTACTTTCGAGTACCATGCTTATTACTTTTTCGGTTTCCTGACCGACAGATTTAGCCCAGCCGATAAACTTGTCAGGACTCCATTGACTCACGAAGCGATGCTGGCTCGGCATGTGTTCGGCTATGGTTGTATATCCGTATTTACCATGTATTCTTTTATGATATGCGATTCGTTCATTGTTTAAATAGACTGCTACCCAAGACCGTGTATATTCAATTTTTACTTTTTTGCTTATGTACCTGAAGGGAACACTGTAATAATGTTTGTCGCATCCAAGCCAGATAAATGAGTTTTTGTAAACTGTGGCTGTCTGATAGCTTTTTATTTCATAGCGCATTAATGGCAACGCCTTTAATGCGCACTCTTCTATTTCTGTGAATAATTGACTGCGGCTGTACTCTTTATTCTGAAAATTGTGATTGTTGTGTTTTGTCAGTTCTTCCAGTATTGCTTCATTAAGGTCGCTTATTGAGAAAAATACCTTATTGCGTAATGGAGCATATATCCTTGTATATATGTTCTTTACTGCATTTTCGACCAATGCTTTATCTCGCGGTTTCCGGCTTCTTGCCGGCAGGATTGTTGTCTCGTAGTGTAAACCAAAATCAGCAAATGTTCTGTTAAGCTCGGCTTCATATTTGTCTGCTATTGTTACTGCTGATTTTAAATTATCGGGCACTATCGCCGATGGTACTCCCCCAAAGTAATGAAGGGCATTTTCTACTGCTGAGATAAAATCTTCCTTTTTCTGGCTTTGTACTGCTTCCACATACGTTAGCTGGCTTGCTCCTAATATCGCTACAAATACCTCAACCTCACGTACTTCGCCTGTTATGCGGTCCACATGTTTTAGTTTGTTTCCTGCAAAGTCAACAAACATCTTATCGCCTGCTTTATGCTCAAAGTGCATTGTTACTTCGCTTGCTTTCAGCCACTGCTTATAGTAAAAGCAAAACTGGGTGTAGTTATATCCATCAGGATGCCTGACTTTGTATTCAGACCACAATAACTGTTTGGTTACTCCTACTGCTTTCAGTTCATGCTCGATTCCCGTGAACTGACTTTGTAGTATTTCAAGTCTGTTTGCATTCGGTTTCTCCTGTGCTGACATTAATGCACTCAGCTCCGATTCACTCATCAGCTTTACTGCTTCATAGCTCAATCCTGTTGATTTAAAAAGCAGTATGTACTTTGTTACTGCTTTCCTTGATAAGCCCAACAGTTCAGTTATCTCACGGTAACTTCTGCCTTCGGTATGCAATCTTATGATTTGCTTAATCTGTATCATCTCAAAACCCCTATTTGCCATTTACTGTCCAAAATGTTGTTGAAAATTGTTCAACTTCATTTGTCAGCGAATTTATGTCCAATTATTAAATTTTATTATGGCAGGGTTTCGTAGTGGTTCCCTTTCACCGAAACGGGTGGTATCCTTTCGCCGAAATGGGTGGTATCCTTTCGCCGAAATGGGTGGTATCCTTTCGCCGAAATGGGTGGTAT
>CAZVYK010000069.1:0-2682 GCA_964630915.1 uncultured Caldisericales bacterium | reverse complement strand
GACCGTTCCGGGGGATGGCCGGATCGGCACCACCCGGGAACGAGCCGGCGCGATGGCCAACAATTTTTCCTGGCATGTGGACGATGATCGCTTCCGGATTGAGATCCGGAAGAATACCGTCTCACAGAGAGTGAACCGCATGGGCAAACAGATCATCCTCACCCAGGGTGCGCTGGACTGGCAGGAATGTCTGATGGTGTACTGGGAACGCGATGCCGTGGAGACGGCGTTTCGCATGATGAGACAGGACCTTCAGGTCCTGCCACTCAATGCAGAGAAAGAGTCAACGATGAAGGGATTTCTCTTTGTGACCTTCATCGGGCTGATCCTGAGGATGCAATTGGAGAAGTAGATGAAAGAGACGGGCCTGCTCAGGGACTATACGGTGGAGGGATTCCTCCTCGAACTGGCGAAGATCAAGGAGATACAACTCGCAAATGGTGAGACCATCGTGACGGAACTCTCGAAGAAGCAACGAACCATCCTGGAGAAGATGGGACGATGCGCTTAAAGTTCCGGAAGTCAGGTGAACTGCTCTGGAGGCCATCCACGATTTTTCGAATGGATACGATTGGGAACACCCGATAAAGAAAAGCAACAGCAGGCGATAGTATGAATACTTGGATCGGTATATTACATCTATAGACAAAAATTACGATCAAATCACGACAAGGGTGAAAAGGATGCTGGAGATCAACTCGGCTGGGAACAAGGGGCGGCGCGCGATGTGCGAATCACAGCCGGTTCCGCAGGATAACGAGGCCGTTTTATCCCCGAAAAAGGCCCGCCTTGTCCAGCGTACACGCGAGCGCTACGGGAAGGGACTCAAGCGCTTATCCGAGATCTGATAGCGGGACGGCGTAGTCCCTCAGCCACTTTTTTATCTGCATCTTGCTCTCGCGCTTCATCGCGACGAGCAGCACGAACTCGGCCATCTCGTCGTCGTCGACCACCACCTCCCACCCGGCGAGCTGAAGGATCAGGTTCGCAACGACGAAGGCCGTCCGCTTATTCCCGTCGTTGAACGGGTGTAGAGCCGCGATGGTGTACAGCGCCAGCGCTGCCTTGTCCCAGGCGGTCTCTTCTGCTGGAAGCCCAAACTCGAAGAGCCACTCGAGCGTGCCCTGGTCGAGCACGCCATGGATGAGACCGTCTCTATCGATCTCGCCGCGCTGAATGATCAGGACATCATCGAGCGAGATCTCTTCGGCCATGCAATTCCTCGTAATCGTATCTCAGCCGCAGGTTTGAAAAGTATGGAGGATGCCGCCGGGCTCAATGAATGAATGCAAAAACTGCATCGGAACGATACCGTCATCCCGGGATTGTCGTATTCACGGCTTCAAGGTCGGTTATGCCGAGTGTGCCGAGATGGGACCACAGTGAGGTTTCACAGGGACTCTGCTCCCAGCAGCAAGCTGATCGAATGAATAGACAGGTGCATCATTGCCATCCCCACCAGCGTGTAAAAGACTGTGGTCTGGGTCAGGGATCCCCGGATCGGGATGCCCAGGTGCCGCTCCAGGGCAGCGACAGCGGGATCGAAGCATCGATTCGGTCGAAGAGACGGACCCTGGGTGCAGGTACTGCCTCGGTTTGTGAGACCAGATAGGGCAGGTCTGCATTGTATTTCGATCTGCCTGTTTTTCCCCTCAAACCAATGATCGGGGATACATACAGGCGTTTAGATAATTATTGTACTACCGAGCTTCTCGATATAAAAGAGGTATGCCTTCCTCCCGCAGCCGGCACATACCTCCTTCCGGACGGTATCCATCTTCTTGAAGTCCTTGAGCCTGAGCTTTGCACCAGGCGCCTTCCCGGGCGGCAAGGTGGACCGTGCTGAAACCGGCGTGAGACTTCCACCCGGCAAATCTCCACTGGGTGGGTAGAGCCCGCGGTCCCGGGCGAGACCTCCGGCGTGCTGTCACCGATGGTGGAAACTGCGGGGTCACACGGAGAATCGCCCGCAGGAACAGCCGGTCGCTCCCCTTGCTCGGTATCCGAAAAAACCCGCTCCCTATTCCGCTCCCTAGTAAGTGCAGAGCAGGATCTCACCCCGTTCTTTCCACCGTCCCCCTCTCCGGTCCGGCTCCAGCGCCCTGCGCCGGTCTGCCCCGCGGGACCCGACGGTGATGCGGTCGTAATAACGCCGGCCCGGTGCGGAACCCCGCCGTCCCCCCCGTGGACGGACCGCCCCGTTTTAAGTTTTCCCGGGCCCCACATCCTCGCATGGTGCAGGGACCGGCAAGGACAGGAACGGCCGGCGCAAAGACGCCCCCGGGGCCGATCGGGCCGCGGGGAGGGGCGGCGACGGATCCGGGAGGTCGGCCGGCGGGGAGGGCCTCGTGGCGCGGAACGTGAAGATCTCGGTGGTGGAGGACGACCCGATCTTCTCGCGGATCTTGAAGGTCCGCCTCACCGGGCTCGGGTACGAGGTCGTCTCGCAATATTCCTCGGGCGAGGAGGCACTCGAGCGGCTCCACGAGTCATGGCCGCACCTGATGATCATGGACATCCTGCTCGAGGGGGCACTCGACGGTGTCGAGACCTCCCGCGAGATCATGGACCGCTACCGGATCCCGACCGTCTTCGTCTCCGGGGCGACCGACGAACGGACGATCGCACGGGTGAACACGGTCCCCGGCGCCGAGTTCGTCTCGAAGCCGTTCTCGGACGAGG
>CAZVYK010000068.1:0-2816 GCA_964630915.1 uncultured Caldisericales bacterium | reverse complement strand
ACATATGCCGATTCCCAACTTGACATGCAACATACCGAGAAGGGGTTTTTGCACGATCTATGTTCTTCGGCGATAACCGCGATTCAAAATAGACCTGTTCCACCACATCTTCATTGTAATCGATCAAGATGATTGGTTTCGGCTTCGCCACATCAATCATCAGCAAGTTGATATTCAGGTTTGGCAACAACCATTTTTGCCCCGTATCTTCATTGTACGACGGTAGTATGTCATGTTTATCCCATGATTTGCCCCCATCCACTGTGGAGATAACCGCCATTTGTTGTCCAACGGCCAATAAACTTGTGTAATCGAATGCAACCATGGAGTTGATTTCCTCATCATATGGCGACCTTACTATTTCCCACGTTAGACCGCCGTCCTCGCTTCGCGCGAACATGCTCTTGTCAGATGAGGCCCATAGGTCAGACTTGTCGGAAACCCCTAATGTGCGAATACGGAACCCGTCCCGCATATGCAATTGCCGCCACTTGCATCCTCCGTCTTGTGTCCCAAATAACGCTCCATCTCGCGCAACTACCCATGCAGTAGACTGACTCGCAGCCACCACCTGTCTTAAGTCCTCGTACTCTCCTAACTCCTGCATGGTCCAACTCAGACCCGCATCACTGCTCTTGACTATTAGCCCATTATCACCAACAGCCCAGATGATGTGCCTGCCGATAGTGCAAAGACAGTTGAGTCTCCTGGAAGGAATGCCGATCTTCTGGAACAATTTCACTGGTTGCCAGTCTACTCGATTCAAGTTTCCAGTATCTGAAACTGGTGCGGTGACGTTCTTTGCGATATCCCATGACCCATCTCTCTCAAAAGCTATGTATGCTGTCTTGCTGTCGAGCGTATATCTTTGGAAACGAATTCCGCTAATTGAGCTGATTTCATCAACCTCACTGTATGAGCAGTCGATCCATGATTCCCCTAATGTCGCGGTATAGAAAACCGCTCCCTTGTTCCCAGCTATCCATAGTCTTGATTCATCGATGACTGATACATCAACGAAGTCCTGTGGCTCTTCTGTGCCCAACTGAAGGAAATACCAATCTGCAAGTTGATATCCGGGGATAGCAAGTGTGTTATTCGTGCCGACAGCGAGGGCATTAGTCCTATTGAGTGCTATTCCGCTTACTGCAGTAAATGAAATGGATCTTTCACGCTGTTCCTCAATCGGACTATCTGCCCTTCTGATCGTCGCCTCTATCTTATAGAGTTCTCCATTGCTCTGCCCCACCACGAACCGAGCTTCTTCATGTTGTGGCTCACTGCTTGATACAACTTGCCTCAGTACTGTTCCCACCTTCTGATCCTCTCCTGTGAAAAAGTTGATCCTGAGTTCGTTCTTTTTCTTGGTATTGTCGAAGGGTAGATAGAATCTGACGAATGCTGTTAATGGCACTCCCAGAGGTACCATCCTGGTGTTCACAGGTCTGCCATCTTGTGTTTGGATCTCGACTGATAAAATGCGCATTCTTTCTGCTTCATTCACCGAAGTGTGTCTTGTAATTAACACAACCACTACAATTGACGCGAAAGCAGCGACAACCGCTGCCACTGCCACTGCTGGCCTGAGAATTGATCGACTATGGAGAGCGAGTCCGTTGTTTTGTTTCTTTCTGGTTCCATGTCTGCTAATCATTGTCTGACGCCCCTAATCCTGTCACCTGGTGGAATCCTATCTCATAGATGAACTACCAGAACTACCTTGCTTAGGATTCTACTTCGCACGTACTATGACCGCGCAGTTTCTCAGTGGGTCAAGGAGTTGTATTGCCTGCAGAATAAATCTCAGCAACTGACTCGAGTAATGCATGATTGATGACAAGACATCATGCCACATGGTTACACTTGTTCTCGCCCTTGGTGAATAAGAAGTAACATCCATTGGGTCTACTTGCTGAGTATTTGAACGCGATATCTCATGTTTATTAGCGGGCTTTGCAGCATCGTGGTTTTCACAGTCAACTGAGATAGCACTAAGATGATTCACAGAAACGCTATCATGCAACCGCTCTGGCCTTCTGCAATCGTTATATAAGATTGCAGGTTTGTTTTTATTGTCGAAGCCAGTTCCTGTGGCCCCCGCCAAAACACCTAAGGCATCGCAAATACCATCGGCTAATGCAACACCAGCCCGTTTTTGCCATCTTTCATCTCTTACCTTGATTTCGTTCTCTGGAACATCATAGCTTAGCAACTCGATGAGGGTGGATATAATACCGGTTTGTTGGGGGTATCTAACGGTTGCTGGTCTAAACGGATGTCCTTCCGACCACTGCTGAACTGAGGGCTTGGTATCCATCTTTTTCGCAAACATCGTTACAATCTTTCGGCAGTACTCTTCGCAATCTTGGCGGTTGATCTCTCCAGACTCAGGTTCGCACCAAATCCCTATTGACTGGTTAGGATCAGAGGCGTTGGCATTTTCATGTATTGAAATCGCATATTTACTACCAGGCTTATACTTTTTAAATGCATTATTCGCTTTTCTTGCACCGACAGCGTTTGGATACTTGCTCTGTCCTGGGGGTGCAGCATCTTCTTCGAGTTCTTCCTTGGTTACTGGAACAAATATCTGAACATCTTCGAATCCCCTAGCCTCCAGTGCCTTTTTCAACTCCTCTGCAATAAGTCTGCAAGTATCTGCTTCTACCCCAACCTGTGTAGAAGGCAATATCGCGATGTGATAGTAGGCTGGCGGATGCACCTCTCCGGGGTCGGGAGGAGGATCGATTGCTTCGCCAATGAACCACACATAGATCCCCTGAATCGTCACTTCCCGAAGCGAATCGATCCTTTTG
>CAZVYK010000067.1:0-2829 GCA_964630915.1 uncultured Caldisericales bacterium | reverse complement strand
GCCGATATAATTTCTCACAGCGACATCGTGGACAAACAAGTCGGGCCATCCGTCATTCCAGATTGGGAGGAGCCGGTGGTTAAAATGACACTATACCCTTTTCGAAATCAAGGAAGTTCGCGATCCCTTTTTTACCTTTAAAAAATGGATGCGGGAAAATGCTGCAGGAAGTCCGAGGCGGCTTACGCTGTTTTGAATCATTGTCATGCGGTGCACAGAACGAATCATTATAACTGATTTACAAAATCCAACAAGATTGACTGCCCCTTTTCGACAGTAAAATCAACTTTCGCTTGTCGAATCGCTTCGCAAATAATCCTGGTGCGTATTGTTTCATCGGAAACCAGGGCTAGGATCTCGCGTTTAAGAACTTCGGGCTCATTCTGATCGACAACAATCCCGCATCCGTTTTCCTTAAAATATCTACTTGCGTATGAGGTGGAAGGTGCGTGAACAAGCACCGGGCGTCCCGAGGTTAAGTATTCACCCATCTTTACCGGGGAAGAGGTATCGATGACCTTTGAAATCTCGGGGTCGAAGGAGAGAGGGAGGTAGAGGATGTCGGCTTCTTTCTGTACATCCCGAATGATCGAATAAGCTGCGTGTGGGTGCAGCACATATGAGCCGTAGATTCCCTGCTTCTCCAGATCTTCCCTGGTCTGGGCTGTATAGAGGTGTAAGGTGACGTTCAAATACGAAAGTTCGTCCACTACCTTAAGGAGCGTCTTGAGGGCGTCAGATTGAGCACGGTAGATGGATCCGGTATATACTATTCGTATCTCACCAGATTTTTTTGGCCACTCATTAAGCCTTTCGCTAACGGGCGGATCACTCAAGATGGGGTTGTGAATGAGAAGTGAGTCGACTCCATAACGTCCGGCTAACTCGTCTCTCATCATCTCGTTGGGTACGATGATACCCTTGGCTCGTTTAACTATGAAGTACTCCACTGCTTTAGCAAACCCTTGGTACGGGGTCCCTGCCCATTGCTCCGAGAAATAGTCAAAATAATACAGAATTAATGGCGTCCTCGTTACCAGACTGGTTATATAGGCAACAGGGAGATCACAGGCGTCGCCGGTGCATACGACAATCGATCGGCATCGCTCCTCCCTTGCAACTTTATGTAAGCTCCATGTGTCGTGAACTATCTTCGACAGGGTGTTGAGCAGAATGGATGCCCTATTCGCTGTTGGATGGACGAAGTTCCGGATTTGCAATGCTCTCCCCAACCAGTGGTAGCGAACCGGAAGACGTTGAGTTGTCGTCTGAAGAAATGAGGCATCATCATAGTTTTTCGCCGATGCCAGGCAGTATGAATCCGGGCTGATGCCGTCCAGTAAACGATACAGAACCGTTGCCTGTCCCGAGGGAGAAGGAGGCAGGCTATGAGAGAAAAAGAGTACCTTCTCATCGAATCTTCGGTCTGTTTTCAGGAAATCGTTGTTTTTTATCGCCCAGAATGCCCCGATGGGCGGATCGAAGCGTTCTCCCACCGCATTAAACTCGTGAAATCCATCACACGCGATAACATCCCATGAGTCATCGAATTCTTCAGGTGTCCATCCCGATTTATGGTCTTGCCATTCTGCTCCATGGAGACCCCATCCGTCTGTTCCGTCGGGGCTGGACTCCTGGTGCATAAATCCGATTGGGGTGAATAATACAATCTGTTTGCGAGCAACCCGCTCACATTCTTTAATAATTGTCCTGCCGATCTCTTTTTCGAGATGTTCGATAACATCGACTAAAAATATTGTGTCAATCGAATAGTCCGGCAGGAGACTTAGTATATGATCGGCTGTTCCGTGCAAGAATATATATCGTGGATTTCCAGCGTAACGATTCTGAAGGATCTCAACATATTCGCTGAACGGTTCAGCGCAGATGTGAATTTTCGCTTCTATCAGCGATTGCGGCCTGATTCCACATCCGATATCGAGAACCTTATCAGCTGATTTAAGTCGCTTTTGAACGGCAGTCAGCAACTCTTCTTTGTTCAACCAAGTAATTGCCATCAAATTCCCTTTGCGATGGTGTTCCATTCAAGGTGTGGCCGAACCACACCACCGAAATGCCCGAAATAATCGCCGCGAATGGCGGACGAATCCATCACCTCGAAGACGATTGCATCCTTGATCAATTTTATATCCGAATAGCCCTGCCCAAAGAGATTAAGATCGATCGAATATTTCCCATTATTAAGGAGATTCCCGGGAATACGGCATTCACTCCGGTACTGCCCCCTTGGCATCGGTTTTGAGTACCAATTCGTCTCCATATTGTTTATCGAACTCAGGACGCATCGTTCTTCTGCATCGTATAATATCACTGTAAGCCCTACGGTTGCGCTATTGGAGAGTACCTCAAAGTCCACCTCGATGCTGAATGGTGTGTCTGTATAGATTTCCTTCAGCGGTAAACCTGGCCCTCCGGTTATCGCGATCTGATCAATGGCCACTGAGGTATTCTTTGGGCGCTCTGCTTCCGAATTCCATCTTCTTGAATACACCAGCAACCTTCGCTCCTCAAGGTATGTTTCAATAGCTGGTTCAACCGGGCCTTCAAAGGAAATAGCGCCGTTCCTGAGCAACAAAGCGCGGTTACAGAGACTTTTAATCGCTGTCATATTGTGACTAACAAACAACACAGTCCGTCCTTCCTTGGCCACATCCCCCATCTTGCCGAGGCATTTCTTCTGGAAGGCCGCGTCACCGACAGCGAGCACCTCGTCGATGATCAGGATCTCGGGTTCGAGGTGTGCGGCCACCGCGAACGCGAGCCGGACGTACATCCCGCTCGAGTATCGCTTCACGGGCGTGTCGAGGA
>CAZVYK010000066.1:0-2873 GCA_964630915.1 uncultured Caldisericales bacterium | reverse complement strand
TAAGGATTTCTCTCCTTTCCCATATTACACTCCTTCCTCTATCGTTTCTTTCGGTTGTTCTTCAGCCTGTATTGCTAGTGCTGCTTTTGCAGCCGCTTCATCCTCTCCAAAATTTCTCATTCTAAATTCCTGCTTACTCATAATTCCTGCTGTCACCAATCTCAGATCCTGCTGGAATTGTGCATCCTTATCTACTATTATACTATCATCAAAATAAAATTCAGCAGTATATTTTCCTTTGGGTGCTAATTTATTCAAGGTTGTCCAAGTGTCCATAGCATACAGCAGCTGTTCCAACGCTTGTTTAAGAGATTTTTGGGTATCTGAAATGGTAGACCAGGTGCGCTGTTTGGAGGTGGTTATCTCGGTTGCTGTCTTATCCACTGTCTGCGGATCACTCAATGTACCATAGGCAATACCGCACAAAAATTCTATTTTTTTCAGAATAGAATCCAACCCATTAAGATAATTTTGCTCACGCAGATTTGGTGTCCATTCGTGAAACAATCCCTCTGGATTATCACCAATATTGCTGCCTCCATTGAGAGCACGATACAGTCGTTTCTGCGGCAAGATAGGTTTGCCATCGTCTGTTTTATCAAACGCCACAACATCTGCATACAATGCCCGCATGCCACTCTCAAATTCCCACAGCAAGCTTGACCATTGTATATCTGCCTGCTCTATTAAATCCACTGCTCGAGAATAGCAAGATACTCCCAATGGAGAGGTTGGATCAATATTGTTTGCAATAGGAAATTTAAAATATGCAAACAGAGGTTTGGTTACATTCGTGATGGTCGCTTCAGGCAGCAGATTTTTCCAATCCTCAATTTCCGAAAATGGCACTTCCTGACCCAGTGAGTCTACCGATGTACTTCTGTACACAGAATTTTTGACCACATATCCTGCATCAGTTAGATTATGATATTCCAATCGGGTGTAGTAATTCGTGCCAACCACTCGTTGATCCATAAACACGCACGATTTTATGTTCCCGTTAACATCAAATGCAACAGGGAAAAACTGATCCGCCTGCACATAATCCACAAAAATTTCTTTCCCTGCCACATAAGGTTTGAACATCAGCCCACCCTTAGCGCAGCCATACTCTATCACTGTTCGCAGACGAGGCAGCACTCGCTCCATTTGTTTCGATAGATAATCTGCTCTAGCACTGCCCGATATTTTGACTGCCATTTCAATCGTAACAGATCTGGCAATTTCTCCTGCGATCGCTGCAGCAAGATTAAGAGAATAAATATCCTTCGTCAACCAAGAAGATTCATTCTTGTACATATCAGACCATGTTCGCAATGCATCTACCATCGGAGTGCTCAATGCTACATCCACTCGCAATGCATCTTTTACATTTGATGTGTTTATCATTTTATTCAATAGCTCCTTTATCCACTGTATTATCCGTGCAAACATTATTGCCCTCTCCTTCTCCAGATAAGATTGGTGCGATAACGCTGCGCATCGATAAAATGATTGTTCTCGTCTGGATACTCGTTTATATAATTGCCATCCTTGTCCTGCGGCAGTTCATAATTTAAAAATTCCTCCATGTGATAAGGACAGCGTTGTGGATCGATAACAATCGCTTTCAGAGACTGCATCCACTTCATGGAGTACATAACACTGTCCGGACCTTTTTCTGCTCCACGCATGTTCGCACCATATTCTCGAAAATCCGCAATACTTTTTGGCTCAGCACTGTCTGCGATAATCAGTTCATGCGGAAGTAAATTTTTCAGCTTTACCAGATCATCATAAACAGCACGATTGCTTTTCCGTATGCCCCGATATTCATCAAATATGTAGAGAGTCAATCTGGCTGCATCGTAATGGCTCTTACCCCAAGCCAACGGATCCGGGAAATAACCCCAGTCCAGCCCTTGTCCAACATTGCTAAATTGTGCAATTTCCTCATCTGTTATTTCTCGAATCACAATGTTATCAAAAATCATCCCACCAGTGCCTGTAACAAGACCTTCGTACTCATGATCAAAGGCTGCAGGATTCACTTCCTTGAGATGCTCTGCCTCATCTATGAATGTCTGCCCAAGCCAATCCACAGGCACATCGTGATATGTGCTGTGATGCTGCAGTTGATTTTTCTTCGGGATCTGCACATACTTGTTAACCCAGCTGACTTCCGATTTGGGAGGATTGTATGTTTTGAATTCCCAAATTTCATCTCCACCACGCAGGACAGATTGCTCAATTTTTCGGACAGCTTCCGGACCGTGGAATTGATCCAATTCCTCAAACCACAAGACACCTGTGTATCCGAAAATGGGTTTGATGCTCTTTATCATTTCCGGTTTGTCAGCACCACGGAAATAGATTTTTTGTCCTGTCGGCTTGTAAGTGATTTCCAGCGGACTGGTAATGCATTTGAACTGCTCGGATAGCCCCAGCATTCCGATTGCCCAAACCAGCTGGCTATATACACTATCTCGCAGAGTATTAGCAACCTGGCGCAGCGCAACCACATGTAGAGTGGGATGCGTTATTAAAAGGTAAATGATAACTAATGAGGTAAAACTGCTCTTTGTGGAACCACGACCACCCTTGAGAACATACTCCATGTGCTTGCGTTCTTTGATATCTCGGAACACATTGAAAAATGATGGAGCCATAGCATCTGCAGGAATTGAAAAATTAGAGTAGAATGCGCCAGCTAATTCCTCTTCAGAATTCTTTTCATCTCCAGATCCTCTTGCGCCAACCTCTCTTGCTATATCTTCGTACAATCCACGCAGCTGTCGTAATTCTGACTCGTTGAATTCCTCTTCCACAACCCGTTCATAAGAACTGCCCGAACCAACCCCTTTGACACGCAGCAGCCACAATTTGTTATTTTG
>CAZVYK010000065.1:0-2882 GCA_964630915.1 uncultured Caldisericales bacterium | reverse complement strand
TGCGCATTCCGATGAAATCGGACACGGATTCCGATTTGATCCGGACAGGAATCCGGCCGATGTCGGACAGCGCTCCGGAGTTTGCCGGACAGTTACTCGGAGCGAAGCGACGCTCGGATTCGTCAACTACTCTTCGGAGGTTCGCCAGTCAAGCTCGCCGATGGGCCTGTCCGCAGGCGGGAGGTTTTTAGGGCGAGTTGTGGACCAGGAGGCCGGTCCCCAATGGGGGTAGCGCCGCTGCTGACCGAAGCTTCGAGCCCCAGCTCGCGGTCAGCAGCGTAGCGCCTGGGGCCCCATTGGAGGGCGGCCTCCTGGCCCACAACGGGGACCTCGCCTTAGGCGTGGGAGGCTGGATCCGTAGGAAGTTCGTGGCCGCGCTCGTTAGCCGCCCGCGCCTTGCGCATCGATTCGCCCTTGAGTTCGATCCGATAGGCCTGATGCACCAAGCGATCCATCAAGGCATCGGCCACCGTGGCGTCGCCCACCAGTTCATGCCACTGGCCCACGGGGAACTGGCTGGTGATGACGACCGAACCTTTCCCCAGCCGATCGTCGATGATCTCCAGCAGTTCCCGATACGGCTTGGTCCCCGTGGCCGCCATCCCCAGATCATCGATGATCAAGAGCGTGATGCGCGACCACTGCTTGAGCCGGCGGGCGAGGGAGCCGTCGGCTTGGGCCATCTGCAGATCTCGAAACAGTTTCGGGGCGTGGTAATAGAGCGTGCGGTGCCCATCCCGACAGGCCTGATGCCCCAGGGCGCAGCCCAGGTAAGTCTTGCCGCAGCCGGTCGGGCCGGTAATCAGGCAGGCGCGGTGCTGGCCGATCCAGTCATTGACCCGCAGTTGCTCGATCTGGGCGCGTTTGAGTCCGCGGGGATGGCGGTAATCGATGTCCTCGAGGGTGGCCGGCATTTTGAGTTGGGCCTGCTGCAGGCGTGCCGCCAGCGCCCGATTGGATTTCCAAAGCCACTGTCGTTGCACCAGCAGCGCCAGACGTTGCTCGAAGTCCAGGTCGGCGATATGGGGATCGCGGCGTTGTTCCTCCAAGGCTTCGATCATGCCCTCCAGGCGAAGGGCCCGCAGTTGGTCCAAGGTCGGATGGGTCAACATAAGCCTGGGCCTTTCACGCGAAGTAATCCTGACCGCGCACGTTTTCGTGAGTGGGAGAAGCGCACGCCAAGTCCCCTTGCAGCGGTTGAGCCTCCAGGCGCTTATCGAGGATCGATTCGATGCTGCGATAGGACAGGGTGCCGAAATGCAGGGCCCGCTGGCAGGCGGCTTCCAGCCGGGCCTCCCCGTGAACCTTGGCCAGGCGAATGATGCCCAAGCAGGAACGAAATCCCTGTTCGGGGTGCGGGCGCGCGGCCATGACGTTTTGCACGACCAGGGCGCACCGGGGGCCGATCTTGCGCGCCCAATCAATGATCCGGCTGGGGGTCCATTCCAGATAACGCTGGTGGGACTTGGGGCGGTGCTCCTCGAGGGTGGTGAATTGACCGCGCTGGAAACTGCGCTGGTGGGCCGCGACCCGCTTGGCTTTGTGGAAGAGCTCGACCGTCGTGTCGGTCAGCCGCACCTGGAGGCATTGGTGGATCAGCCCGTAGGGTACGCTGTAGTAGTGGTGATCGACCGCCACGTGATAATCGATGTTCACGGTGGCGTCCAGCCAAGTGGCCACGACGAAGGGCGAGGGCGGCAGCGGCCGCAGCTTGGGCTGATCCAAGGCTTTAAACCATTGGTCCCGCGAACCGTCCAGCTTCTGGAAGGGCTGAGCGTTGAGTTCCCGTAAGCGTGGTGCGATGGCTTGGTTCAACTGGCCGACGCTGAAGAACTCCATGTCACGCAACGCGGCCAGGATCTGGCGCTGAGCCACCTGAACGGCCGACTCGGCCTTGGCCTTGTCGCGGGGTTTCTTGACGCGCGTGGGCAGGATGACCGTGCCGTAGTGTTCGGCCATCTCTTGGTAGGTGCGATGGAGCAAGGGCTCGTAGCGGCAAGGCTCGACGACAGCCGTGCGGGTATTGTCGGGGACCGTCAACGCCGCCACACCGCCATAAAACTGGTAGGCATGCACGTGGGCGCTGATCCAGGAATGGAGCTTCTGGTCGGGGAACGCCTCGGCGAAGATCTTGCCCGAAGCTCCCAGCGCCGCCACGAACAACGACGCTGGCTGCGTCGTGCCGTCGGCCCCGTTGCGGATTGCGACGCTCTGGCCGGCCCAGTCCACGAACATCTTCTCTCCGGGAACATGCACCTGCCGCAGAGTGGGCTCCAAGGTCTTACGCCATTGTTGATAGCGCTCACAGAAGCGGCTGTATTTGAGCCCCGCCGGATCGGTGCGGATGTACTCCTGCCACAACAGGCGCAGGGTGACGTTGGGACGGCGCAGTTCGGCATGGACGTGCGCCCAGTCCGGGACGGACGGCGCAGGGGTTTCCGTCGTGCGCGGGGGCGCTACCGCCGAGAGACGGGCTTCCAGTTGCGCTTCGCCCACGGCTTCGGGCAAGGGCCACTCCAAACCCGCGGCCTGGGCCCGCAGCAGGTAATCGCCAACGGTGCTGGAAGCGAGGCCACAACTGCGGGCGATCTCGCGTATCGAGAGATGGTGCTCATGTTTCAGACGCAGGATTTCGATGACTTGACGCATAACGAGTACTTTTCTGGGCATAAGGCGGTCAGTTTCGGCCGCCGAGCCGCCCATTCAACGTTTTGCGTCACCTCCCCCGAGAGGACCTGTTCACGATCCCTTGCCACCACCCCACTCAGGGCGGTGCCCAACTCTGTCCGGATGCCCCGGAACGCTGTCCGGATGGACCGGAACCCTGTCCGGACCGTCCCGGATTGCTGTCCGGATGCCGCCGGAACACTGTCCGGCAAACT
>CAZVYK010000064.1:0-3017 GCA_964630915.1 uncultured Caldisericales bacterium | reverse complement strand
ACACCACTTGTCAACCAAAAAGGAGGGTTATGATTCAAACACAAGAGATGTTTCCCGATGAACTTAGCGAAGAAGCACAATATGAAATCCTATACCAGACGGCGATCGCTCAGCCATTGGAAGTGAAAATCAAGAAGGCTATTATGCTCATCCAGACATTTGAGAACAGCGCATTGCAAAAGAACCCTAGCGGCTTTTATGTGGCATTTTCGGGCGGCAAGGATTCCGTAGTGCTTGCAAAACTATTTGAGATGTCGGGAGTTAAATACCAACTTCACTACAACAACACGACAATAGACCCACCGGAACTGTATCGGTTTATGCGGAAGGAATACCCACAAGTGATTTGGCATAATCACGGTAAATCTTTGCCTTTAGAAATGGTAAACCATGGTGCGCCGACAAGACAGATTAGATGGTGTTGTGAGGTATATAAAGAACACAGTGGCGATGGATATATTAAATCAACAGGCGTAAGGGCAACGGAATCGCCACGGCGTAAGGGATTATGGCGGGAGGTATCAGTCGTCCGTTACACAAAAGACCCTATTCTATGCCCTATTTTATATTGGACTGATGATGATATTTGGAATTTTATTAAAGAGAATAATATGCCCTATTGTTCTCTTTACGATGAAGGATTTAAGCGGCTGGGGTGCGTTGGTTGCCCGATGAGTTCAAGACGTAAACAGGAGTTTGAACGCTGGCCACGTTACGAAAGACTATGGAAAAGAGGCTTTCAGGCATACTGGGACAAATACCGTGGATTGCCAAAGAAAAACGGCGAACCGAGATGGATTGAGAAAATGAAGGACGTTGATGAGTTTTGGGCGTGGTGGATGGAAGAAAAAAACGTCAATGATACAGACGAAGCAGATTGCCAGATGTGGTTATGGTAAGCGTGTCGGGAGATTATGGAAATGGAATTGGAGGCGAAATGACCATAGAAGAAATTAAGAAACTGTTGGCAAAAATTGATGATGGGGACAACCAAGATGTGCATGAAGCAATCCTGAAAGCATTTGCCGAACTTGATGAACAGTTATCCGATATAACCGAGGCACACAAACAGGTCATGGAAGAACGCTGTGCGCCCGATGAACATCATTGCACCTGCGTTCCGTTTTTACGGCAGAGGATTGCCGAGCTTGAGAAACAAGTTAATGGACTGATAGAATTTGCAGAAGATTGTCTTGTATATGTCCCAGACTACTTCCGAGAGAATCTTAAAATGGATGATGAATTTAATGCATTAAAAAAGTGAGGAGTCAAGCCATGACAGAAACACAGAAAAGATTTCTCATTTCCTATCTTGGGGAGTGTGACCACGAGGAATCCCCCCTAAGAACATATAAATGTTCAAAGTGCGGAAAGTGGAATTATGAATTTAGGCGATTGAAGTTTGATGCACAGGACAAGCAGGATTTGTTGGAGGCGATTGACAAGAATGGTGAGTGGGACGAATTTGAGGCTTGCGCTGACACAACTCATTACTTTTTAAAGCCTTCAAAAACAAATTGGATTGCAGATTCGACATTGACCAAATGGCTTGTTCTATTATCGCCGGAAGAAACCGCAGAACTAATCTGCAAGTGGAAGGGGGTTGAGTGATATGAACCGCAACCACTTGTCAACCAAAAAGGAGGCTTATGAACTGGAAGATAGCGATTGACTGCCCGTACCGGAAGGGGGAATGATGAACCAATGGCGTAAAGGCATAGCAACGTGGAAGGTAGGTAAAACGCTCTACATCAGCGTTCCGTTTACATGGCTTATGAAGGATGCTGAATTTATCGCCTCACAGCACAAAGGCAAGGTTTTAATCGGTGGTAGTGGGACAATGAAGGAAACGCATTGTGAAGGATTCGAGCCTATTTTGTTTCATAATCCCTGTGCAACATTCACGACAAGGGGTTGCCCTAATGGATGTAAATTCTGTGCAGTGCCAAAGTTAGAAGGTGAATTTATAGAGGTTGAAAACTTCCGCCCTGCCCCTGTGATATGCGACAATAATATCTTAGCCTCAACCAAAAAGCACTTTGAGAAAGTCATAGACTCTTGCAAGCATTTTCCTCTTGTAGATTTTAATCAGGGGTTAGAAGCACGAAAATTAACATCGTGGCATTTAGATCAGATAGCAAGGCTAAAGAAGGTCAAGATACGGTTTGCGTTTGACCATATCAAGTTTGAATCTGACGTTTATAATGCCGTGCTGATGTGCCAAAGACACGGATTAAAGGACATAGGAATTTATTGCTTGATTGGTTTTAATGATACTCCCGATGATGCACAGTATAGACTAGATAAAATAATTGAATGGGGTTGTGAGCCTTCACCAATGCGTTATCAGCCTCTTGACGCTACGGAAAAGGATTCGTTTATTAACCCAAATTGGACAAGCGAAAAGCTGAAAGACACTTGCCGTTATTACTTCCGGCAGTCGTGGCTAAAGCACGTTGAATTTAATAATTATATTTCAAACATAAAACACGATCAGCAAACTAATATATTTGCATAACCCCCTTTCGGGTGCAATCGTACCCGTTAGGGGAACGCCCCCTCGTAGCACCGGATAGTGCTTTCCTGTTGCTCAACCAGCGTGACAAGTTCATTCAGCACGTTCAGTATGTCCCTGTCGTTCTCAATCGTAGAGACCTTGATAATCGGCTTTACGCACGTTGGCTTGACGATGGCCGGCTTACTGGCGCAGGCGGTTAAGAATAGAGTTAGCAACAGCATAATAATCGCTATTTTGGCATTTCTCATTTTCAAGTTTCAACCCCTTAATACGTTTGTTGGTGTCCGTGGAAGTCTTTTGGATTTCCTCAAGACGGGCATTGTGTAGTGCCGCTTCTTTGGCGAAGTTCTCATAGAGTTGCACTTTTTCAGCTTGATGCTGGATTTTAAGATCCTCTAGCTTGCCCTGATAGTAAGTCCCTCGATACCAGACCGCCCCAAGCATCAAAACGCAACACAGGGCGATTGCGCCGTAAATAACCCACTTATTTTTGAGTAGT
>CAZVYK010000063.1:0-3037 GCA_964630915.1 uncultured Caldisericales bacterium | reverse complement strand
CTTTGTTGAATGATCCTTTTATGGTTCTGGTTTCATCATTGTAAATTTTATACATCCCAATGATGAACCGCAAAAGTTGACCAAACACTCCCAATGTCATACATAGAAAAAGCATCTTAAAAGAAAACCCTTCAATTAATCCGGTCATTGTGAATTTCTCCTTTCCCCTCTTCGTCTTTCAGGCATGAAATGATCAAAAGGATCATTGTTTCTTTTTGCATAGGCTTTTTCATAAATCTCATCCCCTTTTCTTGCCATCTGCAAAATTCCCGAAACTAAAAACCCAATAAATGTTCCAGCAATCAATCCAATAAAGAACCACATCACACTCTCCTTAATAAAACTGGATGTTACCTGCCTTGCCTTTGGTCATTGTCACCACACAATCAGGCGTAGTGACCGCACAATTATATCCTCTCCACTTATGCGGAGAGGTTGATGTCAAGGTCACTTTGGTGTCTCTGGGAAAAGATGCCTTGCAAATATTCGGAGCAGTACAATCAATTCCAGCAGGGGAACTGATAACTCTTCCACCATCTTTCCCATAAGCGTAGATATGAAGTTCCTCCATCATAATCGGAATGTTAATTGCATCAACATGAACATCCTTATTCGGCATCGTAAAACTGCATTGTCCAGTTCCGTAGCACATATCGGATAACCATCCTGCAAAATAATGTCCTTCTTTCGGGGTATTGGTCAGCACCACTTTCTGACCGACATCAAACTTTGCAGAGCATCCAATGCAGTCCTGTGAATAGGCAGGGGCAACAAACATAATCAAACAAATAAAAATCGTGGAGCAGGACTTCATTCCTATTGTGATCCGTCCAGCAGGTCTGCCAACCTTTGTCCAGAGTCCTCCAGTTTTGTTACCCTGCCCCACTTTTTTCATATAAACTCCTTTTTGCACTTATTACATTTCCAAACCAGTTTATCAAAAAACATATCATACATTTCCACCTTGATGATTCCTCCACATTTATCTGGACATTTGAACGACAACCAGTTCAAAATTTTATTAATAAATCTGATTATCATATCGTCCCTTCCCACCAAGAAAAAACGTCACTTGGATTCCATGCCGACTCCGATTTGTGATCTGCAATTCTAAACTTTCCAGTTAATACCGTGTCATATTTTTCAATACTCCCTGCCTGAAACTGCGGACTGTATCCGATTCCCGACTGAAAATATCTCTCCTTTGAAAACCGCAGACAGAAAACGAAATAAGGAATCGGAATGAACCACTTGAATGATAATATAATTTGAAAGAATATAAAAGCGTTTACATACTTTGTCCAAAACTTATTCCAGATTCGCAGATCACAAATTGCCCAATCTTTTATTTTCCAGATCAGTTTCCAATGATCCCCCATCAACACATTCCAGTAAGTATATTTGCTCAATTCGTGTCCAGCTTCTGCCCCATCATCAAGATAATCCTGCACTTTACTTTCCTGAAAATATTTATAGCCGATCCGCAGATTGAAAAGAGAATAAGGATTGACATTTTTAATCACAAAGGGAAAGCAATTATCACGCAATACTTCGCAAGGGTTGCGGACGAAATCCTCCATATTCATCGAGTTTCCCCAGATGTATTTATTCCACCAACTCCAATGCTCATTCAGCCACAAGACCATATTGCAGAACCAATCCTGCTCCCATAAAGGTTTAATAAAAGAGCAATAGGCTACAAATGCTGTGAGCAAAACTATTATGGCAATTAGTAAGTACCACATTATTCCCTCCCGGCCTCGAAGTGCATCCAGTCGTAGTTCTTCAGCCTTCCCAATGAAAGCCATCCATGTGCCTCAAAGATGTCGATCATATCTTTATATTCAAACTTTGAAAAACGAGCCTTTTCTTTTTCCCAATGAAGCTGGTTATGTTCTGGATCGAGGTCAATGGCTGTTCCCCATGCGTGTCTTGACCAGCTTGAACCACCACGCATCTGCCGATAATTGAAGCAACCACCATACAGGTTGATGCCTAGTGCCTTGATCTTATCCAGCCCATAGACATCAAGAATATTCCAAAAAATATCTTCCACATTTGCTACTTCCAATTTATGGCATCTGATTCTGGAGACAGTCACAGAATCATCCCATGCAATGACCAGAGGAAAAGGAATGTTAGCAGATGCCAGATAAGTTCCTGCTTGGTTCGGAGTCCCGTATTTCGCAATCATCTCTACATTGGTGTATTGTCTCATTTTATCCTCCAGCGATCGTCCGCGATAACAGACAGGATGTGATCAACTCCCTGTATCTGGATGATCTGCGATGACATCACGCAGGGAATGTCCTGACCTTCTTTGTCCACAAATACGACAGGCCGGTGCATCATCCGTCCTTCCTCCCGCAGGATCTTCAGGATCTCCTTCCGGTCACAGGGGTTTTTATAAAGACCCATTGCGAGGACGCCATTGCCGTAAGCATCGTCTTTCTCGTATCCGGTGATCCGGGTGAACGCCTCGTTGACCTTGATAAATAGCCCCGTCATGGTCGTGATGGTCATGGCCAGCGGGTTCAGGAAGAATATGTCACGAAAGTTTTTCTCATTTTCCCGCTTGATCATGTCCCTGAAGATCAGGGCATCCGTCAATTCCCTTAAAGTCATTTCTTTTTCCATAACCGCCTCATATATGCTTGATGATAGCTGCTGCGATAACTGTTGTGATAAGGCCGACAACCGCGCCCCAAATTGCTCCATACATTCCAGCTCGAGTTTTAATGACTGCAATTTCGATGCGTAATAGGTTGATCGCCTCCTGAATATCCTTATAGCTTTTATCCAGTCTTTCACAGACATCCTTATGCTCCCTGTCCAGCCTTTCAATATCCGTCAGGACTTTCTTTGCCCATTCATTCCATCCGTTTTTGGTTTCGTCAGTCATCTACCAGCCCTCTTGTTTTGAATGATATCATCCAAATCTTTTGTGATGTTTTTCCATTCATATATGGTATCCACCCACCATTGATACCATGCCCACCAGATGTCCATGAGATTCATATTTCACCTCATCGGGAAA
>CAZVYK010000062.1:0-3059 GCA_964630915.1 uncultured Caldisericales bacterium | reverse complement strand
GGAAGCGTTGGTGCTTCGGGGGGTATTATACCAAAATGTTTGGTAAACATCAAATTAAAAATTAAAGGGCAAAAATCAAAATTAAGAAGGCGGCTTGGCCGCAGAAAACAGATATCCGCATGGGTAAATTAAAAAACAAATTTACCCATCCTACCGGCTACCGGCTTGCGATTTAATCTGCTCCTCTCCAACCCAGTGAAGTGAGGAAGCTCCACCGGCATAGCTTATTAATATCATATAGTGCTGGCCTTCGTGCAACTCAAATTGTTCTGGCGGCGACGGAATAGTCTGAATAAAACCTTTAGGCACTTTTGGCACAGTCACACGAAATCGTCCACTAATCGCTTTGCTTATGTTTTCGATAGCCCAGGCAGGCTTGTCAAAATTAGGATCATTTAATTCAGAAAGTTCATACACCAATACATCATCTACTCTACCACCCAATGGGAAGTCTAATTCAAATGTGTTTTTTGGGTCATTAACCTTTGTCAAGGGCACATATGGGTCGCCACACCCTCCACATAAAGTTAGTACAGTCATACATGTAATCAAAAATACTTTCATTATTTCACCTTTAAAGAAGAAATATTTATAAGAGTAGCTCTTCTTGAAGCCTTCTCGCTTCGGGCGGTATTATACCAGATTGTTTGATAAATATCAAATAAAAAATTAAAAGGCAAAAATCAATATTAACGTTGCTTATTTGTCAAGAAAGAAGCTTAGTAGTACCCCTGAGCATTATACTCCAGTTCGTAGGGCTGTGTCCGCCATAATATTATTTCATTGAACTTCCCTTCTCTTATACGCACCCACAAGCTGCGCTTAAAGGTGAAGATATAAAGAGACGCAATTCATTTTGCAGATAAATGAGGTATAGAAACACAACGAAACCTCATTTATCGAAAGGAATTGCGTCATGGAAACGTATTATATCGGAGCCGATGTCCATTGCAACAACACAGAATTAGCGATTGAGCGGCGAGGTCGGGTTTTCCAGCGGTATTCGATTCCGACGGATATTCGCTCGATCCGCCAGGTGTTAAATGGGTTAGGCGGCAAGCAGTTTCGTAGGATGGGTGAAAGTGCTTTTCTTTCACCCATGCCGTATTTTTCATGCTTCGCCAATAAACAATCCATTCACTTCCTCCTGCATCTCCGTAAAATAGGTTTTCGAATATCGGCCCGATTCGATATATTTATGATACGTCAACCACGGCCAGTCCGCAAGTTTTTTCACCAGTTCATGCTTTACAGGGTTATAATGGATATAATCCATATGACGCTTTAAATCCTTCCGGTCGCGGATCTATCCTATTGGAATATCGAAAGAGAAATCAATATCCGCATGGGTAAATTAAAAAACAAATTTACCCATCCTACCGGCTATTTGTCAATCTTGCAGAGGCCACCCGTCGTCGCATGGGTAAATTAAAAAGCAAATTTACCCATCCTACTGGCTGGGCTATTACAGATGTCCCTACTTTTTCCATTTGAGCGGTAGATATTTAGTCTCTCCTTCACATAACCAGTCATAAAATTTGATCCCAACAAAATTCACAAAATGAGCATCCCCTTTATATGGTTGACCTAATGCAATTTTATTAACATTTGGTCTATATTTAGCTATCTGTCCATCAACAAAAAGAATGTAAATCTCACTTTCATCTATAAAAGACAAAAAAACGTCTTTGCGGCGAGATTGAGTTAATAATTCAGCTCCACCCGATGAATTAAATAAACCATCCGACTCAACAAGCAATACAACATTACCCTTATCTTTTATTTGCTCTAAACCTACATTGCTAAGGTTACGGTTAAATGCAAAATTACATTTGATTTCTGGTAACTGCCCAATACTGAAAACATGTTTAGTCATTTCCGGATTACTTTTGGTTAAGGAGTTGCACCAATTATCCGCATCCGGAAATGATTGGTTTTGAGCTAAGTATGTCTCAAAAGAAACTGCTATTTTTCGCAAATTTATTTCCAAATTCAATGAAATTGATTTACGCATTCTATAACAACCGTACTCCGAAGAATACAACGCAAATAACGAATAAATAAAAAAGAGAAAAACGATTAATTCGCAAATAGAAAAAATCTTTTGTGTTTTAAAATTATTGAAAACCTCAACGAGAAATAGAATACCCAAAGCAAACGAAGCCAATACAAAGCTAAGGTTTACTAATAAAAAAATGGAACCGAATTTAAAATAGATAATAAAAGACAGTAGCCCAATACAACCAAATAGCACTGAGCTCAAGAGAAATAATATGGATTTAAGTTTTTCATTAAGCATTGACACCTCTCAAATATTAAAAAAAGAAATATTCAATTATTATAGTGCTTAAAACCGTAGTGTGTATAAAACTTTTCATCTCGTGAAAGCGGTTGATATGGTTCTCTGTTTTTATAATATTCCATTGGAATTTTCCACCATTTATTGGAAAAAGGCATTTGGCTTAATTTCCAAAGCTGTGGAAGCTCATAACAAGTAATTTTATTATAAACCCATGATCTGTTATATATCATTCCTTGAAGAATGTAATTAATTTCATAGCCTCGTGAAATTTTGCCAATCGAAGGGATCGAGTACAACTTCTGGTCGTTATCGTATAATGTATCACCGTTGCTCATAGGAGCAAGAGGATTTAATTTACTACTTTCATCAGCAATACATCGAGCGCTATCTAAAAAAGCGTCCCACTCTTTTTCACCTATATATCCAATATCTTCTCCAGTTGCAAGAGCAATTTCATAATCGGCTATATCTATTGCGTCATAGCGTGACGATAAAATTGAATCAATCATCGCTTGGTATTCAGGATATGCTTGTGGTGAATCAGTTGCTGTCATAAAACCTAAACCATTTGCACAAGCCAATTGTTTTGTTGCACTCATTCCCTTGACCCAAGTTCCAATTGCTTTGGTTGCCATTCCGACTCCTGCACCGATTGCGCCTCCGGCGGCTCCTGAGAGCATATTTTGTCCCCAGTTTCCGCCATAGATGGCCGAGGAGATGCCTCCGGCGACGGCACCAGTTATCGCGCCGGCAGCGA
>CAZVYK010000061.1:0-3061 GCA_964630915.1 uncultured Caldisericales bacterium | reverse complement strand
AGGTGAACGGCTACAACATCCCGCAAGGCCCGCAGCCGTTTGCGCTGGTGGTCGACGGCCTGTTCGGCGAGCCCGGCCCGACCCCCACGACGCCGCCGGTTGAGCCGACCCCGACGGACACCCCCGAGCCGACCGCCACTCCGCTGCCCACCGCTACCCCTGAGCCGACCCTGCCTCCGGTCACCCTGACCTCTGGTTTCGTCAGCCCGACTGCTAACGCCGCGCTGCGTAGCAAGTCTGGCGATAACAACGGCTTCGAGCTCAACCCAGCCAATGCTTACCTGAGCGATAACCTGTACGCGGCTGATATGAACAGCGGCAGCGGTAACCAAATCGCTTGCGACAGCGTGAAGAAGGATCGACACCAGTTCTACAGCTTCAACCTGAACGTGCCGGCGAATGCAGTGATCCAGGGCATCGAAGTCAAGGCGGAAGGCAAGGCCGACAGCGCCTCCAACACGCCGTTCTACTGCATCGAGCTCTCCTGGAATGGCGGGGCTTCGTGGACGGCCTGGAAGACCACTTCGTACCTGACGACGGCCGACACGGTATACCTGCTGGGCGGCGCCGGCGACCTGTGGGGACGCTCCTGGACGGCTGCGGAGCTAAGCAACCTGCGGGTACGCATCACCTCTGTTGCCAGCAGCACCTCGCGCGATTTCTACCTGGACAGCCTGTCCGTCCAGGTGACCTACCAGCAGTAATCCCCGGCGGGTACGGGTCGCGCCGAACCGAGCAGAGCGGCAAGACCTGATCTGATCTTCTTATCGGAACCGGCTGCCCCAACCTCCCAGGGGGCGGCCGGTTTAGCTTGCCGAATATGGCGGGCGGCGGCGCAGAGAAAGCCGGCGGCGATCCACTGCGCGGCATCTTGTGCGCACCACTCCCTGCGTCCCGGCGCTGGTTCTTTGGATCAGCGTTTGCCCGGCCAGGTCTAACCCGGCGATCTCCGCCCTTGGCCATCTTCCTCAGCCGGGCGCCCTGGCCAACTGTGTTCGTCGCCGGGTCTTTCTTCGTCCAGCCGTAGTAGGTATAGTTTGTTGTCAACAGCCCGGCCCGCGCACCATCTGCTTTATCGGGTTGGCCTCATCGTACCCGGTTCTCTGCACGTAGGTCGCCGCCCCGATGGCGCTGTACAGCTCGAGTTGGTGATAGCGCAAGACTCTTTCTGTAATTTATAACCGGTGCTTCCTCGAACCTTAAGAATTGAACATCAGGTTGGGGCTGCCCCAAAAGAAGACAGCCCCTTTTTCATTTCCCACTTGACGGCTAAAAACCAGGTGTTACCGTGGATATTCTTCCCACAAAGGCAGCTATTTCGAAAACGTCTTCCCACTGCGGGCTGTCTAAAAAGGCAAAACGGGACTTTTTAGACAGCCCCTTTTCCGCAACCACTACGACGGCGACGACGGCAGCTCTTCCTCAGTTGAAAAGGTCAGGTATTTCCGACCAATAACTTGCCATTCTTCATCCTGCTCGACCAGGAAAGCGCTGATCAGACGCAAGCAGAATTTTTCGTTTGGGAAGATGCTTAAGAGCACAGGAGAGCCTTGGTTGACAAACACTACTTCACGGCCAGAATATCGTTTGTGCTTGCTCAAGAGCTATTATCTTGACCTCGTCATGTAGAAGCGATACTGCTAACAAATAATAAGCATGCCCCATTCGTGAATCTGTATACGTAGAAGATATCCATTCACCATCTGGTGACAATGAAGCATCGTACTCATTCCGTAAGTAGTCCCAGGGAATATCAATTTTTGCCTGAATGTTATCTTTAGGCCACCATACTATCTTACCTGTAACAGAATCTAAAACAAACCAGCAAGAACGTTGTGTATTTTTATTATGTACACCAGCATCCCTTTGCGTTGGACAAAGGTCGTGTAATGGTTCAAGACCATAGACAAGTACCCGACGCCCATCCTGTGACCATTGTATGTTTTTTCTCCATGTAAGACTCAATGATGAACCCATTTCAAATGTTAGGTGCAAATAGATTAAATTATTATCAGGACCAAGAATGCCAATTTTATTGTCATCAGAGATATATAAAATTCTCGTTGCATCTCTTGAATAACTCCAGAAAATGATCCCATTTACTAAAGGTGGTGTAGTCGCATCCAAGGTGACCACACCATCTGAATCTAATATTTTGAATTCTTCTCTACCCTGTTGCGTAGATGTACACCCAACCACCAATTGTCCACTTATTAGAGACTTTTTTATCCAATTACACTTACCTAAAATCTCCCAATATTCGCCAGCAATCAAATCAACTACCAGGAGATGATCTTTTTTTAGAATGCTAGAGACGACTAAATACCGATCATTAATTCCCCAGGTGATTAACACATCATTCTTGCTACCAATATCCCCAAGCCAGCTATCCTTATCGTCTTTCCATACCCGTTTGATACTTGTTAACTTAAGGTCACTAATCCAAAGCTCTATTCCAGTATCCTTAGTAAAATAAGCGATTTTGTTTGTATTTGGAGAAAACGAAAGTGATACGGATTGATTTGGATCCGGAGCCAACGAGCCAACGGGAACCTTCAATCTACCTATATCAATTTGCATTTCGATTTCTGGATCGAAATAACCATAGACTGACTTTTGTTCAGTTACTTGATTCCAAACCATAATTCCGAAATTCTGTGCACCGGATGTGTATTCAGGTTTTTTCGTGGTAAGCGGTTGATTTTCTTGATGAACAATGTCGGTGTTTCTAGACAGCATCGTTGGTAAAATCTCTGGTAAACCAGGCGTCATTGTTGCCCTCATAGAGGGGGTTATTTTGAGGTCTGCTGGTGTTGAATTACCTACATTAAAGTTGGATAATTCTTGAGCATTTTGAGTGGTATGAGGTGTTATTGATGACCCCAAATTGGTACTATGAGCTTCAGAGCAGGCACGTAAACTGATGATCAAGGAAAATATTATTGGGTAAATCAGCAGTTTTCTCATTGGTTTGTCCATATTTGATGAATCATCCTTTGCGTGGCTCAGACCTGACACCCAAATTTTGCGCAAAATTTGGGGGGTCACACTCGAAATCGTT
>CAZVYK010000060.1:0-3083 GCA_964630915.1 uncultured Caldisericales bacterium | reverse complement strand
CCTGGCTGGACGAGCGCGAGGGGCAGGTGCAGCACCTGGTTCTGGCAGCCGTACCTGCGCTGGACGCCGGCGGCCGGCTGACCCCCTGGGCGCAGCGCTGCGTGGAAGATTCGGACGTGCTGCTGCTGGCAGCCGAGGCCGGGCTTGATCCCGCCCCGCAGGCGGTGGAGATGGCCCTGTCGTCCGCCAGGACCTGCGCCCGGCTGGAGCTGGTCTTGCTGCATCCCGCCGGTTGTACGATGCCATCCCAGGCCACCGACTGGGAGGCGCTGCGCGCCGGCGGGGGAGCGCGCCGCGGGACGTGCCTGCCGATCCAGGCGCATCATCACGTGCGGCTGGGGCACGCCGCCGATGCTCGCCGCCTGGCCCGGCGGATCAGCGGGCGGCCGGTGGGGCTGGCGCTGGCGGGCGGCGGCGCCCGCGGCTGGGCGCACATCGGCGCCATCCAGGCCATCGAAGAAGCCGGGATCGAAGTCGACTGGGTGGCCGGCGCCAGCATGGGCGCCATCATCGCAGCCGGCTACGCCATGGACTGGTCGCCCGAGCGTTTGAAGAAGCTGGCGGCTGCCTTCGGCGATCCACGAAAGCTGCTCGACTACACCCTGCCCTACACCTCGCTGGTGGCCACCCGCCACATCACGGACCTGCTGCAAGAGCTGTGCGGCGGCGCGATGGTCGAGGATACCTGGCGCCCGTTCTTCTCGATCTCGGTCGACCTGACCGAGCGGGTCGAGCGGACCCACCAGAGCGGCCCACTGTGGAAGGCCGTGCGCGCCAGCATGGCGCTGCCGGGGATCTTCTCCCCGGTGCTGGAGGACGGCCACGTGCTGATCGACGGCGGGGCGGCCAACAACCTGCCGGTCGACCGCATGCGCCAGTTCTGCCCCACCGGAACGGTGATCGGGGTCGACCTGCTGACCAGCTCGCCGCTGGCGGAGGCGTACGATTTCGGGCCGTCGCTCTCGGGCTGGCGAGCGGCCCTCAGCCGGATGGCGCCATTCCTCCCCACGGTCAAAGCGCCCAGCCTGGTCGACATCGTCTCCGGGCTGGTGGATACCACCACCCGCTACCGGCTGAACGACACAAAGGGCTGCGCCGACCTGATCATCCAGGTACCGGTGCACGAATACGGCCTGCTGGATTTCGACAAACACGCCGAAATCATCGAGCTGGGCTACCGGACGGCGAGGGAACAACTTAGGGATTATATGGGATAAAGGGGAAGCCTCAAATGATATAAAGAGAGGATAACAAGATGAATGTTCCAGGTATTGTTGTTTCACTGGTAGGGTTAATCGTGGTTTTGCCAGTTGGCTATATGTACTGGTTTTCCCCCGAGCAGTATGCAAAGTTTTTACGCGGTCAGAATGACATCGCAAATCGACGGGTTATTTTCGCTTTATATAAACCTTGGTTCCGTTTTCTAAGAAGAAACTCCTGGTTGGGTATATGGATGGGCAGGATTGCCTTTCTTATTATCATTATTCTCCTGATTTACCTACTTATCGGATCCATACTGGGTATTGTTAAATCGTAAATGGCGGTTACATTCTAGACAATCTATTACAAGTCCTTATCACTTAGCTGATTGGTTGAGTTCGGGAAGTGGCGGCAAAATAGAAAATCTCGTAAATAAATCCGCGATGATTTTAAATCTACCCTGGATCTATTTTGGGGGAAATAATGAGCGAAGATATTCGGCAAAAAGATAGGGAAATCTGGCAGCGTTTTGTGCAGAGTTATTTAGAACATGCCCGGGCATCCCAGGGTTTTCTCTCCAAAGATGTCAATCGCCTACCGATTCTCAAACAAGCTTTACTGGGGCAGGATCGCCCCGCTGCCGTATCTATACTTGGTTTGTTATCAAGCAATGAGTTACAACAGCTATTTGATGAACTGATATACCTGGCTAGATGGGACAATGGAATGTCAGGACTGTTTACCAGGCCATTCTTTCAATTCCAAGAGAAGGCTATTGGAGAATATTGAAATCGTATCAGAGCCTTACTTTGGGAATGGGTCCGGTGAGGTATATAGACTGTTTTTTGGATTATTTTACAAAATCGACACCGAGCTAACAAGAAAACTTGCCCTTCGCGCTTTAGAACAGAATGATCATGATGTTAGAGAAGCTGGGCAGGATTTTCTAGATCGAATAAATAGAATTTAGGCCGGGATAATTCACCATCTCCAGATGGTCCGGATCGATGTACATCAGCCACAGCTCGGAGGGGTGTCAATATGTATCGAATTTAGCCAGATGGTAGCATATCGCCTAAGTACAAGTAATAAAATATTCTGCTGATCGCCCTAATCGGTAATCATAAGAAAGAGAGAAAAACCTATGCTAAAAAAAGTTAACCTTGATTCTCAGGCACTGGAGTATATTGTCGATGAGTTAAGTCAAGGTCGCGAATTAGCAAAAGCAGTATTGCTAAATACGTTTTTGCAGAAGGGCAAATTATTTACCTACTCACCCGAAAAATTTGATATTCGGGAGATGGACGATCTGGGAGAGAGCATATCGTATCTGAGCGATGAGTACGTTCTTCAACCCTTTAGGGAAATTATTGGAAGAGAAATCGTTAATTATTGTAATGAGTCAGAATCTCATATCGCTATTTTTGAAACTCTAGGACATGTGCCTGTGCCACCATCATTGGAGGATCCAGGGATCAGATATTTTTCCATCAAAGGTAACAAATATGATTATATTGTCAAGGATTTTGTCCAGTCAATTCGGATAGAACGTTATCTAATTGATTCTAGCATATATCCAACTGTTATCGTTCTGACAACCTTGCCGTTTGGCATAACGATCCAGCCTTATCAAGAAATAGATGAGGACTTGATAACCTCTTTAGCCACAAATGCAAATAAAATAATTATTGGGGCATTTGATGGTGAAGGTTACGTAATTTGGGAAAAGTGATTGTTAGTGTAAACTTCTTTCTGTAATTTCTGGCCCTGAAAAAAAGGGGTAGGTCCGGTGTATCCTTTGAAGCCACCAAGCAAGACAAAGGAGAGGCACCATGACCTACCAAAGTGATTTTACCCTGCCAGAGGGACTTCTGGAGCAAATC
>CAZVYK010000059.1:0-3240 GCA_964630915.1 uncultured Caldisericales bacterium | reverse complement strand
TAATCACATGTTCTTAACTCCCACCAATATTCTCCTTTATCCCATCTTACCTCTCCTTCTTGAGCAAAGGGAGATAAATGACTGGCCAAACCAGGGTATTGTTCTTGAAACCATTTCCATTTATTCCTGATTTCCCCTGAATTGCGACTCGTCCATCCATTTGGAATAAGAATCAGGTATTTTCCTTTGTTATCTGGCGGTTGATACCGTTTGATGTCCTTCCCCACTACAAACGGTTTGATTATCTCAACACTTCTTGGGTCTTCCTGAATCAATTTCTTCCGAGTCTTTTCGTCAATAACAAAGGCTTTGTTTAAGCCAGTTTTAATTCCATAAAAAATTTTACCCTCAACATATTTCCCAAGAGGAATGCCCGCAATCTGAATCTTTTTCAATAAGCTTTGCGATTTTGGATCTGTGAGGATCCACCCACTCGCATCAAGATTTCTTATCTCGATTGAATGGCTATGTTGTAACACATAATCATCTAGACTTGTAAATGACAGACTTTCAACGGATACCGCGTAGAAAGAGGTTTCCGGTCCATCATTCTTCACCCGGAGAATACAAGGGTAGGTTGTGGCGGTCGTAAATACAGGGAGATCTCCAAAGTCGACGATCTCTTCAATGCATTTTCCTTTCAGCCAATCCCTAAGAGGCTTTCCATAATTCGCCCGCATCCACTTATTAGCCACGATGTAAGAGAAGAGTCCCCCTTTGCGGAGTAAGGAGATGCCCTTCTCAATGAAATATACGTAGAGATCAGCAGTCCCTTGGTACGTTGCATAATGTGTTTGAAAATATTTTTTCTGTTCTTTGATTGATTCTTGTCTCACATACGGTGGATTCCCAATAACCGCATCGAATCCTCCCTTCTGCATGATCTCCGGAAACTCCCGGTCCCAGTCAAAAGCATTGATCCGCTTCACCGCTTTCTGGTCATCCAGCGTAGTCTGTATCTCAGCATAGATGTCAGTCCCGATGAGTGAGTTCCCACACTTGATATTCTGGTGCAGGCTGGGAAGCGCCCGCTCATCGAAAAGTTTAAGCTGCTTCGAGATGTTCTCCTGGCTCTCCTCTTCGAGCACCTTAAGGAGCAGCGAGAGCTTGGTCACCTCGATCGCCTGGGTGTCGATGTCAACGCCGTAGATGTTGTTTAGTAAAATCCGCTTCCGTTCGGCAATCGTCAGTTTCCAGTCGCTCCGTACCCGCGATCTGCTCCCGTTTGCAGACTTATAGATAGGAAGGGAGGTATCCCCTGCTGAATTCTTCTTCCCTGCTTTCCGGATAGGCTCGGGCAGGAGTGCCCTGACTTCGGGCGATGTTACGGACTTGTCGGCGAGGATCGGGACCAGGTTGTGAATGTACCAGGTTAGGTGCCAGTCGAGGAGGAATTGATATGCCCCAAGCAAGAAGGAGCCGGACCCGCAGGCAGGGTCGAGGACCCGGATCGTTGCAACCTCGCGGGGTGTCTTGTCTCTGACCAGTTCCCCGACCGTATGTTGGACGATGTAGTCCACAATATACTGCGGGGTGTAGTAGACTCCGCCTGCCTTCTTCACTTCTGGCTTGTATTCAACTTTTGCCTGATGGCCAGCCGTGAGCCTAATCACCTTCCCAAGAAACTGCTCGTAAACCTGACCGAGGATGACCGGTGAGATGACTGAGAACTCGTACGGGCTTTCAGGATAATAGAGACGTTTGATGATCTTCTTCAGGACCGCATCATCGATTATCAGACCCGGTGTAAGTGTATCCGGCATTTCATCCCAGCCGGGTTCTGCGTTGAAGTGGAACAAGCCTGAGTTATAGCGGGTATCGGCACGATGGAATTGGGTAAGGAGACGCTGATATATATTCTGGCCCTCGAGCAATTTCTGAAGGCATCCATATTCTTCGATGCCACGGTCCTCGCAGATGCGGAGGAAGAGGATTCGGTCGATGGTCTTCTGGACCGCAACATTCAGTTCTTCAACGGAGAGAGCCGCATTCCGGAGGGCGATATTCTTTGCCAGCAGGTCACGCCACTCTTCAATCTCGGCGAGGATGGCTTCGTCAACGGTAGCGGTCCCTTTCTTTCCTTTTGTTCCCTCGACAAATTTTTCAAAAGAACCTCGGAGAATACTCTTCTGTGAAAAGATAGACTCGATCCAACCCCACTTCTCGGGATATTCTTTGAAGGTGAAATACGCGATACGGGCCGTTGCAGCATTGTCGCCAGGCATTGGCTTCTTTGTGCAGTCATATACTGCAAATTCCTCGAAATCTGTCAGTATGCTTAAGGGGAGTCGGGCGTTCCAGGCATACCGACGGATTTGGAGAGCGGGACCGGCATCATCCTTAATATTCACTGCAGGTTTCTTGGCTTCCACGATGAATTTTCGGGACCCACCAATCCGAAAGGCGTAATCGATAAACTCGGTGGACCCACGGATCCGGATAGGGTCTTCATGGATTACCTCTTTATAAAGTTCCGAATAGCCCTTGGTGTTGTCTACATCCCAGCCGAGGGCCTTGAAAAAGGGATCGATGAACTCCCTCCGTAACTGAGTCTCGTTGAACTGTCCACGTTTGTAAGCAGCCCGATGAAATTCGTATTTCTCGACGAGTTTGAGAATAACTTCAGAATCTTGAGTTGATACTACCTCCATTCAACCGCCTGATGTATAGTGTCATATCGCCATGAACGAATAAACATTCGAACCCTTTCAAAATTGCTGGCTAGCCGAAAAAGTATTGATACAATAAAAGGAGCATATATGAAGGGATTGAAGGGGCTAAAGCCTCACTCCTCTCTTTCTTCACCAGCGCGTATAAAAATCTCGCAGAAGCATCCGGGCACCGAGATAAAATACCGCATCTTTTTCTGTTCCTCCGATACGGCAATCTGCTTCAGGAGAGAAGCCTACTCATCGGGTTTATGACCGACGGTCACCTAACTCTTATGTCTCATCGCTCATCTTCCAAGGCCTCGCCGGGACCGCATCGGGAGGCGTTATCACCGAGTCATCTTCAGGCTCAAAGTACGCGATCACGTCAACCCTGTGCAACTCTGCCGCATACCGCATCACCTCGGCGACCTCCTTCTCGACAGGGGCCTCCGCCCGGGCCTCGACCGCCTGGCTCTTCAGCTGGTGCTGCCAGTCGGCAACGCCTCGCCCGGGCGGTTCGCCCCCCGGTGCCGCGACCGTTCCGGGGGATGGCCGGATCGGCACCACCCGGGAACGAGCCGGCGCGATG
>CAZVYK010000058.1:0-3276 GCA_964630915.1 uncultured Caldisericales bacterium | reverse complement strand
CCATTTCCGTTGTCCTCTACATCCAGTGCGCCATGATGGTCATCCTCTGGCGCCTCTACCGGCAGGAGCGGGCCGTTTCGCCCGAAGCTGCGGCGTAACTGCTTTGCAGGTCCGGTGAAATCCGATTCCCAAACCGCACGGCGGGATTTGATGCGCGAAAAAGCGGGTACAACCGCTGTCTTTGCGTATGCGGCGTTCAGTACGTCAGCAGCAGCGAAAACCGGTTGAAGCGATCCCGCGTGTAGCAGCCCGTGTCGTATGGCTGAAAGCGGGCGCCTTTCAGCGTCCGCTTTACAAAAAGTCCGTATTCCGCCGCGTGCATGTCGTCCAGAACGATCATTCCGTGGTCGGCGGTCATCTTCTCCAGCATCGGCCTCAGGCAGTCCATTCGGAACGGGAAAGGGCCGAGATCGTAAAAGATGAAATCGAATCGCCCCTCCCCCCCTTCGATGAATTCATCCCAGGTCGCCAGATTCGGCGCCGGTAGGTTGTGCGATGCAAGGAAGCCGGACGTTTTCTCCAGCCACTCCGCGGAGTCGTCCACGGACCAGACGACGGGCTTTCCCCCGGCGTTTCGAGCGTGGTACCGAAGGAGAAAGGAACTGAAGCCGGAGCCCAGGTCCAGCATTCTTTGAGGCTGCGCCATGTCGCACAGGAGGAGAAGAAAAACGGACAACTCCAGCGAGGATGCCATGATCTTGCTGGAGACGGTGCGGATGTACTCTCGGTAAAAGGGTTCGACGCTGTTGCTGAGGGCCTCTTTTGTCAGGCGGTACCGCTCGCCAAGCCCCGGGAATCGCGCTTCGAGGCGTCGGCGGTCGATTCCGGACGCGATTTTCTGGCGAAAGCGAAGATCGTAAGCCTTGTGCTGGAAGTACCTCGAATTATATCTATTTAAATGTTTTACCATTTTCTGGATATCAATCATGCGTTAATCCTGTGATATGAATGAATGACGATTCCGCAAAAGTCAGTATGATGCGAGAGCTTTGCATAACCGGTGAAAAACAGTTCGCAAGCGGTGAATCAAAGATTTTTCGCATATCCGGAAATTAGACTAATTCACTGATTTAAAACATATTTAGACTTTATGATATTTCATGCGAAAAAGATTTTGAGCCGTGGCGAAGCCATTTTTCAAAGGTCTCAATGCCTATCTTTTTATTATGGAATCAGGCCAAACTGACAAGAATTGTATTAAGAATATCTTCTTTTACAACCTTATAACAATTATCTTGAATAAGATGAAGTGTTTTGAGGCTTTCTTCAATGATGTCCGGGTAGGCCTTAAAACGAGGATGATTGTGTCTGAGTTCTATCACGATCAGTTTCGGTCTGAATAAATCAAAAGGATAGCGAGAGATAATATTGTACTCATACCCCTCTACATCGATGCTTAAAAGATCATAACTGGAAGGGATATCAAGAGAACTGAAAAAATGCTTCGTATCAGCCTCAGTTACAGTATACTCCTCTAAGTTAGCCTCACGATACCAGCCTAAAGAATCGAATACGAACCTGTGTCTGGGTACCAGTGTATCACCTTGCAAAGTTACAATTCTGTCTTCATTCCCTAAAGCTATGTTAAAAACCTTAACCCTGTTTTTCTTGTGCCGTTCCAGGCATTCTGCATAATAAACGGGATTTGGCTCTATATAAATTCCTTGCCAACCGATGTCTGCCAAAAAGGATGTGTTGCTTTCAGCATTCATGGATGGACCAACGCCGATTTCTATAAAGAACCCATCTTCTTTGTAACCAAAATACTGTTTGTATATCTTTTCTAATCCCTTAGTCTGGTTCTTATGTTTCTGTCTGTATCGTTTGAATTTTCTGATAAAATTTGAATACATATTTCTTAACTCCTATTGTATTGAAGGATTTAGCGCCATGTTGTTTCGCCGCCTTCATCGCCGAGACCAAGTATGCTCTCATCAAAATACGCCGGTTCATCGATCTCCTGCCTGTTTTATATGAAAATGTGACCACGATTTGTTAATGAGCAGAGAGTGCCTCCAATTATTCCGTAGCGCATCACTTGATTCAGCAACTATTTCGTAATCTCATATCATGTCTCGATTCCTGATGAAATATTAAATCCTTGTAAAGTCCGATAAACGCTCACCGACGGATCGCGCACGGTCAAGCCGCGCGCCCGCCAGTTGTGGCGGTGGTATCGCTCCACCTTGCCCGACTCCATGACCGCCGCCTGAAAGGGCATGATCCGGTCGAACATGGCCGACGGCAGGAGCAGGGCGTGGAAGATATGGGGAAGCAGTTCTTCGCGGCCAGGCGATCCAGCTTGTGGTTTGTCGGGAAGTACCGGTTGTATTCCTTCAGGATCAGCTTGATGCAGTTCCACGGCGAATCGGGTCTTCCGTCCACCTTCTCGCGCCGGCGCGGGTTCATGATGATCGCCTGGTCCCAAAGCTGGCGGAACGTGAAGTACTGGAAGGAGAAGATCGTCTCTTCTTCCGCCGCGTCCAGACGCTTCTGCATCGTTTCCGTGAATCTCGGCGAAAGGACGTGGTCGTACTCGATGAAACCGATGTAGTCATGTTGGCGGTGAACCCCGTTCCGGTAGAGATGTCACATCACGCTGTTCTCGCAGTAGCCGTTCTCCTGCAGATCCGGGCGAAAGACGGGGAAGTCGTGTTCCGCGAAGATGTCGTAGGGCAGCCGGTTTTCAGCCGGTTCCTGCGTGTACCGGTCGTTGACCTTGACGAAAGTGTAGTTTTCGGGGTTCCATGACCGGTCGGCGGAATAGTGCTCGTCATAGAGGTTCTGAAAAAACGTGATGAAGATTTTCCACTTTTTCATGACCGATCTCATTCGTCCTTCGTTGCCGTGAGAAAGATTTCCTCCCCGGCCTCTTCGTCTTTTTTCACGAAGAAGAGGTAGTAGGCCGTCACTTTCAGGTAGGACGCCTCCACCCACTTGAAGAATTCCCACCGTTTTTTGCCGGAGGCTTCCTCCGCGCGCTCGATGCTGACCCGAATGGCGCCCCCTTCCGCATAGCCGGGCGCGCAGAAGGCGCGGAAGGATCGGAAACCGGCCCGGGAGGCGCATGCCGCCAGACTCGCCTTCGTGAACAGGCGCAGGTGGCTGGGCGACTGAAGGTGGGACCAGTTCCGGCCGAACATTTTGTGGCCGAAACAGCGGATGTTTGGTGTGGCCAGGGCCAGCGCTCCGCCGGGCTTCAGCACACGGCGGCATTCCCGCAGCAGGGCGACCGGATCGGGCACGTGCTCGATCACGTGGTTCATGGTGACGGCG
>CAZVYK010000057.1:0-3288 GCA_964630915.1 uncultured Caldisericales bacterium | reverse complement strand
CGTCATCGCAAATCGGTTTATCCGGATTTCACCGCCCGCAAATAACTTCCACCTTCCACCTTGCACCTCGTACCTTGAACCTTTTTCCTTGAACCTTGCTCCTCGAACCTTGTCCCTTTCCCCTTGCACCTTGAACGTTGTTCCTGTCTTGTGTTGAGTATTTTTACTCAATCATTGAGCAAAATTTGTTGCATCGATCCAAACCTTTTAAACTACTATTAAATTCCCGATATCCCGAAGCGCGGCCGCTCCTTGTGGGAGCGCAGGGGATCCCGCTGGAAGAATTCTTCAGTCGGGACGCCGCATCCTGGCTGGTTTGACGGGACACCCCTGCCCACCGTCCACCACCTTGATCCTTGAACCTTGTTCCTTGAACCTTGAACCTTAGTTCCTTGAACCTCGAACCTTCCCCCATGTCGGAAAACTTTACAGAACAAGATAATGTCATTACATGTTAATTTAAATATCCAACTATATTAGTTAGTTGAAAGAATGGCATGTATATTGCTTATGATACAGCAAAAGTTGGTGCGATTGATCAAAAACTCAAATAAGGAGGAAGTTATGAAGAAGTGTTCAGTTATTTTCAGTGTTATCGTTATGTTGGCAGTTGCTTCTCCGGCGAGTGCAATTAGTTATAACGATAACTATTTGGTAGGGAACGGAGGCTACACATCGCCTTACGCTGGTGCCATAGTTGAGACTTTCGACCTTGCTAGTGGTGGTGGCGGCTTGACTCAAGGTGCGTGGTATTTCTTAGCGGGAAGTAATTATCAGATCATTAAGAATGACGTTTCAGGTGTTGCTTCCGCTCCTTGGTGGACGGATACACTTGCGATGCCAGTTGGAGAAAAAGATAAAACATATTACCTGTCAGTGCCTGTAAACGTGAATTCCTCGCCACAGTCGGCCACCCTCATGTTCGGTGGTGCTCCATATAATTACCTCGGCCTCTGGTGGGGATCAATGGATCAGTACAACACGCTTGATCTCGTAGGGGCGGATGGAACAAGCGTAGTCGCTTCTTATACTGGTGGTACTTGGAGCCCTGGAGATGGTAACCAGACAGATTCTAAGACGAATATGTACCGGAATTTGTACGATATGCCGACTTTCTATGGTGTCAAAATCACCAGTACAAGCTATGCGTTCGAGCTCGACAATCTTGCGGTAGGGTTAAATGTCGTTCCGGAACCGCTCACTCTGACTCTGCTTGGATTCGGCCTGCTCGGTCTGCTCGGTATCAGAAGAAAGATGAAATAAAATTAAGTGGTTTCAAGTTAGAAAAACTTAAAGAAACCGGATAAAGGCAGGGTCTGATGATCCTGCCTTTTTTCGCTTTGATGTCATTTATTTTGACCTGGAATTTTGGTGCGATAACAGGCCGAATCCGGTTTTACAAAAATTTACGCATGAAGCCGCTGCCGATGGCAAGATCCCGGCGAACAAGATCCTCCCGTTCGCACAGAACTCCTTTAATATCATACAATTATCGAAATAAGACTCCCCAAGTCGCCCTTTTCACCTTCCACTTTGAACCTTGCACCTCGCACCTTGAACCTTTCGCCTTGTCCCTTGAACCTGTCTTTTGATTGTCGGAATTCTTTACACTCCATGTCGAGGGGCTGATACGATTCGCTATGACAAAGAAATTTAAATTATTTTACATAAGATTATCGTATACTTGGAATTTATGCCCGCGCCGAGACTTTTTCAGGCACATAAATTGCAATCTCTATTTGCAAAATTTGTATTTCATAGAACAAAGACGAAATTACATTTCGAAAAATCGAGAGGAGAAAGATTATGAAAAAGACATTTATTCTAGTTTTAGTACTTGTTAGTGGTTTTTTGTTTGTTCCGTCGGGTTGGTCCTATACCATTGGCATTTCCCCCACCATTATTGATGTAGGCTTCCTTGATGACCTTGAGTATTCCGCCAAACTCGCAGACTCTGGTGATGATACTGAAGAGCTATGGGTGGAAAACCTCCTGGGAGGGGATTGGGAAATAACTTGGAAGGGTTCTGTTAGTAGTACGCTGGTAAATGAAGCAACAAGCATTTATGCAGCTAAACTTTTTGGAGAACCAAGTTACTATATTATTAAAACAGGCAAAGTAGACACTGGATATGACCATTTCTTGTATAAAAACTTGGCTTCTCTCGATTACGCAGTTTTTAATGTTGACGATTGGGGCACAGATGCAAACATTGGTAAATTAAGTCACATTAGTGAGGGACCTGGTACAGCCGTCCCCGAACCGATGACGCTTCTCCTTCTGGGCCTTGGCCTGGTCGGGCTGGCGGGCCTGCGGAGAAAGTTCTAAGATCTCGAATACGGATTAGATTCAAGCTTTAAACAGAGAGGCGGGGCCGAATCGGCCCCGCCTCTTTTCGTTTGTCGCAATCGCCGGCGCTATGCTGCACCTCGATCCCCGACCCCATGCCGCACCCGCCCGTTCCGACCATCCCGCCACCCGGTCCCGGGGGAAGCTGAAAATGATCGGCGCTATGGGACCAAGACGTGATCGCCGTAATGAGGCCACTTGTTGATCGCCGTAATGACGCCGCCGACCCGCACGACCCCGTCTTCCTGAATCTCCCGCAAGCACCCGTCATTTCTCGTTTTTAACCAAATTTCCTCCAAAACAAGAAGCTGCTTCGTGTCGGAATTCTTTACACGTTCGATTGTAAACCCATCCTTCGGCATTATTTCAGCTTTCCACCGAAACAGCCCTTAAACTGCCTATTCAACAGGCACATTTTCGGCCCTTTCGGTGTCGGAATTCTTTACAACTTTGCTTTCGGGGATCGAATGACTGTTTTTTCTGAATCTGTATAATCAAGTAATAACAATATAAACGAACAAATATAAGAAGTTATTAGAGTTCATCACTTGAAAGACAAATCAGGCACAGAAAATGCAATACATTTTATTACAGTTAAGCAACAGCTAAGTTCGGGAGGTGTGAAAATGAATCAAAAACTCAGAGACAAAATGAAAATAGCGCCGGAAGCGATTTTCATCGTCATTCTCCTGGCCGTCCTCCTGGGCGCCTACTATTACGGCAAGTCGAAGCACGGCGCGGTCGCCTCCGGGAAAGGATCGAGCGCCGACTGGCTACTCGACGACGACAGGGACGACGCCGAAGAAGCAGCCACCAAAAGTCCCGCGGTGAAGCACAAACCGAGGCATAGCGTCCGGAAGATTCTCGCGACGGTGAAGAAGCTCGACGGCGCCGGGGCATCGGCGCAGGATGTCTCCCTGTCGGAGGTCATCGACGACC
>CAZVYK010000056.1:0-3322 GCA_964630915.1 uncultured Caldisericales bacterium | reverse complement strand
GAAGAGCCCGAAACCTTCACCGGTACTGACGGGCAACGGGTTCGATTCCCACCGCCCGCTCCATTTTTATCTTGATATTATTGAGGAATTATTGATTCTGGTGGGTCAATAAATGGTCAATAGAAAGGACTTTGGCTCGTCTTTGAATGAGAGCCTGAGTGATTGCTACGCCACTTCTTTTTGTATACCTATCCGTCATTTCTGGGCGTGTATGTCCAAGAGCGTTCTGGATAATGCTACGGGGAACTCCCATATCATCCATCTGACAACCCAGAGAATGTCTCATGCCGTTGTATAGTTTGATTTTCCGTGTTCCCGCCTTTTCACGAGCCTCTTTCCAAATCCTGTTCATATCCTTTCCTGTGTAGGGTTTTCTATCTTCTCGGACAAAAATAAAGGTTGGAGATGTTACCTTTATAGATTTCAGAATGTCTCTGGCGTATGGCGTAATTCCATCCTCTCTTTGACGATTGGTCTTTGTCGTTTCCTGTAGCTTCTCAAGAGAAAATGACCGTTTTATTCGAATTACATCTTCACCTTTACTATTCTTACAAATACAATCCCACATCAGCGCTCTGACTTCCTGAGTTCTCAAACCATACTCCATTCCTATCTGGAATATGGGCTTATGATTCTCTGGAATGAACGCCAAGACCATTTCTTGTTCTTCAAGGGTGAGATAATCAATCGGCGGATTTTCCCCTTGCGTGACTCTCGGAAATGGGGGCATCTTCTCAATGTCTTCATTCTTGTAAGCCCATTTGAACATAGTTTTGAGACAACCCATTACATTGAATTTTCCCTTGTCCTTACGGTCAATCCATCTATAAAAGTCTTCAAGGTCAATGTAACGGACAGTTCTGATGTCCCTATCACTGAAATATGGAATGATGTGATTTCTGATACTGTTCCGGTAATCTCTTCTCGTTGATTCCCTTACATTGATGATTTCAACCCATCGTTGTGCGTACTCCTTCAAAGACATCGGACTGTCTGGAAAATAGGATTTCGGGTTGAATGTTTTATCGTCAATCTCACTTCTAATTCTATTCAGTAGTTTCTCAGCCGTTTTCCTGTGCCATAAAGGTTCACCATTGTATTTCCAAATACGAACCTTCTCTCCTTGCCAATAGACTTGGACGAAATATCTGTCCTGCTGAAAAATGACAGACCCTCCCATATAGCCACCCCCTTTACAGGTTTTGGCAGCCTGTTTACCGGGCTTATTCGACTCTGTCCAGCTTTTTGCCTTCCGATACATACAAAAATGCCCCTGTAATCATGAAGACTTACAGGGGCAAACCACCTATCAGTCTGTTCAAAATGAATGATTAGTTACTGTCCTTCTTCATCTTATCAATGATTTCGAATACTCTCTTGATTTCGTCATACTGTTCAGCCCATGACCAGACCGAGAGGCGTTTGTCCACCTTATATTTGTCACGAACCCAATAATGGATACTATCGTAGTCAGCACCGTTGTTGTTCATCCGGTCATAATAAAGTGTCGGAATACCCTCAACCTCAAAATCAACACTGCTTGACGGGCGTGGTATTATGGAACCGACGAACAGTCCACTCTCCGTACAATCCTTCACGAAGTCATACATTTCCTGACTTGCCTTTCTCAAATTGTCCATCAACTCGTTTGCCTTCTGGATTCTCTCTTCTTTTGTCATAATTTCACCTCACATCTTCTCTTCGGTCTGGTTGGCAACCAACCATTTCCGACCGAATTATTGGCTCACATTGAATTCACAATAAAAAAGGGGTCGCCAAAAGTGGCAACCCCTATTACGCCGGAAGGGACAGAGATTCAGTCCTCTGTGACTATCCTAATTTTTTGAAACGGGCTTCAACCTCCAAAGATACAATGTCCAACTTATGTTTATATTATACCATGCTGAGATTCCGATGTAAATGTTAGCTCAAAAATGACATAAGTATCTATGTAATTGTAATTATTGCTAAATTATGTCATAAGCTAAATTTTATTTTCTTCCAGACTTTTTCATAAATACTAATAGGTTCTCATATTTTTTAGGAGGTTTGACCATGAATAAACAAAAATTCCAGAGCATGAAAACGGACAGAATTGATGAGATATACAGAAAGTATTTGTCTGATGATAAAGTAAGAAACAACCTGATGAAGGACATTATCAAACTCAACGAGAATGGATGTCCTTTATCTACCCCTTTCGACAGTCCCGATTCGATGATTGTCTGTGGGGTTCTTCTTACCCAGATGGGAATAAATCAGTGGATATTGGATATGTCATCAGAAATGGGAAATTCGAATATCTCCGAGACCCGTATGAAACGTCCTTAGTGTTGAAACACAGACCCATAATTTTGATTGCTGAATATGCTTTCTGAAACAATCTTTTATTAGATTGGTTTTTCAGCAAAGCGTCGGAAGAATGGAGGTTCTATGAATTATTATTCGGACAGCATTTCATTCTATGTGACAAAATCCATGAAGATGGAGTTACAGAAAATATCAAGAAGAAATGAAGAAAATTTGTCAGCGACTATACGCAAAATTTTGAAGGAGAACATTTCCCATCGTGAGACGAAAGCAAAAGCCGGCAGAGTGGATTTATAAAGAATTGAAGAGTAAGCCTAACAAAGTCATATTGACGTTCCAGTATCCGCTTGACGAGGATGTCTCTGGAAAGATGGCAAAAAATATTCTGAACACATACCGGAACGAGATTCAGGAAGGCATAGTGGATTACTATCAGAAGAAGAAAGATGGGATATTCTATTTCATCCTGTTCTGGACTCAGGAAGCGTATGGAGAGCCATTATAATCATTGCCAGCATCTTTGATATCCATAAGGTTCGTGACCGAAGGTCACATTGTCTGGTTCCCGAAGGGGATTCATCCCCGAAGGGAACCGACCACCCGCCAGGGTGGTCATTATCAACCTTTCAGTATTGGCAAGGTTTCAAGCGTTCTGCTCAATTCTTCAAACCCTTGTATATTGTATATTACATATTGTTGTGAACCTACTACCATGAATCTACTATCATGAATCTACTATTAGGAGAGGAAGTCAATCTCCTTGCCGGACAGGAAGTAGAGTTCCTCTCCGGTGACAAGGTATTCTTCCTGTCCGTGTTACCGTAGATTGTTATCAACGATATTCGCAATGAGAGCGTCCTTGTCCATATATTCCTCAAATTCTGGTTTCAGAATGAATCTGTAATTATTCCTGAAGTGCATCAACCTCTGTTTTCCTGTCGGTCTGATTGCTTCAATTGTAAAAGTTAGGGACTTCCCAAACAGGTTCAGTTAAAAAAAGTGGCAGTCAGCC
>CAZVYK010000055.1:0-3503 GCA_964630915.1 uncultured Caldisericales bacterium | reverse complement strand
GTACTGCCAGGCAAAGGTTTCGTCGCTCGATTGGGCCGAGACGAGCTGGTTGGCGGCGTTGTAGGTATAGGCTGTGGTGACCGTCGTTCCATCTGCCGTCCGGGCGCAGCTGAACACGTTGCTGGAGGCGTCATATTGGTAATCAAATGCCTCCCCGCTGCTGTAGCTCGCCCCTGAGCGCTTTGACCGCCTCGGTCATTTTCTGACCAACTAAGGTGGGAAGCTATCAATAATGGTGCGGAACGGAAGGAATTTTCGGTGCCGGCAAGCGCCCCATTTTAATCTGCGTTCAGAAGAAACAATTGATGGGTTGATTACCATTCATGCGGTGCACCAGATGCAGCGCTCTTTATCGACACCCTACACAGCAGTTGGTTTACCAACCCCGGGCAGGCTGCCAATATAGAGGAAAGAGTTTGTGATATAGCCTGGAGGAATACTGATTAAATTCGCGGCCCAATTTGGGGTCAGCGAGAGCTGTTTCAACGTCAATTGTGCAGTCTCAATATGCGTGGAGCATTTACGTGTTGATATTGATGTCAATATTTCTTCCACCCATTGATCCAAGCCGCTTTTCACCCCGGTCGTTTTGCTCACTTCAATTCAAGCTCTCACCAGCGGTCCAATCAGAATCTCACCGGCGTCTCCAACTCCCCACGGAACATAAGCGTTGTCCTTGCCCAGCTATGTCTTACCGGTCAGGAATCGCTTAGAATTATCGTGACCAAATGGGGGAAGACTCATCTCCTGGTAGATTTGTCAAGCGCGTGAATCCAGTTCCATCTGGCTTGATCATGTATATATCCCAATCAATGTCAATATTGGATGAAAATATGATGTACTTGCTATCTGGTGACCAAGATGCCCCATTCAAATACATATTAGAATTGGTAATCTCGGCTATTTTCAAACATGTTTGATTAGAACCATCAGGATTCATTACAATTAGCCCAGAGCAATCAGCCCGAATTGTGTTATAAACGGCAAGATTGCCGTCCGGAGACCAAACTGGTGTGCCGTCTAGTATAAGTTCAGGAAACTTCTTTTGAATATTACCGTTTAAATCTATCGTAAAAACCCTTTCCGTGTAACGTGAAGCTGGTACCGCAACAGAAATGAAATTGTCATATCTGAAGGCCACCGACTCCCCCATAACTTCGTTACCATCCCATAATCGTCGCGCTCCACTTCCATCAGGTTTCATAATGTATCCTAGTTGAGCCAAATTGCCATGATAATCCAGAACATCTTTTTGAAAGGACGAGTAAACAATATATTTTCCATCCGGAGACCAGGAGGGAGAATAAGCATGTTCTTCGCCAAAGGTTAATTGTTTTAGATCAGTGCCGTCTACCCTCAGCGAGTAAATTTGCGCTTTGTTTCCTGCGATAGCATTGAACGCAATATATTCTCCATCTGGCGACCAGACAAGACATCCTATCTGAGGAAGGTCCGGCGGTGTTATATTTTGTAAGTCGCTGCCATCTTCATTCATCACATAAATCTCATTGTAATATCCACTTCCATTTGAATAAATAAAGGCAATTTTTCTATTTAGAGGCAATCTTGCAGTTGTTTCGCTCGATGGAGAGATCGGCGTATTCGCTTCGGCAAGACGAGATGTTATTGGGGTAATTATTAGTGAAGAACACCCAGCAACCAATAGAATCCCAAACAAAAAAACGTATTTTCGTATTGTCGGATAAGGGAATTTCATGAAGTATCTATCTCTGTACTTTTGCTACTTTGTGATATGTTCCTGTATCTGAATATTTTTCATAAAGGCTAACATGCGTTTGCTCCCCTGCATAAATGTCGAATTGATATTGATTTCTGAATGTGCCAGTGTCAGTTATAGTATAAACCTTCTCGCCATGTCCTTCAATATAGTACTGATCGCCACATCGATACGTGCCATTCTGAAGATACGTTTGGGAAACAGCGATTGTTTCATCTTCCTCCAAATCATAACTACTGCACTTAGGGCGAGGATGGTCTACATACTGATAGACGGCGTTATATTTATACCCACCCGGAGCAGGAGTTGGAATATGACTTGAATCCAAGTCTGTCTGAATATATTTCCCATCTTTTGCCTTTCCAGTCCCCTGGACATAAACGCTCCATGCAAAATCCTGAGGGGAATTACCGACGATGAATGCATATTTATAAGTGTGGTATGTTAATCGTCCATTTTCCCAAAATGGTATATTCCCATCACCATCTTTGAAATAGTTATCTTCTTCTAGAACTATACTTGAGTTTAGAGTTGTGACCGAAAAACTTGGACCTTAACAAAAAGTGGAACTGCTGGTAAAAGTTTAGCTCGTGACAGACAAACTTCTCCAACAATTCCGAAATGCAGTATACCAGAGCCTGCTGAAGCGACCTGATGCGGTTTTGGATTTGGTCGATGCCTTGACAGTAGCGGGGCAGGTTGCGTCTCCGGTTGCCTTGAGCGAAGAAGCGCCTTTCCGCCGCAAGTTCAGCATGGTCTACGATACCCTGCGCCATGCCAGGATCGATTTTGATATGCTGCTGCATACCCTGGTAACCTTTCAGCCCAGCGACAGCGAACAGATTGCCGGGCATGAAGTGTATGCCCTGGATGCGACCAAGGATGAAAGACCGGAAGCCGAGACCTTACCCGAACGCTGCTCGCTGAAAAGCCAGAAGGATGAACCATTGGTGTATGGGCACAAATATTCCTGGCTGGTGCGCCTGGTTAGCCGGGGAACTTCCTGGGTAGCGCCCCAGGATACCCTGCGGATTGATCCAGAGCTGAGTGATAGTCAGGTAGGCAGCCACCAGGTCAAGGAACTGGACCAGCGCAACCGGCAGCCGAAAGTGGTGGTGGCAGACAGCTTGTATGGTAACCATGTTTTCTTAGCCATCTTCCTGCTGCTCCACGACACCTTTGCGCTAGTGCGCATGCGCATCACCAATGTGCTGTATGAACAGCCCGCACCCCGCAAGCCAGGCAAAAAGGGAGCTCCCCAGAAGCATGGGACTCGCTTCAAACTGTCCAGCCCCTCTCGACCCCCAGATGGCACAGAAACTTTCTGGTTCGGCTCACAAAGCGTGCGCATCCAGGCCTGGAAAGGCTTACATCTCAAGAAACTGCCCACGCTAATCGTGATGCTGTTGCGGGTAGAATTCTTGCGACCGGACGGCACACTGCGCTACAAACAGCCCATGTGGCTGCTGTGGACCGGCTCAAGCGAAGTTGCCCTGCAGGATTTGTGCAAAATGTACTTGTGGCGTTTTGCCATTGAGCACATGTTCCGGTTTCTGAAACAAAACCTGGGGCTGAATACCAGCCGCTCCAATGACCTGGTAGCAACAGAACAATGGATGTGGATGTGCGCCTTAGCTTACTGGCAACTCCTCCTGATGCGCCCGCTGGTGGAAGACGCTCGCCCAGCCTGGCATACCCATTTCCAGAATGGAAAATGCAAAACCCTTACCCCCGGGCAGGTGCAGCGAGCCGCTGCCGCCCGCCG
>CAZVYK010000054.1:0-3593 GCA_964630915.1 uncultured Caldisericales bacterium | reverse complement strand
AAGTCTAAAATGGCAGATTGTTTACTTTTTAAAGAGCTTTTCTACAGAGCATGTCAGACGCCTTATCAGCGTCAGATAACCCGAGACAGCATTTGTTCATTTGTTTTTGTGGCAGTGCAACCACTTCTTTCTTTCTCAATTTCATTCTCTGTCATCCAAAAAAGTGCCTGTCCCTTATTTTTACTCTCCCCTGCACCCACAAGCTGCGCTTGAAGGGGCCACCCATGTTATCCTTACATTTTTCGATGCCATGCTTATTCATTGCAGAGGCCACCCGTCGGCTGTCACAGTTTCTTAAATATTTCCAGATGAATCCTTGCGGACCATAGCCCTTTTTTTCTCGATCTCTAACCTATCGAGCCAATAATCAGTTAAAGCAAGCTGAGGCTCTTTATTTATAAAATCTGATTCGTGGTATATTTCTATATATTTTAAAAATGCTACTATTGCATCTACTTGTTGATATGTAAGATTGTTCATACGGCATTGAAAAGTGTACATATCAATCGATTGCGTGCTTTCACAGCGTCCTAGTTTTTGTGAAACAAGAGGATGCAACAATGATTCAACGGTATCCATTACTATATCAAAACAGTGGTCATAACCTTTTACGGAGCATAGCATAAAGGCTGGAAGAAAATATCTATAAGCCGCAAATTCCAAAAAACTTAGCCCCTGTATTGCGTGTTTATTAAAATAGTCACAATCGATTTCATACCATTTTTTTCCTTTAAAAGCCTCCCTTAATTCTTGTGCTTCCATGCTATAATCACATTGAGATATTATTTGTTCATTAGGAGGTAGTTCAATGCCATAAAATGCATCGTATATTTTTTTGATACAGCTATTTCTATCCTCTTGTTCCTGATTCATTTGGACTCTCTGACTTAACTTAGTCTATTGTTAGTTTAGTTAGACAATCATTTAGCCTATTTTCAGCCTGTTGAATTGCTTGACTGTGATCTCCTTTACCTATCGAGTCAGGATAACACCACAACTTCATCGCCAATCTTGCGCTCAAGCAAGCACTTGCCATAGCAGTTTTAGTCTCACGTAGTTCCCGAGTGTCTGTCCCTTTACAAGTTAATCCCGGTGTTTTGCATATCGCAAATATTATTCCATTAATCATAGCCTCAACTGGTGCAGGGCAGCGTCGCTTATCTTGGCATTGACCTCTGAGCACAGGAAGATTCCGAGGAATTGTTCGGGGAGGTAATTCGATCCTTGGAAGTGAAATTGGAGGAATAGTTGGACATGTAGTTGTTCCATCGACAAGTTGTTGAGCTTGGTAATAAGTATAACCGTAAACAAGCATTATAAGCGAAATTGCCTCCTTTTTCTTACCCTGTGCAATCAACTGGCAAATCCCCCTGTCTACACTACTATTTCCAGAAGGGTCTAAATATAAGATGGGGCTATTCTTAACATATTCATACAAGTTCATACCATCAATATACTCCAACGGATCCCTCTGCATAAACCGTCCGGTTTGCGGGTCGTAGGAGCGGTCGCGGTAGAAATATAGGCGGAGGGTGTTGTTGTCGAGGATGTCCAGTTGGCGGCCGGTGAAGGTAAAGGGATTGTGGTAGGCCGAGGTCGTCAGCGTCACATCGTCGGCGGTGTACCAGAGGGCATCCGCCCCGCGCGCGGTAATAGCGGCCTTGCCGTAGGCATCATATTTGCAGTACTTTTTTGTCGGCCCTTTTGTATCCACCTTTTTAATCCTTCAGCCTAACGACATTGTGTTTCAATGTCGTCTCCGATAGTATAACCTTATCCCGGCAGAGTACAATACCCCACTGCGCAAAAAACCCTATTTGGCGGGTATCCGCGTTTTTTCTCCTTCATTAGTGTTTTTTTGTCCTTCAGTGAGCGAAAGTACGGCTATGGGCAGATTTTTGTGCCGCGGATGACGTCGCCGTTCTGGTTGCGTCCGATGAATGATTTGCCGGAGGGTTCGATGAAGCAGCGATCGACCCAGGTGGTCTTGCCTTCGCCCTGCGCGGGCCAGTTGAGCATTATTTTGTTATCGGAAACACTCCATGAGGCGCCGCGCTGGCCGGCGATGCGGCCGCGGGAGATCAGGTCGATGATGCGTTCCTGGCCGTAGTTGTTGGAGACGCGCCAGCTTCCGTAGAGCTGTTCGGCACGGAGGGCGGGCGGATTGGTGTTGATGGGGTTGGTTTCGCTGATCGGCTCACCGACAACGGGCCATTGATCGTCTGTCCAGTAGATGGGACGGATTTGCAGGATACGCTGCTTATCCAAATGGCAGGTGTCGTAGGTGTGGTGGACGATGAAGTCGCCCTGTTTGGCCTGGAGGACGGAGTTGTGGCCGGGGCCGCGCCAGTTGTCGTTGTTGGCCAGGACGAGTGTGCCGCCGCCGAGGGGCATGGGCTTGTCGTTGAAGTCTATATAGGGGCCTTCGATTTTTTTGGAGCGGCCAACCATGACTTTGTAGGTGCTTTCGGCGCCGCTGCAGCAGGAATCAAACGAGACGAAGAGGTAGTACCAGCCGTGCTTTTGGACCATGTAGGCCCCTTCAATGGCGCGGGAGGTGGTGTCCGGCCGTGCGGCGACGGTGGAGATAACGGGTTTTGCGTCGAGGAACTTGCCGGTGTCGGGGTTGATGGCGGCGAATTTGATGCCGCCCCAGTGCGAGCCCCAGACGGCGCAGGCGGAGCCGTCTTTGTCCTGCATGGCGGCCAAGTCGATAGCGTTGAAGTCGTCTTTGCCGGGGAAGGATTCGAGGACGAGGCCGGCGTCTGTCCATTTGTAGTCGGGCGAGGCGGGGTCGAGGGTTTTATTCACGGCGACGCCGATGACGGAACGCTGGCTGCCGAATGAGGAGACGCAGTAGTAGACGTAATATTTATCTTTGAATTTGACGATGTCGGGCGCCCAGATGCCTTCGGTCGTGGGGATGGCTTGTTTGGACCAAGCGGGAACGGGGGTGTCGAAGACGCGGTCGATGAGTTCCCATTTGATCAGATCGTCGGAGCGGTAGACGGGCAGTCCCCGGCCGGTGGCGAAGATGTAGAAGCGGCCGTCTTCGCCCTGAATGACGGCGGGATCGGGCATTCCTTCGAGTACGCCTTCGGCGGCGAAAAGCGGAAGACAGAGAGCGGCAAAAAGGGACAGCAGGGTTAATGACTTGCGTGTTTTAGACATTATCAGTCTCCTTGTGTTGAGCTTCGTTTATTCCGGATTCACACCACAAGGTCAATGGTAGCAGATTGATTCGTAAAGGCAATGTTATTTTGCGAGTTTACGACCTCTCGAGAACATATTATAGTAGATATATATTATATCCGGGTCTACTATTTTTTGCCGCTTTTTACGAGTTTTTAAAATCGGGTTAAAAGTGCGTTTTTGATGGTGATAATACGGTTTTTGGTGTTTATAATGCCCGCGCAACCGCGCGCAACATAGCGCAACTGAGCGCAACTTGCATCAAACTGAGCGCAAGTGTGGGGCAACTTGACGCAACTTGTATGTTACTGAACACAATATCGCGGTTTTTACCACTGAAAACACGGAAAGACACCGAAATTTAAACGCGAATTACGCTGAATACACTGATTTTTTGGACG
>CAZVYK010000053.1:0-3822 GCA_964630915.1 uncultured Caldisericales bacterium | reverse complement strand
TTTCGACCTGGCGGCCTTCGACCGTCTGGTGACCAACCGCACCCGCATGATCGTGCTGAACTCGCCATCGAACCCCACCGGCGGGGTGATGCCCTTATCTGCGCTGGAGCACATTGCCGCTGTTGCCCGCGAGCAGGACATCTGGGTGCTGTCCGACGAGATCTACGGTCGCCTGGTCTACGGCGAGCCCGCGCCCAGCATCGCCGCGCTGCCCGGGATGGCGGAGCGCACGATCATCTGCGATGGGTTTTCGAAGACCTACGCCATGACCGGCTGGCGGCTGGGCTACGGTATCATGCCGGCGGCGCTGGCCGAGCGCGTCGAGCTGCTGCTGACCCATTCGGTGGGCTGCACCGCCTCCTTCACCCAGGTGGCCGGGATCGAGGCCATTGAAGGCCCGCAGGAGCGAGTAGACCAAGTGGTGACCGAATATCGCCGCCGCCGGGATGCGCTGGTGAGCGGCTTGAACGCCACCCCCGGCGTACGCTGCCGCCTGCCGCAGGGCGCCTTCTACGTCTTCCCGAACATCACCGGGCTGGGGAAATCGTCGGACTGGCTGGCGGAATACCTGCTGGAAGAAGCCGGGGTGGCGCTGCTGCCCGGCACGTCTTTCGGGCGCAACGGCGAGGGCTACCTGCGGCTGTGCTTTGCCAACTCGCTGGAGAACATCCTGCAGGCGCTGGAGCAGATACGTAAGGCGTTAAGCTCTCTTTAGAGAACGCCCGGCGGCGATGAGGGGCCGATCGATCACCCTGTTCGAGATTCACCCGCCCGTATCAACGATTCGGGCTGGATTAATATCCCCCAGGAGTAAGATCCCATTGCAGACTGCATCACCTGACCTGGATGACCATCATTGGATCGCTCGCCATCTAGTTCATCAACAGGAAGGCCGACTTCAGAGTACACCTTACCATTTCTATTCTACGACATCCGGATTCTCCTCCGCCCTGCTCCCTAAATTATTGGCCGGAGTTGTCTCACTATTATAGTCACAGAGGGCTTGCCTAACGTTTCATTGGAGAGCTTGATCACTGCCTCCTCGCCTTCATGATAGGCTGCTCGTATCCCTGCTTCGCTGGAAATTCGCAGCGGATCCATACCCCTATTTTGCTCGTTTTTTGTGTTTTTGACAATGTCAAAGGTCAGTCTATTCAGGCTTCCCATGCCTGAACAGCTACTCTTGACATTTATTGAGGTTTCCAGTGAATGTAGAATCCTGGCAATTGATCAATTCCAAGTTCGACCTTATAAGACCTTTTATTTTCAATATCAAATACGATCAGGGAGTAGGATCCCAAAGTTTTCCAGGAATCTACGGTCAGTGCGACCCATCTACCATCTGGCGACAAAGCGGCATTTAAGGAAAATAGGCTGAATTCTACTGGTAATGTATCCTCTGGCCATATCTCTTGGGTTGGCATCCAAAGGATTTCGAATGTTTTAGAGTCAAGAACCATCCAACAATGTTGACTATCCAATCCTAACTTAATAAACTCTCTGGCTAAGGCACAACCCCGGTGGTTTGCCGGTTTTCCGAGGAGCAGGATTCGTTCTCCATTAGCTGACCATTGAATATTCACACCGCCTCCCCAGACATAAAAGCCTGGATCGAAGGTAACAGGTATGGGTACGATTCGACCTCCTGGGAGGGCAATTTTGTAGGTCTTTTGCACCAAACCAGAAAACAGGACCTGGCTTCCATCCGGAGAAAAACTCCAGACATCGATATTTGCTAAGATATCCGGTTCCTTTTCGTCTGATTGAAATCCATCAGGATTAAGCCATAGATATGTTTGATGCTTATCATCTCTCAGCGTGTCACATACAATCGTCGGCAAGGTTGTCTTTGGGTTCATAGCCAATATATTACACTGTCCTTGCCCTTCCCATGTCTCCTTGATTTTGGCATCGTAAATCAATAAATTACTTCTTTTTGAAAAACCGGGTCTAGTCAATAATACATAACGATCGGTTATCCAGATCAATTCTTGTGTTTCACTAGGAGAAACTATCGTGCCTGTTCGAAGCCAACCATCCTTATCCTCCCACACCTTCTCACTCCAGCTTTGTTCCAGATCTGTAATCCATAATTGTGGCGCCTCATTTTTGGGTGATTCTGCGCCGAGCAGATAAGCTACTTTCGACGTGTAAGGTGCAAAGGCTACATCGATCGCCTGCGTTGGGCTATCCTGGGCATTCGAGAAGGTCTTAATCTGAGGTTTCTCTAAATCGAGAATTGAAATTCGTGTATAGGAACCCTTGTAAGACCAGAGATAAAAAGAATTTTCTGGAGGAGGAGCCATCGTCAATTGGGTCGGAATTATCACTGGAGAAGGAGAATTAGTATGCGTTGATTTGAGTTGTATAGCAGAACTCGAAGTCGGAGAAGATGCAGGTTTGGCGGACGGTTGGGTGTTTGCGCCCCATTGCGTTACTGTTACCTTACTTCCAGTAACTTCTACCACAGACGGAGAAGCTACAGGCCTGGAAGTATTGGAGCAGCCTATGAGGATACAAATCAAAGGGAAAATAAATGTTGCCTTTTTCATCCGAAATCCCTGTTTGTCCGTGCATCTCTAAAGATGCCCGCCCCAATATCTAGCCCAGGCCGAATCCATGATTTCTGCTTGCGTCGCAAGCCTACTCTCGTTGAGAGAACATTCCATCTCCTTGACAAAATAGGTTTTAGGGTCAGGATCTATTAGATCTCCATAAGAGATTTTCTGGGGATCAATTAAAACACTCATACACTCATCACACTTAACAAATATTTTTCTGTTTCTCGAACAGATTAAAAATAGCATTTGCCCATAAGATCCGCATCGTGGACAATCAAAGTTTGCAATATTCATTTCTTCATCCTCTTATCGTCATAATCTTAAGGAAGGTAAGGGTAGGCGGAGATAACATATAAGCCATTTAAAACCAGTATTGGCACCGGTTAAGAGAAGGGTCATATTGGCGTGCTACAAAATACATTAACCCGATGCCTGACCTACCTTAACTTATAACCAATGACCTAAAGGGATACTCTTCTCATTAACACAAGGTGGTAAATTTTTCCATTATGATACGAAACTCTTCTTCGTTCTTTACATTGATAAATTCATCTAACCCAACACAGTAATTTTCATAGTACTCTGATTTAAGAAGCCATTTTGATTTTGGAGTTTTAAAATCCAGGTCATTAAGTATCAAACCATATTTGTAAAGCTTGTTTCTAATCCATACAGGCCCAAAACACTTAATTTGTTGCCATTCAATCAAAGCTGTTTGACCCGGAAAATGGATATTGATGCCAGCAGGCGAGATCAACATATACACAAAGAAATATAGACTGAAGTGTATGGACATAAACGCCCCCGCTGTTACGATATAAAGCATATCGTAGTAAACATCTGGCGATTGCCAGTGCATGTCCTGTACCAACCACAATAGTATTGCACTCAGCAGAAACCCCGAGAAGAGCCAGCGGCATCTGCGTCTGCTATAGTACTTCTTTTGTACAAGTGCATTATCCATATGTTCACTTTTCTGAGCTGGTTGTTATAGGTGTAATTCACCGTCTCACCCGGTCCACCCGAACTGTTCCCCGGGTAGATCATCGATGAGATCAGGTCGGCCGAGTTGTGATCCCGGCGGACTCGGGCGCCGGGGCGGCCGCCAGCGCCGGCGAGGCGGTGGACGAGACGATCAGCGAGATCAGCGCCAACCCGTGCAGCAGGCGCGTCAAAACCGCCGGGATGCCGCCGCGTAAAGACCCATGTTGAAAGGCCATGTCCCCTCCGAGTTGTGTGGATGTCGGTTAGATTTGGATAA
>CAZVYK010000052.1:0-3975 GCA_964630915.1 uncultured Caldisericales bacterium | reverse complement strand
TTAGAGCCTAGACCGGAGAGGAACTGACTGTCCGGGAAGATCCTAAATTTTACACTTCAATGTAATCCTTCTTTTCAAGCCCCCTGATAGCATCACCAACATGTCTGACGCTCAGGTTCATCTTATTGGACAATTCCTCATGAGATGGATAACAGACACCGTTCTTACCAGCGTATGAGACCAGCAAACCATAAAGTATCTTCTCTGTAGAACTCAAGTCCTCAGCATCCAGAATATAATTCGGAATGAATACACCATAGGACATTCTGTAAGGGTTGAAATACTCTTTTGACGCCATAATTCCTCCAAAACTGCCTGACACGGCGACTGCCTTCCGCCAGCTACCGTATCTCCTTTCCAAAAAAGAAAGCCCCATCTGAAGCTGACAGAGCGGTTGAATACTCTCCCGAAGGGACATCAGATGGGGCGACATTTTTATTTGAATTTCAACCAGAGTATCAGCTCCATATCTATTTATGTGAGTTTCGCTAATCCAGACCCACGAAAATGAAATATTTTTTGAATAGACTTATCTGTAATAAATCCAAGTATCTACCTAATTCATGTAACATGAATTTTCTATTGGTACTTCGTTTATCATGTCGATTTAGAGACGGATTATATAAATCTCGTTTGATACGCGACTAAGGGGTAACGCGCAAAATGCGCGTCAATAAAAGGTTTCAGAGTATTTCCTGCAAGTGATTACAAGACGCCAGGCGAGGCTGTCCTATCTCCCCAACGTAAAGACAGCGAAGTCTCTTTATAGGTCAAATGCGACGGTTCTAGGGGTATTTCAGGCGGGAGCTAGGATGAGGGGGGAAAGGGGGCGGTGGGCTGGAGAGCGCGTCAATAATTGGTTTCATAAAATCAGTGAAAAAATAACGCTTGACAACATGTATACGACCATATGATAATGTAGTCAATCAATAATTAGGGGGTCAAAATGAACCGGGTAGTATCGTATTTGAGGGTCTCGACAGATAAGCAAGACCTTGAGAACCAGAAGCTCGAAATAGAAAACTACACCAAGAAACTCAGCATAAAGGTCGATGAATGGATTGAAGTCGAAATGAGTAGTCGGAAGAGTTTCGATAAACGGAAGATTGACAATCTTCTGTCGAAACTCAAAAAGGAGGATGTCCTCATCGTTTCGGAGTTATCCCGTCTGTCTCGGAGCATTCGGGAGATTCATAACATTCTCCATATCCTCATGGAGAAGAAAATCAATTTACACGTCATCAAACAAAATATCGTCACAAACGGCGAACAGGATATGACCACAAAAATCCTCGTAACCGTTCTTTCGATGGTTGCGGAGATGGAAAGAGACCTTATCAGTCAAAGGACAAAGAACGGTCTCGCTCTTGTGAAACAAAAGGGTAAGAAACTCGGCAATCCCAATATCAGGACACATGTGGAGAGAATCAAGGAAGAATCGGAGAAATGGGCTGAGCGTTACAGAGCCCTTATCACTGGATTTGTGAAGCAGGGGCTTACGCAAAGACAAATCGTTCAGGAACTCAACAAACTCAATATACGGACCAGACGTGACAGCGAATGGAAACTGGTTACCTTACAGAGAGTGATGAAAAGATTGGGATTGAAGACAAAAAAGTAGTCTTCCCTACATTCTTCATTTCTTGACATTCATACTCTCATCCAGCAGAAAATGCACCGTTATCCCGTCGGTTCCTATCTAACAAACCAGCCCTGACGGACTTGAGCGATATCCTCTGGACATGAAGTGAGGGAGAGAACCCGGAATGCATTTTAAGGGATTACTCACTTCGTATCAGCAATTCCTGATACATCTCGCCCTAGTGCTAACCCATAGTCACAAGAAGATATGATGGTGCTATCTGCTGGATTGATAATCCGCGCAGAAATGTATGTCCCATACAAAGCTTGACCGTAGGTTCCGACTACCACAGCTGATGCATTATGGTCTTTACTCACTTCTCGAAGGTCACGACTCAAAAGAAACTCGCCTCTTCCTTCTTGCATGAATACAGATTCTGTTCTGAGTCTCATGTCAATGACTTTATATCCTCTCTGAGATAGCCTTGAGGCTACATGCTCGGCGAGCATTCTTCCCAGTGTGGATGATTCCTGTAGATTGTTAATGTTGACAAACGATGCTACTAATATTGTGTCATTTTTGCCGATACTAATTTTTGATTGCGACAACAGTGTATCAGCAATCGTGTAACCTGATTTTACGAGACCACCTGTCAGGACATGTTCTGGAGGAGCTGGGACAAAATCGCGAGATGCCGTACAGCCTGTCATGAGAAATAATACAATACAGATTGCAACTGGTACTGTCATTATTCTATTCATGATTTGATACCCCCTTAGCGATTCGTAATATAATAATTGATTGGTAGGAGGCTGGTTTCTGATACCTCAGTCCGGGAAATATCCCAATAATGGTCTCTGTCGGTATCGTTGACATAATAAATTTGAGTACCTCGTAGAATGTCAGTCTTTATGTTTTGCTCTTTTTTCATCAGTTCATAAGTGATGATTATCTCCGAATGCGGCTTGGTCCAATATTTATTGTCTATCCCCCCGGCGAATAGAAACTGAAGAGCCTCCCCCAACCCGACGAAAATGCCACTATAGCCGCTCACTCGTTCAGCCTGGTGAAAAACGCGCTGAACTTCCCAGTCAAGTTTATAAAGACATTTGGGATTTGAGCTAATGGTAAAACCTTGGCTGGTCAGTTCTGTCGTTAAGAATGTCCTCATTGCTTTGCCGAATGGTGATTGGTCTGCGTCAGATATAAAAAATGCACCCTTGACCTGACAAGTGGATTGGAATGTTTGAATAGGACTTTTATAGGATAGCTCAGGGCTTAGGTTCGGTCCGCCGGCTGTCGGAGTTTCTATAAAGTCTGGGCAAACAGCTAATTTCACCTTCTTTGAGATGTCCGTAGCTAAAAAACGCCAATGCTCGCCAGCCTGCATTTTTTCTTGGTGAGTCATTGGGTAACTGGCTTCTTTGGGAACTTGTGCACAGGATGCTATGAACAACAATGCCAATAACACAGCTATCTTTCTCATACCCGCTCCTCCTCTTGAAATTCCAGTTCTCAATGCATCGGTTCCCAGCCTTCCAATAGATGAAATGCGGAGACGTATCGAATCCACCTATATTTCAATGGGATACAAGAATCCCAGATGCAATTGATTTGAGTGACAGAGCCGAGCGGGTCAGGCTGATTAATTTTCTCTCACACTCGCGCTTTTCGGTCAAGTCCGGTTTGTTGATTATTATCATCACTTTATTCATGGACCATGCCAGATTCTTCTGTTGATGACATTTGTATATAGTGCCCCCCTTTTCAATTTATTAAAGAAATTGACGCTAATTAATGTTTATGGCATCAGAGAAAAGTGCTCTATTCATCACGAGGGGAGAATGGACATGACAGCTCTATTAAGAAATTTAATCTCGACAAAGTATTCTTTTGCTCTTCTTTTTTTCATCGCTTGTTTCATATTCTCTTCCGCAAATGCTTTTTCTCAAACAGACAGAGGCAAAAATATTAACATGGTCATATTCAAAGATGGCACCGTTATTCACGGTCAAGTTGTTCAAATAAATATTGATACGATTACAATTTGGACCCCTGATGATAATATTATCGTTCGTAAATTTGACGATGTAGAAAGATTTGTCAAAGAAGACGCTAATCCTTCTCACACTAGCCCTCAATTGGACAGGACACCCCCAAAATTGAGATAAGTTCTAAGTGTAAGCTTTCAGGCACGTCAGAAGGGTTAGCTTGTCCTGCCCCCCTTTCGGATAGAACCCGTAGAATATTCGAGTCGGAGCTTCAGAATCCTTGTTTTGGCTTGGTCAATAAATGGTCAATAGATGTCTTGAAACACTTGTCAGCAAAGGAGCGGGTCTGGGTTCGATTCCCACCGCCCGCTCCATTTTTATCTTGATATTATTGAGGAATTA
>CAZVYK010000051.1:0-3991 GCA_964630915.1 uncultured Caldisericales bacterium | reverse complement strand
TATTACAGGTATCATTATCTCCTTGTCATACAAATTCATATATCAACCTTGAGTCCACCACGAGTAAAGTAGTCCTGGATAGAACCCAGCAATTGACCTTTAAAATTAAGCTTAATGGCCTCCTGAGGACAGCCTTTTGCACAGAAGCCGCATCCCAGACATTTTTGTTCGTCAATAATAATTTGCTCTGCTTTGAGGGAGATAGCCTCGACAGGACAGCGTTCAATACACAGCTGACATTGAGTGCAGCTGCCATTATCCACATTGGCCTTCCAGCCAATAGACTGAAAGCGGCCTCTGATGTCATGGAGATTAGATGCTTTCATCAGCTTAAAGGTGCCGCAGCAGCATGGGCAGCAGAAACAGATCTCAAGCCAGTGTGCTACGTCTTTCTCTCTCTTGATACCCATCATAACCCGTTCAACCTCAATCCACAAGGCCTGCCCTATGAGTCCAAGCTCGGCCCCTTTGTCGATATGGGCAATCGCTTGCTCTACGGTGGCTTCTTTTCCGATACCGTTTTTTACAATCCCCCGTGCACCTTCACCGATGAAGATACAGGCATGGTCATGAGGGAAATCTTTGCATTTAAACGCAGAGCGACACAGGCACTTATTCATGATTGCCCGGAAGTTTGCCTCGCTTGCCAGCTTCTTCATCATATCGATTGGCAGGACAACACCCTTTGCCATGTCTGATACATCAGCGTTGATATTTAGGGTGTAAGCCTGAGTATGTGCCTCAGGCTCAAGGTTAACCAGTCTTCTCACCATGGAGCCAATCACCGGATAGTGGAAATACTCAGCAGACTTAGTAAACAATCTGTATAGCGACAATATCGCTTTCCAAGTAGCCTTTTTCATCGTCCTGTTGAGTTTTCGTTTAAGCTGCATGTTCACCTCCCATGGAACGGTGCTTGTAGTGGGATTCAATTTTGAATCAGGCATCCCCGGATATTTTTCTACAGTACTCGTTATATGTCACGAGCTTCGAAAGTGCTGAAACTGCCTGTGGCAGGCTTTTGTAAACCGGGATGCCACCGGCCAGGAGGACCTTTTCAACAAGTGGAATGCATTCCTTGATCTCGGGATCCGGCTGGTATTGCCGCAAGACGGCGATCAGAGGTTTCCCATGCGTATGCTTCCGCCCTTCCTCTGCCAGATATGAGGCGACGGTTTCTGCATAGGTCCCGGATTCTTCTTTTTTCAGGGTCAGCCAATCCAATGACATCGAGATGATGAAATTATCGATCTCACCACTCTGAGCGAGCAGTTCCAGAGTTTCTCCCATGACCGGCAAGCTTGCGAACGCAATTACAGAGTCAATGGGATTCCGAATCATGGATCCGTCGATGCCTATGGATTTCCGCAATTTGGTGGTCAGTTCCGGGGAAAATGCCGGAAGCTCAAGCCCGACATGCGCACAGCTGTCCGCCACCGCCACACCGTTTCCGCCGCCGATTCCGAGGACCGTTGTTCTCCTGCCGTGAGCGTCTCCGATATGATGAACAGCCAGGGTCACATCCGCCATCTCCTCTATGGAATCCACTGGAATGGCTCCGGTCTGCCTGAAGAAGGCCTTCCAGAGCTTTTCTCCACCCGCCATGGATCCCGTATGAGAAGATACCGCCCTTGCACCTGATTCGGTAAGGCCGCTTTTATACAGGATGACCGGCTTCTGAGGGCTTATCTCCCTGATCTGCTGCAGGAGTCGTGGCCCGTCTTTTACCCCTTCGAGATACATGGCGATGATTTTTGTTTCTTCGTCATGAGCTAGGTAATCGATAAAATCGGTACTGTCCAAAGTCAGTGCATTCCCGAAGCTGACGCACTTGCTGAAATGGATATTGTAGGTGCTGCTGATATAATGTGTGAAGTCCTGAGCGTTGCCACCGCTCTGGCTTACGAGGGAAACCGGGCCGCTCTCTTTGGAAGCATCCGTCCATGTCAGCATCCGTGAAGCGGGGATGTAAAATCCCATGCAGTTCGGGCCGATGACATGGAGGCCTCCTTCCCGGGCGATTGTTTCTATTTCAACCTGAAGCCTTGCCCCTTCTTCCTCCCCTGTTTCCTTGAAACCGGCTGAAAAGATGTGGATGTTCTTGTTGCCTGTGGCTACACATTCCTTGAGGGCTTCGGGTACCAGGGGTGCAGGTATGGAGACGATTACCAGATCTACCTTCTCAGGCAATGAAGACAGACTGGGATAAAACTTTATCCCATCATAAGTCTTGGCTTTCGGGTTAACTGGGTAGAGACGTCCGCTGAAACCAAATCTGCGGACGCATTCGAATATGCCAGGGAAATTAGGCCGGGGGGGTGTCGCTCCAAGAACTGCTATGGATCGTGCATGCATCATCACATCGAGCGCAGCTCTAATCTCTTTTTCCCGTCCCCTGCTCATGTCCTCGGTCAGATCGGAACCCAACATAGCCTCACCGGCATCGTCCAGGACTATAAGTGCGTCGACTGCTTTCACGGAACCATCGGGCATGACAATGAAAGGATTGATATCGATCTCTTTTATCTCGGGATAATCCATTCCTAAGCTGGATAAACCCTTCAAGATCTGAACAAGCTGTTTCTTATCGACTTCCGCCTCGCCCCTGAATGCCCCGAGAAGTTTACATGCCTTGATCTCATCCAACATTGAGAGTGCCTGGATCTCATCGAAGGGAGCGATACGAAAGGCAACATCGCTCAGGGCTTCAGTATAAATTCCCCCTAGACCGAACATCACCGAAGGGCCGAACTGGGGATCTCTGATCATACCGGCGACAAATTCTCGTGACCCCTTTATGAGCGGCTGGATAAGACATGCTTCCCAATCATCTCCAGCGGCCGTTTTGATGTAATTATAAGCCTGCAACACTTCATCATAACATTTCAAATTGGCTTTTACGAGGCCACGCTCGGTCTTATGTGTCAGTCGAGACCCCATCCCTTTTAAAACAACAGGAAATCCCATTCTGCGGCTTTGAATAATGGCATCGTCTTCATTGAGGACTATCGCTTCCTCGACAACTGGAATCCCGTAGAGGCCTAACAAAGATTTGGATTCTGCTTCAGTAAGAGATAATCGGCCTTCTCTCCGGACCCGATTGATTACCTCTGATGTCTTGTTGGTTTTCATACTATGCCTCCGGTTTTTATCGACAGGGCCTCCGCAAACAGCTGCTCAACCAGACGCAAGGTCCTTTCCTTCAACGTATGGTTCTTCTGTTCATCAGCTTTGATGTCCTCAAGCTGAGTTATGCCTACGAATGCCCCCCAGATGGCGTCTCCCATTTCGTATACGTTCACCTTCCTGATCAACCCCAACTCCATGCCTTTTTCCAGTATCCTGCGGCCAATGTCAAAATTCATTCGGCCCATTTCGACCAAGGCCTTCATGACCTCGGGATCCATTTCCCTTCCGAGACCCTGTTGCTGGAATAATTGAATGATCCTGAAAGTATCAGGAGATGACTTGTAGGCGTAGTAAAAGGATTTGAAGAGACCCTTGATCAGTGCGGTTCCGTCTTTGATCTTCCCAGATTCCAGTCTCTTCTCCAACTCCTCCAGCTGCTGATGCACATCTTCCATCAAGGGCAGCATCAACGTATAGAAGAGGTCATCCTTTGTCTTGAAATACAAGTACACTGTGGGCTTTGTCACTTCTGCTTCCCAGGCGATCTCTTCCATGGTTGCCTTCAGGTAACCTTTTTCAGAGAACACTTTTTTTGCTGAATCAAGGATGCTCTGAATCCGCTGCTCCTTCTCCCGGCTTCTCCTTTTCTGACTCACCTGCTTTGATCTTTCTTGTGATTTCATGAGGTCATTGCTCTCCATCTTATTATCTGTTCGTCAAAATCGGTTTAAGCATTACCATCGGTAAGTAAATTATCATTTAGTATGTTACTAGTCAATCGGTATTAATATGAATTATATCTGCTGAGATTAGTTGCCTTTGGGAGTATCATCCTTTTCTTTAAAGCTTCGATACCGTGAGG
>CAZVYK010000050.1:0-4192 GCA_964630915.1 uncultured Caldisericales bacterium | reverse complement strand
CAGTTGAATGGAATCACAAGAACACCAGCATCCTATTCCACTTGTGATGTGACATTGATTGGAACTTCTGCTGCGGTAATCACCAATGGGGTCGTGCAGGATGTTGCAGGGTATTTGTGGAATCTCCCGACACCAATCACCTTACAACCAGCAGGTTCTCCGTTGGGAGAATATTATGCCTTGACCGTTACTGCTACCTGTCAGACAATTGGAGCAATCACGGCACTGGCAGGTGATCTCAACATCATCAGCACTCCGACAGCAGGATGGACAAGTGTTTCCAATGCAACGGCAGCAATTGTAGGTCAGGCAGTTGAAACCGATTCTGAATTAAGGGAACGCCAAAGAATCAGTGTTGCTTTGCCTTCCCAGACTATGCTTCAAGGAACGGTTGCGGCAATTGCGGCATTGCTTGGAGTCACCCGATACAAGGTCTATGAAAATGCTACCAACTCCACCCACTATGGAGATGATGGAGTGCCGTTTGAAGGATCACCAGAACATTCCATTACTGCCATTGTTGAAGGTGGAGATATCAATGATATCGCAGAAGCAATTTATTACAATCGTGGATTGGGTTGTTATACAGATGGAGATGTGGTGACAAATATTGCTGACCCTGATTCTGGGGAAATCACACCGATCCGATTTTACCGTCCTGATTATGTTCCTGTCTATGTTGAAATGACCATCAAGATGTTGTCGGGTTGGGGTACTGGGGATGAGGACGCAATCAAGGAAGCAGTTGCTGACTACATCAACACTCTGGAAATAAGCGAAGATTTGTATCTGTCTTCTGTAATTTGTGCTGCGGTTGATGTCAATACCAACAAGGCAAAACCGACATTCTCCGTAACACAGGTTTTAATGGGAACTGACCCAGCGAGTCCTCCATTGAGTGCCACCGATATCACGGTAGGGTATAAGGAAGTGGTTTTGGGAAGTGTTGACAATATTACAATCACATTGGTGTAAAGTATGGCAGAAATAACCTCAATAGAAATAATTCCGGCTGATGCCATTCTGTACTTGGGGGCATCCCAGCAGTTTCAGGCATTGGCAACCTACGATGATGGGTCGGTGGAAGATATTACTGATCTTGCTGATTGGTCAGTAAGCGGATCACCTGCGATTGGTAGTTTTGATGCCACAACAAAAGGATTATTTCTTCCGTCAGGGGTCGGAACAGGATTTGTTTATGTGGATTACGGCAGTCCGGTTTATTCTTCTGCTGTCACTATTCACAATCCTTTGATTGTTGTTCAGACTGCTGACCGATATGCTTATGATCCTGATGTGGATACTTACCTGAATCTGATCACAAGTCAGTATCAGAACTCTCCGAAGTATCTGCATTGGATCAGGACATACCTTGAAATGGTAATGGACATCCGCAGATTGGCAAACAGTTTGATGTGTTATTTTTCTTTCAATCGGATTGTCACCCCTGATGTCATAGGGTATATCGAGAATGCATGGACGGTCAGAAGGGAAATTGATTTTACGTTCTTTGATTTTGAGGCTTGTGTTGGGGACCAGTTGGATATTCTGGGGGTGATTCTTGGTCAGTCAAGAACCGTTCATTACAAGGCAGAACCTTTGGCAAGTCCTCCGACAGATGCTGTCAATGAAACCTTGAGCGATTACTATTACCGCATTCTCCTGAAGAATAAGGTTTACATGAATTGCTGGGACGGCAAGGCACAATCGTTACAGTCAAAATGGAAGGAACTGTTTGTCGGTGGAACAATCACCGTGATAGATAATCAGGATATGAGCATTGATGTTCTGATTACAGGAGCGATAGATACCACGATAATAAATCTGATCATCAATGATTATATCATTCCAAGACCGCAGGGAGTAAGGGTCAATTACAGTTATGGAACGACTCCATTCTTTGGATTTGATAGACAGGATGATTACATCGCAGGATTTGATACAGGCAACTGGACATAAAAAGGAGGCAACACAATGGCAGGATCAAACAATTTTCTACAATGGAATTCAGGAGCAGCCAATCAGGATACTGATGGAGAATATGTTCTGGAAACTCAAAGGATAAGTGGAGCAGTTTCAGGGTTATTCCCTTCCAAACTGGCAAACAAACTCTTCTATCAATGCACGATAATGGTGGCAGGATTAGGGGAGATGATGAAGAATAAAGGGTTCACAATGTCCGATGCCGATTTTGCGACTCTTGTTACGGCATTGTCTCATATCCTGACTGATGCTGATTTTGGAAGTTCAGCAGGGACTGTCTGTGAGGGCAATGACCCACGATTGGACAGGGAGTTACCGACTGCAACCAAAGTCTGGTTTTGGCAGAATACTGCTCCGACAGGCTGGACGATTGATGCTACTGCGCAAGCGGATGCTGTGCTTGCCGTAAAATCGGGTTCAGGGACATATGCTGTGGCAGGTGGAAGTCAGGCAGGAACATGGACTCAACCGAATCATACTCATACAACTGGTGACCATACTTTGTCCATTGCTGAAATGCCAGAACATACCCACGTTGCATGGAGTTTGAGTGTTGGTGTTGGTGCTGCTGCTGGAACAGGTTATATTCAAAATACTACAGCAACAAGTTCAACTGGTGGAGGAGGATCACATAATCACGGAGCAACTGGTGGAAGTGCAACAGCAAATACATGGAGACCAGTAGCAAATGTTGGAATCATTTGTTCAAGAGATGCGTAGCAACAATTAAAGGGAGGATAAAAAAGTGGAGAATACCTGTAAAGGAAAAGAGTGTTGGTTTTATTTATTGATCAAGGATTTGAGTGGAGACAAATCCGAAAGTCTTGATTTTCAGAATTGTCCCTTCTATGTCGAGATGATGTTCACACCGAATCCTGTTGGTGGAAAAGTCGAAACGGCAAAACTAATCAAAGATTGCGTAAACAAGAGAAGTCTTCTGATGCTCCTTGAAGAGGTGCAGCCTCGTCTTATTGGCGTTCAGAAATCCAATGAGGAGATGAGGAATCGAAGTGCTGAAGCAGTACAAACGGTGGATCAATTTATGAGCGTATTAAGCAGGATCAGGAGAGAACCTGAATTGAAGACTTATGTTCCTCCAGTTGAGATTGAAGGGAAAAAGGATGAATAAAGTGATTGCCATTATAGGTCGTGCCCCTTGCTGGGGAATGGATTTCCTTTCCCTTCAGAGTTTTATTAGCAAGGACAAAATAGACATTATGGCAATTGGAAAAGATTGTGAATATGAAGGTCATATTGATTTCTTTGCAACGTATCATCCAGCAGATATTCCGGTGTATAAGGCAAAGAGGAAATTGAGAGGACAGAATACGGACTATAAAATTGTCTGTCATGTGAATGAGGAAAACAGACCAGCAGACTTGGTATTTCGTTATGAACATCCTTCTGGATCAAGTGCTTTACTGGGAACACAGGCAGCAATATTTTCGGGGTATGAAAAGATCGTTCTATGTGGATGTCCGTTGGAAGGAGTGAATGAAAATAATTATTCCTATACTTCATTTCAAAAAGGATGGATGAAATATAAGGCAGGTTTGGGAAATAAAGTCCGGTCAATGTCTGGGTGGACCGCAAAATTTTTAGGGATTCCAGACAAGGAATGGTTGCAAGCATGATATCAGATAAATTAAAATCTTTTTTAGCACATAGCAATTATCAAACTTTTGACTTTCTTGGTGAAGGAATGAAAGCCAGCAATAGTGCGGAGAAATATGATCTGTCACGATTGACTACCTTTGATTTGGAAGGAAAAAATATTCTGGATGTTGGGTGCAATGCAGGATATTTCATGTTTAAATTGCTTGGAAAGAATCCGAATTGGATCATGGGAATTGATGCTCATCGCCCTTATATTGATATTGCAAGACGAATCAATGAAGAGTGTTTTCAGTCCAATCAATTGGACTTTCATGTCGGAGATTTTTTCCAATATAAGTTCCCTTCGGGTAAAATGTTTGACCTGATTTATTGCTTTTCTACGTTTCATTATTTTTATGAAGATCAGAAACCCTTTATTGATAAATGCCATGATCTATTGAACAAGGATGGAGTCCTTTTAGTGGAGATTGAGGAAAGTCCTGATCAGGGTGAAGCAAAGATTTTCAGCCCTCCAAGACCAGCGGATAATAAATGTCTTTTTTATCCGAATCAGGCAATGGTCAGGGAATGGGCAAAGGAAAAATATATAATC
>CAZVYK010000049.1:0-4243 GCA_964630915.1 uncultured Caldisericales bacterium | reverse complement strand
GTACTGCCAGGCAAAGGTTTCGTCGCTCGATTGGGCCGAGACGAGCTGGTTGGCGTCATTATAGGCATAAGCCGTAGAAACCGTCGTTCCATCGATGGTCTGAACGAAGCTCAGTACATTACCTGAGTCATCGTACTGGTAGGAGAACGCTGCACCGCTACTGTAGCTGGCTTCTGTCAGTCTATTTAGCGGGTCATAGGCATATTGGATTGCCAGGCTGCCCGCTGTGCTCTGTACCTGCTCGCCCGCGGACGCGCTTTCCTCCGCCGTCAGCGGTACGGCCTCCGTTGATTGTCCGAACAGCCCTTCAAGCAAGTTGGAGATCCCGCTTCCCTCTCCCCCTGAGCCAGGGTACGGTTCCGGGGTGGGATAGGGCTCCGGCGTCTCGGTCGGCCCGGGGTAGGGATCATCGGTTGTCGTGAAGCTTTCTTCTACCATCCACGCCGGGCTGCTGCTTTCCAGCGAAAGGGCTTCTGTCTCCCCGGTCACCGCCAGGGCTTCACCGTTTGCGCCATTGTAGATCGACGGGAAGTAACCTATCCACGGAGAATCGATCTCAGTCGCCTGCAGGCGGTTTCCGGAGGGATCGAAGGTATAGCTGTACATCGCCAGGTACTGCCCGCCGCGCTGGTGCATCACCCCGGTCATCCGGCCCGCGCCGTCATCTCGGAATGCCGAAGCGCGTATCAGCTTTACGGTACTGGCGCCCACATTGGGAATCTTTCCTCTCCTGGCATATTCGTCAAATGAGTCAAATCTGAGCCGTCGATCTTCACGCTATATAAATCAAAATCGCCGTCAAGGTTGGACGAAAATATGATACGTCTGATGTGAATTCAAAATCGGGTTGACAATAATTGGGAATGTCCTCAAGATAAAGGTGCGAACCAATCACTTGAGGAGACATTCCCATGACAAGTATAACCTTTCCTGATCTTTTGACAATTGTCTTTGTTTTGGTCGATGACTGGTATCAAGCCCGCGGACAAAAAATGCTCACGGGAAAACCAGGCGCCAAGCCTGAGTTCAGTGACAGTGAAGTGATGACCTTGATGATCGCACAAGATTACCTTCCTTTTCCCAGTGAAACCCAGTATCTTGGGTTCATCCGCGCCAACTATCTGAGCTTGTTTCCGAAATTGCTGGATCAGAGCCAATTCAATCGCCGGGCACGTGCGTTGCGATTACTGGTTGAGCAGTTTCGGCGGTACTGGATTGTACGCAAAGGCTGGTACCGAGAAGCACAATTCTTGCTTGATACCAAGCCTGTGCCTGCCATGGGATACAAACGTAGTAAAAAGCACAGTGATTTTGCGGGTAGTGCCGGGTATGGGCGTTGTGTGGCGCGTAATCTCAAGTATTTTGGGTACAAATTAGTCACCGTGAGCACTTTATCGGGTATTCCCATCCTCTATGAGCTGGTTCCTGCCAACACAGATGAACGAGCCGCAGCAGAAACCGTCATCGATTACTTCTCGTTGTGTGATCTCTTTGGCGATAAAGGTTTCTTAGGTCAGGCCTGGCAAACCGAAATCCTGGATCAAACGAACAACCTGATTTGGACACCCCGGCGCGCCAATCAACATTACCAAAATGCCAAAGGACTGGATCAATGGCTCAACAGCATCCGTGAGAGGATCGAAGGCGTTTTCCATGAGATCCAGAATACCGGCCGCAATCTCGAGCGCTTACTCGCCAAAACGGTCTTGGGCTTGTGTACTCGGGTGATTGCCAAGATGGCAAGCCATCTCGTGCGATATTTGCTGCGGGTCGATTTTGGTGTTAATGTTCCAACCTTCGAAGTTCTGTCTGCCTCTTAGCTCAATTCACATTAGACGTATGATGTATTTTCCATCCGGCGACCAGTCCATTCCTTCGCTATCGCAGCCTACACCGATATTTTGAGGCAGCCAAAAAATCGATCACGCGCGGCAGGAAAATATCACCACTCCAGTTCTCGGCTGTTCAAATCGATTACGCTAATTCCTCAAACTTCACGATCTTCATCGGCCGATGGCCGCAGAAATACTACTTTCCCCCGGCGTGAAACCAGGCGGGGATGCTTAGAGAGCAGACTTTGTTATTCGCATTGCATACTCATTTGCCATTAGGTGTTAAAGGTTTTTCGGCAAACACGAAATTATCTCTATGTTAACACATGCTAGCGATCTAAGATTGGCAACCAAGTAGGAAAGGTTTCGTCATTCATCCCATTCGTCAGTTGTATTAAATCTGTACCATCGACATTCATGATATATATATGGTACCTACCATCACGCTTGGATGAAAAAAGAATGTATTTGCCATCCGGCGACCAAGATGGAGCGATATCGAGGGTAGATGAATCTACTGACAAAGCGGCTTGGCCGGTTCCATCTGAGTTCATCACGTAGATTTCGCTATACAAGCTTCCGAATACTGTGTAAAGCATTCGCATTCCATCGGGCGACCAATTGGGTTGGCATTGTACATCGAGTGAGCCAGAGGTTATCCTGGTTAATGAAGAGTCCTTTAAAGCTAAAGTATGAATACCGGCGGAGTACGGAAATCCATAAAGACTAATGGCCATTAAGCAGATAGCTATATTCTTGCCATCGGGAGACCATGCAGGATTACCATAGCCGTATGTTACATTGTCTGTGGTTAGCCTCCGCACATCTGAACCATCTGCCTTCATGATATAGATATTATTTGTCCAAAAATCGCGTTCTTTATTGACTAAAATCGCATCTCGATCCGACAGAAAAGCAATGAATTTTCCATCAGGAGACCAGGTTGGCCCATAATCATTTGCTGGATTCTTGGTTAAGTTAGTTTGAACTTCGCTTGTTATATCAATAACATATATTTCTCCGTTACCATCCCTGTCCGACTCAAAAGCGATTTGCATTCCATCGGGTGAAGCGACAGGTCCTTTGTTGTTATTAGGATAGCTTGAATCGTTGGATTGTTTGGTTATGTTTCGCTGGTTGGAACCATCCATATCCATGATATAAAGGTCAATGTTGCCATCCTGATCCGATTGATATACAATTTTTCCATTAGGAACATTGTTCGCTGAAGAAACACAACTGGACAAGGTTAAAGCGATTATCAGGATATAAGTAGCCAATCTTATATAACGGAACAATCCCATTTTATCCTCGCTTTTAATAGCATGACATCAAGAGGGTTGGTTCAATTTTGAGATGTCATGATTCCCTGCCGAGGGGTTCTAGTCCGTTAGTTAGGTTAACCATGACATCTCTAATCTATCGCAGCCTAAATTTGCTCTTCTACTTGACCAACCACACGGGTACATCCAATATCGTCCCATACTTCAAAGCATCGGCGTATTTTGCTGCACCAATGAAAACATCTAAATGATTAGTGTCTGCGAAGGTTCCAGTATCTGTTACTGTAAACAACTTATCAGGGTAAATATCAATCACCACTGTTTGTCCCTCAACCAAGGTCGTCTCGTTCTCTGAAATGGCTACGCTTTCCCAAGGTTTACCCTCTGCAAATCTACCACCTTTCCCATAGGTAAAAAACCATTCAGCCGTATTCCCATTAATCCAATTCGATCCGAGTTCAGTATTATTCCTCGTCCAATCAATTGTAATGTAAGTTACCCCATCTTCAGCTAAACCCGTGCCTTGCATCGGAATGCCATGTGAAGAATAAATAAACTGTCTACGGTATTTCTGGTTTGGGTCTAATCCTCCCACTGGGACATAATCTGATTCGCCATTCGCGTTAACCTTGGGGAATTCATCATCGTCCTCCATAGCATAATTGTAATGAGTAATTTTCCAATTCCCTAAAGGAATGAGATTGAGTGTTGGGGATGGTTTTAGAGTTGGTGTACACGTTGCAGTTGGTTCAGGCGTAGCTATAGCTGTTGGAGTTGGTGTAGAAGTAGGTACGACCGATGGTGGTTGCCACGTTCCCCCGCCTGAACCAGTCGGAGTGGAGGGCAGTGTAACGTTCGGGCCACCTACCGGCGGCTTGGGACCACTGCACGACGCTGCTATCATTCCAACCATTGCAAACACCAGCACGATCATGATGAATCGCTTCACCCGGCTAATCCTCCAACCCTTCCTCCTCCTGGCAACCAGAACCGTCAGCGCCAGCGGCCCGACAATCACCCCGCCGCCTCTTGCTCCCCAGGGTACGTAGGGATTGTCCTTCCCCGGTTGGGCCTGGGTGGTCAGGAACCTTCCGGTGGCCGGGTCGTAGTACTGCCCCTGGCCTACGT
>CAZVYK010000048.1:0-4316 GCA_964630915.1 uncultured Caldisericales bacterium | reverse complement strand
CACAAGGTCTGTCCTGTATGCGGACTTTGCAGAACTTGCGGAGATTGCGAAAGGTATGGGTGTGGAAGAGTGGAAAAAGAGAGAATCGAGAAAAACTGGAATATGATTTTTTACATTGGTGGAGTGGTATCAGGTCTTTTCATTGCGTGGATATTAATGGGAGGGTATAAATGAAAATTAAAAAGAGGGAAGCAAAAGAGGAAGCAATTTTCTGGGGAGGAGAATTAACTCAAGAGATCAGTGAGTTTTTCGCAAAAAGATTATGGCAATCAGTAAAGATAGAAGATGGAAAACTTCAAATAATAACTCCAAGCAGATGCAGATATATGGTTGAGTCCGGTAAATGGATTATTTGTAATTCATTGGATGAAGAAATGCTTTTCATGCCTAATGAAGATTTTAAAAGATATTATTTTATAGTGGAAGATGAGGGCGTAAAAGAATCCCCTGTTATAAAGGCAGAAGGGAAATTGAATGCCCTTACTTTTCGGGCTGAAACAAAACAGGATGCTATTAATATTGCCATGCCTTTCCTTGATTCTGGAGGATATCAGGTTATCATTAAATCTGTAAAAGAATTTGTAACGTCTCCTTTTTTTAAAATCATGTATGAAATCAGAGCGGAGGTAATCACATGAAAGTTGAAAAAATTACGATTGAAATGTTGAGAATACGCCCCGATGATCGCAGAATGGTGTTTACGATTGAGGATGATGAGGGGAGAAAATTAAACCATACTGAAATATTGTGGGAGAGTGATTCCGTTGATGTTATCAGCATAATATTCAGCAGGGCATTACGGATTTTCCATGAGGAGTATGATAAACTTGAAGGAAGAATGAGGTGATTATGAAAATCGTAAATCCGTTAAGCCCTAAAGGAAAGAAGGAGCATATTTCAGCCGTGCTTCATGCTATGGCAGGGCAAGGCGGTTGTGATGGTGAACCATATGACCAGATGCAGATGGCAGCAGATTATATTCTGGAGCTTGAAGCAAAAATTGAATTGACGGTAAAGGTGATAAGAGATTTGCATTCCATATTAAGTCCGTATTTGGAGGAAAGAAAATGAAACCGACAAATAAATTTCGATGGGTGGTAAGAACTTATTATATTCCATCATACTATTTTCCGTTTAGTGGAACATTTGTAACTCCTCCATACAATCAAGGAATGCCACAGCAAGTGATGGTTTTACAGCAATGGCATGGACTTATAGATTTAGATGGCAACCCCATTATTGAAAATGGAGAATGGAGAGACGTTCCGGTGGAGGTAGAGCAATGATTAAAATGCAGGATATTATACAGGTGAGTGCTGATTTTGAATGCCATGTATTCCCCGATACTTTTTGTTTCTCCTGTGGTCTATGCAACTGGTCAAGGCAAGAAAAAGAATACTATGAGGAATGGTTGAAAGATTGTGCAAAACAAATTCCTTTGCCGGAGGTGAGATAATGGATTTTCTTTTGCTTATTTTAATAGTATTAATTGTATTGGATGTGTTGATACTCCTGTATGCCATTGATTCTATAAACAGGTTGAAACAACAAATTGAAAACATATTGAAAAGGATTGAAAAGTTATGAAATATCGTGTTGAGATTTTTCAGGACAATCATTGGTGCAGATGGTCAACTCATAAAAGTGAGGAAAATGCCATGTTTCGGGCAGAAACCCTTTACAAGAGTAAAAATAAAAGTGTCAGGGTTATTTATAAAGGAATGATTATTATGGCATATTATATAAATCATAAAGGAAAGGAGTGGATAGTTACTGATGAAGAAATCTAGACCTCAAAAGTTATCAGGCAAAACTTACCGGATAAAGACGGGGTGTGGAAAATTGTATATCACCATCAATGAGCATGAAGGCAAGCCTTATGAGATGCATCCAACAATGGGTAAAGCTGGAGGATGTGCCACAGCACAACTGGATTGTATCGGTAGGCTGATTTCATACTCATTGCAGAATGGAGGACAGATTACCAGCATCATCAAGATGTTGTCGGGCATAAGTTGTCATTCGGCTATTGTTACAGATGAGGAGAAGGTACTGTCCTGTGCGGATGCGATCGCTAAAATTCTGAAACAGTATTTTGAAGAGGAATATAAAAAGGAAAAGTTATGAAATGTCCGTGGTGCAATATCAATGATAGAAATTGTGTGCCAGAAGTTGCTTATAGAAATTGTGAAAACTATGGAAGCAACTTCTATGATATTCTTTGCAGACGTTGTGGCAAACCAGTAACAGTTTATCTGCACAGACAGGTCAAATTGGGATCATTAAATAAAGGGGAACACAAGGACGATACTTTTGGTTATATGCCACTCAAAAAGAAGGGAGAAATGAAATGATCATCATTCATAATATTTCTAAAGAATGTAGCCTCACAGATTGGCAGAGATATGAAGTCAAGGTCAATGATAAATTGATTTGCACCTTTGATCATAAAGCATCAAATGGATTAGCCGTATGTTTGAGGACAGCAGGAGATGCAGTAGAAGATAAAATGAATATTGAACAGGAGATGAAATGAAAGACTTATCTGTTGAGGAATTGATGCGAGGAATAAAAATGGCGATTGATTCTGATGCTATTGATAATCAGTTGGCAAGACAGGCATTGACAAATGGATTCAACGAACTTCTCAAGCGACACAAAAATTTGGAAAGAAGAATTGAAGTAGCCAAACGCATCTTAACAATGGGGCATACGATCAGAGAACGTGAAACAATGGATGCATTGGAAGGGAAATATAATCATGCATATTCTTCAAGAAGGAGAAAAAATGAAAAAGATTAAATTGGACATGGAAAAAGCGGTGCTGGTTTACAATGTGCTTTCAAAATTGCTGTCATACAATGGCATTGACCGGAAGAAAGTGTATTGGCTGGACAGGAACAAGGATTGGTTAAAGCCTCACATCAAAACATGGTTTGAAAAGGCGCAGGAAATCATCAGGCAGTATTCAGTTGAAACACCACAAAATCCTTTTATACCACTGGCAAAATATCCAGAGTTTAAAAAGGATATAATATCTGTTTTGAGTCCTTTAAAAACACAAGAAGGAGAGTTGATTGAGATAAGTGGTGTAAGAACATTGGATTTAGAAGCTATCAAAGAAATTTTTGAAAAGTATGAAACCTATGCCAATTTCAAATCAGGTATTCCTGTCGAGAAAAAAGAGGAGTACCAGAATGCCATAAAGGACGCAATGGAATCAATGCCGGAAATCGAATACGAGTACATGGAGATTGTAGCCGACAGGGTATTTGATCAGGTATTGCAGAACCTAACCGGAGAAGAGGTCGTGGCAATCGAGTTCATGCTTGAGGAACCATCCACCGTTCATATAGCACAAGGAACAGTATTGATGTAACGAAAGGAAAGGAAAGATGGAAAGGAAATGGGATAGGGAAACCGCAGAAACCCATATCAGGCAAACCTTATCTGACATGAGGGAAGGAAGAAACTATGCTGTTCAAAAAATAACTGAAAAGGAAGAGGATGCAGAGTGGATAAAGCCTTATGTTTTTATGCATGAGATTGCCGATGAATTATCTGCCATCATCATCAAAATTCTGGATAAGAAAACAGGTTATGATTTGAGTGACAAGACCGTGAGCTTTTTATTTGCCATCATCAAAGGCATCACCACAGGAAAAATATTGGAAGAAATTAAAGGGGTGGTGGATATAGCAGACAAACAACAGGAAAGAATAAAAGCAGGGTTGGTTGTTCATTAAACAGAACTGGCATGGAGGAAGAGAGGCTGAAACCTCCATGCCAGCCCCAAACCGTCCTTGGTGGAGTGCAAGGACGGATAAAACTAGGCAATATTTATGACCTACGACGATTTCTGCTTAGATATCTCAAAAAAGATATAATATCTATCAGACCTCTACCACTTCCAATGTAGCATCCTGTTCAAATTTTTCCCCATTGCTCATTATGATTCTACAGGTGATTTTATACGTCTGCTCCGTGCCACCCCTGACCCAGACATAAACTTTTGATCCAACGATTTGAGTTTTGGTATCATCAGTAAATGTTTCACTCACCTCTACTCCTGCCTCATCATAAACCAAAATGGTTGCGTGAGCAATTGTAGTGAGAGGAGTAATCACTCTGGCAAAATTAAATACTGCATAGTATTCTTCCCAGTTCTGTTTCGGGGAAAATTCCAATAAATCTGTTTCTAAAGAGCAGTCCATATTTCCTCCTTGTAAATGGATCGGTGTACATATCACTTGTCTTTTTCTTGCAGGAGCAGAAACACTCCTGACTCTCGCAGGAACCACTACCATGTCACGGAA
>CAZVYK010000047.1:0-4331 GCA_964630915.1 uncultured Caldisericales bacterium | reverse complement strand
CCCCCTTACCCCTTTATACGTTTTAACAGCGGATCTTCCGTGTCTATAAGACACCTCGCTTAAAACGTACAGAACCTACGTGCCTGAAGGCACTTTGAGGCACATCGTGCCGATCCTTTTAAAAAGCTCTCCTCTTTATCTCAAGGAGGAGTGGACGCGAAGCGGCCGAGGGGGTCTTCTCCTTAAACACCGCACAACTGCCCCGAAAACCCCAATCGTCAATCCCCTGTCTCAGCGGTTTTCTATAAATTCGCCCTGACGGATAAGATTATTGAGCCAGATGCGAAAAAGCCCGCGTTGAGCAGATTTCTCATTAACCTTATTCGGCTGGGCCATCCCCAACAAAAAACCGCTTTCATCACCAATCAACTGACAATCCCCTCCAGACGTATCACGATTAAACAAAAAACACCCCTCTCGGTGCAGCTCAGCGAAACCGTGGGACAACAACACCCCTTCACCCCGTGACCCTAACGCGGGGTCGAACTCCCGCTCAGATCAAACCTGCAAACTCGTCATACACTCCGGTAGCATTCAGCCCGGATTTTTATCGTGTATGACATTCTCTTGAGCAGTAATAGCAACCATCTGCCTTGCTGTCATATTTCTTCGCTTCACGTACGGCATCGTGGCAGTTAGTAAAGTCCCCTAAATACTTCCTGTTTTCGGGTATCGGCATCCATGTACACCCTTCTTTGTGAACCTCATGATCCCCATTGTCCTGTGGATTCATGTTGACATAGTACTTTGCCATAACACACCTCGCTTTCTGATATTGTCGTCTTATAAAACTATTTCTAACTTCTGTTTCATTGTTGCATCTTAAAATTAAAAATAACTCAAGCAAATAACTCGGCTTGAAGTGGAATAATGTTTTATGATTAAAACATTTCATGGAACAATACTTAATAAATCTTCTGGATTATTTCTTAAATAAACATGCGGTTTGTTATCGGTTCCTTTAAAAACTAATAAAACATGACCTTGTCGTGTTGACACAGAATATCTTGTTTCTTTTTTTCCTTCAATATCAACCTCAACTCCCTTAACCCCCTGGGAATTCTGATAGTCCGAATGAATGCTACCATCGTTTTCTCCGACATGTCTCTTTTCAGAAATAACATTGAGCCGTGGCTTCCCACCTTGGATATAATTATATAATTTGGAGCAATATCCCGATTTCAATCCATGATGAGAAGGAATAAGAATAGTTAATCCCTGTTTATTAAGTATATCTTTGAGTTTTGCTTGGCTTCTAGTATTTTTTTTAGAATCCTCGGTATCGTTATTCGAATTAAAATTTGTAAATCTTCTCTCGACATCTTCATCGCATTCAAGAATCTTTTCAAATGCATCGGGAGTAATGTCACCAGGTATAAGAATATTTTGATTTCCATGTCTGTAATAAAAAACCAAACTTATTGAGTTGCTATATTTTTGGTTATCTTTTTTATATAATCTTTCACATACTGGCGGTCTCACATAATAAATGCCATATTCAACATTTGGAATGCTAACATCTTTTGCGGAGATAGTTTGAAGTGGAAGGTTTCTCCCTTTTATCATCTCTTGATACTTTTTAATAATCCAATTTTTGTTATCCGGATTATTAATTTTTGTGAAATCTATTTTTTCATCGTCATACCCGGCAGGCGACTCCTTGTCGTGCGGGCAAGTTACAAAATTGGTTTTTATAAACTTGGAGTCGTTTTCCCCTGATATCTCTGAAATATGATCAACGTGCGGATGTGAAAGCATTAATTGTGCAAAATCATATTCATTGTATTTTTTTAGTTTTGGCAAGATATTTTTTTCTACAAACTTTCGAGGGGAAAATTGTTCCGAGCATCCCATGTCGTATATAAAACCAATATTCTGAGGCAATCGCATATAAATTGCCAATCCTCTTCCTATGTTAAATATCCAAATATACGTGTAAAAGGTTTTTTCCCATCCACTCATATTTAGTCCTTTCCAAAAACACTTTGTGATGCTGACTTTCCATTTCTTGTTATCAGATAAACAATTCCAATTAACAATTGCAGGGTAATAGAGATAATAGCACTGCTTATGGCATATAGCCATTTCTGTGATGAGGTATGAAATATTAGGCTAAATATCACCCCTAATAACAACGCATTAATCATTGCTGTAACATACATAATGTAGGCCTGAGAACTTCGCCAATTAAAAAACAATGGTTGCTGATAGTTCGTATACATTTTTGATTTATTTGCAAAACCAAGTGGTTTTTTATCTAAAAATGTTTTTCGTATTTCATTCACATAACGGGCAACGTGGACATAATAGACTCGATTTCTTACCAAGGACATATACATAAATATTCCCATCATAAAAGCAATCGAGAATGTAACCAGAACAACAAAAGTGTAATCCTGCCCCTTGGTTGTTCCAAATTCATAAACACCAATGCCTGCGCCTATTAGTGCAACATAAGCACTAGCCATAAACTTGATAATTTCATACATCAGACAATCATAATGCCGCATTTGTTGAAAGCATTGGTTATAATCAGCTTCAAACAGATTCAAGTTCGCTTCTTTCTCATCCATATTATATTTCTCTCTATATTTTATTTTTTCCATCTCGTATTTGGATAAATAGTACAACTACCATTCTCCTCAACTTCAATATAAATCGACCCGTCGTTCCGCGTAGACAAAACATATTTCTTGTCGCTGTACCCAACCACATTACAACCAGAAGTGCGTTTACAGTACCAGTTTGTTGCGATGGTATTTCTATTGTCTTTTTCAATGGCTTTATCAGAAATCACACAAAGCATCGGCTTAAAATTGCTTAGCTTAAATAAATCTTCACAGCATCCCTCCTTACGACCATGGTGTGGCACTTTAAATATTGTTGTTCCGGAGATAGCTTTTACAAAATTTGAATTTTCGAGGAGATTAAGCCATCCACTGTTGGGCAAATCTCCCCCAAAAAGAATTTTTACTCCTTTATAGGACAATGTAGTGATAACACTTGCCGTGTTAGGATTGTTTGGGTCAACATTTTCGGGAAACCATACTGTATGAGAAAAGTTATTTCCACTTTTTACAGCACTATTATCAGCATTCAACGTTTTTTTGAGTTGTCTAAGCATCGATATCTTGTCTTTATCAGACTTCTTCCATCCAATTACCTTATCAGTAAATGCATCCAAATTTGTGCACCGAAATGATTTTATTGTCTTCTTTGAAATGCCTATAATATCATCAAAATGGTCTGTGTGTGGATGGGATATTTGTAACTCAGAGATAGATGTAATTTTTTCTAGATATTGAGATGGAACTACATCTCCAGTGCCTAAATCAATAATAAGATTGTCACCCAAGGGAGTTTTAGCGTATATAAAGTCTCCATGACCTACATCCAGAAAAGCAATTTTTAGTTTTGCCATATTATTTAACCATTTTTTGCTTTAGGGAAATTAAATTAGGAAAAATGTGCCCTCTGTGGCAATAATCAGTGTAATTAGTGTAATTCGCATTTCCACCCTTCGTGTTTCTTCGAGCCTTCGTGGTGAAATCTTTTGTAAATCCCGTTAATCCCGTCGAGAAAATCAGCGTCAATCGGTGTGAATCTGCGTCAAAAAAAATGTCAAAGAACAAACCTCAGTGTCCTCGGTGAACTCTGTGGCTATAATTCTTCATCCGCCGCTATCAGGAAATGGATCTCCTTCATTTCCCTTCTGCACATGTTACGGCCATATCATACCACTTCCCCCCGCCCCCTCAAACCCTAAAAACCATATTCTTTACACAAATTCCCTTTTCCCGCATAAATAAGAAGAATTCCTTATTACTGGAGTCCAAGAGTCCTATTTATTTAAGATTCACCGTTCATCAACAAACCTCATTCTTCGTGTTTCTTCCTATCTTCGTGGTAAATCTCTGTTTAAATCAGTAAAACTCCTCGATTCTTGGGTTCTTGAGTTCTTAAGTTCATGCATTCTTCTGTCCACAAATATCCGCCCCCGTTGTCAGTTTCCTCATGCCCTAAACTCAGTCTTTCCTTCGTGCTCTTCGTGTTCTTGTGGTGAATCCTGTTTAATTCAGCAAAATTCCTCCATTCTTGAGTCCTTACAACCATTCCCCCCGGCCTCCGCCCGCCTTGTCATTCCGAACGCACGTGAGGAATCTGTTGATTCAGAAAAAATTCCACACCCGCATCGCAGTCAGATTTTTGGAAAACGCACGCACGCCCCGTTAATGATTCCACGGCCAAGCCGCCTCCTTAATTTTGATTTTTGCCATTTGATTTATTATTTGATATTTATCAAACATTTCGGTATAATACCCCCCGAAGCA
>CAZVYK010000046.1:0-4352 GCA_964630915.1 uncultured Caldisericales bacterium | reverse complement strand
AATGCTCTTCTACAGAAATCCATTTTCTCAACATGGACTGATTCAAATCAGGAGTTCCCATGCCTTTATGACCACTACCAATCCCTCCTCGTCCTGCCATTCCCTTCATGCCGACATAAATATATCGGTTGCCAATAGCATCATCAAATAGATATCCTCGTTTGCCGTTTATTTCTTTTCCTCTTGTGTTGAATTTTGCTTTCCCCCAAAGCAATTCATTCTTGTTGCCAACTGTAGACCAGATTCTCATATCAATAAAAGCATCTCCGTTTAACAGGTATTTAAACGTATCTATAAAACTTGTCCTGAATCCTGTTTGAGCCAATGAAGCATGGTCATAATTCGGGTGTACATAATATTTGTAAGTGGGGAGATGATAATATCTTGATCTACAAATACCCACCACTTCATACTCCTTCAAATAATTGGACATCGTTGCCAGATATTCCGGTGCATAATATTCATCGTCCTCAAAAAAGATTATAAAATCTCCTGTCACATAAGGCAATGATGCCATCAGGTTAATATTCAATGTGTGCTTCGGGTCATCCGGTCTTGGATTTCTCCGCAACAAAGTTGTGTAATCGGGAAGGTCATTGTATTCTGATTCCAACATTGCATTTTTCCCATCGTCCACAATTACCCAGTTCGCAGGTTGACAAGTTTGAGCCTTCATCCACTTTTTCAAAAGCGAAAAACAAAGAGGTCTATCTCCAGTTGCAGTAATCACAGTAAAATTATTAAACATAGCTTGTGTCCCACTTTCCCTCTATATGAGGAAGCCCCATTGATTCCCTTAATCTCCCTGTCCCACCAAAGTGTTCTACATCATGCAACACCCATTCACCTGCACACGGAACCCATGATGCTCCTCTCCCTTTCGTGTGTCCTAATCCAGCAAACTCTTTCAGCACTTTATCCGACAATCCTTTCTTATGGATATCCCACATTGCGGAAATTGCTGGAGCACCGTGGTGACAATAGGGTTTGTATTTTTTATATTCCTTTACCTGCACCAACTGAAAATAAGGATGCAGATATCTCACCTTTGGTTCATTGTTCTTTTTGTGTTGTGGAAGCACCCCCCAATCGTGTCCATCTGGTGCAACAGTTTCAGAATAACCAACTCCAAACGTGTCATCTTCCATCATGTCCAACATTCCCTGTAATGGAGATTTTACCACCACAATGTCTGTATCAAAGAACAGCACATAAGGAGTTTCAACATAATCAATTCCAAGGTTCATTCCCAACCCATGACCAATATTATGATCAACCAGCAAAGCAGTAATATTTACATCCTTGTCTGGTAATGATTTGACATACTGTCGGCAAGGACTATCTTTAGGAGAACCATCAACAATGACAATGCACATTGTCGGATGGAATTTCCTGATGGACTCAATTGACGTTTTCACCAACTCAATTGAATTCCACGAAACGGTCACACCTGTTATAACTTCGTCAACTACCATTGATCTTCCTTTCCACCAATCCGTTTTGCTTTTGTAAAAATTTCAAACTTGCTCAAATCAGGGTATGGCAATTCTTTATCTTCATTCGGTATCGGGTCTCCTGTGATCGGGTGATAGAACTGTGACATCAAATGTATTCCAAGTATAGCAACCTGTGGGGACATATAACAATTCATTCCAATAAAATCCAAGTTATCTGTATGGTATGAGCATTCTCTCCTGCCAGAAAACCTTGCTCGTTTCAACCACAGCATTGCCTGATAATCATCCGTGATAATTGCTCCACCTTTGCCCAGTTTCAAATGTTTATACTGACCTGTAAAACTCAAGCACATCAGAGTATTTGGAATAAACATTTTGCAAGTGAACCGTAATGCTGAATCCCATACTCTCGTTCCTTCAAGCGGATAAGCACCCTTGAGAGTTGTACCAATCACAGGTTTGAATCTAACTTTTCCTCCTGCACGAATAATCTCACACGGAACTGATGGATAGGTTCTTGCAGGAATCGTGATTTCTTTTCCTTCTATCTTTTCATGGCAAAGACAAAGATACAAAGCATTGGAAGCATTATCCACAGCAATGGCATACTTTGCTCCGGTGTATGCAGCAATCATCCTCTCAAAATCTTCTGTTACTTTATGCACTCCGTTTGCCATTGTATTCCTCAAGAAATTGCTCTCTAAACTTCAGCATATCCTGACTTACATTGTCAATTTTCTTTGCTGGCACTCCTGCATACAATGACCACGGTAACGTATCTTTTGTGACCAACGAATGAGCACCGATAATACTTCCTTCTCCAAGGGTGACTCCAGGCAGAATACTGACACCACATCCAATCAGCACCTGTTTTCCAATATGCACTTTGGCTTTTTTAAGACGTGGTTTATATTTTTCTGGAATCTGTGGACAGAACATTGACCGTCCACTAAAGTCATCTGACTGTGACCAGATATTTACATGAGTGGAAATTCCCACAAAGTCCTCAACAAGAATTCCACCACCACCATACATATAAACACCACAGGCAATGTGAATATGATCTTTCAATTCGATGCCTACCCCACCAGAAAGCATACAAAAATCATCGACCCTCACATTATTACCGATGGTAATTTTTTCGGGACTATAAAATCTTGCCCAATCACTTATTTTACTCCCCTTACCAATCCACTTAAATTCCATTATGCTCCCCTTTTAATATACATTGTGTATTTTATGCCCTGTGTTTTTTCCATCATTAAAAAATCCACCATAGGCAAAAACATCATTAGGATATTTTGCATAAAGATATGTCAAAATCATATTGCCCTGAACATGAATTTGAGATTCCTTAAAATACACTTCTGCAAGATCATTTGACTTTTTATTTTTCATGTTCCATCCAATATAACGAGCAGAAACAAGAGAACATTTCAATGCTCCATACTCACCTAATTCTTTCACATATCGATCATAAGAGGTTTTCATTGCTTCCGCATTATACTCCCATCTTGGTTGAGCAACGGACATATTCAATTCAAATAACATCCCTGTCTGTTTCCAGTATCCTGTGATAACGCACAAAGTATATTTATCGTCAAAGGACTCAACAAATTTTGCATAATTGGAATCAAGCACCAACGTATTTGGATCAGTCATAAAGATTTTGTCATAGTCATTAAGTTCATTTACATACACTTCTGGATATGCCTTGATTGCTCCGATTGCTTTTCTCTTTTCAAAATTGTCTTCCACGTTTATAAAATTCTTTATAACGAATGCTTTCTGCCACCCTGCTTTCAATGCCAAATCCTTATTACGTTCCGTGTCCGTCAGGTAAACAGTTTCCATATATTCAGGCACGCCCTTCGGAACCGGATGAATATGCTCATAATCAAAAAAGTTAAAAGTTAAAAAAGCAATCTTCACTTGTGCAATCCTCCATGCAAAACGTAACCCTCCTCGCAATGGAAACAGGTCACACGATTGATAAGAAAACTCTTCAACCCTTTTTCCTGTATCCACTCTTTACACCTGTCCCACAAATCAGCATCAGACGGTCTTCCGACAGGCAGTTCTTTATAGGTGTCACGAAACCGCAAAGGAATTGTTTTCACATTCATGCAGACTGATGACTTGATAATTCCACCTGCCAAAGGAAGAAATGGTTGAATCTCATCTTCTGTAATGTTTTCAGGAAACACTCTGTTACCATAAATAGATCGGGTGCAAATCCAATCTGCCTGTTCAGTATTGATTAACTTTGCAATCACTTCAAGGTGATTAGGTTCCCAGTAATCATCATGGTCAGGAAAGCAGAGGTAATTGCATCCTTCTGCTTGAGCAATGTCAATACCGAAACTCACAGCATTGCATCCTCCTACACACCATAACGCTTCAGGATTATCAAAATATTTGCTCCGTTCCATTGCGATAGGCAGGTTCTTGAAATAAACCTGATTTGCAGGAAACCATCTCATGGTATTTACAAATTCCTGATCATCCTCGTACTTATCTCCAATGACATAAACCTTGAAGTCTTTATACGTCTGACTGAAGATCGTTCTCAACAATCTCCGCAGGTAAAAGGGAGTTTTGTCATCAGGTCTTTTGTATGTTGCAATTACAATTCCTATCACTTCGTTGCCTCCAAAATTAATTCTTTATGGTATGGACGACTTTCCAGATTTTCCAATTCTTTGTAATTGCTTTTTCTCCATTCCTTCGAACTGATCTTAAAAAATCCGGCTTTCTGAAAAGAATTTATCAGTTCATTAAAATCATAAATGAAGAGATGCCCCCACGATCTCATGCCTTCATTAATAAACTTGCAAGGCGATTGCGGAAACCATCCGACATTGGCAAATTCACTAAACCTGTTTTGCTCATAGC
>CAZVYK010000045.1:0-4598 GCA_964630915.1 uncultured Caldisericales bacterium | reverse complement strand
ATAATATAGGATTACCCACAAAGATTGTTTTGAGTGGGGATCAGGAAGCAATCACCGTGCCTATTAAAATAGCATTGACGATTCAGGTCAAGATTGAAGTGATTCAATAATTAAGGGTCTGGATATGCTCAAAAAAAGTTGTGTAAAAAAATTTCTAGATAGAGAATATAAAGAAGAAAGAAAAAATCTTGACGGTAGTGATACTTACTGGTGCCCCATGTGCAAAAAATATCTGCCACGGGGCATGTTTCACAAACATGCAATCAAAAAATATGGTCTTTCAAGTGTCTGCAAGGAATGCTTGAAAGACCAGAAGTATATGAGGAGCAAATCCAAAAGGCCAAGAAGCAGGTTGGATAAAACCGACCGATATAGTTTGGATGGATTCCTGCTCTATTTCTCGAAAAGACCTTTCCTGTTTAGAGAAACCTTTAGAGTGGAGTATTCGATTGAATCAGCAACCAAAATATTTAATGACATGAAAGGGAAATAGATATGATTAAAAAATTTATTGATTGGTTTGCAGAGCATGGGTTTGATGCAGTATCTCATGTCGGATGGATTGTTGGTGCCGCCACATTAATTTGGGTCATCTTTCTTATAGCGACAAAAAGCAGAGGAGTGATCATTCAATGAAAATATATCATGTTAGTGGAATGGCTTGCTTACCAAACACGAAAAAGAGTGACTATCAATATTTTGATGGTGTAGTGGGGAGTGATTTAGACCTTTCCATCCCAGAGAATTATATTGATTTCAAAAATCGTATTTTGGAAAATGTAAGAATCAAGTTGCGTGAACCGAACCTGATAGAAGAGGATATGACCTTGACATCACTATCTTTGATTGGAGAAAAATAATATGGCAATGGATACGAAACGAAAACTGGTGATTGTGGGAATCAAAACAATAGGAGAAACATATTGCTCTCCCGACTGTGCTTATTTCCGGATGGTTGAAGGGGAAATTGTAGAAGATAAAAAAATCTACATTTGTCATTGCAGTCTGATTGGAGCATGGACTTCTTTGAAGAAAAACAACATGACCCAGACTTATAAGAGAACAAAATCCTGTATGCTCAAGGAGGTGAAAATAAAGAAACGATGACTTGTAAATACCTTGATCCAGACATAGCAAAAATCGTGCGGTGTACCTTCACTGATAATCGGGTGTGCAAGCAATGGATTGGTTACGCCAATGAAAATAGTTTGCTGGATGCTTATAAATTCTGTGAAAAGCAAGTAAGAACATTTATCCCTGCACCTGTCGGGGATGCTGAAGGGAGCAATGATGAGTAAAACAATTATGGAGTGTCCTTTGGATCGTAAATGCTTTGATGAGAAGGAAAATAAAAGATGTCAATGGTATATCAATTACCCAATTGTCGAGCAGGACGGAACATCAAAAGAGGATTGGAGATGTGCTCAAATCTGGACTTCTGTTTTATTGCTTGAAGTGTTGAATATGCTTGCTTATACGTTCAAGGCAGAAAAGCCTGTCAGTCATTGAGGTGAATATGAGTAACCCTAAAATAAAATCGGACAATGTTATCAAGATTACGGATTTCACTATTGAGCAAAGCAAAAGTAATGACATAGAAATAGTGTATATCCCAAATCAAACCCAGACATTGGTAAAAGGAATGAAGTATAAATTTGTATTTTCTCCCGAAGGATCAATCACGAATATGGAGCAGGAAAAATGAAAGATTTAAGTGAATTGATACAATATAGAATTAGACATCCGCAAAGAGGATGGGGCGATTCTCATGGTGGTTGTTTCAAAGTGCAGTCACCATTACAGAAGAATCAAGACCTTTTTATTATTGCGTCAAATACCGATGGATGGGATCATGTTTCTGTTTCCATGAAAAAACGGATTCCCACATGGACGGAAATGGATTATATAAAAAGGCTGTTCTTTGAACCGGATGAGGTCGTGATGCAGTTACATCCGGCAGAAGATCAGCACATAAACATCATGGAGTATTGTTTGCATTTATTTCGACCCCAAAACGAAAAGATACCACTTCCCCCTAAATGGATGGTGTGATGAAAGTGACTCCTGAAGACATCATTAAAAATATTGATCAAGCCTTGCAGGAAGCATGGAGATTTGTTTCCATCCCTGATATTGTATTTGTAAATAGTGAACTGGCAGAAATTATGATTTCTGCTGGATGCAAGAGCAAAAGAAAACGCCAGAGAAAGAAGTGGGCTAAAGTTCATGGATTTAGAGAAATAAAATTGGAGGAGTGGGGGGATAATGGAAACTGTAAAAGTGATGTCGGTGATTGAAACAAGGTTATTGAAGAGAGGAACTGGGATATCAGCAGACCCTATCAGAATTGTCACGCAATACTGGGATATGAACGGCAATCTCATCTTTGAAATTGACCCTGAACGGATTGCTGATCTAGCAGAGAAGAAAAAGTTATATGAAGCAATCCGAAAAAGAGTGAATGCTCTCCGTGAACGCTTCAAGTCAGATGGTTTAAATATGGAAGGCAGGGATTGTGCCTTACATATGGTAATAAATGACATATGGTCAGATTTGTGCAAAATCGTGGGAATTGAGCCGTATATTAATTGAAAGGAGAAGAAATGAAATATCCTCTTAAAGACATTAACACGAAGGATTTGATGCATGGAATCAGGACGCTTATTGAATCCGATTCCATTGGCGTAATTGCCAGAACAGGTTTGACCAATGGGTTTAATGAACTGATTAGAAGACATGATGACTTGGAAAGAAAAGTTGAACTGGCAAAAAGAGTCTTGACAATGGGACATACCGAAAGGGAACGGGAAACTATGAATGTGTTAGAAGGGAAATATAACCATTCTCTGCAAGGAAGAAAAAGGAGATGGTGATGAAAAAAATACCAAATAAAGTGGGAGAGGTTTCTCTCAAATTCACTGCCTGTAAATCCTGTCGTTACAATGACTCTTTTAATGCGGAAGAATGTAGTGGTAAAGATAATCCCGATGCACCGGAAGATTATTTTGAGTATGATGCGGAAAATAATTGTATTACTTGTTGTGGATTTGAGCCTGTAAAGAAATCAAAAGGGAGAAAGTAATGCTGACAGATAAACATGATCGTTTTTTATTCTGGCTTGAAGGAAATAGAGTTGTGGAAGTGGCAATGGCAGTTCGGGAGTCGTGGGAACAAGGGAAACCCTACACCGGGGAAATGGGTGTAAATCTGCGAAACAAGAAAAGAGAATTTGAACGATTGAACGATGCTTTTAAGGAGAAATAAAATGATACCTTCTTTCCATTACATACCATACAATAAAGCAATGTTTTGTCCTGACTGTGATGTCATTTATCCTATCAATTCCAGTTGTCCTATTTGTTGTAATAAAAATGGTGTGGGTATGAATGCTATCCGCAATAATGTGGCAAAGGAACTGGGGGATTTGAAGGACAGAAGAGGGGAAGTCCGTTCCAGCAATTATAATCAGTTGTCATTGCAGTTTTAAGAAGAAATGAAACGAGAAATTGTTTGTATGAAATGTTCCAAAAGCCGATTATTCTACAAGGAATATGCAGGTGAATGGGGTAAGGCAATTAAGGGTTTTGCATTACATCCTTTGATCTGTGACCATTGTGGTAAGGAGTGAGTATGTTTGATTGGTGGTTTGTATATGGATATATTTCGCAAGATGTAATTTGGTTCAGAATAAAATTATTTAACTGTGGAGTAGTTTTTAAGAAGACGCCCTTGCTATTTTCGGAGAGGATGAAAATCACAAAATATATCCCACTTCCAAAAGGGTGGAGAGCAGTATATTTGAATGGGAAGGAGGGAGCAAGATGGTAGATAAAACCAATTGGCAACATCAAGGTGGAAGTTTAGAAATTCCTGACGGATGGGTTGTGTATAGTGCAAATTTTGATGCGGAAGAACCATATATTGTGATTTTTCCTTCTTCGGGTCAGAATGATCATGAAAACAAAATAATGGTACCAAAAGCATTAGCTTATTACCTATCAACTCATTATTGTGGATCTGAAGCAATGGAAAATGTTTTGCGAAGTCGAGGAAGAATGGAAATCCAAAATAAAATAAAGGATGCTTTGGGGATTGAAAATGATAGAGATCGGAGCTAATTTGGCAGACCTGATAAAGAGAGGACATGAAATAGCTGGTGTGGTTCTTGTCGTTTATTTTATATTCAAGAATACTTGGTAAGGGAGCAGAGAGAATAGGTCGATAGTCATGGATGTGATGTCGTTTCATTGCAAGTAGTATGATAACTGACAAGTATGGCTATTCTCTCTATTCCTTTTAAAGAAGAGGTTGAAATGATCATTATTCAAAATATTTCAGAAAAATACAGCAAGACAGGTGATCAGGAATACGCATTGTGGATTAATAATAAACTTGTCTGTTGTTTTAATCATAATGCGTCTGAAGGTCTTGCCAAATGTCTGGAAGATGCAGCGGAAGCAGTCAGATTGCAAGATTGGTTTAAAAAGGGAGAGAGAATATGACAACTATGAATGAAAAATATAAGGATGGTTCTGATTTTTCTCACAAGGTCTGTCCTGTATGCGGACTTTGCAGAACTTGCGGAGATTGCGAAAGGT
>CAZVYK010000044.1:0-4645 GCA_964630915.1 uncultured Caldisericales bacterium | reverse complement strand
AAGTCTAAAATGGCAGATTGTTTACTTTTTAAAGAGCTTTTCTACAGAGCATGTCTGACCCCTTTTAATTTTCTGGTGAGTATATATCTGCAGGTATGACGGCTGCGGCTGCTATAATTATGAGCAACACAAAGGCTGTTGTGAAAGCAATCGATGATGTAGCCGAGGCTTTGAAAAAAACAGTAAAAGAACTTCAAAAATATAAGTTTTTTCCTGTTATTAAAAGTTTGACACCCAAAATCTTTGCTTTCGATGTAGCGGCTCTGGCAACTCATCCATGGTGGTTGATGCTGGAGTATAATGGAGCTGGTAGTCCAGTGACGCTTAGGAACCGTGCCCGGATTGCTGGAACCTATGCTTGGATGCGGACGACGGCGCCACTAGGTTATCAGCTCGATGAGTTTCCATATGCATGCACAGTTCAAGGTGGCTATGGCGCGATGGCGAGCATGGTCCCCGCATGGGAAAATGCTTTGCAGGGAGGGTTGCTTGGAGCATTTACAAGATGGTCCTTGAAAGGAACACCTCAAGCATTTATAGTAGTGCCGATACCTTTATGATAATATTCGAAGTTGCGAGATATTAATATGATCGAGTTCGTTGAATATAGCGATGAAAAAATATGTATTAAACTTCCAAAGCAATTGCGACAGCAGCGTTCAATGCGATTTTTCCGTGGAAATATTGTTCGCGGAAAGCCGGAAAGTCAAGTAATGGTAGCCATCGATATCAATTTTGATGCCCGAAGGGTTGAAGCGGTAAAAAAAATATTCATTGACTCCGTAGAAAAACAGCCCGTGGGCCAACCAGAAGGGTATAAAGTTCTGCGTTCGGGAAAATGCAGTTTTGGTGATGGAGGTCTGGAAATTTTCACGTCGTCGGAAATATTCGACAAGGGATATACTCTATATAGTTGGGATGTCCTTTACCAGTTACAAGGCCATTATATTATGTGTGCAATAACCGGAGGATGTCTATGTGAAGATTTTGAAAGCATGGCGAAAGAAATCATCATGAGTTTAATCCTGCTATCACCATCGCAGTCAAAAAAGGCGTCGGGTAATGCGAGGGGCTCCAAGATCGAGGCTGTTAAGACGGGTGGCCTGCAAAAAAAGGAGAGAGAGCGTCTTGCTAAGGCACTGAAATCGTTGCCTGAAAAACTTAAATACCTTCGTGGTCCGATTATTGCTATTGCCGACGAGGACCAGGATTTGCTTGGTTGTGGTGAAATTGATACGGAGCTATTAACCGAGGCGATAGAGCAGCAAGCCGTTTTACATCCTCCTGGTTTTGCCGCTATTCAGGCTAAAGAACTTGAGGAATGGTTAAATAACAACTCATCGAAGAATGATAAATGGGCCGGACCTATTTGGTTTGCAACGGCATTTATTAGGGGTTATGACATGTTTGCCGGAGATAACGAAACGGGGTTAGACACCGTGTAGTTGCCCTATGCAAAAAACTCATCTGGAAGCCAAAACGCCGGTTAAGGCGGCTGAGTGACGGTTAACTATGCTGGTATTATCCGGATAGTAAAAGTTGAGAAGCAGAGTACTCTTTCTGTCGGTCAAAAACCGGTAATCTACGCACAATGAATGTAATGGGGTACAATGGGATGCAACAAATGCAATGAAAACCGGAAATCACTTGCACCTTTCCATGGTTTATAGATCATTTTCTTTAAAGGGTTTACGGTAATATCGCAACAGTTGTCGTTAGGTTGAGCGGGTATCGCATGGCATGCAAGAGGTCGTGAGTTCGCCATGGTGACCTTACTGGGGGAGGATTAGTAGTTGCACAAGATGGCAATATTAATTCAGGCATTTGGACATTTGATTCTTTTGGCGAGAATTTGGTAGCCGGTAGGATGGGTAAATTTACCTTTTAATCTACCCATGCGGATATTGATTTCTCTTTCGATATTCCAATATGATAATACCATGACAAATTATCGCAGGACGTTTGTAGACGGTGTGTTTATGAAGAATGAAAAATACAGCATGGGTGAAAGAAAAGCACTTTCACCCATCCTACGAAACTACGAAACTCGCCTTATAAATATTCTATTATTAATGCCTTCTGTCTTGATTTTTTTATTTTATGTAAGCCAGAAATATTGGTTATCTCTTGTGTGGAATAATTTTTTTGAACACAAAGAATCTTTGAGGCATTATTCTAACATTATGTTCTGGTTTGGCGCTATGATACTTTGTTTTGTCGGTACGTTTTTGTTTCAGAGCGGACATCTTATTTGTTTTATTTTCAAAAAAGACTGGCATAGTTTTTCTAAATGTGCAATCGGATGGTCTTTAATCTTGTTCCTTCCTTTAGCAGGTATCTTTATAGCCGGGTGGTATAAAGAATCTTCCAATATTATTATCTTGAAAAGCCTTAAGTAATCGCTTGAGAAAAAAAATATTAATATTCAAGCCTTGAATTGTTGGGTAAGTAAAATCCACCCGAGAGAAGTAGACCCGCTGGTCCCCATTATCTGGAATGATAATAATACCTTTTCAATTCCAGAAGATATCCGAGATATAATCGTCTCCCTTTCTCCTGATGTGACATTTCTTCGGACAACTAATGATCAAAGCGTATACGTCAATATGCATTTTCAAAGTCTCAGGATTGACTTAGGCATTATTGTTGGAATCAGTCCTGACAAAATCACTTTTTCAAAAGAGGAGAATATTTCCTTCATTGAGTTAAGTGATAATGCTTTTATTTGGCTTGAAATATGAGAGCTTGTTGTCTTGTGCGAAAATGTGCGTCACGAAGACGCGGGAGGTGTAACATGTAAAAACTGAACGTGTCATGCTCCACGAGTGATGGAGGTTTGGCCCTCCGTCGTCGGTCGGCAGGGGCAGGCGACAAATCGCCATGACGCTGCAACGGTCAAGAATTGTTGTGGTGAGCGGTCATGGAGAAGGCGCGGCGAGACCGCGTCAGATAAGCTGTCAGGAGACGAACGTAAGTGAACCATGTGATGAGGCGTCGTAAATAAGAAGAAAATGAAGTCAAAAGCAGTATTCATTTTTATGCTGTTAACAGTACAGGCGTTACCTGCCTCCGGCCTGTGCGGCATCCGGCGTAAAACATGGCGTGACCTGACAGCAGGCGCTTGTGGGGAACGTGAGAACCTGTCGCTCCGGTGTCAAGGGAGAAGCGCAAGCGGCTATACCCGCAAGCGCCAGAGTACCGAAACGGAGCACGGGGACGGAGCATCCCGTAGTAGTGATGATTGCTCTGTAATGGGGCAGGAGCGAAGGGGATGCCGCATCCGGTCTTTCGATGCTGTCAAACCATTGGTGGGGTTTATGAGTTATCAGCAGGTATCGGCGATGTCAGAGACGGGGGCAATGAAGCAGTTTGCGCGGTTGTGTTGAAATAGAGATTAGCCCGCAGGGCGGAATGATGCAGCCAAGCGGTGCAAGCCCGTGGGGAAAAGGAAATTAAACTCCCTTCTTTTTATCCGTGCAGCGGGCGGCTATGCCGCCCGCTGCACGGGCTGGGAGAGAGGGGTGGAGAGTTGGCTTTGGTCCACGGCCTTACGTCCGAGGCTACAATATACCGCCTCCTGCGGAGGCTGAGGAACAAGGTAAAAATGCAAAAGATAAAATCGTGGAACGCCTTCGGCGGGATAATTATTATTGCGGGCGAGACGGGCGCGTTCCCACGGGTTCCGGTCGCTTCGCTTCCTGCACCCGGGGCTATTGGTGTTCAACCCCTGCCGGGGTTTTCGAGGCAGTTGCGAATGCTTTTAAGCGGAGAAAAGTGCCTTTAGGCACGGAGGTTCTGTACGTTTTAAGGACACCCACAAGCTCAAAAACGGCTTGTGGGCGGCACCCGCTGTTAAAACGTATAAAGGGGTAAGGGGGAGAGCTTAGGGGGGCGTTTGCTTTTTCGGGCCCACGGGCTTACGCCGCGAGGCTACAGGATGCCGCCTCCTGCGGAGGCTGAAGAAGAAGGTAAAAATGCAAAAGATAAAATCGTGGAACGCCTTCGGCGGGATAATTATTATTGCGGGCGAGACGGGCGCGTTCCCACGGGTTCCGGTCGCTTCGCTTCCTGCACCTGGGGCTATTGGTATTTAACCCCTGATGGGGTTTTCGAGGCAGTTGTGAATGCGTTTAAGCGGAGAAAAGGGCCTTAGAGGCACGTAGGTTCTGTACGTTTTAAGAGCGCGTTGCTGTTAAAACGTATAAAAGGGTAAGGGGGAGAGCTTAAGGGAGGAGCGTTTGTTTTTTCGGGTCCACGGGCTTACGCCGCGAGGCTACATTATACCGCCTCCTGCGGAGGCTGAAGAAGAAGGTAAAAATGCAAAAGATAAAATTATGGAACGCCTTCGGCGGGATAATTATTATTGCGGGCGAGACGCCCGCGTTCCAAAGGGCCGGCAGGAAGCCGGCGATATCCTATGCGGGCGGGACGGGCGCGTTCCCGGTGGGCCGATGATACCATTTCAGTTAACCGTTAGCAGTTGAATTGATTCGTTCGTAGTTTTTAGTTGTCATTTCTCAGTTAAAAGGTTTTGGGCTTGGTGGTTTTGTCAGTTGGACTGCCAGTACTGGACGAAGGCGGCCAAGTCGTTGATGTCGATAGTTTTGTCCGGGCGGTCGGCCAGGTCGCAGGCGGGGTTCCAATT
>CAZVYK010000043.1:0-4764 GCA_964630915.1 uncultured Caldisericales bacterium | reverse complement strand
CATTTATTTCGGCCCTTGGGCCTGTTTTTCAGCCATTTTATTCAGACGCTTACAGACAGAGTGCCAAACCCCCACTGAATTGGGAATTTTCATTGGCTGCACCATCGAATCTTCACTCGAACTCATAATGTATTCCAGTAGATATTCCAGATTCTTCTGAACGGTCAGAGGCTCACCCAAGTCTAAATTTATTTTTCCCCACCTGTGACCTCTTTGGTTACTCTTCTTCTACGCGCTCTTTTCATTTTTCATCTCCTCTCCTAAACTATGCGATAATTCCTGCCAATCCAGCGACATTCGGGCTTGTCATAGATTTGGCTAGAATGGTAGGGTAGAAAAGGGGAATGGCAGATCGGGCAAAATCTATTTTTATGGAAGCATAAAGAGTTTTCTACAACAAAACCTTTTTGAGCTAATATCGGAACTAGCTCCATTTCAATCTCTTTTGGATTTTGAAGGTGCTGGTATTCAAGTTCAATTGCTATAATCAAAGGAGAAGATAAGTCCTGTGATCCTGTGATTTGTTGACGAAGATATTTCCCCGACCAGCACGATTTAGTTGACTCTGGTTTTAAGGTCAGGTTGTTGAACAAAATACGCGCTACTTCGCTATAATTGGAATCAATGGTTGCCCCAATTTTTGAATAATAGCTGATGATTGTCTCAAGCATGAGCAATACTTGGGGATCGCTTTGTGGATTTGTCATATGAGATCACCTCCACTTATTGTTTGCTAGGATGAAAAACCCATTCAGTTACTGAGGAAACCCATCCAGCCACTAACACATGTGGCACATCAAGACACAGATTACCATACTTGACACATTGAGTCAATACGATAAATCCAAACGATCTTTGTATAATTAGTTATTCACTTATTATATTGATTACATAAATACAAAATGTTACAAATATTCACGATTTGATATTTTATACTCAGATTGCACCGCAAATAATTTGTTTATAACTTATTAGAATTGAATATAAAAAGACGAAAATTCGATAATATTGACATATCGTTATTTTTAACTATATTTGTTCCGTTTTGTTATTTTCATTTATAATAAATGAGGATATGCTTGTGTTGATTGCAGAATGAGACGGAGGGAAGAGATGGTCGATGAGGATGATGCCTTGATTGAAGATGCAGTAGCCAATAATGATGCCTTCAAGGACTGGTTATTTCTGAAGTTTCAGGAATACCAGCGAAAAAATAAGGGGGGCCAGAAGAGATTGCCATCTATCGGAGATTTTGCCGAATACGTTGGCATATCTCGGTCATTAATGAGCCAACTAATAAGGGGAAAACGACCAGCGACAAAAAAGACTGCCGACCTCTTGGCTCCGATTTTGGGAGATAAAGTTTATACTGTTTCAGGTTTACCCATCCCTGATTCAGATCTTAAATTAGTAAATCAGCAGTGGGAAATCCTTCCAGATCAAGCTAGAAGGAAAATAGTAGAAATTGTCCATGAGTTTGCGCCTTCAAACACGATCCAAGGAAGAATGGGGTAAGAATCACAAAAAGGATTTATAGAATACTGACATATACAAAATTATGGTTACATGGTTTCTTACCCCTTTCTTACCAGTTTACAAGTCAAACTTGACACGGGTCTGGAAGTCGATTTTTCTAATATTGATGCGAAGAAACAAAAATTAATGAGTAAATCAGAGTTCCACCTTCTGGAACAAAACGAACTCTTGAGTTTGCAAGTATCTCAGCCGATAAATCGCGAAACGCGAGCTGCTTCTGGGCAGTATCTTACACCTTCCCCAATTGCGAAGCTAGTTGCGGAGCCATTCCGAGTAATCAAGGTTAAAGTAGGTTTAATAGATTCTGGGGCAGGTGTAGGAATTTTTACAGCAGTCTTCGTTGAAAATTTCGTAACTCTTTATCTGTAAAGAATTGTAATCTTTGTGCTTATAAGGGGAACCATTATTTATGACGGGTGTTGAATAGGAAATTCAAAGTGCCATATCGCGCAAACAATGAATTCGGAGTGTCCACCTGTAATGGAAAAAGCAGTTATTGGCGATCCCCGCAATAGCGAAGCCAACTTTTCATCGGTCTCCTAAATGAAGAATTTATTTTTTACATGTTAAAAAGAAACTATCTTTTATTTCGGTTGATAAAAAAACCACTACGACAGAAATGATTAGCTGGGTTGTAAATCTTTAGCCGTCTGCCCGTGCATCCAAATCAGTCCTATTATAGTTAAAAGCTGCTGAATTATTTTCTGTCTTTTACTATGTCCGACATTCAATCCAGAGCTAACTTTATTACTCAATAGACATTCAATAAACCCCCATCATAATCATTTTCCTCAGGTAATCGCGCATGATCCCAACGAAAATACATACCGATAATCTTTTCTTATCGGTATGTATTTATAATAGTTTATCATCAACTATTATAAATAGTAATAGTTAAATAATAAATTCTATTCAATAGAATCGGGATGGTGGAAAAGCAAATTGGGGAAAATCCTCCATATAAATCCTGAACGCCAAAATAAATAACCCACCATGCCGATTCATGGTGGGCCGAGATTCCCCTATCAAGATAGAAATCAGTTGAGGTGCGAAAGGGCATTCCCGAAAGAAGGAATTAAGTTATAATAGTTTATAATGAATTAATTCCCGAAAGGAACAGCAAGATGGCTGAGACTGAGGAAGGACTCCTACGCGTGCGTATCCCAGAAGCAATCATGATACAGGTATCAAGGTTTGCCGAACGGGAAAATCTTAGCCTGGAGAGGGCTACGATCCTTCTTTTGGATTCTGCTCTTTCTCTTCTAACGATTCGAGAGCAATCTGGAGTAGACGAACAACCTCCTGATTTACAGAGCGACGTTCCTTGATAGCCCTCTTCTCAATCGCCTCTTTCATCGTAACTGGCATCCTAATTGAAAGGCTGATCGATTCCTCGGAAAACATCTTCGTGCGCGGCATATCAATTTCTCCCGACGAAATACTATAATTAGTTATGCACTATTATAAACTATTATGAATGACAATAGGGCGTAAAGAAATGGTAGTTTCTCTTGACGCTGACTACGAAAAGGTGCTTGAGACGTTGGGCTTCGTTGAGGAGCCTTTCGCTCAAGGCCAGGTCGATTCCCGTTTCTATTATATGTCGCCTTATCTCGCAGTGGTATCAAAAGATATTATTAAAGGAATAAAAAATCGCGAAGGACTTCAAATCACGATTGGAGAGCGGGGGCTAGGAAAAACGTCTTTTATTCTCAGGCTGCAACTTCTCTTTTGGCCGAATGATGCGTATTCGGTAATCACTTTCAATGGGGATTCTTATCAAAACAATAGGGAAGCTGTCGCCTCTCTTCTGAAATCCTATAACCTTTCGACAAAAGGTAGGTATGCCGAAAAGGTTCAAACCATCCGAAGGCACTTGGAAAACCGAGCGCGTAATGAATTTCAAACAATCTGGTTGATTGATAATGCTCAAGATTTGCCAAACGATATTTGGGAACTCATAATACAAGCAACCGAAACCAAAAATGGAGTCGGTAAAGGGTTGCAAGTAATCTGTTTTAGTACCCCTGAAATGATCGACAAAAAGAACCCTATAATTTATGGTTCTGCCAGATACCATACTCTGCTCCCATTCTCACAACAAGATGTAGCAGCTATGGTAAATTTTCGCTGTAGAACTGCGGGGCGTGAGTATGTTTTTACAGACCAAGCAATATTAAAAATATTTGAGGCTTCGAGAGGTATTCCAATGAACATCGTTGCTATCTGCCGAGATGCTTTGAAAGCGGCTACTGAACTCCGAGAAACTCATGTAAATCTGACGGCTGTGGACAGAGTGCTGGCGTCACTCAAAGTCGACAAGGAGTAAAGGCGGATCAACGCTGATTTGTGTCGAACATGGTTCAAGATAAGAGGTCGCGATGGGCATCATTTATTTTCAGAGCCACGACGAGAATCATCGAACCTTGTTTTCCACGATTTTCTCTGATCTCCATTCAGATGAAGATTTGGAAAGCATTCATATCAATGACACGATCACGATAACCCTGGACATTGATCCAATGACGTATTTCATACTAAAAGAGAATATTGTAGCAGGTGTCAGAGTCCATAAAAAATACCTGCGCTTAGAAGATGATGATGCTGAGTTTGAGGCGGAATTCGATTTTGAGGTTATAAAACGCGTGCATAATGTTTCGAAGGATTGGATGAACGATGCCGAGTCGCCAAGGGCTAGTTACCGTTCTTCATCGACTACAGCTTATGTGCAGGCGACCTCAAGAGAGGCTCAGGAACTATTCTTCAAAATTCAAGGGATCAAGGTAAATAATCAGAATATCTGAATGGTACGAAACCCTGATCTGGTGTCCAAGCCAGTGCTTTGCCCATGTGTACCACCGTGGGGTGGATTACATCTTATTCCTTTACTGGCGTGGAAATGATCCTTGGCAGGGAAAAATTATCGTTGGGGTAAAAACCATCGTGGAACTACAGGAAAAGGGGCCAAATCGGTTTCCCGATCTTTTTGCGGAACGAAATCTGTTCTTTAGCGACGAAGAGCTAGAGGCAGCAAAACAGGCATTGATTGAAATCTTTACTCAGCTATATGACGCACAACCTGCTGAGGGGTTAAAGTTCACACCACCACCGTATGGATAACAGAGTAGATCAAGGCAAGCATCCTTCTTGTTCAATATTTCAAGGATGTATAATGTTAGCGTCTACAATAAATGGTGGAGTAAGGCCGAAATAATTGTAGCATGGAGC
>CAZVYK010000042.1:0-4787 GCA_964630915.1 uncultured Caldisericales bacterium | reverse complement strand
CCGCCGACACGAGGATTTTCAGTCCTCTGCTCTACCAACTGAGCTACCTAGCCATATAACAATCGCTCTAAGCGATTTGTTATCAACAGCTTAATTATTCAGAGAAGAAAATCTTGACCAAATCTCGCTATTTCTTCCCTGATTTAGCGCGATTGCCAAGCTTTTCATCCGGCCCAGTATAGCCGGACGATTTTCCCTTGTCAACTTTCGCCTTCCTGCCTGCGCGCTGCCCGAGAACCTCGACCGCCCGGCGCATTCGGGATAGGTCGGCGTGCTGATATTTCATGGTCGTTTTGACTTGGGAGTGCCCTAGAACCTGCATTACGTCGGCAATGCCGACTCCACGCCCCAGAGCCTCGGAGACCATGATCGTAGACGCTGTGTGGCGCAGGCCGTGAAGAACGAAATCGTTGATCCCGGTGAGCTCCCGGATCTTCCTGATGAGATTGTCTGCATACCCGGCATTCATAACGCCGTGGCGCCGGCGCAAGGGGAGGACATATTCGTCCTTCCGTTCCTTGAGCAGTTCGTCAAGGATTTTATGGATGGCAGGAGTTACCGGGATGACCTTTTCTCTCCGCTGCTTCGTCTCTGTTCGGAGAAAGACTATCTGGCTTCCCTGGACGGCCGACCATTTCATATTTAAAAATTCGCCCAGCCGCATCCCTGTAAGAAGGAGCATTGTTACAATACGGCGTCCGTTCCTCATAATGAGATCTGCCGGACGTGCCTCCTTCTCGATCCTGGCGGCTGCCTCGAGAATCTTCTCAATCTCCTCAGGCGAATAGGCACGCCTCTTGTCGTCGACGATGTAGGGCCGGACGGCTTTAATGGGGCTAGGCCCCGGATGATAGTTCTTGTCTATCGCCCAGGAGAAAAAGGTCTTTAAAAGTGCGAAATAGTGGTTAATTGTGTGCAGTGACCTGCCAGCTTCCTTGAGGGCTTTGTCGAGGCGCGTTAGATCATCATGGTTAATAGAAGAGACACGGCGGACCGGGCCCCAAACCGCCGCGGCAAATCCCAGGCGTGCCTGGATCGTCCTCCATTCGCGTGCTCGCCTGACGTCGCGCTCGTACTTCACGAACTCCTCAATAGCGTCGCCGAGCTTGGCGGCAGCCTGGGAGCGCGGCGTCTTAACTCCGTAATACTCCGCCCAAACCCGCTTCCACTCTTGCTCGAAGAGGAACTGGGCCCGGCCGGAATCCTGGGTATGAAGGGAAAACCTGATCCGCTGGCGATCAGGGCCCAGGCCGACATAGGAGTCGAAGAAGTAATAGCCTGTTTGGGTATTCTTTACGGGGCCTTCACGGCGACGGGGCATATCGGTTTCTAGAAATCGCCCCTCACGTCACTTACAATCTTTTCGTACCGGTTCCTCTTGGGCCTTTCCGTCGGAACGCGTTTCGCTGTTCTTGCTGTCCTTTTCGAATCTCTCAAAAAATACTTGGACATCCCTGGATTTTAGGGGAAATGGGCCCGAATCTAAACTGCTTTCTGAAAGAGATTTTGCTCTCGGAGATCCATGTAAAAAGTGGTCTTTTGGCTTCATCTTAATCTCCTTCGATATTATACCCCAAAATGCCCAATATCCATCCCCTCAAGAAAACAGGCAGACGGCCAAGACAGAGCTCGTACAATATCCAGCCAAGAAAGGATGCAAAACAGATCTTCTGAAAACATAGCAGAATCGGTAATATGGATATAAGTCCAGCACGCCCCAGGGCTATGATGAACATACATCCTGCCACCCCTAATACATTTAGGGCCAGGCCGAAGACTATTATACGTCGCCATTTGCGAATCAAGCAAGTCACGATAGGGCCTGGACTATACCTAATCGTAAGGGTACCTACTATCGATATCACCCCGATGCCGATGAAGTTGTTTAGCTGACCAAAATCAATGACCGATATCAAACGATATAGCCCAATTAGCTCAATGAACGTCACGGCACAAAATAGGACTGGCGTTATTAATCTAATCTTCAGCCACAGTATTAGTCTAAAATTGCCTGGATCTATTACCGAGCCTTTCTCATCGAAGAACTCTTTCTTCGCAGAATAAGCGTGAAAATGGCCACTCTTAAAATTAATTACTTCGAAGTGTTTGCTTAGATTGCCTGCACATGCGCTGCCATCTTTGGAATATTGTAGGGCACAAGTTAGCACATCAATTTCGTGGTCTTTGGTTGAAAATTCAAAATGATAACTCTGCCCGTGGCCAAGAAGGTCCATTCGCGCAATAAAGTAATTCAACAAATATATGCGCAACCGCTTTATAAGATTTAGAGCGGGCAATAATGATAACCTGGTTCCGAGTGTCGCATCTTCCTTTTGCTGTAATTGGACAATTGCCGACTTCGTATCTTTCCAGCCTGCTGTATATCTTCTAAGAAACCGATTTTCTATGTTCCTCTTCGAATATTTGATTAAGAAAGGAGTATCCAGCAATGCTGTCGTTCTGACATAGAAAAGGTATCTATCCACAAATCCTTCAAGGAAGTGCGCCGAATCCGGATGCTTAGATGCCAAAGGCGAAAAGGCGGTTAAATAGGCTTCGCAGTCGCTAATAAATTCAAGAAGCCAAGGACCGATTGGCTTCGACTTATCACGGAAAATAACGTCATATTCATGCAATAAGAGAAATGGGTGCGTGTAAAATGTGAAGTCAAGGTCATTCTTAAAAATATTGCGGGCGATTTCACTGGACCTCTGCATAAGGCCATCTAATCTATCTTGAACTTTTTGTTCTTGAAGTAATTTCTTTAAATCGTCCTTATCTACGTCAGAAATGCATCCATCAAGCTCGCTCAGAATGAAGCTTGTATGATCTTTTACATTCTTTATCCTTCGCAGAACTTGCTTAGGATAACTTTTCGTGATACAGCAAACGATATTGCGGTTTTCTGCAATAAAGCGTGTATTAAAATAGAGAGAGAAGACAAGATCTAGCAGATCTACAGATAAGTCCGAACCCTCCTCTCTATTAAGGACTTCGAGAAGGCCGGGGGAACCTTCTCGCGATATATCAAGTTCGATTAACGGATCCTTGTTGCTTTGAAAGAGAGGGATAACCACGTTTTTTGGCCGGCCATCCCTGAAATACTTGGACATCAAGTCCGCAACCTTTTCCTTTAGCTTCGCCACGGACTTTGATGTCGAAATATCTTTTCCTTTGTTGGCCCAATATCGCGCAATAAGATCCATTTGGTCGTAGAGGGAAGAAAGAGAGGCTTCGGAAATCTTAATCTGAAAGGAAGCTTTATGCGAATACTCAACTTCCGAAATAAGTTCAACCTTCTCAACGGTCCTGCTGATCCATTCATCTGATATATAAAGAAACAGAAGCAGGAAATGTTCTTCTGTAAAACGGTCAAAGTCCTTTAATTGCACCGACATTTCAGGATTTCCGGTTTGCCCAGCGCCACGAGCCCTGGATACGAATTAGCCGCGGCCCATATTCCTCTGGTCCTCTTCCCCGTACAGTCATTAGAGCATGATCTGAGAAGATGTGTCTCTCCACTTCGTCTCTTGTTATGAGGCGCGTTCCCTGCTTCCTTTATGGAGCCTCTAATATCGATTGGGCCCGCGGCCTCCGGCCCGGGCGCCTCTCGCGCTTATCGGCTATTTCTTTGGCGCTTCAATAAGCCGATTGAGAATCCAGATCACTCGCCCACGGATCGGCCAGAGATGGCTATCGTCATCATCCTCTTTGCAGTCAATTGCCATTGGAAATTCGCGGAGATCTTCGGACCGGCGGTCCTCTGCGTCCTTATTGTCCCCGTCGATTATGCAATAACGCTTAGTATGCTTAATCAGCCTCTTTACGGTGATAGCTTGGCGATCTTCAAGCCAGAAGGCATAGATCTCCCCTTCCTTCGGGGAGATATCCTTCCTGTCTATCCAGACTACAGAGCCAGGGTTGATGGTCGGGCGCATGCTGATTCCGGTTGTGGGGAAGGCGACGATCCTATCTGGATCTGACTTGTAACCGCGCGGAAGGTATTTCTTAAGGAAGGGGAGGTAGTCGGCCGGAGGGATTTCAGAGACGTCATTGCCCGGGCCTAGGCTTAATGCGTCCTCGAACAGCTTGATCTTTTCGAAGCGATCCGGGACAAGGGCCGCTGCGGCATGTTCGTCACGGACTTGAGGGAAAGGAACGAGCGGCTCATCAGCAAAAAGCTGATAAACCGGGACATCAAGGGCCTTGGCAATCTTATTGAGAAGGTCTTCGTTGTATCGGCGCCGGCTATTCAGAAGCTGATTAAGATAAACAGTCGATAGGCCCTTATCCCTGCAGAACTTGGAAAGGTTTGTACCGTACCCTAGCCTAGCGATTTCCCGTCTGATATTTTCACGAATACCCATTTTCTTGACTATCGTAAATTAACAATCCGTTAAAGACAAGGGGGCCCTGCATAAAATAGCAGAATGTTAATAATTATCTTGACACAAAAGTAGCAAATAGTTAAGATAGTCGCGGAGACAAAGATGCGGATCGCTAATCTTGTTGAATACAAAGCAAAAAAGGGCCTCTCCGGCTCCGAGCTTGCCCGGGAGTTCGGTATTACGAATGCCCATCTTTCAATGCTTCTATCCGGAAAGCGGATTCCCTCCCGGAGGCTCGCGCAACGGATTAGCGAAATAACCGGGATTCCTATCCTCAACCTACTATACCCCGGCGACGAGGCTAGACCATGACCCCCGATCTGCTCACCGCAAAGGTGACCTGACCCCCTCACAGGGATCCAGCCCATGTGATAAGATTTTGCTGGATCGAGGGAGGTC
>CAZVYK010000041.1:0-4886 GCA_964630915.1 uncultured Caldisericales bacterium | reverse complement strand
CCCTCAAAGCCCCAATCGTTGAATAAGCCCCCACAACCCCACACTCCCCCCCTTGCGGCGAAACAATCCGCCCGTGTAAGTCTGTGCCCGTCCAGACCCCTCGGAAATCTCAACTCTGCAATCTGAAATCCCCTTCCCGCCGTGTCATTCCGAACGCACGTGAAGAATCTGTTGATTCAGGAAAAATTCCACGACCCCAGCGCGGTCAAATGTTTAGAAAACACGCCCGCCCCCCTTAAGCTCTCCCCCTTACCCCTTTATACGTTTTAACAGCGGATCTTCCGTGTCTATAAGACACCGCCATTAAAACGTACAGAACCTCCGTGCCTAAAGACACTTTGAGGCACATCGTGCCGATGCTTTTAAAAAGCTCTCCTCTTTATCTCAAGGGGGAGTACCTCGCGCTGCGAGGGGAGGTGGTTTTCTCCGCTTAAACACAGTCGCAACCACCCCGAAAATCCTATCTCCTCCCTCAGCGTTTTATAACTCTCGCCTTGCTGAGCAAGTTACTTTCATTGACGCACATCGTTAAATAATTCAAGAAAAAACTCTCTGAGACGCTGTTCTTCACGTTTACCCAATTTATTGCCTATATACATCATGAGTATTCCAAAAACCATCATTCCTAAAGGAACCAGAACAGCAAGGAAAGCGGCCGGACCGATGGAATTTGTTAGATAACCACTAAAAAGCAAAAGTAAGCCTATCAACAAAAAAAACACTATCATTGAAAACCATACTATCGCAAAGACTCTCATGTAAGAATGGATGCCAAACCTTGCGTGAATAGTGCAGCCGAAATCAGTATTCGTAATGATTCCGGAACAGGTCGGATTAAAACTGCCTGTGTAGTTAAAGGAGTTTGCGCAGTAACCTGATTTCTTATAAACAAAAAAGTGGTCTCCTTTAATTCGCCCCATAAAAGGTTTTTTGCCAGTGTCCCTGAAACACGAGAATCCTTTCGGCTCATCCATAAATGAAGAGATTCTTTTAAGAGCGTCCTGTGATGTTATCTTCAAATCAAGTACCATATTAGCATCCTGTTGTAACTGATTTTCCCTCGTGCGTTTTAACAGCGGATCTTCCGTGTCTATAAGACACCGCCATTAAAACGTACCTGAGGTAGTGCCTGAAGGCACTTTTCTCCGCTTAAACACATTCCCAACCACCCCGAAAACCCCATCTCTATCTCCGGCCACGCCCCTTCGCCAATAATAAATTGCCAATAACCATTAATCGATCGAAACACGCCACCCCGATCAATCCAGTTCCAAGTGGCCCAAACGTCATTCAGAATGCCACAAAGGAACCTCTAATGAATCTTGCATTTAAAAATCCCAAAAGCCCAATGGATTTTTGCACGTTGATTATTGCATTATGCGAAACTTTAAACTAGAAGCATTTCATATTCATCGTACTCATGTCTAAACTTATCAGGCAATCTGTCCAAATTTCTTCTTATATTATTTTTAATATTAAGATTTCTTGTTGATAAAACTTCAGATAACCATTTATCAGGATAAAATTGTCTTATAACAAATGAGAAAAATGCTAAAGGATTTAATATTTTATCCACATATATCCGAATTTCATTTTCAAAACCAATATGCATATGTGATGCTGGATGTATTCCAGGAGTATGGCTTTGGGGAGAGTAATCATATCTTACTGGCGTTATGCCCATTTTTGTTGGATACTCTATAGCATACTGTTCAAATTCTTCAATTATATCTGCGTAATCTTCATCTTTTAGATAAGGGGCAATTTCTTGATACATTTCAATTGCATATTCTTCGATAGTTGGTGGTTTCGCGGGTACCTCATAAAAAGAAAAATTCAGCCCGGTTGTTTTCTCTTCAAAAACGAAAAAACTGAAGTCTTGTAAGAGAATATTATAAGAATTATTCTCTAATAAAAACTTCCAGATCTCAGAATAGTTTCTCTCTTTTAAATTTATGGCCTTTTTTTTAATCTCTGGATATTCATTGTGCCTGATTCCTATTCCTGTTTTTTTACAGATGGCCCAAACTGAATTTATACTCGCTGAAATATTTCCAGAATACTGCATTGATTAAGAACCTTTAGGTTTAAACCGTTTATACTTTCTTGTACTTACTTTACTCGTAATTCTTGCTTTTAATTCTTCTTCGCTTAAATTCTGTAACAAGTCGTCTATCATCCTATCGGCTTCCTGTTCTTTTATTGCTGCAGCACTCAAATCGCGACGCATCACAGTTATTTCTTGGTGAGTAGGATATTTAAATTTGATATATGGGATATTGCGTTTCGCAATATCAATTTCTTTTTTACACATATCTGCAAGTGGAAACAAACCCGTTAGTCGAACCCATGCCTTTGCCCTTGTCATTGCAGTAAATATTTTATTTCGGTTTCTTACCGAATGATAAGTAAACAAAGAATCAATTCCGACAACATAGACCATATATGCTTCGTTCCCTTTTGCTTTATTGATTGTACTTATCGTAATACAGTTGTCCTGTTGAAACTCTAAAACACCATAAAAATCATTCTGTGTATTATAGATTCCTATCTCTTCTATACAGTTTCTAAAATAATCACGGAATGCTTCTGCATACACTTTAAAGTTTCTGTCATCGACAATAATAATTAAGATGTCATCTGGTTTCAGGCCTTGTTTCAAGTCTCCCTCGATACTACGGGAGACCCATTTTACCTCTTTCTCTAAATTACCGAATGACTCACATTTAATAATATCATCAATGGTAGAGTTATTCGAAACGGTTAGCGTCGTATGCTCTTCGGGCCTGAAAATCTCTGTGTCACTTCCTGGCGTAAAGTTTCCTTTTTTAACGATGTATCCAACATCAACCCAATGATCTCTATTTTCAAGCATTTGCACAATTTTATCACTATAAATTCCGAATCCCAACGCATGTGCGCATACGATGATTTCTCTTGGATTTCTATAGCATTTATGCAAAACAATATCACTTCTTATAATAGATAGAGGTTCCCCTTTCGCATTAGTTCCAAAAACTTCGCCAGGACTAGGGATTTTCACGTTGAAGATATTTTGCAATTCGTCATAAGCCCACACTACTCTTTCTTCAACTGCCAACATTCTACAGAGATTTATAAACTCTCCACAAAAATCTTGCCCTTCATCAACAAATATATAGTCATACATCGTGTTTATATCGCATGTTCTTATCAACTCAGAACATATATATTGAAATATTTCCTTATTAGCTAATAATGCCTGTGTTTTGGCTTCAATAAATGACATGGGACGAATATTGTTGTATCTACAGGCCTCATAATAAACCCCTGGGACATTTTTACCTCCCCATGCATGCATTACATGTAAGACATCCCAGTTTGGATCCTTATCATCATACTGCCTATAAAACCTGGTAATAAGACGCTTCACATGTTGATACAAACTTTTAGTGTAAAAAGTAAATAGTAATTGTTTGTCAGGGTATTGTAAATGTGTCTGAGCGGCTTTCATTGCCAAGATCACGGTTTTTCCCGAACCCGCTAGTCCTCGAATTCTTTGAGGCCCATCGACGGGAATACTATATCCATGTCTTTGTTTTTTGTCGAAAAGAGCAATTTCTGATTCAAGTTGAACAATTAAGCCCCCCTTTGTGTCTTCGTGTTCCTTTGTAAGTTTTCTATCTTTTTTTCTTATTAGGGCTTTAGAGCCATCAATGGTTGAAATAATCTCTTGTTTGGTTATCTCATCCAAAGGTGTAATTTGGATTGACTTTATGTATTTAAACAAATCTGAGTCATTGATTAAAATCTCAGATTCTAATCCCGGGTCCTCATAATTTTCCAAACTTGGAGCATAAATGCATGAAGAAATTGGAAACTTCAAGTGCACTTTATCTTTCCTCAGTTCCTTGTTTCTTAAAAGTCTAGAAAAGAGTAAACTAACTAGTTGTTCAAGTTCGGCGTTGATGCAAGATAATGAGGTTATAGCCTTTTCTGCACTGTCTGCAAAAAGCCCAAAGGTAATAATGCCATAATTCTCAGATACTATAAGAATACTCGCTTTAACGATATCTCCATCAAGCTCTTTGTATATAGGAAATTGATAAAACACGGTAGCTTTATCTAAAAGAAGATCTTGCCCATTAGTCTCTAATTGTTGTAAAAGAAATGCAGCGACCGGATCACCTTGTATATTATGAAAAGGGATGTTTAGTTCCACTATATTCTCCTATTTTAATCAATAGCCTTTATTGCTGCTCTGTAGCAGAGAACGGAGCAGGATTTGATACTTTTATCTCTTCTATTCTCATAACATTCGCCCATTTCCCCTCACATTTAATATTTCTCGCCCTTTCATCTAAACCAATCACAATAGAAAATCTTTCCGCCCTCATCGAATCAAATTTCCATCTCTAACCTTCATGTCCTTCACGCACTTCGTAATAAATTGTTTTTCTCTGTGTCACTCTGCCCTCTGTGGCTAAAATTCTCCATCCGCCACGGCCAGGAAATGGATCTCCTTCATTTCCCTTCTGCCAAAGTTGTAGCCATATCATACAACGTCCTTCCGCAACCTCAAACCCTAAAAACCATATTCTTTACACAAATTCCCTTTTCCTGCATAAATCAACAAAATTCCTTATTTCTGGAGTCCAAGAGTCCTATTTATTTAAGATTCACCGTTCATCAACAAACCTCATTCTTCGTGTTTCTTCCTGTCTTCGTGGTAAAAAAAATAATTCAGAAAATTCCACCGTCTTGAGTCCTTAGATTCTTGAGTCCTTGTGTCCTCATTCTTTTCTGTTTGCTTTTTATCGAACTTTCCGCTATAATACCGCCCCGAAGCACCAACGCTTCCAGAAGCAGGGCTATTTGAAAACAAAAGAAGGAACCACCGGCTGGGC
>CAZVYK010000040.1:0-4939 GCA_964630915.1 uncultured Caldisericales bacterium | reverse complement strand
GCTATGAGCAAAACAGGTTTAGTGAATTTGCCAATGTCGGATGGTTTCCGCAATCACCTTGCAAGTTTATTAATGAGGGTATGAGATTGTGGGGTCACCTCTTCATTTATGATTTTAATGAACTGATAAGTTCTTTTCAAAAAGCTGGATTTTTTAAGATCAGTTCAAAGGAATGGAGAAAAAGTAATTACAAAGAGTTGGAAAATCTGGAAAGTCGTCCATACCATAAAGAATTAATTGTGGAGGCAACAAAGTGATAGGAATAGTGATAGCAACATATAGAAGACCAGATGAAAAAACACCCTTTTACTTGCGGAGATTATTGAGGACGATTTTTAGTCAGTCCTTTAAAGATTTTAAGGTGTATGTCATCGGGGATAAATATAGTAATGATCAGGAATTTATAAATATTCTGCGATGGTTCCCCATGAATCAAATTTATTTTAAGAATTTGCCTATCGCAATGGAGAGGGATTTGTATTTTGATAATCCGACAGCATTGTGGAGTGTTGGTGGATGCAATGCTGTTAATTTTGGGATGAATGTGGCTCAAGCGGACGGTTGCAATTATATCTGTTTCCCTGATCATGATGATTACTGGGAACCGAACCACCTTGAAGAGATTGCAAAGATAATCAATATTGAACAGGCAGATTGGATATGCACCCGATCCATTTATGGTGACAGAATATTTCCAGAGGATATTACTGAAGATGAAATCCAACCTTTTCTTCCGTTGGCAGGTGGAATCATCAAGTCATCAGTCTGTATGAATGTGAAAACCATTCCTTTCCGATTCAGAGATACCTATAAGGAACTGCCAGAGGGAAGACCTGCTGATGCCGATCTGTGGGATAGATGTAAGGAGTGGATTCAGGAGAAAGGATTGAAAAGTTATTTGATAAATAAAATAACGTGCGTTCATGCGGAAGAGGGGTTTGTATTACATGGAGGATTGCATGGAGTTTAAATGGATTGGCAAGGATTGTAGAATAAGTGATCGTGCTGTGTTTTACAATCCAGAAAAAATCACCATCGGGGACAATGTCCGTATTGATGATTTCTGTGTGATTTCCGGTGGAGATGGGATCACCATTGGCAGTCATGTCCATATTGCTTGTGGTTGTTATCTGTTTGGTGGTGCTGGGATTATTCTGGAAGATTTTGTTGGTCTTTCTATGAGGGTAAATCTTATTTCACAGTCGGATGACTATTATGGAAATTCGTTGACTAATCCAACGATACCAATGAAATTTAAACCGGAAATGAAATCAGGACAGATTATAATTAAACGTCATTCGATACTGGGTACAGGATCAACCGTTATGCCAGCAGTCAGGATTGAGGAAGGTGGTTCTTTTGGAGCATACAGTTTAATCAATAAAGATACATTGCCGTGGTCAGTTTACGCAGGAATACCAGCAAAGAAAATTGATAACCGCAGTAAGAAAATGCTTGAGTTGGAGAAACAGTTTCTGGAGGAGTATGATGGCAGAGGGTAAAAAACAAAATCTTAAATATTGTGAATGTGGTTGTGGGCAAATAGTAAAGCAAAGATTTGTTCATGGTCACAATAAAGCACATTTAGGCAAAAAGCATTCCGAAGAAACAAGGCTCAAAATGAGTTTGGTTCATAAAGGACAAATCCCTTGGCATAAGGGGAAAACAAATGTTTATTCCCCAGAAGTTTTGGAATCAAATAGAGTAAAACATTTAGGTAAAAAGCATTCCGAAGAAACAAAAAAGAAAATGTCGAAAAATCATAAAGGTTTAATTTTTACAAAACAGCATTGTGAAAATATATCTTTAGGGAAAATGAATCCTTCTGAAGAAACAAGAATAAAGATAAGTTTAGGCAATAAAGGAAAGATTATATCTCAAGAAACAAGAAAAATATTATCTAAAAAAAATAAAGGGAAAAAATTAACAGAAGAAACAAAAAGAAGAATAAGTCAAGCTTCTAAACAGCATTGGGAAAATCCAGAATATGCCAGAAAAGTTTTGACTTATGTTTCACCAAATAAACCAGAAACTGCTATTCTTAATTTATTAAATAAATTATATCCAAATGAATGGAAGTTTGTTGGAGATGGACAAGTTATTATTAATGGCAAGAATCCAGATTTTATAAATTGTAATGGTCAAAAAAAGATCATAGAATTATTTGGAGATCATTGGCACAGAGGACATAATCCAAAAGATAGAGAAAAAATATTCAAGCCTTTTGGGTATAAAACACTTGTTATCTGGGAAAAAGAATTAAAAAACATAAAAAGGGTTGAGAGTAAAATAATAAGATTTCACGAAAGGTAAAATATGAATTCTCGTGGTATTTATAAAATCACGGAAGATTTTGAGAAAGCATTGTGTGATTACACAGGAGCAAAATATGCCATTGCTGTGGATAATGCTTCCAATGCTTTGTATCTCTGTCTTTGCTATGAAGGAATTGAAGGAAAAGAAATCACGATTCCCGCTAGAACCTATCCATCAGTTCCTTGTGCCATTATCATGGCAGGTGGTCGGGTAAAATTTCGTCCGGTGGAAGGAAACACTATTAAAGGTGCATACAGATTGGAAGGAAGTCGGACATGGGACTCCTGTTTGAGATTTACTTGTGATATGTATTTTCCAAAACAATCTTTCCTATGCCTTTCTTTCACCGGACAATTTAAACATCTGAAATTGAGCAAGGGTGGGGCAATCCTGACAGATGATTATAAAGCGATGCTTTGGTTCAAACGAGCAAGGTTTTCTGGCAGGAGAGAATGCTCATACCACACAGACAATCTGGACTTCATTGGAATCAATTGTTACATGATGCCAGAGATAGCAACAAGAGGATTATTATTGATGCAACAATTTTATGATCCGATTACAGGCAATCCGATACCGAATGAAGATAAGGAACTGCCGTATCCTGATTTGAGCAAATTTGAAATTTATACCAAAGCAAAAAAGATTGGAGGGATGGGAAATCAATGACACACGATGAAGTATATAAGGAAGCAATAAATTTATTCAGGAGCTTTAAACCACAGTCGATGGTTGAGGAAGTGACTTTTCTATTCGACAAGGTATTGGAAACTTCAAAAGGGGATGTAGTGGAGATCGGTTCCGCATCGGGAGCATCAACAATCGTGTTGATCAAGGCAGCAGAATTGGTAAACAAGAATGTGATTTCGGTTGACCCTTATCCCGTTGAACTTGAGGGTGTTGCCATGCATTATGCAGAAGGAATCACTTCTGCATTGAAAGAAGAGTTTAAAAAGAATATTCTGAATGGCAATTATCAAAATATTGTTCAGTATAATGAGGACATCAAGGACTGCATTAACAAAATACCTGACGGATTATCAGTCGTCTTTATTGATGGACTGCACGAACTTGATAATGCGTTGACAGAGTTTAATCTTCTTTATCCGAAAGTGATGAAGGGAGGTTGGATTTGTTTCCATGATACAACCGATGTCCCTTTGTGGTCATTGGGTCAATTATCCCAGACACCAGAAGGTGGACTGATTAATATCAGAGAAATTATTGATGAGCAAATGTTTCAGGAAATAAAAAATGTAGGAACGATGCTGTGTGGGAGAAAATGATGAAACCTGATGAGGCAATAACAGGGGTCACGGTAAGTTGGAATTCAGTTGATCTGGTGAAAAAATCCATCGGGTCAATTAGGGAATTTCATCCAGAGATGACCATCATCGTTGTGGATGGTTCGCCAAAGGATTCTGACTGCAAAAGTTATGTAAAGTATTTGCCAACTATTGATGAAAACATAACGGCAATCCTTGTGGAGCATAATATTGGTCATGGTCTGGGAATGAACCTTGGAATAAAATATGTGGAAACCCCTTATGTCCTTTTCTTTGATACAGATATTGTGATGGTGAAGTCTCCGTTGCAGGGGATGCTGGACATGATGGAGGAGGATACCTTTGGAGTAGGGTATTCCGAAACAGTAGCACCTGATGGACATGATTGGGGAGTGCATCAACGTCATAAGATAAACAATGCCCCAAAGGTTAGATATTTACACCCTTACTTTCAACTGGTGCAGGTGAAGGAATATAGGAAATACAAACCTTATATCCACCACGGTGCCCCCTGTATATCAACGATGTGGCAACTCCATAAGATGGGTTTGTCCGATAAGGTGTTGAAGGAATTTCCGGGACTCGGTCATACGAAAGGACGTGGGGCATCATGGGTTCCGTGTGCTGGTGAATGGGTATTGCATGATGTGGAGCATTTTGGTGGAACTGGAAGAATGAGGCAGAAAATGGGACTGCCGCATATTGAAGGAGCATGGGATAACAGTTATGTTTAATAATTTTACCGTGATTACTGCAACTGGAGATCGTCCTCTTTGTTTTTCTCTTCTGAAAAGATGGATGCAGGATCAGACTTGTCAACCAGCAAACTGGATCATTATTGATGATGGAAAAGTTGCTATGAAAGAATCGGAATATAATGATCTCCCTGAATATGCGACTTTGTTGCGGAGAAACCCAAGATCGGATGACCCGAAGCAGACATTGAACATCAACCTGATGGCATCATTGCCTTATGTGGAGGGGGAATTCATTATCTTTGCAGAGGATGATGAATACTATGCGCCAGAATATCTGGCAACGATGTCCAAATACTTGCAGGAGTATGAAGTGGTTGGAGTCTGTCGGTCACGGTATTATCACCTGCCGTCATATCGGTATTATGTACATCCGAATTATGACCATGCAAGTCTGGCTCAAACAGGATTTAGGACAAGTTTCATTCCGACATTCAAGACCTTGCTCAATGGTGATCCTTTTATTGATATGCGTATCTGGAAGGAAGTTGGTAATAAAGCAGAACTGTTATGGGATAAGGCAAAATTTGCCACCAGAGGCAGGGAGATCAACGGCAAGAAGGGATATCTGTTTGATGATGC
>CAZVYK010000039.1:0-4956 GCA_964630915.1 uncultured Caldisericales bacterium | reverse complement strand
TCATGAATGCATTGGGGAACGATTTCCCGCTTGAGCCGATCGCGAGGTGATAGATTACAGCAGCATCCCGAGTGGCATGCCTGCAATCCTCTTGGGAGAAGAGCGTTCCTTCAAAAAACTCCACATCCGCATTGGCAGAAGCGGCAAGCTGGTTCATTGCCGCCAGGTTCCTGTTCGACCGGAGCAGGCAACGGATTTTTTTGAACCCACATTTCAGTAAAATTTCATAGACTTTCAACCCGATGAACCCGTTGGAACCGGTGATCAGTATGAGGTCTGATTTATTGATTATCCAATCGTTTTCTATTTTATTCATGTCTCGAAAGATGCATTATTACTTGAGGTTTATGATGTTTCTGATCAACAATATTGATGCTACTGATTGCACAATTGATTACAATAAACGGAATATCACTAATGTCCCAACGTTTTTAGCCCAAGACCTTTTGTTGTGTCATTCCCTTTAACTTATGATACTCATTGTCTACAATATCTCCACCCCTGAATATACGGACAGCCAGGGAATAGGCCCCAAATTTCAACGGGTGTATAGAATATTTCCAGATGTAACCTTGTATAAGGGTTGCCCCAAATCGCCTTTTATACGAATTGATCGTTTCCTGTTTTGATCCTTCTTCCGGGTCAATTCTTGCGCCCACGAAGTCAAAAAGCCGAACCCCTAGTTTATTGAACATTCGGATGGCTTCCCAATCAACAAGCTTCATTGCTCCTTGATGTATTTCCTCTATACTTCCACCGTAAACCGCATATGCACAGTATTTGCTGAAGGCGTAGATGGTGCAGCTTTGTGCAATCTCCTGGAAATACCCAATGATGATCTTGACGTTTTCACCAAGCCCATGTATGTACCGTTTGAAAGAATCGTGGTTCATGAATGGAAGATGCGATCTTTTGAACGTATCACGTACGAGAATGTACGCCGTATCAAGATATTCTACTCCGCTTCGGATGCACACACCGTCCTTTTGTGCCTTGCCAATATTTTGGCGATAGGTTTTACGAATATTCCGCCAAAGACTATCTTCAGACTGGGCTAAATCTATAATATAAGTGCCATATGGCGCAGCTTGGGCACCATCCGGGTAGGCGCGGAAAATTGCATTGGTGGTTGCCGGAATGATCATATCCACACCAATGGATCGGAAATATTCTACAGCACTGTTTAAAAATGCTTTTTCCTCCATGATATCAAGATTTTCACAGAGGAGAATGGTTTCAACCCGAAAACGGACCATCCTGACCATTGCTTTTCGAATGATTGTATAGGGTAATATACAACGAACTTTTCCTGATTCGTTGAAACCTCCCAGCCATCCATATTCATCACCGACAGCCTTTAGAAATGATTCAGACGCAAATATGGGAAGATCCGGATGCCAAGTGATTTCAACAGGAACTGCCTTCATAATAATCCTCTCGATTAATCACATATATTTCAGTTACATCTTTCATATACTTCTTCAAAGTTTGATATGGCAATTCTCTTTTTCATCAAGTAAGAAAGAAGGGATTCAAGCGTCTTAAAATCAACCAGATCCTTTGTGTGGCCTATCGCTACAATGGGCCTAAATGATTTCGGATCCTCTTGGTCTTCTTTGATTACCATATCCAACATTTGCGTTAATTCGTCTATTGTCATACGGCAAAAATCGAGTTTCAATGGATGCCGCAACCGTAAGAAATCCATGAATCGATAGAATTTGCCTTTTCGGTGTTGAGCCGTTAATGAAGCTTTATAATGCAAATCTACACGTTTTTTTGTAATCATTTTCCACGGTCGAACCATGACTGTGTAAATCGGTAATTCAAGGATGCGCCCTTGCGGAGTGGGTTCACTCACATCTCCCGTAAATCTCCAATAATAGCCGTTCTTTAGTGTCCGCCGGTAATCCATTTCATGTTGACGCTGCAGGCCGCCCTTAAAAACGGACGAATCAACTCGTATTGACCGATCAGCCAAAATGCATGCCAATGGTTTTGTGGGTTGAAATAACCAATTGCCAGCTCGAAAAGAAAATGGCACAAAATCGGCCACTCCTAAAGTATCCTGGAAGTATTTAATTGCACGTTCAACGATCTGAACAATTCGATCTCGTGGTAGTGTACATAAATTATATTCACTGTAATCAAGTATCCACTTTCCCTTTTTGTATCGGCCATTATACCATTGGGGGTGCAAATGGAGCCCAAGTTCAAATCCCTTTTTGTGTAAATCTTGTATCTGATTCTTGACCATATCAATCGTCTGGTCAGTCGAGTTTATTTCTATCATCTCAAGTTCAGCTACCTCCACGAAGGTTACGAAATTTACATTCCATTTCTGAAAAAGTGCCATCAACTTTTCCGTTGGGTCATAGACTAAATCTCTCAGCGCACCTTCGCCATTACCGTAAATCTCGTAATCGATTGTAAAGATAAATTTAATCACTATGAAGAAATTTCCATCCAGCCTTCATTCAGACTGTTAGCAATTCGTTGCACAATCTTACTTTTTAAACTGTAATAACTTGGAATAACAAGCACTCTTTCTGCTATGCCTTCTGCCACCGGACAATCACCAACATACCCATAGTGTGTAGTGGCTATGCTTGCAATATCGCGATAAGGCGTCATTGTATCGATCTGTTGGCTTTTCAGATATACTGCCATTGAGTCACGAAGTTCCGTGGATGGAAAAGTAATGGGGTAAATAAAGCGATTATAATATGTGCTCGGCTTTTCGGCGCACAGCATTCCCAATCCAAATTTAAGCGTGCGAGAGTAAAAATCGGCAATGGCTCTTTGTCTCAGAATTACAGAGTCAAGCTTCGGAAGACGACTAATTGTATTGGCGAGATCTGATTTGAAGATTTGGCTTAGGGCAAGAGGTGATTGTAAGGAATAGTCGACAGTTCTGTTGTATATGGCCCACAATGGATAGCCAACCAAACCCCAAAGAGGCTTTCTACGAAGTATGGATCGTATATAAGTTTCTGCAATATGGACAATGTCCTTTGTTCGGCTTGGAACGGGCATTGCAGTGATTAATTCGGTAAGCCGCTTACGAATATCTATATGACTTGAAAACAATGCTCCGCCCTCACCTACTGACAAGTATTTGCCTAAACGAAAGCTGAAAACAGAGATGATACCAAATGATCCTGCCATGCGACCGTCGAGTTTGCTGCCGATAGCTTGTGCACAGTCCTCAATAATTGGTTTTCCCTGTGCCGCTTCAATCAAGCTTATCATGTCGCATGGGTTTCCAAACATGTGAACTGCGATGACGGCATCAAGTTGGGATCGCTTTGCATATAAATCTCCCGCTGACATACAATATGTAGACTCCTCGACGTCGATGAATCGCGGTGTACAGCCTGCTGCTTTGATTGCTTTAAATACAATCGGACAGCAATATAGAGGGACTCCAATCTGCGCACCAAGTGGCAAGTCGAGTGCTTTTATAGCGGCAATGATTCCTGCCCTGCCAGATCTCGTTGGAATACAATCACCGAGCCCGGCTATATTAATAATTCCGCCATTTGTTTCCGTGACCAGTGCAGCAACAAGCCCATGAATGACATCACTGAATTTGTATTCGTGGTAGTCAGCTGGTAGAAGACCTATCATAATAAATCTCCCCAGCTATCGAAAATCCATTTAATTTCTTGATATAGTTCCATATTAATGATGGTTATTGCGCAGTTTTAATGCATTTCTAAAATAGTCTATCAACCATCCCATTTGTTCTTTTCTTCTATATTGAACAAATTCGATCGATACTGGTTTTGGTGCCCGTGTCAGCATGGCCCACAAATATCCTATCAAAAGCAAACTTCCTGCTAAAATAAAAGGTTTTCTGCTCATCTGATAAATCGAGCGGAATAGTTGCCAAACTGGATGTACACCCATACAGTAATCACCATGGCCGCTCAATAATGTTGCCATTAATATGTGATCATTTGCTGTACCCATTCGGCGGTGGTGGATACAATATTTATCAGTAAAGGTTTCGGTTCTCCAACCTTTCATTCTCGCTGTAACAACTGCGACGAGGTCAACTCCACCCTCTTTCAGCGGGTTATATCCTCCAATAGCGTCGAAGCACGCACGCCTAAATAACTGGCAAGCTCCAGAGACATGCTCCTTCCTGCTGAATCGATAGTCATACTGAACTTCTCCCTCTCTGTACGGTGTCCCAGTGACGCCCAATTTGGGATCTTGTGCGAATTTCTTTAGCAAGTAATCAAAATACTCCGGGTCTTCAAATGAAATATCTGCATCTAAATTTCCTATGATATCGTTCTTCAGTTCTATGGTCGTTGCGTATCCTGTATTGAAGGCGTGTGCCTTGCCAGAGAAGTCACGTTCCCTGCGCTCCGGCATTCTCAGCAGTTCGATCCATGGATGCTCTTCTGTGTACTTTTTTACAATATCATCAGTGCTGTCTGTGGATCCGTCACTAACGATGACCCATTTTACTGGCAAAATAGTCTGCCGGATTACTGATTTGATCGTGTGTTCAATAAATGATTCCTCGTTCCGTGCGGGAGTTATGAGGACGTATGACAATTGATGATCTGTTTTTGACATCATTGGTACGCAATTATGTCTTTGTTTTGAAGAACCTGTGCTAAAACGGCCATCGCATATAGCATCCATGACTGTGACCATCTCATGTAGGAGATTCTATTTTTGAAATATTTGTTCCTCTGGTAGAAAAAATAGCCCTTCTCATCCTGCATTTCCCTTGCGGCCCACGTGAAAATCCGGGTGGCAAGATCGATGTTGCTGCTGTCGAGGGCCTCGAACTCAGCCAGCGTGATAAGGCTGTACGCGATGGCGTGGATGTCAATGGGGTAGAGGCGATTGTGATAGTATTTGGGCAACCCATCTTCAGTGAACAGGTTTGCCCTGTAGAATAGAAATCCCTTTCGAACGCTTTCCAGAACATCC
>CAZVYK010000038.1:0-5366 GCA_964630915.1 uncultured Caldisericales bacterium | reverse complement strand
ATTTAGAGTGGATACAGGGTGTCTTCAAATTTTACAGCTTTATATAGACACTACCATCTAGCCGGCCAGGCATATGAATATCTTATAAAAAAATTCGCTGATTTGTCGAACAAGAAAGCAGGTGAATTCTATACACCAAGGCCCGTCATCCGGCTTCTGACTTTAATCCTGCAACCCAATGAGGCGGATACGGTGTATGATCCTGCATGTGGAACCGGAGGGATGCTCCTTGAAGCATTCAACTATGTCAGGTTACAAGGGGAGGATTATCGCAGATTGCGATTATTCGGTCAGGAAAAGAACCTGACGACATCGTCTATTGCGCGGATGAACCTCATACTCCATGGGCTGGATGATTTTACTATTGTCAGGGGAGACACGTTACGACATCCGGCCTTCTTTGAAGGGGATGTAATCAGCAAATTTGATTGTGTGATTGCTAATCCGCCATTTTCCCTGAAAAAATGGGGCGAAGAGGTCTGGGTGAACGATCCCTACGGGCGGAATTTTGCCGGAATGCCTCCGGCGAGTTACGGGGATTACGCGTGGATCCAACACATGATCTCTTCAATGGCCAGCCCCCACGGACGGATGGCGATTGTGTTACCACAGGGCGCCCTCTTCCGGAAAGGCGCGGAGGGAAAGATCCGGGCGAAAATCATCGAACGTGACCACCTTGACGCGGTGATCGGACTCGGACCCAACCTGTTCTATGGGACAACTCTTGCAGCCTGTGTCTGTATCTTCCGGGTGCAGAAAGATGATAGCCATAAGGGCAGGGTATTGTTCATAGATGCCTCCGGGCTTTTCAAGAAGGGGAAAAACCAGAACGAGCTTCTTCCTGAACATGTTGATCAGATCTATTCCTGGTATACAGCAAATGAATCAACGACGGGAGTCTCCCGGGTTGCGTCCCTTGACGATATCAAACAGCAGGACTACAACCTGAACATTTCGCTGTATGTGGAGCCCGTCATTGAAGAGGATCCAACAACTGTTGCCGAAGCCCTTGCAGATCTGAAGATGGCTGCGGAGGAATGCGAAGCAGTCGAGGAACACCTGAAAAAATTACTCGCCGAATCAGAGGTGCTCTGATGCCGGCGGTTATCTCTCAACAGGACCTGGAGCGTTATTTCTGGGGGGCCGCGGTGCTCCTGCGGGGGTTCATCGATTCGAGTGATTATAAACAGTTCATCTTTCCGCTCCTCTACTTCAAGCGGATTTGCGATGTTTATGACGAAGAATCTGCTGAGGTTGAACAGGAATATGGTCCGGGTGTACGCGATCAGTTTCCCGAATATCACCGGTTCACCATTCCAAAAGGGGCTCACTGGATGGATGTCCGCGAGACTGCAAATGACGTCGGAACACGGATCCAGAATGCCATGCGGGAGATTGAGATGGCGAACCCGGCGAGGCTCGGGGGGATTTTTGGGGACGCCCCCTGGACCAACAAGAGCCGTCTTTCCGATGAGGTCCTTCGCGACCTGGTAGAACATTTGTCTTCGGAAACACTCTCGGTTGCCCGCGTGCCGCAGGACGAACTCGGGCAGGGCTACGAGTACCTGATCAAGAAATTCGCCGATGATTCCGGGCATACCGCAGCGGAGTTCTACACCAACCGGACGCTTGTCAAGCTCATGGCGATGATGCTCGACCCGCAGGAAGGTGAGTCCATCTATGACCCCACCTGCGGGACGGGCGGAATGCTGCTCGTCGCGGCGTTGCAGCTCAAGGAACAGGGCAAGGAGTACCGGAGCCTGAAGCTCTACGGGCAGGATATCAACCTGATCACTTCTGCTATCGCGAAGATGAACCTCTTTCTGCACGGGATCGACGACTTTCAGATCGTCAGGGGCGATACCCTCGCGCAGCCGGCATTCTTGAAGAGCGATAGGCTCCAGCAGTTCGACGTGGTGCTGGCAAATCCTCCGTACTCGATTAACCAATGGAACCGCGAGGCGTTCACCTCGGATCCGTATGGCAGGAACCTGTATGGCGTTCCGCCGCAGGGGCGGGCCGACTACGCGTTCTTCCAGCACATCATCAGGAGCATGAATCCGAAGACGGGCCGATGCGCTATCCTTTTCCCGCACGGAGTGTTGTTCCGCGATGCAGAGCGGGATATCCGTCAGAAGATGATCGCTGCCGATATAATCGAGTGTGTACTTGGTCTTGGCCCGAAATTATTCTATAATTCCGCTATGTATTCGTGCGTCGTCGTATGCCGGATGAAAAAACTCCCTGAGCAGAAAGGAAAGATCCAGTTTATTGACGCCTCAGAAGAGGTTACGATTGAAAAGACCCAGAGTTTCCTTGAAGATAAGCACCGGAAAAAGATCCTGGATGCGTATCAGTCTTTCAGGAATATTAATGGTTTTGCGAAAGTCGTGACGAACGAAGAGATCCAGAAACACAACGCGAACTTAAGCGTTCAAATGTATGTTCGTTCTGCAACAGCACAAGAGCAGGCAGAATATGATACATTGGATGATTGTGTCGAGAACTGGGAGATCAGCACTGATGTCTTTAAAAATACCTATGCAGATCTAATCTCCTCGCTGGAGGAGGTGGGATTCCATGAGTGAATCCGTTCCCGATAAGTGGATCACGATTCGACTCGGCGATGTTGCAGAGGAAATATCCGAACGGGTCGATACTCCATCAAAATCTGGTTACGAGCGGTTCGTTGGCCTTGAGCATCTCGACAGCGGTGAGCTAACTGTCCGCAGATGGGGAAGTACTGCCGATTTACTATCTTCGATGAAACTTTTCAGGAGCGGTGATATTCTCATCGGACGCCGGAATGCATACCTTAAGCGGGCATCAAAGGTCGACTTCGACGGCGTCTGTTCGGGAGATGCCTATGTCATACGCGAGAGACAGGAGAAAATCGCTGAAGGGCTCCTGCCGATAATTCTCAACTCCAATTCTTTCTGGGAGTATACAATCGCTCATGCATCAGGTACGATGTCCAAACGGGCAAAGTGGCGAGACCTGGCCGAGTACTCATTCCAGATACCTCCATTAAACGAGCAGCGCCGAATCGCCACCACCGTCTGGGCGGCGGAAGACTACATCGTGACGGGCGAGCGCTTTGTTGCGGCAGCAGAGCGGGCGAAGCAGGTGTTGATGCGTGAGTTATTTAGTAAAGGGATTGGACATACCGAGTTTCAAAACGCTGATATTGGGTTGATTCCAAGAAAATGGAAAGTACCAGAACTGCGTACTATCTTATCGGAGAAAATAATAAATGGATATTCTGGAAGAGAATCAAATACTGGCACCATTGTTAAAATACTGACTTTATCATCAGTAACAAATAACGAGATCTCTGAAAAATATACGAAAGAGATTAAGGTCGATCCTCAAACTATTGAAGAATATTGGATAAAAAAAGGCGATATATACATCGGTCGAGGAAATACTCCCGAACTAGTGGGTCTAGCCACTTTGAACCAAAATGAAGATTCATTTGGGGTATTTCCCGATCTGCTGATAAGGATTCGACCAAATCTTGAAGTTATTAACTCAAAATTTTTAATTGAATACTTGCTATCCCAATTTGTAAGAACATATTTTTCACGAAATTCGAAGGGGACTGCAGGAAGCATGCGGAAAATTGACCAAAAAATAATTGAAAAATTATTAGTTCCTCTCCCTCCACTCCATGAACAACAACAGATCGCAACCATCTCCACTCGTTGCGATGAGACGATCGCCGCCGCCAGTACGAACGTTGCGGCCACGAAGGCGTTGAAGAGGCGGCTGATTAACGATCTTTTAACCCCAAATACCTAAAAATTTATTCGGGTGCTCCCATCAGGTATCCCGTGGTCAATCCTTTCTCTCTGAACCACTGTTTGACCTTGCTCTTGTTATCAGCGAGGATTCGGTCAATTTCACTATCGGCAGGGGAATCCCAAAATTTCCACTCGACCAATCTCCGTGTGATAAACCGGATCTGATCGAATTCCTCTTCGCTCATCACACGATAGAATGGCATCGCCTTCAGGTCTGCATCGTGTATGCTCAATTTCGCACAAATGGCATCTTTGTAGATCTCCGACCATGCCATAATGGATTTGGATCTGAAGAGGCGGTTTAATTTTAACTGGAGTGGATCCCTTCCGGATGCCTCAGGGTTCCAGTTACAAAGAGCCTCGTCATCGATAATATTGAACAGTTTGATGATATTCTCGTATTCCTGCTCTCGTTGATACCTATCACTGATCATATCATGCTCGACAGGGACCGCGTATAAAAACTGGGCGAATATTGATTTCTCCAGCATATCTATTGTCAAAGGGCATTCTGTCGTACCGCGATTGCCTTTTGACACGAGCCTTGAGATTTTATTATATCTGTCACTTAAAACGGCATTAAACAGGGAGCTTCTGAATCTCTTGTTGACTTCCGACGTAGTGAGCTGATCCCGTTCCTTTAGGAAATGAACAAAACCGGCCTCTGATTTGATCTTATCGTCTTCCAGTTTGAGATATTCATCGAATTCCTTTCTAAACTGGCTACCCAATTTCTCGACCATAATGGATGAGAAGAACCGTGTCTGGCAATATTTGTCATGAGCTGAAATATTCGTTTTATTGAGAAGCCCGGGGTCGGGATCGATATACACCTTGCATTCAAACTCTTTACGCCCACCCCATAGGAGGGCCGCAATTTTATGTTGGCCATCGAAGACGAGAACCTTATTTTTATGTAACCTGCAGATGGATGGCTGTAAAACGGGATGTTTTTGAAAGTGCCTGAAGAGATCAAATACCTTAGTGAAAATCAGATAGCGGGGTTGTAATCCGATTTCACATTCTTCATCATCATCGCTATCGAGCACATCGATAGGCAAAGAACCATAGAAAAATTTCCAGCCCGTCGTAGGATCTCGATTTAGACAGTATTTCCTTCTCCTGTCATTTACTTCAATCTCGATTTGGCCGTCAGTTTCTCCAATCAGTTGGATTGGGTTCCCGAATTGTGGGATTTCTTTTTTATCCTTTAGAAATTTTAGTTCATCCTTCAAAGTTAATGTTGAGCCCCTTTCAAAAAATTCGTCCATCTTTAACCGTATTTTATAATCGTAAAGCGGAAGTCGACCTTTTTGTTTATTGTGGTACTCACACATGGGAGCGATATTATCAAGCTCGGTCTCTCCGTCGCGCGAAAAAGCCTTGATATGATCGAAATGGACTGCTTGATCATCTGGGATTGGGTGTCCCGTTGCATAACATTCCCGCCCGTGAATTTGAAGGATTCTCTCCTTCTCATCATCGGAAATCTGGCGTCGAAGAGTGATGGCCACGTATAAAAATATCGAGTCTACCAATAAAAACCGATCGACAAATAAATTA
>CAZVYK010000037.1:0-5426 GCA_964630915.1 uncultured Caldisericales bacterium | reverse complement strand
GATTATATATTTTTCCTTTGCCCATTCCCTGACCATTGCCTGATTCGGATAAAAATAACACTTGCCGTCAGCAGATCGTGATGGACTGAATATCTTTGCTTCTCCCTGATCGGGACTCTCTTCAATCTCCACTAAAAGGATTCCATTCTTGTTCAGCAGTTCATAACTTTTATCAAAGAACAATTGCTGGTTCTCATAGAAATAATGGAATGTGGAAAAGCAGTAAATCAGGTCAAACATTTTATCCAAAGGAAATTTGTATTTAAAAAAATCTGCCACATGGAAGTCCAATCGATTGGACTGAAAGCATTCCTCGTTGATTCGTCTTGCAATATCAATGAACGGACGATGACTGTCAATTCCCATGACCCAGTTCGGGTTCTTTCCCAGAAGTTTGAACATAAAATATCCAGCATTGCACCCGACATCCAGAATATTCTTTCCTTCAAGATCAAAGGAGGTCAATCGTGACAGGTCATATTTCTCCGCACTATTGCTGGCTTTCAACTCTTCGCCCAGAAAGTCAAACGTCTGATAAAAACTTCCGTCCATAAATGGTTTTAATTTATCTGGCATCATGATTCCAACCACTCCTTGTCAGGACTCCCCAAAAATTTTGCTGTCCATCCAGACATTGACCTTACTTTGTTTTCCAATTCTGCCTTGTGCTTTATCCATCCTTTTTGAAAACTGGTGTAGGAATAATTATTCTCGTTCACTCCTTCTAATGGGCAACCACATAAGACAATCTTTTTGTATCCTAAAAAAATTGCTGCCTGTGCTCCTAATAATGCACTTGAACCGGAAGGATGCTCATAACGAAATACCAAATCAGCAGGTCTTTTTTCTTCATTCACATGACAGACCACTTTGTAATCTGTATTCTGTCCTGCTGATTTTCTCTTTGTAAAATACACCGGAATGTCAGCAGGGTGATAAGTGGCAAAGAAATCAACATGACCTGCGTATTCACAATCTTTCCCAATTGCCATAACATCAATTTTATCTTTACTGACAAAACTCTGTAAAGAAAGAAAATCCATTCCCCAGCAAGGAGCACGACCTATGATTGCAATTACATCATTCATTTTTCAATCTCAATCGGTGGCACATAAGTTTTCAATTCTGGTTTTCTTATCTGATTAAATGTTTCAAAAATATCTCTTACTGCTTCCCTTGCTTCAGCACTCGCATTCCGCATTTCTTCATTGGATTTCTGGACTCCTGCCAAACGAGGATAGACATCTTCCAATAACATTAAAAGACTTCTTTTATTGGAACAGTCTTTGACTAATTTTGCGGATTCGACTTTGCCACCAATCGGTGTGGGGGTGAACATCATCTCGATGTAAAACGGACAGTTCTTAAAATCTAATACTTCAGATTTTTCTCCAGCTAAATCCTTGATCAATAAATAAAACCAGCACTCTTTTTCCTTACAGGTGTTCTCCACTTTTTATTCCTCCCTTTATTTATATCTCTATGCATTCCGTGAACAGATAATTCCAACATTCGCCAATGGTCGCCAAGTGTTTACTGTAGCAGAATTTCCTGTGTCGCCATGATTGTGTGGTTGACTGCCACCAGTAGCTCCTGTTGTTTGTGAGAATATTTGCAAATACCCATGTCCATACGATGCCCCAGGAGTACCAGTGGCTTGCAAACTATAAGTAACGTGAGAATGTTGTGGCATTTCAGCAATCTTTAATGTGTGATTCCCGGTAGTGTGTAAATGATTCGGCTGCGTCCATGTTCCTGCACTACTTCCACCTGCCACAGCATACGTTCCTGATCCTGATTTTACAGCAAGCACCGCATCAGCGGCGGCAGTAGGATCAATCGTCCATCCTGTCGGAGCAGTATTCTGCCAGAACCAGACCTTTGTTGCTGTCGGTAATTCTCTATCCAATCGTGGATCATTGCCTTGACAAACCGTTCCGGCAGTAGAACCGAATTGAGCATCTGTCAGAATGTGGGATAATGAAGTGATGAGGTCGGCAAAAACAGCATCCGACATTTCAAACCCTTTGGCTTTCATCATCTCTCCTATTGCAGCAACCATGATCGTGCATTGGTAAAAAAGTTTATTTGCCAATTTGGAAGGAAATAATCCAGAAACAGCCCCACCTACTCGTTGTGTTTCTAATAAATACTCGGAATCATTGTCCTGATTAACTTTCCCAGCATTCCACTGAAGGAAATTATTTGATACAGGCATTTATAACACCTCCCTCTTCATAAATTGTTTTTTTGATTCACTCATTTTCTTTCTTGTTTCATCGCTATGTTTTTGTCCAGTTCTGCTTCGATTGAATTCTGCCAATTTTGGATTCTTTCTTCCTTTACTTGCCAGACCGATATTTTTTCTGTATTCTTCTGTTCTTACTGCTTTTCCCATTGTATGACCCTCTTTAGGTTTTTTATGAGGATGTCGCATTTTTTCTTTTGTTTCTTCTGTATTTTTTCTCCCCACTACTTTTGAAATTCGTTTCCTAACTGTTTCTTTTGATTGTTTCCTTCCTGTGTTTGCTTCTCTTATTCTTTTCCGTATTTCTTCTGACTGCATTGTATCTTTTATTTTTTTATTAACCAATTCCCCAAGATTTCCTCCTGTTCCACCAGTAGAAATATTGTATCCATTAGGAGATAAAGTGTTTAATTTTTTAATCCAATATTTCTCTTTTTCATTTAAAACTTTTTTATCTGTAGCATTATCAATCACAGATATCTTAAAAGATTGAATACCATATTTTTTGATTGCTCTTCCAATGATCATATCCCCTTTTGAATGACTTAAAAATCGGGATTCAATTGATCGTGTAGTCTGACCAATATATAATTTTCCATTAATTAAATTTTCTATTTTATAAATAATCATTTATTTATACCCAGTTTCCTGCAAGAACCCCATCATCCCATGCCGCAATATAATTATCCTGTCTATCAAACCCAAAGAACGGAGTTGTTCCATAATAATAATTAATCAAGACCCCTTGTGGTCTTGGAATGATATAATCATTCTGAATCAGATCAACAAGAGTCGCATCTATTGCTCCAATGATCCATACATCAATGGTCATATCCTGATTGTCCACAACCGTAATTGTGCCACCAACAAATAAATCCTGCCACTTATCCTGCAATGATTGTGCTTTGCCATCCCAAGTATTGAAGTAAACCCTGCTCTTCAAAAGAATACGGTAATGGTCATCACTCAACACTTCATTTCTTGCATCCACCGGAGGACTTGCAAATGGTTCTGCTTTGAAATGAACATATCGTGACTGCCCAAGAATCACCCCAAGTATATCCAACTGATCACCAATACACGCTTCAAAATTAAAGAAATCAAAATCAACCTCTTCCCTAACCGTCCATGCATTTTCTATATAACTGGCAGCATCTGGAGTGATGATTTGATTAAAAGAAAAATAACACATCAGGCTATTTGCCAATCTGCGAATGTCCATCACCATTTCCAAATAAGTTCTTATCCAATGCAAATACTTTGGGGAATTTTGATACTGACTTGTAATCAGATCAAGATAGGATTGAACATCAGGGTCATAAACATATCGGTCAGCAGTCTGCACAACAATCAAAGGATTGTGAATTGTTATGTCGGAAGAATAAACCGGACTGCCATAATCAACATAAACCGTTCCTGTTCCAACACCTGATGGAAGAAACAATCCTTTTGTGGTTGTATCAAATATTCCAATGGCAGGAGAACCACTTACCGACCAATCAGCAAGATCAGTGATGTCTTCCACCGACCCATCATCGTAGGTTGCCAATGCCTGATACTGTTGGGAAACCCCCAGATACAGAATGGCATCAGCCGGAATTATTTCTATTGAAGTTATCTCTGCCATACTTTACACCAATGTGATTGTAATATTGTCAACACTTCCCAAAACCACTTCCTTATACCCTACCGTGATATCGGTGGCACTCAATGGAGGACTCGCTAGATCGGTTCCCATCAAAACTGCCGTTACTGAAAATGTCGGTTTTGCTTTATTAGTATTGACATCAACCGCAGCACAAATCACAGAGGACAAATATAAATCTTCGCTGATTTCCAATGTGTTGATGTAATCAGCAACTGCTTTTTTGATATCATCTTCATCACCAGTTCCCCAACCTGATAGCATCTTAACAGTCATCTCAATATAGACATTGACATAATCAGGACGGTAAAAACGGATCGGTGTGATTTCACCAGTATCATCATCTGTAATATTCGTAACAACATCACCATCTGTATAACACCCTAATCCACGATTGTAATAAATTGCTTCTGCGATATCATTGATATCTCCACCTTCAACAATGGCAGTAATGGAATGTTCTGGTGATCCTTCAAACGGCACTCCATCATCTCCATAGTGGGTGGAGTTGGTAGCATTTTCATAGACCTTGTATCGGGTGACTCCAAGCAATGCCGCAATTGCCGCAACCGTTCCTTGAAGCATAGTCTGGGAAGGCAAAGCAACACTGATTCTTTGGCGTTCCCTTAATTCAGAATCGGTTTCCACAGGTTGACCTGCTATGGCAGATGTTGCATTGGATACACTTGTCCATCCTGCTGTCGGAGTGGAAATGATATTGATATCTCCTGCCAATGCTGTGACAGCTCCAATCGTCTGACAAGTTGCCGTAACGGTCAAAGCATAATATTCTCCAACTGGAGAACCTGCTGCCTGTAACTGCAATGGTGTTGGCAAACTCCATTTATTCCCTGAAACATCCTGAACCACACCATTGATAATATTTGCAGCAGACGTTCCGATCAAGGTCACATCACAGGTTGAATAAGTTGCTGGTGATCTTTTAATACCATTCAACTGAACAAGATTGGAAAGACCGACTCCGATTGCCGTTGATGGACTTGTCTGATTATATGCCAGTTGAATCGCTTGCATGGCATCATAGAGTGCCAATGTTTCCACAGCAATCAACTGGTAATCAGCAGAATCATTTCCAAGATAAATGTCCTGACCAAAAATGCTTCTGGCATCATTCAATCTTTTTTCCAACATATCATTAAATGTCGGAAGGTGCAAACCAGCGGAATCAAGGTAGGGAGCGAAATACATTTTTATATCCTCACTTTAGATTTTGTATTTTTTTCTGTTTCACTTATTTTTTTAACTCTTTCATCTGTTTCTTTTGTCAACCCTTTATTCCAAACCACTCTACCTTTAGCTTTTGGTCTTGGTTTATAAGGATGTCTTTTGCCTATTATCCTCTCTGATCTGCATTAGTGATATATAATTTTCCAAAAATGGTATCAACAACACAGGAGTATGAATATGCTCTGGTTGTTTCATCATAAGTGGAAGAAACCTCACTCACTGCTGTTACGCCATATTGATTGTCAGGTGTGAGCAATCCTTTTATTCTATTCGTTATGATTTCAT
>CAZVYK010000036.1:0-5923 GCA_964630915.1 uncultured Caldisericales bacterium | reverse complement strand
CCATATATCACTCATCATTACTCCCATGGAATTGGTAAAACATATCCCTTCCCAAGCCATTTTATGGCTAAATCTATTGCCTTTTGAGAAGTATTCGCATCGTAATAAAAGTGAGCATGTCCGCCACCCGGCTGAAGCTTTGCATATTCATATAATGTAGTGTTATAGGTATCACCATCACCCAGGTTCCTCCGAATATTTCCCTTTTCCCGTTATTCGACTATACAAGGAAGAGGTGGTCATGGCTTAATCAGGATGAAATATCCATGAGTTTTTACAAAGTCGTATTTCCCTGTTGCTCTCCTAACATCCGATATCTTTCCATTGGTTACCCAAACTTCGTAATCTTTTCCTGATGATTGACAGTTTGGACAATCCTCTCCTGCCCCATCGACAACAACCTGTGTAAACCGAGGATCACCAATATTATTGGCTCCCCATATTAATTCATCGCCTAAGTTATATTCATGCTGCCAGACCTCTCCATACTTAAACTGTATTTTTTGTTCAATAATCTTGCCACAATTTTCACACTTCTCATGAATTTTCACAACGTTGAATGCGCCCATCAATACTTCTCCACATTCTATCCTGTCGATTAGAGGAAATTGTGTAACCCAGAATCGTTTTTAAGGAATCTAAGCCCATCTTTGATTGCCGGGGATGTGGTAACAGCATCTCCATAGAGTAAAACCATGCCCAGATTACTCGATCGTTATAGGCTGCTCTCCGGCAACCTGCTCAGACGAGACCTCACTTGGCGTTGAGGTAATTGTTAATACGGACTATAAGGATTGTCCATTTCAAAACACTGTATGTTGCTATCCACATCGCAGTAAATCTTATAGAACTCATCTACACCCAGACCGGTAGCTTGTAGAATTGGACGATATTCTTGGAGATCCCGAATTCCAATTTCATAGGATAAAGTAATGTCTTTAAATGTTTTTGGTGTTTGTAAGTTCCATACCCATAGCTTTGGATTGTCATCCATTTTATCCAAATGCCCCGGGCAAATAGATAACTTATGTCCAACACCAGTAATCCCAGCATAAAGAGCAGTAAAGCCGTAATCGGGATAATAAAACACAAGTTCAACCAATCCAGGAGGAGAAAAGGATAGGGGGAGAACAAAAATGTAGATTTCTGAAGGGCGACCATAATCTGCTAACAATTTTGGAATAGGATAATCAAACCAGGCTGCCTGAATTAGCTCAACATCCTGGTTATCTTTCTTATAGATATAAATCGGTTGTTTTTCACCTTGTCCAAATTCTGTTGGCAGCTTGAATAAAAAGACACCAGGATAGCCTGGGGAGTAATCATCCGAGATAGATAAGAGAGCGTTTTTTACTTCTGACCAGGATGACTTACCTGGAGTAAAGCCATTGAAACAAGGCAGTCGGCACTTAGAATTGGCAGTAAATAGCTCTTTGATCGATCGTTCGGCGTCATCTTTCTTCAACGTAGGCAATGGTGTCAAAGTCGGCAATTTAGTTGGGACAATAGTATTGGTTGGTAAAAGCTCTCCTTGTGTAATGAGGAATGTCGGGGTAGCGATAAGCGACGAGGTTGGAAGGACACGAAGCGATGGCTGTAATGTTCTCGTAGGTATCGAAGTAGACACATGCACTGGTTCGAGCTTTGAACCATCTGTTACCTTGTTCGTACAGCCTGATATGCTTATAAGTAAAATGCTAAGTAAGAGCCAGCGATAGGGTTTCATGTACGCTCTCCAAAATCAAAGTAGATCTAAGGACAGAATCTATATCCTGGAGGGTAATCATGCCGGTCAATAATCTTTATCATACCTTATGAAGGAAGGCGGACGGGCTGAGTTCCTAGTTCGTTCGTCTTTTATTCTCTGTTTACGGGTTTAGAAGAAAGGCTATAATACCATTTAGGAGCTGGTCCTATCACAAGTACTTTGCCTTCAGGTGTAAATAACTTCCAATAATCACTGTAACTATCCATGAAATTTAGGGGAAAAGTGTGCAAAACGAAGCCATCGTTAAATATTAAATCCGTCTCGAATGCTTTTGGAGAAATTACAATATCCTCTAGCCGTCGTCCTTCTAGTACCGTAATTCCTTGTTTCAATAATTCTCTTGGATCTTCGGAACCAAGAAATGTTTCGCCTGGATTTTCAAGATACCAACCACAACAATAAATCCAGAGGTTCCATTCCCCGTATCTTTTTCCATGAGCATCAGGAATTGAGTTACCAAATTCCATTGTTATGAAACTCCCAATTCCTAACTTAACATCCCATGCAAGAAGACCCAGTAAGGGTTTAATAATTTTCTTTATCGTGTTGACGTCATCTTCTGAAATCTGTGTTCTACTCATCATCTATTTCCTCTTGGTTATCACCTTCCCCTTGGTCGAATATATTATGACCTTCATCTGCTATATTCCAAAAACCAGGATCTTTTATCCCAATTGTGTTGTTACATTTCTCTCAATCATCTGATCGAGAATATGTTTCCAGTTCTTGCCTTAGTTTTTCTTCATCATCTTCGCTCACCAGATAAGCAGAGTAAATCAAAGGGCAATTCAATTGCGCTAAAAGTGCTATTTCTTCAGTCGAATATTCCTCATTGCACTGCGTTGAATAATACCTGCCGATGTTAACATACCCAGTTTCCATTCCGGCCTGTTTGAGTTTGGGTAAGAGAGATGAAACTAGCTTTGCAATATAGATTAGTCGATCCTCGTTTGGAACACTCGGAGGAACCTCGATTATTGCATATCCATACGGTTTTGGTTCATTTCTATGGTGCCCGTGGTCTACGATATCCCCATAATCGAAGGATTGTGTAAAAGAAAAATCGACTTCACTGGGTTTAAAGAAATCACCACTAGCATGATAATGAAACAATCCACGGCATAATTTAATTCTCCTTACCATAAATTATTCTATCCACGAAAAGATGGATCATGTTAACCTAAGATCAGACTTTTTATGTTGCCATTTTGTAATAGCATAATATATATATAGTTTGTATTTTTTGTCTCATTCATTTCGACTTGTAAACTCGCTTTGTTTTCAATTTCTGATTGGTCAGGATTTAATTCTTTATCAGTTGGAATGGCGACTGGGGGCGCCACCCAACCTAAAAAAGTTATTTTTAAATTATCCTGTTGGTAAGTTTTGTTGTTTCCTGATAAATATATGCGAGAAGCCGTAGTTTCCGGTGGATCCAGTAAATTGGCAATTTCGACTTCTTTTGTTACTGCAACGGTGGCAGCATTCGTGAATTGTAAATATAGTTCTATCGAATTTTCAGGCCGTGGCTCGAATTCCGCGACAAGAAATTTCACATTTTCGATTTTTCCTAAGTCGGTTGCAGCGATAAGTTTTGCTACCTGGTTATTGTTGTTTCTAATTTGTATCGCCGTGTTTGAGGGCTGAATATTAAAAACTTCGGGTTCGCTGATAGATATAATGGCTAAAATTTTTTCTCCTGTAATCATTAAAGCGTGGACAATGAATTTTCCGTTATTTTCTATAAGCATCGGAGATTCTGCGAGCTGCCATCTTGCTTGCGCAGGCCCGATTACGGCAACAGGAGGATTAGGTGAAGCATATTATGTGCGCGCAACAATATCCGGGTTTGTCTGGCAACCCGTTAGAAGCATGAGTAGAAATAAGACAAGAAATGGCAGCTTTGATAAGGTAAAAATTTGTGCGATACGCCAAGTTCGGCGCCATTCCGAGCCGGACGCCGATGAGAGCAGGCGCGGTTGGGGGAGGTATGAAGGTTCCATATTTATTCTCACACGAATCGCCGGTTTTAGCACAGAGATTATCAGATCATAGGACCATATATCACTCATCATTACTCCCATGGAATTGGTAAAACATATCCCTTCCCAAACCATTTTATGGCTAAATCTATTGCCTTTTGAGAAGTATTCGTATCGTAATAAAAGTGCGCATGACCGCCACCCGGCTGAAGCTTTGCATATTCATATAATGTAGGGTTATAGGTATCAACATCACCCAGGTTCCTCCGAATCAACTCAGCAGGATCTTATGCCAGTTGAAAAAAAGTCCTCAGATGTGATACTTGCTCAGGCCTTCAAAAAAATCATAAATTCCTTCATCCAAGAATATTAACGAGACGAACTCTGCATCGGGTGGAAGATGCTCTAAAATTGCCTTTTTGAAGATCTCTCCACTTTTGCCGGCATCAATTGAATCGGCGTTTAATTCTTCGTCACCCAAATATTTACCAGCTCCAAGAAGATTGACTATCCAACTCGGATGATGCTCACGATTTACGTATTTCCATACGTCATAGCCGGTAATTAATATCCCAATTTGAGATAGTTCCTCAACGAAAGAAATAGCTAGTTTCGGAGGAAGTAACAGGTCGTTCCCCTTAATTATTCCCAAAGGAACATACTTCTTAAAAACCTGAATTAGTCCTGGGTCCACCACGGCTCGCTCTATTCCCAATTCACGTAACTAAATCTGCTTAAAGCTCCGATCAACCTCCAATGATTGTTCCATCATTGTGGTTTACATTGGATCTTGATATATGGCTGGCCAGGTCTTTTGCCGCCCATCCTGCCGAGACTGCCGCTATTAAAGTTACAAAGCACGTTCGAATGAGAAACAATCGAAAGTCCCCCCTGCTGTTGAGGATGAACCAACCCACAATACAAATCAATATACCTGTAGCTGCCCCAACCAGGGCGCCTTCAAGGGCAGATTGGGTAGCAGTTAGTTTTTTATGTTTGGCCTGATGGTACAGAACGAGTGTCAGTAAGTAACTGCTCGTGATAACTGGCAGGAATGAAACGCCATTCGTAAGGATTAATGTAAAAAGTAAAAATTGAATATAAAAATCCCGGCTTACGGTAGCCGATGGTATTAGATTTAACCGCCACAGTTCTATACAAACAAATGATTGTACAGCGAGAAAGGCAACAATTAACCCCAATTCAATACCTCGTAATAATATGTTTTTGGGAACAACCAGAATGGCACGCAACTGTCTTAAGAGAATAATGAGAGGGTTCATTTTGCTACCTGCGCATTAGCATCTTCAATAAATGGTGGTGTAAGGCTGAAATAATTGTAGCATGGAGCAGGACCAAAAAAACGGGCCCAACTGGAAAAGGATGGGCCCGCCGTGTCATCGGAGAGGTTAGCACTGGTCAAGTGAAGAGGCTTCCGCCTTTGTGTTCGGCCAGTTGGACGTGGTGGCGGACGTAGGCAATGGTGTGGTCGTCCAATCCTTCGCTTGTCTTTCATTCTTTTGAGAATCACTTTGTGTTTTTATCGTTCTTCTTACTTAGAATGAATCCCATTAACCGGTCCCGATATAAGCCAAATACGAAATACTGGAAAAGTGAGCCAAGAAACACAAGGAAGCCGGGGATTAGGAAAATTGCAATGCTCTTTAATAACAAAGATAGATCCAGGGGATAAGTATCGTTAGCGATTGTAGCAATGAAGTAGACTCCTCCAAAAAGCGCAAGGCTCGATGACAAACCATATAGAGCGGAATCGACAATTGCAGCACGGAATCTCCATTCTATCCCCCAATAAATCGCCTTTGAAAGGCGAAATGCCTTTATTCCTAAAAACGCACCCAGGAGGAAAATGAATAGAAAAATAGTCGAATAAATTATCCTCATTACGTTACCCTCTTCCTTGAACCATTTCGAATAGCTTCAAGTAAGGCGAGCAATATCGATCCGCAGATTTCGTCGATAAATGCAGATCTGATCGGGCTAACAAAAAATCTGCGTCCCTCTGCGAAATCTGCGGATAAAACGACCTGGTATGTTTCCCAGCCAGAGCTAAGTCAGCAGAAGAATCGCCAGGATCGCCAGGTTAATCAGGACGCCGATACTGCCTTGATCGGACAGCGCCTCCAGCTTTCCATCCCATAAAATCAGGTAGATG
>CAZVYK010000035.1:0-5990 GCA_964630915.1 uncultured Caldisericales bacterium | reverse complement strand
ATCGGGCGGTTCCGGGGGATCCGGGGGACCACCAGAGACAAATTGGTCAACGTAGAACCAGACAGCATTAGCTATGTCCAAGCCTTTAATCTTGACGGTATACGTGCCAGACTTTAATGACGGGACAGTTACATCGGCATCAGTGATCGCCGGATCGGATGTAATAACAAAGCGTTCCCACTCTTCCGTACCGGATGGGTTTTCATTAGCCGCAACAAGTGCCCCATCCGGATCTAAGATATCATAGGTAACATTCGGGGAACGTAAGCCAAAAAGCGATCCAAAGAAATCATCAGGCGGAATACCCGCTCCACCTGCCCGTTCAGCAACCGTGACCCCCGGTACAGACCATGCTGGAGAGCCTTCTGTGTTCAGATCATCCATATCTTGGGGTGGGGTCTCGGTTCGAGGACCGCGATCAAAATCACCATCCCAAATCTCCAGACGGGTGGTATTTTCTGGGACATAAAAGAAGAGTGTCCAATCTCCGGTATAGGTAGTCAATGAGCCGGGATTGCGAATATCTACAAACTCGGGATAGAGGATCTTAATATCGCTTAATGTGGCGTAACTACCCATCAAACCCAAGCTGGTTCCAACTACATCTCCTTTGCCAGCAGTAAGATAACCAGAGGTCCGAACCTTGAACATATTCCAGTTATATCCAGCCGGCGTTTTCTCTGCCTTGAGCATATAATAGTATGCGCCGTTCGATGCCTTGGCTGCTTCAGTATTATTAATATTCTGTGTCCACCAGGCATTGTTGGGCATACCCACAGCATTTCCTTGCCAGCTGAATATCGGATTGGTTTCCTTTCCTTCAAGCAAGGGGTCTGCATACAAGGTATAGGTCGTCTCGGTCGGATCTCTCCCCAGGTCCCAGTTGCCGGCACTCCAATTTGTACCCCCGGCGGAGTCGAGACCGCTGTCACCATCAAAAATTCCCAACTCAAAAGTTGACACACCAGCTGGGACCCCAATCCACAATACAGCTTTATTTCCACCAAATGTGCTCAGACCCTGTCCGGCTAAATATAAAAACTTGCCGTCATTCTCAACACAAGTGGGGATGCAGGAATAACCACCCTGTGAACCTGCAAACTGCGGACCAACGCCCTCATTGGCCTGCGGCTGAGTAGCAGTGGGCTCAGGCGGGACGGCTGTATAGGTTGCAGTCGCCTCAGCTTTCTTGCCTCCTGCGGCACCAAAGAGACTCGTTTGAGTCCCTACAACCGCAACAATTAAGGCTAAGACAATCACGATTCCAACAATTGTCAAACCTTGTCTGCTACGGATCCAGCGATTGAAGCTGTTCATAATTTACCTCCTGGTGGATACACAAACGATGGTGGAACTAACTGGATGTTTACTATTTAGTCGATAATAATGCGATTAAAGGGTCGCTACCCCTTTGCCATATAGTAAATATACATAATTTTTATAATCTCATGAGACCCTTTCAGGGGTACCAAGAGAAGACTTGATGCATTGAAGAACTTCATCCAGATATTCAAACCCATCCGGGTAAATTAGATGAAATACGGGTACTGAGAGTGCAAGAGAAGATAGGAAATCAAATCGTTCTGCTGCTATACCTAATGCTGATACCACTCGGAATATATAACTATATTGAGCCAAAGCAATAACGGCTTCGGTAGGCGAAAGCCGTTTTATTTCGATGTATGGGTAATTAGAATCTGCGTCTAACGGCACAATAGTACGTTCAATTACATAACAACAGCTTATTGGATGAGGGGTATCTAGATAACTTATACCTTCAGGAATATTAATCTTTTTATAAAGCTTGCGACTGTTATTAACTTGATCAAATCCATCAAGTGTTTGGAATAAGTGTTGGGCAGAATCGGGCCAATGCCGAAGAATTGGAAAAGATGGGTAAGCTAAAAAATCATCATCAATTTTGTCAATAGCCAGGATATCATCAGTAACGAGGGGACACCCTGATCCAACAAATTTACCCGCAAGAGAGCTTTTTCCTGCTCCAGAGTTGCCAAGAAAAACTACGGCTTCATTTTCAATCAATACACTTGATGCATGGAACGTTCTGATACCTCTCATTTCCAGCCAGATACTGATGACGAAACTCAGCAAATACATTTCTACTGTTGATGCGCTTATATTGGGCCCAGGATAGGCTCTAATGATTGTTGGATAAATTTCAAAAATGAATCGCTCAAAGAAAGCTAAACAGATACAATCCTTGTCTTTGCTCATAGTAATGACAGGATTACCAGCCTCATCCAATGCTGAACTTCGATAAACTACTGGCTCTATCAGAGGAATGGTAAAAACAGAGCGGCAGATCTGAAATTCCAGATCCACCGCCCCATCATTTGTCTCAAATAAACCATCCAGCTTCTCCTGAGAAGCTACTACGATTCCAAACAATCTATAGTGATACAAATTAGACTATTCGAAATTAATTCTTAAATCCAACAGACGGGAATACATCATCCGTACCATTTAATCCACTTTGTGTCACCTGAACCAAATCGCCGTATTCAACTAATTCTGGTCTCCGATAATTCTTTTTAGGAGAGGGGGGGGCAACCACTATACGCTCATCCATATGATCCTCCATAAATCCTACCACATTGTACCAGAAGCAATCATCAACGGGAAGGTCAAAATAATATTTATCTAATACCAGATTTGCACCCAGCGCTCCAGGCATAGTCCCAGAAACAAGCTAGCACTCATTTTGACCTTCCCATCGTATACTAAGTTTATCGCGGCTTCGAATGCCCTCATATCAATTACGTTCAACTCTGCTGCTTTTGAGTGACTCAATAAACTACAGATTTTTTCTTTTGCTTGCAGAGTATTAAAAAGTTTCCCCAACGCGACAGGTGCACCAATTCTCCTTCCATGGCGATTTCTCACCTGATCTGGTAGATAATCTGTCATTGCCACACGCAGCAACAATTTATGATCAATCCCTTCTGCCAGCTGAGTTTGAGGAATGGACAGAACATAACTTGCTAATCGGCTATCATCGAATGGCGAGACAATTTGGGTTCGGTATTTCATTGCCGTGCGATTTGCCCAGGTTCGTGCCCACACATCCATGTTAAATTTTAAATAACGATAGCGGATTGCACGATCTATCCCCCCGGCTTGCCTGCCCCAATCAATAATCCTTTTGCTCTCCTCCAAAAGTGTATTTTTGATCCACTCACCCAAGTGGGTCCTTTTCGCCAGGTCTTTAGAAATCCATCCAGGTATAAAGGATTGGTCTGAACGCAAATGGAACAGTACAGGTCTAATCCACGGGCTTAACAGAGGATGAATAACGTCTTCCTTGTATACATCCATTACTGGTATTTGATATTTTTGGCTATGGGATTTGATTTCACCATGCATTCTCAACAATTTCCCATTCCGGAACAACTGCCAATAGTAGTAGGGATTCGATCCACCTACAAGCATATCTCCCGGGTGACCCCAAAACCATAAAGTAGGTCCAGGATCGTAAAGTTGAAGAGCAGCTTCAAAAGGCCCATAAGCCAATAAATCAAAGGGATCATCCTGATGGGGTTGGCGGGTTGGATAATCAAAAAAAGGCCATAATGAATCGACCACCATTCTATAAATCGGCAGGCTATACATTTCTGCTACAGATTTTGAACGTTCAAATTCCTGGTGTTCTGGAAAAACATCTGTATCCCAGGTAACCAATCGGCAGGCGGACTGCTCAGGCGCTAAGCCTTTCTGTACCATTCTGGCTGCTACCGCAGCTATTGATGTCGAATCTAAACCTCCGCTCATCATAAAACCAAATGATGAGTGACCTCGCATTCGGGTCAGGATTGCAGCTTGAAATAATTCCAAGAAACGTTGTGCATACTGCTCATCAGAGGCAAAACGCGTTTCATTCTTTGGCAAAAAATCCCAATATTCAGAAACATAGCTCGTTTCATTTTCCCAAATTAGTTGCTCACCTGGAGCAAGCTTATAAATATCCTTATAGAAAACATCATGTTCTGCTCCAACTCCAATAAGCCCCAGACTATGAGCTATTGATTCTTCATTAAGCGTTACAGAATATGCACTGTCCGATAATAATTGAGCCGCTTCGGTTGCCCATTGGAATTCCACATGGTTGAGCCGATAATAGATTACCCTTGCCCCGCTGCGGTCGCGAGCAGCAAAAATCCGCCGCTCTTTTTGGTCCCAAAGTACGAAAGCGAAGTCGCCTTCTAAATATTCCAAACATTTTATCCCCCATTTAAGGTATGCACATGCAATGATCTGGGCATCATCCAGGGGTTGATTATTAAATATATCTAAGGTGGTCAGTTTTCGTTCCAGATCATCGCGGTAATCTAGCCGTGCATCTGCTACAAGGATAAAGCGATCTTGAAAGACAACTGGCTGGTGTATGTTTTGAGGACCATAGCAGGAATTTTGTAGATAAGCCATATAGGCAGGTCCCAAATTCTGATATGCAGTTAAGTATGCACACCGATGGGCACCTGCCTGAATCAGCTTGGATAAGCGATTTTCTTCAATCGGGGCATGATCAAAACAAATGATGCCACAAATTCCAGTCAACGATCACCATCCTCAATAAATGCAGGCCTCCAAACATCATTAAAATTTCTCAAAATCACCTGCTAAATCATCCAATGGTCGATTATTGTATTCCAACCAAGCATGAGCAAGTAAATGATCTTGCTCTTTGCGGACACCAAAGCGCAATTGCGTAATAATGCCATTGGACGATAACAAAGACTGCGAGACAAGAGCACGGCGTAAACAGGTCATTGGATAGAGATGATGTTTGGCCACCCGGTTCACAATTTCTGGGATATTCCTTATCAGAAATTCCTTTCTTTTCTCGAGCACTGTTGTATGGTAAATAGGTCTCTTTACAAGCTCTTGAACTACTATAAATGGAAAAATACGCAACAAACCATCAACAATAAGCATCAAGAACCACACCCACAAATAAAAACACTTCTCTCGAAAGGGAAGCGACAACATTCTCTTATAGAGACTAAGCTTATTTCTCACTCGGAACATTATGTGATCGTGATTAAACCCACTGAAACCAGATGTTCGATTATTGCAAAAATATCGCGAGTTAATTGCTCTTCCGGGACATCGTACTCTTCCAACAGGGTGTTGTATGCTACAGCTATATCGGGATCGATAAGCAATAAGTTCCATAAACGAGTCCCCACTTCGTTGAGACCATAATACTTACCACTTTTTAAATCCAATATTACAGATTCTCCATGCAAATCTTTAAAAAGGATATCCGGTGAGATGATAACTCGCTGACTGAAGCTTTCCATATCGATCCTGTGTATCAAGGATTTAAGTTCCAGTAGTATTTTACTCAAAATTCCAGGACAAATGAAGAGCAATCCAAACGGATAGATCTTTGATGGTTGGCAATTCCATAATGAGATTGCCAACCATCAAAGATCATCAATATTTGGCCTGAGATGTCACAATTGGATTTGTAACACTCTCCGATACAATAATATCTCTACCCCCTATGCGGAGCACACATCAGGCCATTGTTATAACGGTCAAGATAGGTATAGGTGGTCGAGATGGACTGCCAGGCCGCGCTGCTGGCGGAAACGTTGCTCCCATACGGATACTTCGCCAGCCACTGGTCAGCAAGCTTTACCGAGCGCTGGATGCAGCTGCTGGCGTTGCCGATGAGGATGTTGAGCTTGGTCGCTACCAGCTGGCTGAACAGGTTGACCGTCTTGTCCTTTGACGTCGAGGTCTTCATCATGGCAATCGCCTCATCCCGAGTGTAGGTCTTACCACCGATCTCAATCGACCCGACCGGCCAGGCTTCAGGATGGTTCTTCCAATACCCAATGGTACCGGTGCCAGGATTGGTGATCGCGCTGCCATACGGGAAATCGTAGGTCAGGATATCTGCATCGGTCACGGTGCGGATCAGCTGATTAGCATCAATTGTCGAAACCATGCCATACAGCGGT
>CAZVYK010000034.1:0-6238 GCA_964630915.1 uncultured Caldisericales bacterium | reverse complement strand
AGCAACGGCAATTACGTGGTGAGCAACGATCACTGGGATCTGGGCGCGGCGGTAGACGCCGGGGCGGTCACCTGGGGAGATGGGACCGGCGGAATCTGCGGCGCGATCTCGGCGGCCAACAGCCTGGTGGGCAGCGCGATGGATGATAACGTCGGCTCTGAGGGCGTGACCGTGCTGAGCAATGGGGACTACGTGGTGTGGAGCCGTTTCTGGAACGGCGTTGGGGCGATCACCTGGGGGGATGGCGCCGGCGGCGTTTCCGGACCCATCACCGCACGCAACAGCGTGCGCGGCGAGGCGGTGGGCGGCGGCAGATCGATGGTCTTCCAATACGATGCCGTCAACAATCAGATCGTGGTCGGGCGGCCGGCGGACAATATCGTCACCCTGTTCAAGCTGGTTCCCGAGGTGAATATTTACATGCCGATCATTCTGCGGTAGCGTGCATCCGGCCAGAGGTTGAATCAATCCATAGACGCTAACTTCAAAACATTACAATTCATGCGAGGGACATTATGAAAGCTATCAGCAAAATCATCATTATTTCAGTTCTGGTAATGGCATTAACGTCATGCAGTGCTTCTACTCCTGAACCTACAGAGACGCCTGCCTCAACCGCAACAAGTTTGCCAACCGCAACAAACGTGCCGACCGCAACAAGCTTGCCAACTCCGACTTCTACGCCTGAACCAACCATACCGCCTACGCCAACTGAAAAACCAACGAAGACTCCGATACCGCCAACTGACACTCCATCTGCACCTGAGTTGTCAATGCCAACCGGAAAACCTATAACGAACTGGGAAGGTATTCCAGTTATGCCCAATGCTATCGCAGGTGATGGAGATAGCCAGGGCTATACTTTTACAATTAAGGCAACGCCTGAGGAAGTACAAAAATTCTACGAAAAAACGATGTCAAAACTGGGATGGAATATGTTTGCATCCGGCCAGGGCACAACCGAGGCGATCTTATTGATTTTTATGAAAGGTTCTGATACGATGACCATCTCGATTATTCCTCAACCTGATGGCTTGATGTACGTTTTGTTCGTAAAATAGACACCCAGATCTCCAATCGTGGCGCTCGTCACCCGGCGATCCATCACAGCCTGCCGGCGATCGTGGCGCAGGATCGTGGCCTGCCATTATCGGTGCCAGTCGTTCCGGCGTGGGTCGCTCTTACCGACCGGCTGCGGGCATGGTAGCACTGACGGGTTTAATCACCGAGCTGTTCTGAACTACGTTCACCCGGAAGGATGAAAATCGAGGGTATTTTTTTGGACGAAAGCACGCTGACCCTTGATACACCCTTGCGAGCTTGCTGGATGAAGATTCGGCAGCAGAAACGTATCCCAGCCACCCAAACTGGAAGTAAGCAAAGACGCCATGTATTTGGAGGCTATAACTAGACGGAGGATCAGGTCCCCTGGCGCATCGCCGAAATCAAGAACAGCACACAATTCATCTAGATCTTGGAACAATTGCTGGTGACGGAATATCCTACTGGACGAGTGGTGGTGTTGATATTATGCTTCTTACCATAAGAGCGCTTCTGCTTTAGCAGCACCAAACTTGCTAGAGCATCGGGTGATGGTTGTCTGGCTGTCTTCGTACTGTTCTGACTTGAATCCAAATGGCATACAATAGCTTTTTTTGCTGGGGATGGTGAGTGAAGGATGAAAAAGATAACCTTTCTAGTAATCTCGATTTTATTCGCCTTCGCGCTCTCTGGCATTTATCGTGTTACTGCAGTTACAAATTCGTCAGCGGCTCCGATTGATATTGAAACACAAAATGAGTTAGTATTTACAATACCGATTGGAGAGGAGGGTATTCATTATGATGGTGAAGAAAACCCAGAGGTATTTAAGTGGGGACCGACAGCAATGGCTATTGCTCCTGATGGCAGTTTTTGGATTGCAGACGCACCGGGTAATCGGCTGATCCACTTGAATGTTAAAGGTGAATTGCTCGAAAAGATTCCAACAATTGATTATATAGTTGGTATTGGCGATTTATTAGTTACATCCGAAGAAATATGGATATTGGATATGGCTTCGTATCCTGCAAAAGTGGTGCAAATGTCTCTCGACGGAAAATTTCGAAATGCTTATGATTTGCCTGAAGGTTTACAACTTGAGAATAGCTTAAGCGGCATTGCTCTTGGTTCTGATGGCAGCATTCTTGTTGAACAAGGCGGTGGATATAAAATTAGCCGATTCATTTCACCGGCTGGAGAGGTTGACCAAACGCCTTTAAGTGGTTATGAATATCATGGCAAAAACTATTCAGTTTCTCCTGCCAATCTGACCAGCGAATATGCATCCAAGGGTAGCATCCTGGTAGACGATAGGCAGTTTGATGTAGTAGTTGAAAATGACCTCGCGGGATTAAGTATATTGAATGTAAGAGATAATGGTGAGTTTTTTGTGGAAGTCGTTGAAATGGTTTTAGATACGGCATTTCGAATAGACCAAAAGGTCTATCATTATGATCCTTCTGGCAACTTAATCGGAATGGGTCGAGTGCCTCGATCGGAAATATACATTTATGTCGAACATGGGATCATTGTTGGTCCGGATGGTTCTGTATACGCGTTAATTCCTAAACAAAAATATGCAGAAGTACAAAGATTGACCTTCGTCGAGAAATTACCTCCGGTTTTAGCACCACCCAAAGCAAAGGCTGATTCCCCTCAGCCAGAAGTGTTAACTTTTGTTTCCGAAAATTGCGTTTCACGTGATTCGATGATTTCTACAGCATCAATTTATGCTAATACCTCATTTACGATCAATTCCTACCATACTAACGATCCTTACAATGAGTGTCCGGGGCGAATAAAACCTGTTTACTTATCTACTCCAAGTCCACCTCCTGGTGAATCTTATGCTTGGAATTTTTGGGATACGACAGAACAATTTGAAGGATTTATGACGGGCGGTAATAATGGCAAATTTGCAGGAGATAGGAGCGGTGTATATAGATCCTGTTCGCGTGGTATTGATTGTTCTGGTTTAGTAAGTCGCGCATGGAGCCTCGGAAGTCATACCGGGACATGCGAATTAGAGCCAATTTCCACCAATATTTTATACACATCGAGCTTGCAGCCAGGTGATATCATGAATCGATGCTCGATAACCCCAAGACATACGATAATTTTCTTGTCATTTTATGGTAATGGGATGATGGGTTATGAAGCGACAACTTACCTTTATCAGGACAGAGTGGTTTTGGATTTTCGCTCCTTCGCCAGCATCGCAGACTATACGCCAAGAAGGTACAATGAGGTATGTAATAAAACCCGATTGCCGATCATTAGAAAAAGTGAGATGCAGATGCAATCGTTAAATCCGTTATCTGATCCATACCCACCTCCACCGCCCACTCCTTACCCATGATTTAACAAGAGAAAATATTCCTAATCATAGATAACTGTTATAGAAGTCATGAAGAGATTTTTTTACCAGCTGGTTTTTCTACTGATTCTTACGGGTTGTCGGCAATCGACGGAAATTACGCCTACATCGAAGACACCAGGACAGGGCAAAACACTTGTCCCAGTCCTGGTGTCTTCGACGGAACCTGCACGACCATCGGGAACCTTCCCCTCGATACCTTCACCCCGACCTACTATTTCCTTTATAGGAACGCCTACTCCAACTTCAACACAATCGACTACTACTAAAACTAATTCTCCGACTTTAGAACCAACCAATGTGATCAAGCCAGCAATTCATGGAGGTAAAGGGGAAAATTATTCCGTGTTGTTTTCTATACCTGTTGGAGAAGGTGCGAATATTAAATATCGCGGTGGGGGTGATACCGAAATAAATGGTCCGAATGCCATAGCTGTATTGCCCGATAATAGTATCCTAATTGCAGATATTGTCGGTAATCGTTTATTACGGTATGACCAAACCGGTCAGTTGTTGAAAATTATCGATTTAGAGCTGTTGGGAATATTCAATATTGTTGATATGAGGGTAAAGGCAGATGAAATATACCTCTTAGAAATATATGGCAATAGTTATAGAGTAATCAAATTGAATCCGGATGGCAATTTAATAAGTACTGATGAATTTCCGCCCAATTACCCGATCGGAGTAAGTGGTTTGACACTCGCTAATGTTTTAACGGGGATCACGATTGATTGTGAAGGGAATATTCTTCTTGAAGCAGCGGATGGTTCCGAATTTTTACGTTTAGTGGACGTCATGCGTAATTTACCAGTTTCAGATATAGTCAAGGATTATATTTGCAACGGAAGAAATTATCGTGTAGTTAATCCTGGTCCAAAAGGGACACCGAAAGTTGTTGCCGGGAATTTGTTAATTGAAACCCAATTGACAAATGGATTGGGTGGTTTTCGGCTATTAGATATCCTAGATGATGGTGGTATTTATATTATTCGTGAAGATGTTGTCGATGAGCATGTTATCAAGGTTGACCAGACTTTACATTTTCTTAATTCGAATGGTCAAGTTCGAGGAATGGCGCGCATCCCCTCTTCAGAATTTCTATATTATGTAATGAGGAGTGTTGCGATAGAATCTACAGGAGAAATACTTGCCTTATTCCCCAGACAACAATCGATCGATATCATTCGCTTAAATTTTTATACTGAGCTTGAATCTCTAGTACCGAATGCGATTACACCAAATATTTCAGCATGTTATTCTAAACTCTTCCTTTTCGGCTTATTCCTGAATAACTGAGGCTGCGCCTATCGCCAGTGGGCGTGTAATATCGACGTGACTGTAATTCTTGACACCCATGCTTGCTCCAATGCACCAGGATAAATTGCATTTGTCACTGCCGTTCGTTTATTCGTTGCCCTGTTCGTTGCCGGCATTCCACACCCGGCGCAACATCCAAATCTTTTCCAAATTGCTTCTTTACAATTTCTGAATGACCACCTGATATCCTTATCCAAGATCCAGATGGGATCGAGCGCTGACGGAACAGCGTCAGCGCCAGGATAAGAGAAAGTGTAAAGGAGATTACGATGAAGCGAACTGTTTTGATAACCACTGCCCTCGTGGGCGTCCTGGCCGTCGTTACCGTTTTCGGCGCCGCCACCTACCGCACCGCCCTGGCTGCGACCGGGAACCGCTCAGGCCAGCCGGCGCAGGGGATCGCGCAAGGCGGCTTTGCCCCGGCGACCCTGGCCCAGGGCGCAGACCTGTCCGTGATGGACCGCGGCGGGCGCGGCGGCGGGTCCGATGAGGCGCTGGCAAAGGCGCTGGGCATCACCACCGACGAGCTACAGGCTGCCTACACGAAAGCCTATGAAGCCGCCCTGGCCCAGTCCGTCAAGGATGGACAGATCACCCAGGCCCAGGCCGATGAGATGGGTGGGCGCGGCATCGGCCGCATGCACCTGGAGGGCATCGATTTCGATGCGCTGCTGGCAGAGGCGCTGGGCGTCAGCGTTGATGACCTGCAGGCCGCTCGCCTGGAAGCCCGCAACGCCGAGATCGACCAGGCCGTCGCCGATGGGAATATGACCCAGGAACAGGCCGACCTGATCAAGGCACGCCAGGCCCTGGCAGACAGCCAGAGCTTCCAGGACGCCCTCCAGGCTGCTTATGAGAGCGCCGTGCAGCAAGCTTTGAAGGATGGCGTCATCACCCAGGCCCAGGCTGACCTGATCCTGGCGGAGGGCCCGAACGGCTTTGGCCCGATGGGTGGACCGGACGGGCCGGGCGGGCCGGGTGGACACGGCGGGCGCGGCGGGCATGGCGATTTCGCCCCCGGCGCCGGCCCCCAGGCCCCCGAGCAGCCTGAGACGGAGACAACCGATAATGAACTGTAGATCAGAGCTGAATGCGTAATTGAGTAAGAGAAATCCGGGAGCTGGATGCCTCCCGGATTTCTCTTTTCTCTAAGTCCTTCGCCGCCCGAGGCCAAAAACACTATAATTCCTATATCGCGTCTTCATAATTTCTGAACATTTTTCAGGTATCCTGGTTTTCGGAGGTCCTGCCCGTGAGTAAAAAGATACTGGTGGTTGACGATAAAAGCGAGCTGCGCACGCTGCTGAAATCCTATCTGGGCCAGGAAGGTTTTGAAGTGGTCACCGCCGCCGATGGCCGGGAGGCCCTGTTCGTGGCCCGCGGCGAGAAACCCGACCTGGTCATCCTGGACCTGATGATGCCGGAGATGGGCGGCTATGATTTCCTGCGGGCCCACCAGCGCGAGGCCGATACCCCGGTGATCATCCTGACGGCCTACGG
>CAZVYK010000033.1:0-6265 GCA_964630915.1 uncultured Caldisericales bacterium | reverse complement strand
ATAATATAGGATTACCCACAAAGATTGTTTTGAGTGGGGATCAGGAAGCAATCACTGTGCCTGTTAAAATAGCCTTGACGATTCAGGTCAAGATTGAAGTGATTCAATAATTGAGGATTGACATGTTTCAAAAAAGTTGTGTAGAAAAATTTCCAGACAGAGAATATAAAGAGGAAAGAAAAAATCCTGATGGAAGTGATACCTACTGGTGTCCGATGTGTAAAAAATACCTGCCACGAAATATGTTTCACAAACATGCGATCAAGAAATATGGAATTTCAAGTGTCTGTAAAGAAGATTTGAAAGACCAAAAAATTATGAGAAACAAATCCAAAAGACCAAGGAGCAGATTTGATAAAACTGACCGAAACAATATAGAAGGATTTATCAAATACTTCTCAAAAAGACCTTTTCTGTTTAGGGAAACCTTTAGAGTGGATTATTCAACTGAATCAGCAACCAAAATATTTAATGACATGAAAGGAAAATAGATATGATTAAAAAATTTATTGATTGGATTTCCAGCGATGAAGGATTCAATACCATCAGTTATGCAGGGTGGATTGTTGGAGTCATCGGATTGCTTTATATCATTATTCACATCGCAACTTATTCAAGAGGGGTTTATATCCAATGAGAGTATACCAATTCTGCGGAATAGTAGAGGGATTGAAAGGTAAAGAAAGTGGATACTGTGATGGTGTAATTGGCAGTAGTATGGATTTATCCATCGCAGAAAATTATGAAAAGCTGAAAGAAGATATATGGAAAGGTCTTAAAAAAAATAGCATAGGACTATTTAAAATAACTCCAGAATCAAGATTATTTTTGATATCCTTATCCGTAATAGGAGAAAAATAATGGCAATGGACACGAAACATAAACTGGTGATTGTGAGAATCAATACCATTGGGGAAAGTTATTGCTCTCCTACTTGCAATTATTTTCAAGAGCATGAAAATGAAGTAGTGGAAGATAAAGTCAATCTTGTTGCTTTTTGCACCTTGATAGGGCAATGGACTTCTCTGAAAAAAAACAATGTGACTAAAACTTACATCAGAACCAAAGTCTGTAAGCTCAAGGAGGTGAAAATCAAGAAAAATGCCGTGTAAATATCTTGACCCAGATATTTTTAAAATAGTGCGATGTTCGTTTACCAGCAATCGAGTCTGCAAGCAATGGGTAGGACATAAGATGCCTTTATCATCGAATGACCCATATAACTTTTGTGAGAAACAAGTGAGATCATTTATCCCTGCACCTGTCGGGGATACTGAAGGGAGTAATGATGAGTAAAACAACTGAAGAATGTCCATTAAATAAAAAATGTTTCAACGATGAAGAAAATATCAAGTGCAAATGGTTTATCAATTATCCGGTCACAAATTCTGAAGGGGAAGTTAAGGATGATTGGCGTTGTGCTTTAGTTTGGGTTTCTGTTTTGGAAATTGAACTGCTGAATAAACTGGAAAGAATGAATAAAAAAGAACCTACACCAATTAATCATTGAAAGGATGTTATGAAAAATTTAAGCGAACTGATGAAATACAAAATCAAGCATCCGACAAGGGGATGGGGTGATTCTCGTGGTGGTTGTTTCAAAGTGCAGTCACCCTTGCAGAAGAATCAAGACCTTTTCATCATTGCTTCAATCGGTGAGGGTTGGGATCATGTGTCTGTTTCCATGAAAAAGCGAATACCGACATGGATAGAGATGGACTACATCAGGAGTCTGTTTTTCAAAGAGGATGAAGTGGTCATGCAGTTGCATCCAGCACGAAGTCATCATATCAATATTATGGAATTCTGTTTGCATTTGTGGCGTCCGCAGAATGAAAAAATTCCCCTGCCGCCGGAGGTGATGGTATGAGTAAACAACCGAACCCAACACCGAAAGAAGTTGGTGCAATAAGACCTCCAGCACCACCTTCTCCACCAACACCTTCTCCACCAACAGGGAGAAATAATATGACAGAAGAAAATATACTTGAAGTCAAAACCAGTTATAATGATACTTGCATTACACAGGAAACACGGTTTTCAGGTGATCTTATAAAGCTGAAAGTTATGTTTTTACAGGAAGAGGGAATCAGGGAGGCATTAATAAAACTGGGATGGACTCCACCACAAAAAGAAAAACCTGCTGGCAGAATCTTTTGTGGAATCTGTTGGAATGAAATTCGGGACATTGCCATAGATTTAATATCAAATATTACCAGAGCAACTTGCTTCACCTGTGAAGAAAAATTGGTTCATTTAGAAGCACAGGTAAAAGAACTTGAACAGCAATTCCGTATTTTAAATGGGGAGGATTGAAAATGGGAACAGTAAAAGTGATGTCGGTGATTGAAACAAGGTTATTAAGGAGAGGAACTGGGATATCAGCAGACCCTATCAGAATTGTCACGCAATACTGGGATATGAACGGCAATCTCATCTTTGAAATTGATCCTGAACGGATTGCTGATCTAGCAGAGAAGAAAAAACTATATGAAGCAATTCGTAAAAGAGTGAATGCTCTTCGTGAACGATTTAAGACAGACCATCTTAATGTGGAAGGCAGGGATTGTGCCTTAAACATGATAATAAATGATATATGGTCAGATTTATGTAAGATAGTAGGAATTGAACCATATATTAGTTGAAAGGGAGGACTAATGCTGACAGATAAACATGATCGTTTTTTATTCTGGCTTGAAGGGTGCAAATCCTCATATGTGCTTGCTATTCGTTTCAGTTGGGACAATGGCAAACCTTATACTGGAGAGATAGGGGTGAATTTGCGAAACAAAAAAAAGGAATTTGAACGATTGAATGATGCTTTTAAGGAGAAATGAAAATGAAAAATGAATTTATTGGTGTTGATGAAGTAAGAGTCCATGCCAGAACAGGTGCAGACTTGTCAAATTGCCTAAAGGAATGTGTGATCATGGCATTTACCGAATGGAGAGATGTGCGTTTAACTCATAATGATCGTGAATATTTGATAAATCCAGAAAGAATTTTACAAGCACTTTACTGTAACGAGGAAAAGAAAAAGGAGAAGTGAAATGGTATCTATTTCTTACAGTCAAGCTTTATACTGTGCTGAGTGTGATGTCATCTATTCAAGCAAACATTCCGGTTGTCCTGTCTGCTGTAATAAAAGTGGTGTCAGCATGAACTGCATCAGGAATAATGTGGTGAAACAATTAGGTGATCTACAGGAACGGAGAGGGGAAGTCCGGTCAAGTAATTATAATCAACTGTCTTTGTTTTAAGGGAAAGTTATGGCAGATATTAATCCGCTTATTGAAAAAATAGATGCACTTAAAGAGCAACATATCTTTTTATTGGGTGTGGTTAAACGGCAACACAATACTATTTTCCTGTATCAAGTATTGTCGGGGGTGCTTTTATTTGGATTGTTAGGGACGGCTATTTTATATTGTTTTAAATAGAAGGTTGATGATGGGAAATTTTAATATTCGATTCATATATGGTTACATATCGCACGATGTAATTTGGATCAGGTTGAAATGGTTTAACTGTGGAGTGGCTTTCAAGAAAACACCTTTGCTGTTTTCAGAGAGAATGAAAATTACAAAATACACTCCACTTCCAAGAGGGTGGAGAATGGTTTATTTAAGAGGATAGGATTGTAGACCGATAACCAAAATGATGTGATTAATTCATGGCAGTATGGTGTAGCATGGTATGTATGGTTGCAATCCTATCCCTTTTTGAGGAGGATTAAAATGGCTGAGAGTATGTGGACAATACCTTTTGGGGTACACATTCGTAAAGATGTAGAAGATGTTCCTGATGATTATCTGATCTGGTTGAAGGGTGAGAGTTGGTTCAAAAACAAATTTCCAAAAGAACTGATAATCATTGAAAAGGAACTTAAATACCGTAATCAGTTTGACCTGCATATTAAAGGAAAATATGAAAAAAATAACTGATATAATACTGGAAAAGGGGTTAACCCGTAAAACATTTGATTGCACCGTTTTCCCTGACACAGAGTGTTTCTTCTGCGGTCTTTGTGATTGGATGAGAATAGAAAAAGAATATTATGAGGAGTGACAGAAAAACTATTAGCTACAAGGAGTCCTATGCCAACCATCAGAATAGATTACGAAATGCCGGAGGGGGTACGATGAAGAAACAAAAAATGTGTGAAATATGCGGTAAAAGTCCAGCAACAATACCCGATAGAGAACGAATGGGGAGGCTGATAAATCGGGTGTGCGGGGTTTGTCATGCGGCTCGGCTACGCGGGGATATGGTTCATATTTTAGAGTGCCATAAAAAACGTCAGGCTGACACCGACAACCGCAACACGCAAGGAATTTGAGGGTAATTAATGCCGTTGACAGTTGGACATAATTTCGCTAGCCTTCCGGTAAATGTTTTTGCTGTTAGTGACCGTTTAGAGAATTTTATATTTGAATCCCCCCAAAAACGCAAGGAGAATTTATGAGACAGATTAAGTTCAGAGCGTGGAGTAAAATAAGTTGTGAAATGTTTACTGTTGTAATGTTGGCTTTCCCGTTTGGAGAAAACCGCGTGATCGTTAGCGGAAGAGGTGGAAGCACAGACACAGAAAATGATGACTGTATTTTAATGCAGTTCACGGGACTTTTAGACCGTCACGGCAAGGAGATATACGAGGGGGATATTCTGAAATCAGAGGGAGAAACAAAAACGCAACCCTTTAATTTTAACAAGGAGGTGCGTGATCCTTGGTGGGAGATAAGCGAGGTGGTGTTTGAAGGTGGGCGTTTTGGGCAAATTGTTCGCACTCAGCACAACTCCTATTTTGGAGAACTGCCGTCTCCATTCCGTGACATCTTTAGACCCGAAGAATACAAAGAAGTCATTGGCAACATCTATGAGAACCCATCGCTATTAAAGGAGACCTAATGCCTACAATCAGGATTGAGTACGAAGTGCCGGATAATGACTGTAAAAAGTGCAAATACGGTAAGTATGAATACGGTTTGTTTTGCTTGTTGTTTAGGTGCTATTCAAGTCTAAGTTGGGGCAAATACCAGCGTTGCCAGTCCTGCATCGACGCAGAGATTAAGGAGGGGTGATGAAAGAATATCCTGATGCGTTTGGAGATATGAATCATATCTTCGACAAGGTGCAACTTGAGCATTGGAAGCAACTTGGTAAGTGGGGAATACAAAAACGTTCCTTATTTGAGTGGATGACTTATCTGACAGAAGAAGTAGGAGAGCTTGCACAGGCCATTGCAGAATACGAATATAGGGATGGAAAATCAATAGAAATAGAAAAAGAGGGTATTCAAGTTGCGGCCTTGGCCTGTAAAATTATCTATATAATGCAACCGTACATTAATGCTGACACCACAACCGCCAACACGCAAGAAAATTAGGGACAAGGAGCAAAGCCATGACTGAAACACGGGGGATTACGTTTGAACAGGTAAAAGAACTTTGCAATCTTATAGAGGATGTCTGTCAAAACGGTAAATGGATTACTCGGTGTGACCATCCAGATAATCGTAAAACAGGATTACTATGCACCGCCAGAAAACACCTTTGCTGTTTTCAGAGAGAATGAAAATTACAAAATATCTTCCACTTCCAAGAGGGTGGAGGATGGTTTATTTAAGAGGTGGAAAATGATTGAGATCGGTTCTAATCTGGCAGACTTGATAAAGAGTGGTTTGGCAATAGCTGGTGTTGTTCTCGTTGTTTATTTTATATTTAAAAATGGTTTATAAGGGGATAGGATTGTAGGTCGATAACCATGATGTGAGTCGTTTCATAGCAAGTAGTATGATACGGTAAGTATGGCTACAATCCTATCCTTTTTGAGGAGAGGTGAAAATGGAATTTCTTTTATTTATACTGATCCTGTTTAGTGTTCTGATTCTTCTGTCAACGATACCGATAATTGACAACTTGAATAGAATTGATCAGAGGTTGGAAAATATACTGAAACGGACGGAAAAATTGTAATGCTAGGATACTATAGAATTTTAGAACATGAATTGGAAAGACGAGTCAAAGAAGATATGAAAGCATACTTTGATTGTCTGGTGTTCCCCGATACTCGTTGTTTCTTTTGTGGTCTATGTGATTGTGCAAGACAAGAAAAAGAAAATTATGAAGAATACAAAAAATGCCAAAGAGATGGTTTCAGGGAGAGTAGAAGATGACTACAATGAATGAAAAGTATAAAGACGGAAGTATCCACAAGGTCTGTCCTGTATGCGGACTTTGCAGAACTTGCGGAGATTGCGAAAGGT
>CAZVYK010000032.1:0-6540 GCA_964630915.1 uncultured Caldisericales bacterium | reverse complement strand
GTATCCGTGATCGTGGTGATGTTACCCACCGGATCGTAAACGTAGCTCAGGTTCTGCAGACTGCCGGTGACCATCTGTTTCAACCAGGCGCCCTGGCCCACCGTTCCAGTCCCCGGGTCTTTTTCCGCCCAGCCATAGTAGGTGTAATCAGTAACCAGCTTGGCGCATCGGACCGGATAGCTCCAGCTAGTGACCGTCGACAGGGCAGAGGGTCAGGCAGTGGTTGGGCCACCTCAGCTCATCGTATAACTTGTGCTCCTAATATATCTATACTGTAATTTCTATAAACTTTGTATTTATCTCTAAGTACACTTCTAAAATCTTTGATCAAGCTTGAATTACTTGTCTCTTCTGGAGTAACGGAATAAACGGCATATTCACTTTGGTAAATCATCGCTTGGTCGTTAAACAACCATCCTAATAGTTGGGGATATTTTACTTCGGCAACAAAGTCCAATTTTGGATGCTCTTGTCTCATATCAAGAAAACGGATCCCTCTTCGATAAACAGCCAGAGCTATCCATCGGTTGTTGGGTGACCAAATATTGAACGGTTCAAAATATTCCGAAACTAATACTGGTTTCCAGTCCATGTTATTAAAATTGAGCATTATATAACTGAATTTATCACTGCTATCACTTGCTATGATTAATGCCTTTTCCCCATCGGCTGACCAACTAAACGTATTACCGCTTAATAATGTGTGACCTAGATCTTCAAAGCACTTAAGGGGGACTATATCTGTCACCCTATTAAGGCACAGTATGTCTCCCCCAAGGTTAGGAAAATTCTTTCGAGATATACTTATATACTGGTCACCGATAACTGGAGACCACCCCAATAACTCATCTTGGGTATGTGAATTTAGTTTGAATGATTTACTTGTAATAGCATTGATAATCTGACCATTAGAAAAGTCAAGGAAATAATCCAAATATAACCATTGATCATCACTTGACCATTTCATTATGTAGCTGGTGTTATTGGGATCACTTGATGCCAGATTATCTGTAACTTGAGTCAACTGTTGCTTTTCAACATCGAAAATTGAAAAGGCAATATGTTGTTTATCTCCACCCAAGTGTGCAAAAGCCACTTGTTTTCCTCCGTGCGACCATACTGGCGGGGAAATTATATACTCTTGCTTATCATTTTTAGTTGTGTAGAGTAATTGGGTTGAATTATAGGGCGGGTACATCACCCAAAGTTGGGATTTAACGACCTCATTTTGACCATCAACTTCAGTTGTTATATAAGAAACTCTAAGAGCAACATCACTGGATTGAGGAGTATTTGTCAACGTTGGTGCTAGCGGAACAAATGTTGGGGCTAGAGGTGTATGCAGTGCTTCCGTTGGCTTACCAAGATTTGAGGTCTGAAGAACAGGTGCTTGCGTTTCTTGATTAAAAGCATTCTGCTCTGAAGAGTTTGCACCACCACTAGAACTGCATGATGCTATGGTGAAAATGCATAAAAATACCGAAAAGCGAAGAATATATCTCCAGTTTGAAGGATCAAGATAAGTGTCCATAGAGGTACCTTGCCAATTTAGGGAATGCAATAATCTTTTACGCCTGCAGTCGTACCAAAACATGTGGTTCCGTCTTCTGGTCTATGGTTAAAATAGTCATAATTCCAGCCTTTTGTCATTACTGTTTTTAACATATAAAACCAATCCAGGGTTAGTCCCATAAAATCTTGAAAACGCTGCTCATTTATTCCACCGAACCTATATTCAGGTATTTGAGCTATTGCAAAAGACGAAAATGCAGCCTCATTCAAAGTCTTGTAATCTGGCCAACGCCACACCTCATTGTTGACTGTTCTTGTCCACATTACATTGAGTATGCCATAAGCAGCCTCTTCCCAGCCTGATTTCCCATAGTATTGTCTGTGTTCTGAGTATAAGACAAGAGCAGCTCCCTCCCACTCAAACAATAAATTAGGATCTCCTTCGTATTTCTCATTCACAAATCTTTCCCACGCCCCGTTTTTTTCAACAGAATAATTAACATCTATATGCACTGGAACCCTGACTTTGCCTTGCGATAGGCTAGAATAAACAAAAATCCATTCCACACCTACTCCCCAACAACTTGGGCTACTTTTTCTAAGACAATAACCATATACTGATCGTTGAACCAAATTCGATTCTTTTCTGAATCTTTCTTTTCTCTGCCAATAGAAGAAATTCCAATTACCTGTATCTTTGTCTTCTTTTGGTACATGACCAGATGGATCTGTGTAGCGCAGAGGATTTGATCTTACAAACTGATACCGATCCCAGTCAAGCGATTGATATAGGTTTGGAATGAGGCTATCAGGGGACGCAAACCGTCCTAGCGAAGGGTCGAACCATCTTGAATTGAACCAATCCAATCCGATTTGGGTTTGCTTACATTAACTTCCATATCTGGTCCAAAAAAGCAGATATTGTACTGAAATACTCCTGGTGGTAACCTCGAAGCGAACCGCCAAGTTCACATCTTGTTCACCACCAGGAGGTATTTCTAATGTTACCAGAAATCGAGCAGTTCCAGAAATGGCTGCGCCGCAAAGCGCCGCACACCAGCACGTCCATCCACTACACCAACGACTTGCAGCTGTTCTTCGCCTGGGTGGATAAACCGCCCGACCAGGTCAAAGTATCCGACGTGGACCGTTTTATTGACTACGCCCACACTCAGAACCATGCCCTGACAACGATCAACCGCCGGTTGGCGGCGCTGCGTTCCTTCTACTACTTCCTCACCATCGAGCTGGAAGACGCGCCTAAAAATCCGGTCATTCCCAGGCGGCACTTCATCCCCATCGGGCAGCAGCTCCCTCGTGATATCGAAGACCCGCTGGTGGAGCGCCTTTTTACAGTCATTTCTGGTCCCCGGGATCGGGCCATGTTCTTGCTTATGTTAAGGTGCGGGCTGCGGGTGGGCGAAGTGCGCAACCTGTCGCTGGCAGACCTGTATCTGGAGCCGGCCCTGGGCTGTCTGCCGCGTCTGTGGCTGCACGGCAAGGGCGGCAGCCAACGAGTGGCCTACCTTTCGCCTCAGCCACTGGCTGCACTGCGGATGTGGCTGGCCGTACGCCCCGAGAGCCGGGATCAGGCGGTGTTCCTCAATCGCTTCGGGAGGCGCCTGACCGTTACAGGCATTCAGAAGCGTCTGGCCGGTTACTGCCGTGAAGCCGGGGTGTGGGTGACCTGTCACCAGCTGCGCCACACTTTTGGACGCCACCTAACCGAAGCACACCTGCCGGTTACTACGATCCAGCGCCTGTTGGGACACTCTCGCCTGCGCACGACTGAAATCTACCTGCACATCTCCGACACCCAGATACAGGAAGACTACCGGGCCGCTATGCAGGTCATCAGCCGCAGCCTGAGCGAGGCGGAGGCGCGATCATGAGCGCACCGAAGAACAAAAGCAGAAAGCGCACCGTCCGCTTCAACCAGACCCACCCCAAAGACCCGGCTATCAAGTCTTACGGGCAGTGGCTGGGGGAAAACCAAAACTTTTATGCCGACTTCCGTGATTGGCTCAAGGCCAGCGGCTATGGCCCATCATCGATCCACCTGTACGGGTGTGCGGCGCGCCAGGCCATCGGCTACCTGGACAAACCCTACTGGTTGATCGACCCGGAGGCCGACTTGGTCCGCGTTGCTGCCCACCTGGCCGGGCGCGATATCTGTCCAAGTACGCAAGCCAGCTATCAGAAAGGGTTGGATTGCTTCGCCAGATATCTACGCCTGCGTCTGCACAGGCCTGAACGCCAGAAAGCGCTGAACTGGAGCTATTACCTGGACACGCTACCCGCCTGGCTGCAGGACGATCTACGCGGTTACATTCATGCCCGCAGCCGGCGCCACAAACCCGATCGGCAGGCTGCGCTGGCGATCTCCCGGCTCAGCCCGCTGACCTCGGCCCTGCGCTGGATGGCGGTGCACTTCCCGCTGAACAGCCCGCTCGACCTCACTCCGCAGACCTGGTACGCTTATATGGATGAGCGCCTGGCTGCCGGCAAAAGTGTGGTGACTATCAATGGCGACCTGAACGTTTTGAAAAGCCTGCTGTATTACTGGCAGGATCAGGAGCGGCCTATCTGCGAGCGGTTGCTGCTGGTACCCTACCTGGACGAGGGCAAGAACCTGCCCAAAGACGTTCCGCCCGAGCAGCTCCGCCAGCTCCTGCAGGCCATCCATTCTGAGATCGCTTCGACCCATGCCGCTAACCGCCGGATGGGGCTCATGGACCTGGCCTGGTTCCTGCTTATGCTGCATGCCGGCTTGCGCACCTGTGAAGTGCGCGCCCTAAAGCTTGCTGATATCGACTGGGAGCGCATCCGGCTGCGCATCGAGCAGTCCAAAGGCTTAAAAGACAGGCTGGTCTACCTGAGCGCTGAGGCGGTGCAGGCTCTGCAAGGCTACCTGGAGGTTCGTGGTCCCAAAGAGACCCTGCCCGAGCAGGTCTTCATCTTCCGCCACTGTCAACTTTCGGCCTCCTACTGCTACGAGCGGCTTTGGACCTACTGTGACCGCTTACAGGCTCCACGCATTTCGCCGCACCAGCTGCGCCATTCCTGCGCCACGCTGCTGCTCAACGCCGGTGCGCCGGTGATAAGCGTGCAGGCCCTCCTGGGCCACAAATGGGTGGACACCACGCTGGGCTATGCCCGGCTGTACGACGGCACGGTAGCTGCCGACTACTACACTGCCATGAGCGAGATCGAGCAGCGCCTGGCGCTTCCCGAGGACCGCCTGGTGCAGCCAACCGGGGTAGGTCATCTGCTGGCGCTGGTGGATGCCCTGCGCCAGACGGGGCTCAACGAACAACAGATCGCTGCCCTGCGCAGACTGCGGGAAGAGATGCTGATTTTGGCGGAATGGCAAAAATCAGCAGAGGATGTTAAGGTTCCGGTCTGAACGGCTGAGGAACAAGTCTTCCAATAGCCGGGTCCAGGGTATAATCATCTTAACCCCAAAAATGGAAGACGGACGGGCTGGTTGGCAGGCGGTGCTTTGCCCCGGTTCGTTCGTCTTTCAATTTTAGGCAGGGTAATAACTAATATGAGTTACGCAGTTGGTGCAGTACGCCGCCATATATTGGAGCAATTAGCCATAATACCGCTGTTTATACGCTATATGCTGTTATGTCAGCAGCCACGCTATTTGGTGGTATTTTGCTTGAATAACTTATTTCATAACCCAATGATTCGGGGTCACCCAGCAAAGCAGCGAGGGGCCGAAGATGCATATAGCTCTAAGTAATCATGCTGAACACCACCAAATAATTCGCTCCATACACGCCAACATAATAGTTGTGCATTAAACAGGAAGAGTAGGTTGTTTGTTAAGAATATAATTCATCAATTTCTTGCTTCCGCTTTAGAAATACCTTAATTGCATGTTCTTCCCGTTCAAGCAGATCATTTCTATGAAGTTCATCAAGAACAAGTTCTCGGTAACCGCATATTACACTATATCCAATCTCGTCATTATCAATAAATCGAAAATATGTTTCGATTGGCAAAAGCCTGTCCAATTCGGTAAACAATTCTGCTGGAAACCATAAAGGCAGCCCAGCCCGATCTGGAATTACTAAATAATGGGGAACATTATTAATAACACTCGTACCATAAACAGTATAAACGTCACCAATCTTGAGTGGAAAATGAAGCGATGAGCTATCGTGAATAGATGACAAAGTTTCTTCTGATAACTCATTCCCTGAATTGAATTTACATTTTACCTTCAAGGCAACCTCCTGATTTCTCAACCTAATTACTTGAATTTGAAATCATCGAATAATCCAAGAGATGAATTGTAGTTGAAATGAATCTCAACTCCATTTACATTTGCGGAATATTTTACCCATCCATCTGCTCCAGGCCATCTTGGATCAGTCATTTTCACTGAGATAGACTTACCCCAGGCTAATGGATCAGACATTACTTGCTCCATCACAAGTTGCTCCTCTAGGTTATTTGGAATGACCCGTCCAGTACTACCCTTACCTGCAATGGTTGGACTATCACCTCCAGCATCTCCCCAGCCAGTTCCGCCACCAATAATAATCGATGCGAGTGCCCCTGCGATTCCCTTTGATAAGGCTCCCCATAAACTTGTTTTCCCTTCAGCAGCATCTTCGGCTGCTGCCTGAAATGCTGCATTAGAATATATTGCTCTGCCAGTATCGTCTAATGTAGGATCATTTAAGAAATTGTAATCCGGGTGTCTCCGGGCATAGCTTCTGAGAGAATCATCCATTCCATCTGTGTCACCATACCCAGTATACATATCCATTATACAAGCCGGGCCATATCCTGAGCAGCCGTTTTCATTTGTATCACCTGCTATCGCATGCCCTGAAGGATCTGAATATCGAATTGCGTTATTATTCGCGTAGGAGAATCTATCCCAGGCTTGAGTACCCTGTTGCGTGAGTGGTACAATGCTATCTGGCTGCACCCAACGGCTTAGCGCGGGGTCGTACCATCTTGAGTTCATCCAGTACAAGTTAATGTAACCGTCGCGGAACTGACCGG
>CAZVYK010000031.1:0-6880 GCA_964630915.1 uncultured Caldisericales bacterium | reverse complement strand
ATGCGATGGGACAGAATTCCGGTCTGGCAAATTCCGCATTCACGCTGAAGTTCAAGCAGGAAATCGGCATCTCCATTGAACAACTGACCCCTTCCCAGATCAGCATCATTGAAGGCAACTATGGAAATCTTTACCTGTCATATGGTAATTACTACACCATCTTTGAACAGGGTAAGATGTCCAATGGTTCTTTCTTTGATGAGAAGATCAATCTGGATATGCTGGTGAACAATCTCCAGTTGACCATTATGGATTTGCTCTATCAAAATCCGAAAGTCCCGCAAACAGATGCAGGTGTGACCCAGTTGATTCAGTGTTGTAATGAAGCGTGTGAGGAAGCAGTGCGAATCGGATTCCTTGGTCCCGGAGTTTGGAAGGGAGTGAATGTTTTGAATCTGGCGTATGATGATGTCCTGCCTAATGGGTATTTGGTACAGGCAGAATCATTGGCAACCCAGTCACAGGCAGACAGGGAAGCGAGAGAGTCTGTTCCCCTTTATGTTGCAATTAAAGAAGCTGGTGCTGTTCACAGTGTATTGATTGGCGTGTATGTTAATAGGTAAGGTAATGAGGGAGTAGGATGACTGATCATACTACATACAGTTTTTTGGATATTTCTGGTTCAATGTTTCATCCAAAAATTGGTCCGTATATTTTCACTGGCAAGGGTGTTGGTCAATTGATCATTCAGCCTTCAGGAGAGAGAACAGAACATGATTATGCGGCAGATGATGGAACAGTAATCATCACAAAACTTCCCTCTATTGGTGGGAAGATATTAATTCAATGCCAGCAGGTCAGTTCGGTGCATAGTTGGTTGCTGTGGTTGTATTCAGTCATTTCAAGTCCATTAGGGGATGATAATGATTGGGGCAGGATGGTCATGCTTATCAGGGATATTCAACATGGAACTCAATACAATATTCGTGGAGTATCTTTTACAAATACTCCTGAAACAAAGTATGAAGCAAAGGGTGGACCTGTTATATGGACATTGATGTATGCTGCCATGTTGATATTTCCACCTCATCCAACTGGAGCAGGACAATTATCATCAATTGCAAGAAGAATATTAGGAAGTTAATTGACAACTATAAAAGAAGGATAGGAGGAGAAAATGGAACATACCACATACAGTTTTTTAGATTTGACAGGAGCATTGTCCCATACTGAGTTGGGGAGTTACATCTTTACTGGTCAAGGAGTTGGCTCAGTAACAGTCACTTACAAGACTGAGAAATCTGATCACAATGTAGCGGCAGATGGTGTTGTCATGGTCAGTAAAATGGCAGGATTTAATGGGCAACTTGATATTCAATGCCAGCAGACCAGTGCATTACACAAATGGTTGGTGAAAGCGGCAAATAAGTTGTTTGATTTGCCGACTGATCAATGGGCACAGATGTCAGCAACCTTGAGAAATACTTCTGATGGGACTTCACATATTATTACAGGAATTTCTTTTGGATCACAACCTGATAAGGCTTATGCAGATAAAGGGGCATTGGTCAAATGGTCGTTATGGGCAGCAGACATTCGTTCTAATGCTGCATAAAATAAAGTTATAAGGAGAAAATATCATGGTAGTTAAAAAGAGAGAAGCATTTAAGGATGTGGATTTAGGGGGTAGGAAGTGGAGAATTGGTCGGTTTGATGCGATGACAGGATCGTATATCACGATGCTTGTCCTGATGCAGATGCTTCCGATGGGAATGGATGAGCAGATAGGAGCCGGTTCCATTGGAAAAGGACGTTCCTTGATGGACAAGAAAACCTTCTTTGATGTTCAAGCCGATTGTTTAAAAATCTGTTCCGAATTGCAACAAGTAGGAGAATCAGTTGCTCCAATTCCTGTTATGCTTGATGATGGTCGCTGGGGTGTTGGTGGAGTTGAAGATGATTTGACGACTATTCTTGCCTTAACAGTCCACACTTTGATTTTTAACATTTCCGATTTTTTTCAAGAAGGCGCATTGAACGACCTAACCAAGACGTTTTCGGGTTTGAGCCAGTCCAATGCGAAGGAGTAGATCAGTTTGCCTATGCGCCGGTATTTGCAAAAGATTGGAAACAGCATGAAGTGTGGGATGGTACATATACGTTTAAAGACCTTCTTGACTGGCACGAAATGGCTGATGTGAAAGCAGAGAACGAAAGACGTTACAGAGAATGGCAGGAAATGAATAAGGAATCATAACATGGACCCAGAAGTATTACGAAGTTACATGATTAAGCTCGGTGTGCAGGTTGACACCGCTGCCTTTGAAAAGATGAAGACTGTTCTCAATGACCTTGAAAAAGTCATGGGCAAACATGCTTCATCTGTTGCCATGCAAATGACAAAAGGGGCAGGCCTGACCGTTGGTGCTTATGCTGCTGTAATGACGTCCATCGGTAAGTTGATCCAAAAAGTATCTGAAGCGGACATGTCTTACCAGTTGCTTGCCCAGAAGATGTATATGAGTGCGGATGCTGTAAAAGCATTCAAACAGGCAACAGATACTCTTGGAAATTCTATTGATGAAATAGCATGGAATGCCGAACTGAAGGAAAGGTATGTAACTCTTGCTGCAGACATCCAAAAATTAAAAGTCCCTGAAGACGCCAAAGATATGATGAAGCAGGTTCGTGGAATCGGGTTTGAATTTGACCGATTGAAACTTGCTTCTAAATTGACATTGGAACAGGTCGCCTATAATTTATTGCGTCTGAATAAGGGCGAACTTTCCGATATGAGTAAAACGTTCACTGGCTGGGTGGACAGAGTTTATGAAAGAATCCCTCAAGTAGCAAAAAGGATAGCAGATTTTTTACAGCCCTTTATAGATGTAGGAGCGAGTGCAATACGATTTTTGAAAGAGTTTTGGGATTTATTGCTTCCTATTCGTGACGGGGCTGGTGTTTTAGCAGATAAGTTTAAAGAGATTTGGGCGATAATCCCCGATATTGTAAAACAGGCATTGATTTTGAGTGGTGTGCTTGCATTCTTCCTTCTTGGTTCTCCTTTGGCAGTGGGCTTGGCTGGAATAGCAGCAGCATTGTTGCTGATTGATGATTATATGGCTTTTAAAGAAGGCCGTGAATCTTTACAAGCATTGATTCCTGTTTGGAAGACATTGGAAGCAGTTGTTTATGGAGTGGCAGCAGCAATCAAAATAATCGGGATAACGATAAGTCATATTTCTTCTGCGATAAGAGGGGAAGCGCACCCAAGTGGAAAATCTTTGACAGAAGACATAGGTGATTATGCTTCGGGCGTGAAAGAAAGAGTGTTGGAGAAATGGAAACGAAGAGATGAAAAAGCAGCAGAGAGTAAAAAAGGTCCTGTAATGACAGGTGCTGCTTTTGAAGGAGCAGAAACAGGAGAACCTAAATCCCCATTTAGTGGCACTAAAACAACTCCTGTGAGTGAAGCCCCTGTTACAAAGACTCCATTGCCTGCTGGTACAAATGTACAGAGATTAAGGGAAGCCTCTTTACTTCAAGTAATGGATGAACAAGGAATAACTGATCCAAAAGAACGTGCTGCTTTTATGGCTCAAGTTGCTCATGAAACAGGGGGCTTTAAAAAATATTCTGAAGGCAAATATTCTGCTGAAAGAGTGTGGGCTTTGAGAAGCAAACAATTGTCGAAACAAGGTGTTTCTTTGGCGCAAATGAAAATGGTTGAAGGAGTGCGTGGCAAATCCGCTATGTATGAATATATGTACGGCGGCAGAATGGGGAATGTTGCTGGTTCAGGAGATGCAGAAAAATATAAAGGAAGAGGAGCGTTTCAACTTACAGGGAAAGCAAATTATGAACAATATGGAAGAGAATTAGGAATTGATTTAGTCAATAATCCTGAGTTGGCAGAAGACCCAGTGATTGCAGCAAAGATAGCGGCATTGTATTGGAAGAAAAACAAACTTGGTGGTTATGCAAGAGCAGGAAATATTGAAGCAGTATCGGCAGGAATTAACGCTGGTAATGTCAAAGCAACGTCAAGAGTTGTTGGTATGGAAGATAGGAAAAGAAGATACCAACAATATTTAGCGGGCGGAATACCTGCTGCTGGAAAAGAAGGTTTAGATTACATGAGAGGACAAACACCCGGAGTGAGTGGTCCGATGGAAATGGCAAAAACAGGGGTTGGTGATACAAACCAAACGACTGTAAATATATATGCTCAAACAAATGATCCAGATCAGTTGGGAAAAATTGTAGCAAAAGAAGTTAATCAAATAATGGCTAAAAACGATAAAGCCAAAAATACAAAGAGAAGATTGGCAGCAGGTGTGTAGGAGAAAGAAATGCTAAACTCGCTAAAATCTGCATTCATGGTAGCAAAGGATAACTGGAGTGCAACCATTACAAAGTTGTCCCCATCTTCTTTGGTATCACAATTTATTGGAGATTCATATCTGCCCTCTAATTGGGGAAGTAATTTTTTATCAGAAGCAAAAAATACTTTGTTTATGAAAACAAAGTCTAATATATCTGAAATACAAGATTCTGGTGGAGAAGAAACAGAATATGGGTATTTCTTTGATGCCTTTGTAAAGGAAAGCCATACAGGGTCTGTAAAAATAACGGAGCACCCTGTTCAATCTGGCGCAAACATCAGTGACCATGCTTACAATATGCCAGATAAATTAACTATCGAAATTCTTGTTTCAGATAGTATGTCATGTGTAGTCACCAATCAGTTTTCAGAGGCATCAACGAAGTCCATATCCGCTTATAAAACATTACGAAAGTTAAAAGAGAAAAGAATGCCTTTGTCTGTAAGGACAAAATTGCATAATTATAAAGACATGCTTATTGAAAGCATGTCCGTTAATGATGATTACAAATCAGTGTCCAGTCTACGTTGCACGGTAATGTTACGGCAGATCATGATGGCAGAAGTAAATGCACAAGCAGTGGACAGCGATTATAAATATGCGGCAGACTCAACATCAAAGAGTGTTGAATCAACACAAACACCATCTGACAAAGCGAGTGTTTCGGCAAGAATGGCAAAAGCAGTAGGGGCACAATAAATAGGAGAAATTATGTTTCAGAAAATACCGTTTTCCTCAACACATAATCAGGAACTATTAATTTCTCTTCATGTGAATGAAGCAAATAAATTGTTTAAATTTAATTTGAACTTTAACAAGACTGCAAATTATTGGGTGTTGAAGATAACAGACCCTAAAGACGATTCTATCATTATGGATTCTTTGCCTTTGGTAACAGGAGAAGTAAATCAATGGAGTTCAAATATATTGAGAGCTTTTGGGTATCTTTTGATGGGGGAAGCATATTTAGTTCCTTCGGTAACTACTACCACCTCTGATTTCCCAAATGAAATAAATTTGGAGAAAGAATTTGAATTAGTGTGGGATGACAATGGTTGATATAATAAAAACACCCTCTTATTCTGATAAATTATATGGGCGAAGATGGAAAGTTTCTGTTTTGGTTCCGACTAATAAAGAACAGGCTTCATCAAACAGTGCCGATTCCGAGTTTACAGAATACGTTTTGTCAGATAGCAGTAATGAAGACAAAGCATTGAGAGTTACTTTTAGTGTACAAAAACAGTTAGGCATTGCATTAAACATGTCTGAAATTTGCATTTATAATTTGAATGTGTCAACGGAAAATTTATTAATTGAAAATGGATACAAAGCAAGAATTGAAGCAGGGTATGTCAACGGTGATTATGGATTGATATGTGATTCTGTTATATTCCAACCCATGTGGGAAAGAGAAAACAATGTCACAAGTAAACTGACTTTAAATTGTATTGATGGTTTGGATTTATTGGATCAGAATTATGTCATCACTCGTGGGGAAAAGATGATGGCACAAAAAAATATGGTGGCTTATATGGCAGGGAAAGCAAGAATCCCTATCCCTGTAGATATAGGCGAAGGTTGTGAAGACAAGACATTGCCAAGGCCAAAGATATTTTGTGGATCGGCAATGGATTACATTCGCAAATATTGTCAAGAATCAGGTACTTTGCCAACAATGATAAACGGGAAAGTCAGCCTCACAAGATTACAAGACCCTTTATCACAAGAAGCTCAAAAAAATATTATCACGATAACTGCAGGCACTCCAGAAAATAGAGGGTCATTAATAGGTACCCCACAACAAACTCAAAATGGAGTGACTTTTACCTGTTTGTTGAACCCAAATTTGACCGTTGTTTCTCCTCCAAATTTAGTGAAACTCGATAATACAAATATCCGTCAAATGAAAATAAGATATGGAGAAACAAAGTTTGCTAATTTGGACAAGGATTGGACATATAGAATTATCGGTGTTACACATATAGGAGATACAAGAGGCAACGATTGGTATTCCAATGTGACAGGAGTTAATCAAAATATGGAAGGATATTTGCCAGTGCCTTTCAGCGGGAAAAAAGACACAACTTCTTAATAGGGGATAAAAATGGCAGTACATGATGTTCCAATTACAGCAAGACTTGATGATTCCGAAGAGGTTTTGGAAAAGGGTTTTGAAAAAATGAGTAAAAATCTCCGTGTCGCTTGTCCCGGAGTCATTACTGCATTTGATTCTGCAAAGCAAACGGTTTCTGTTCAACTTGCTATTAGAGAGAGAATTAGTTTTCATGGAAAACCTTTTGAGGATATTGATATTCCTGAATTACAGGACGTTCCGATTTATATGCCACGAGCAGGTAATTTTGTATTGACGATGCCTGTGACCGTTGGTGATGAATGTCTGGTGATCTTTGCTGATATGTGCATTGATAGTTGGTATCAATCCGGCGGTACGAAGAATACTCAAATGGATAATCGCAGGCATGATTTGAGTGATGGATTTGCCATTATCGGTCCGTGGAGTCAACCGAAAGTGATTTCCAGTTATTCAACCG
>CAZVYK010000030.1:0-6922 GCA_964630915.1 uncultured Caldisericales bacterium | reverse complement strand
TTTGGCCCTATTTTACTTACAGGTTACTTACAAAGTGCCATTTTTAGGGCCAGTTTTACTTACAGCAAAAACGAAAATTGGGGCGGTGTAGTATGGGAAAAAGCCAGTTGAGGTATGGGAAGAGGCTGATCCAGGCATGGCTTCCAGAGGATCTTCTGAACAGATGCTGCACCATTTCAACGAAGGGATTTACGGAGACAATAACTGAGGCCCTAAATCAATATGCTGAAAGGAACAAATCAGAGCTTGAATTGCTGGAAAGCCAGTATGAAAGCGCTATTTTGGAAGCTACGAGGTTAAAGGCCAAAATTGATGAATTGACTAAGATTAATCTCAAAGAAACAAAAATAGAGATTGATAAGAGCATTGGCCCTAAAAATAAGCATATTGAAAGGCAATTATCAGAAAAAGAGCGCAATAAAATCTGGGAAGGGAAGATTAAACCTCTTCTAAAAAAGAAGATCTCTGAGTCCGGCATTGACAGCGTCTTAACAGATGAGCGGCTGCTTACAAACTTCTCAAAAGGTCTTGGCATTTCCACTGGAGAACTGAAAGAAAAGATCTCCACTGAATGGGGTGTAGTGTAGTGTAGTGTAGTATGTAGTATAGTAGTAAGTAGTAAGTAAGGAGGAAACAAGTTGGAGAAAAGTATCGAATTTATGGATAAAAAGGATTTTGAAATGCTGCCCATGCTTTCAAGAGAGGAGTTATACGGCTTTGAAATTTTTGATATATCGGAAATGATAATGTCAATTGAGCATGCTATTGATTACGCCGAGGGGTATAGATTTTTGTTTTTATGTTTTGGGAGTGAGGAGTCATCAGATAAGGCAAAGGCCGTTATGAAAGGATTGGAGGATTACCTAGAGATTGTAAAAGATGTCTACCGCTTCAAGGTGGCTGAGAAAAAAAAGAGGGAGAACTTCCTGAAGGGTGTGAATGCTTAGGGGGTGATGCGATGGAGAAAAATATTCCAGAATCAAAATTGAGGATTGTATTGTATTACCAAAAGAACAAGGAATGGCTACAGGACCTTGCCAGGATAGGCGATCCTTATATTAGGGCCATGGCTCTTTCTGTAATTTCTGAGGCTGAAGAGATTTTAAATCAAAATTAATTTTATTTTTTATTTCAAATGGATTATAAGGTAATTGGCCCAAAATAAGGCAAAAAGAGTAGGGCATTATTTATACAAAAATACGCCCCCGCCGGGATTCGAACCCGGCGCTTCGGCTCCGCAGGCCAATATTTTATCCGGCTAAACTACGGGGGCAGCACAAAGGTCAAAATAGAAAGATTAATAAACTTTTTGGTATTAGGTTTCATTGGTGAGGCAATGGAAGATGAAGACATCGATAATGTAGTTATTCAGGGAGAGCCATCACCTGAAGAGATCGCAGAGAGTGATAGAGAAGGCATAAGAATTGCAGCAAAAGAAGTAAACTATGAACTTACGCCTGCTGAGATAGAGGACATCAGAAAAGGAATGTTAAAGTCATTGATACTTAAGATAGTCGCTGCTAACTCACTAGTCCCTGATAATGTAAAAGAAGACGACTTTGAAACTATTCTTGCTTTATACACAAACGTGCTATCAAATATGCTCAAAAAATAATATTCTATTTTATTTAATTTCTAGAAATAATTAGTAATATATTTTGAAAAGTAATTTCTCTAACTACGGAAATCTTAGTGATTTTACAAATTCTTCATTGAAGTCTTTTTCAGCAGCAAGCTCAATATAATCTATTTTTTTATTAATAATATTTTCCTCAATTCTTTTTTCTTTTGACAAAAGAGACATCTTTGCACCTTCCCCTGCGGCGTTTCCAACTGGCTTAATCTTATCTAATAGAATATCTGGTATAAGGCCAATTCTTATTGCATTCTTAATATCAATATAATTTCCAAAAGCACCTGCAAGGTAAAGATTTTCTATGTCATCTACTGTAATTTTTAATTTTTCAAGAAGAATATTTATACCTGTCATTATAGCACCTTTGGCCAACTGAATTTCTCTAATGTCTGACGCCGTAATAACGATATCTTTCTCTGTCTCTGTATTCTCTTTCCATTCGATCACATATTCCTTTTGACCATTCAAAGGATTTTTCCTTATTCGCTCATTATCTCTCTCTAAGATTTTTCCACTTGAATCTAATAATCCAACTCTTAACATCTCAGATACTACATCAATTATCCCCGAACCACATAAACCTCTTGGCTTTCCATTATTAATTGTTTTGTAAAAAGTATTGAAAGTATCTTCTTCAATAAAAACAGTTTCAATTGCCCCAGTAGACGCCCTCATGCCAAACATAAGGTGTCCACCCTCAAGAGCAGGACCTGCTGCACATGAGCAACTTAACATACTATCTTTATTTCCTAAAACAAGTTCCCCATTAGTCCCTATATCTATTGCAAGCGAAATTTCAGTTTTTTTGTAAATTTCAGTTGCAAGTAGCACTCCCACAGTATCTGCACCAACAAAGCCAGAGATTATGGGTAGCAAATGAATAATTCCAGATGGATTTATCTTGATTTCCATGTCTTGTGATTTAATATCAATTGAGTTAGAAACAACTGGTGTAAAAGGCGATGCAGAAAGACTTTTTGGGTTAATATTGAGAAATATATGGTGCATTGCAGTATTTCCCACAGCAGTCATTTCATAAATAGAATCATAGGAAATATTATTTCTCTCACAGAGTATACCAATCATTAAATTTATTCCATTAACTATGGCTTTATGAACGATATCAACGCCATTTTTCATAGAATAAGTTATCCTAGATATTACGTCTTCGCCATATCTTATCTGGGGATTTAAAATTGATTCAATATCTATAAGCTCTCCAGTTTCCATATCAATAAGGTAAGTCACAACAGTTGTCGTGCCTATATCAACAGCAATTCCATAGATTTTCTGTTCTATGTCAGAAATACCAATTAGTTCCTTATTGTATTCAATTATCTTAATATACTTTTCAAATGTTAATTTTTTTGATAATTTTTTCAGAGCTAGATAATCAATCGAAAGGTCCTCTTCCTTCAATTCATTTTTTATAAGATCAACTATACTCCATTCACTACCCAATGCAGGTTTTTGAATTTTTATTTTTTTTATCTTTAGACATGGATCAAATTTTATTTTCTTTGAGACACCTTCACAGAGTATTCTTTGCTCTTTTTGGAGGGAGGATTCAGGAATTTTAACACTAATATCACCATTCACACTTACAAGACAACTGAGCCTTACCCCTTTTTTTATTTCGTCTTCAGAAAGAACTTTCTTTTCTTCTTGAGTAATCTCATTTACAGATTCAGGATTATTAATTATTACTTTACATTTACCACATTTACCTTTACTACCGCAAATGGCTTCTATCTTAATTCCGGCATCATTTAAGGTATCTAACAGATTATTTCTATTATCCTTAACTTCTATTTCTTTTTTTAGATTGGGGATAGTAATCTTAATTTCCAATTCCTCCTTATTTATTCAAGATAAATTATTTGAAATAATTATTTCTTGCGTCAATCATAGCTATACAGTTTTTAATTGGAGTCAAAGGTGCAAGACCACAGCCAGGAGCAAGTATGTCTGTTCCTTTTTCCAATGCAGTTATACATTCTTTATAGACTTCATTATAAGTGCCGTTCAACATAGTACTTGCAGAAGAAATATTTCCAATTAGTCTTAATTTATCGCCTAAAATATCCTTTGCTTCTTTCATATCTGTTTTTTCTTCAATGCTGAGCCCCAAAAAACCACTTTCTCTAAGTGAAGGAAGTATTGAATGGATATCCCCACATATATGTAGTATGCTGTCCCCTTTTAATCTATTAGAAATATCTTTGTAGATTGGTAGCACCATACTACCAAAATCTTTAGGATTAATTAATTCAGGTGAAGCCACTGGGTCCAAAACTGCAAAAACATCAGCACCAGCATCAAATAAGGCATTGGCATATTCTATCATTGCATCTGCTCCAAACTTTAGATAATTAATCAAAGCTTCTTTTTCTCGGATAAACCATCTCATCAATGTTGTGACTTCGACAAGTCCACTAGCAATCGTGGCAGGCCCTTCAGCACCTGCTACTATTGGAACATTTTCTCCTACTTTATCTCTAATTATATTAATGGCTTCCAGCATAATGGGTATCCTACCTTTTGATAGAATATCTTCTGAAAACTGACCTATGGGCAAAGGTTTTCTCGAGTTGTAAGGATGACCTCTTATTGCAGCCTGTCTTGTGGTGTCTCCCTTTTCAATCTCACAACCTAAAGCTTCCAATAGCACTGTAAGACAATAAGGTATTCTTACTGCTTCAAATCCTATTTCTCTATGAGCGCTTATTGCAAGCTCTGCTAATGCTTTTGGATTCCAATTAGCATCCGGCCAATAGTATTTAGTCAGATTCATTAGATCTTTTGTTCCTGTTTGGGTAACGGCTAAAACAGGGGCTTTATCAACTTTTTTGCCATTCAATGTTTTTTTTAGTCTTTCTTTTAGAGTCAAATCTACCATAGAAATCACCTGATGTTTGAAAAAATTAAAGATAATAATAATTTATTTATATACCCCAAATTGTCTCGCAGCGTCTAAAAATGCCATTGGTTTAATTGGTTCGGCTTGAGGTGGAAATTCGCAGCCCGGGCACAAGATAAATCCTCTCGGATTGTCCATTCCCTGCTCAATGTTTTCTTTGCACAGTTGGACTACTTCTTGATATGATTTTGTCTGTATCGATGGCGGATCGACATTTCCTCCAATTATATCATGACTACCAAATTTTTCAATTTGAGTTTTAAGTGGAGTTTCAGGACCGAATATCCAAGCATATATCCCTTTCCAGTTAAATGATTCCCTCAATTTTATATAATAGGGTATGTTCAAATTTTGATCAGCACATGGATGCATCAAAGTTACAGGTATGTCTAGTTCTCTTATTTTTTTATGAACCTTCATCATATAGGGAAATGCAAATTCTTCAAATTTCTGTGGCGAAATAACTGTGTTTGCTTCTACAGGCCCCCCATCAAAGACAACGCATTTTTCTGGGCCATACCTATTAGCAAAATATTCTATTTGATTAATATACATCTGACTCACTTTATCAAGTAAAGCATGTGCTGACTTAGGTTCAGTTTTTGTCCATTTTAAGAACTTTGAAGTATCGGCAACAACTGCTGCAGCAGTGAAAACACTTCCTCCTTGGAATATTGCAGGCATACCCATTTCTACACAGCGGTCGCATACTTTCTGAGCTTCAACATATCCACCAACTGGCTTATTTGAATCTGGAACTTCAAGTTTATCTATATCCCCTAACTCCATCACGGGATGTTTTTTAACATAAGGGGCGCTATGTCCTTCACCATATGGAAATCCAATTTCCCCACCAAATTCCCATGGGCCACAAGAAGCATATCCATACATCGGAGTCGACTCATATCCGTATAGTCGCATGCACATAAATTGAGCTTCAAAAGATTTATTTCCATCTGCATAGAAATCTCCTAAAGACATACCCATTACCCTAGCAGAAAAGCCTAGAATAAAAGGATTTACAGGCACTCTATCAGGTTTTTCACCCATTAACACTGCATGAAATCTTTCAGGGGGCGACATTTTATCCATTTTATCACGCTCCAGTTAAATTTTTGGCTACTTTAACAGCTTCAACGGCATCTTTTCCGTATCCAGCAGCACCTATCTTTTTGGCAAAATCAGCACTTATAGGAGCCCCACCGACAACTACTTGTGCCTTATGATTTTTTTCTTTGAGTTTTTTGATGACTGGCTCCATATATAACATACTGGTGGTCATTAAAGCAGAAATTGTAACAAGGTCTGCATCTTCTTCTTCGGCCTTTTTAACGAATGTATCCACAGGAACATCTTTTCCAACATCAATTAGGATAAAACCTGCGACTTCAAGCATCATTTTTACCAGATTTTTTCCTATATCGTGTATGTCTCCTTGAGCAACTCCAATTATTACTTTCGCTGGCTTTTTTGCAGAAGCATCGACCTTTAGATGGGGCTTCAAAATATCGATTGCAGCATACATAGCGTCAGCCGATAGAAGTATCTCAGGAACGAACATCTCTTTGCATTCGTAAAGGTCACTTACCTTCGCCATACCCTTATTGCAACCGTTCATCAGAGCTTCGTAAGGATCTACTCCAAGTTCAAGAGATTTTTTTGCTAGTTCTTCACTTTTTACTTCATCGCCATCTATAACAGCCTTTGCCAACCCTTCAAGAATTTCTTCTTTTGATACCATACAAACACCCAATATTTTTAGAATATTTATTCGTCAAAATTAGAAATTCCTAACTTATAAAACTTATTAATGGATGGCCTCGCCGTCCAACATATAAATTATCTTGTGTAACTATAATTAATTAAGATTATAAATAATAAATTGAATAGATTTTTTGATGTCTATCGAAGAAGATGTTGAAAATGCTATAGATATCCTAAATAGATTAAAGGAAGAAGAAGGAGTAATAATAGTTGAAGGGCAAAAAGATATCGAGTCTCTGGTAAATCTTGGGATTAGGAATAAGATTATTGCTGTTTCTCAAAATAATATTTTCGATGTTATTGACAATATTTCTGAAAAAGATGTCATAGTATTAACTGATTTTGATAAAAAAGGGACTTATCTTTTCAAACGATATGTGAAAGAACTTCAATCTTCCGGTAAAAAAGTAATTATAATTTATTATCGTGATCTTAAGAAATATCTAAAGAAATATATCACTGGAATTGAACAGATCTACCCTTTTCTTAAAAGAAGGGGCGCAATAGAAGAAAACGAAGGTTGATTTGGTAATAAAAAGAAGTGCGGTCGCCGGGCCATTTTTTTTATTACAAATGCCTTTAGATAATGTATAAGTCTTAAT
>CAZVYK010000029.1:0-7260 GCA_964630915.1 uncultured Caldisericales bacterium | reverse complement strand
GCCACGGTGCCCCATTCGATACCCCCGGGCGGATTCGAACCGCCGTCGCCGGATCCAAAGTCTGTGCTCGCTTATTTTCCGAAAATACGCTGCCTCAATCTGATTTTCAGATTTCGGTGATTGACCGCCAGGTTGCCCAAGAGGAAGCAAGAAAAGATAACTATGTGACATTTAGGAAAGAAGAACTGGATCTATTTTTGAAAATCAAATCCAATGGACTGTCAAAGAGTTCTATTCAGGTGATACGCCAAATAGCAGGCTATATCTGGGATCAATTGAAGGGAAAAATTGACCAGACTTCCCTACAAAATTTAGCGGAATTCTTCCTATCGAGATATCCTAGTCAATCGGCCCGTCATAAATGCTTCGTTTATACTCGTATGTTCCTGATGTACCTCTACAAGTCAAGGATGGACCCAAGAATATTGTCATACCATTCGTTATTCGAGAAACCGAAGAACAGGAAGACCGTAAAACTACTCACTTCGAGAGTAATCACGATTGAGGATATCCGGTCAATAATAACCGAAATAGAAGGCGATAGAGACCTTCCAGAACACAAGAGGATGGATTACCTTACCCAAGTGTTATTCCTCGCCTATAGTGGACAGAGACCCGTTACAGCCTCAAGATTAACTGTTGGTCAGTTCAAAGAGGCATTATCCCAACAATATCCAGTAATGACGGTAGAAGCAAACCAAGATAAGATTCGTATGGAACACTTGGTTCCGTTGCACCCTGAAATAATTCCACTTATAGGACAGCACGTTCTCAATAGGTCAGATGGAGAGGTTATGTTCAATTATTTGAGCTTGCAGCGATGGTTGAAACTACATTCAATGCCGATAAATCATACTAAAGGAAAATTTGAGTTGAAGGACTTACGAAAGTTCTTTGAGCAAAAATCAGATGAAATTGGATTCACTGATGCCAATAAGAACTTCATCATGAGTCATGGGGTTAGCTCAGTGAACTGGCAATCCTATAAGCAGTTCTTACCGGAGAATGTTTACAAGACCTACATGGAGAAATGGGGTTGTGTTGAAATATAATCGCCTCTTTTACGCGCGAATAGTAAGTTAAACCTGTTGAATGGTTGCTAATGGGTGTTAATTATAGGCATGCATATATATTCTCTATTTAATATATTTTGTAGAAGATAGATGAGAGAGATTTTATGTAATGTCCGGGTTGTTGCGGACATATTAGGAATCGATTACAGTACAACCCTTCGTTATCTCCGAGATGGGAAGCTGCGAGGTTATAAGCTACCCTTTGGCTGGCGTGTGCCCGAATCCGCAATTGATGAGTATATCAAGAAATATGGGAAAAGGCGGGTGACAGGTGACACAATCAATGATTAAAGATCATCAGAAACCCGAGCAAGATAATATACTCGCGTTTCAGGGTAACGAGTTTGTAAGTGCTGAGGAGAAAAAAGCACGGGCGGGAATCAAGCAAAGATTGAAGTCACGCCCTGAATTGGCTACATTGTTTGTTATTGAGGGATACCCAGCCGAATCTACCGTTTATATTATGTATCTCATCCTTGAAGCGGTGGAGAGGATTGAGAAAAAACTTGAAAATATTGGGGGGTTTAAATGAAACTGACGGAAAAAGAGCTATTCCTACTCGAAACGATAAACAGACAAACGGGCCCGGATCGGGTTGTATTCAAAATAGATGATGTTGAAAATCTTTTGGGGATTTCCAGGGAAGAAATCATCGAGGCCATAAGCGTTGGTAAACTTCGATGCAAGAAGATTGCTGCAAATCCTATTCAATGGCGCATCAGTACATCGGCTTTCTTGGATTATTACCGGAAGCATATCCTCAAGGCCGGGGAATAACCTAATTTTACTTTCACCCCACATGGCCGCCAAGATATATGCTCAAAAATTGACTTCAATGAACATTAATGTACATACACATAGAAGGAAAGAATGACGTTAATAACACTCCAAAACGGCGATTTTGCCGTTCATACCACGGTTTACCTTCCGTTTGAATTGCGAAAGAGAGCACGCGAATTAGAGATTAACATCAGTAAAGTTTGTCGACAGGCTATCGCCAAGGAAATCCGGAAAAAAGATCCGGGGAACTATGCCTAATGAGTAAAAGAAATTATTCAAATAACTGGAATCCGGGATCAACGTTCGACCGGGATTTTTACGAAGATGAATACCGCTTAAAAATGGTAGGATTGGTAACTGGAACCACTGTCTCTACGATAATTCCAGCCACACAAAGGGTGATACTTTCATGAATGATGCGATGACCACCGCAACAGAGTTGCGCCCTGTTGCTGATTATTATTCGACATCTAAGATAAAAAGTCTTGCGCCTTCTTCACAACCCGGAAAACACCCTATCTATTGTGAAATTGGTGATATTAGCAATCCGTACGAACTACACGATCACCTGGTAAAGTATGGTCTGAAGGTTAATTCTACAGACTTGCTCCCAGATGATGATCTGTTCAGAATTTGCTATGATTATCTTGAAACTGATGAATTCCTCGAAAAATACGACTTTATTCAAAGTCAGAAAAAAGCAAACCAACTACAATACAGCGTTGAGGCAACTACCAGTTCTAAAACGGAAGAGAGAGACAAAGAAGATAATAAGGTTTTGATTTTACCGTTCAAGGAAATAAACGGTAATTTTTATCTCGATGTGTTAGGGTCTGACGGCACATTTGGGTTTGTTCATGAAGAAAATGGAGATGTGGTATTTGATTCTGAAGTGCTAGATAATGGGAAGCTTATCAAACCCACTGAATTGCCAATACATCATGATACAAACGAGATGGCCTTTGTTGTTGGGGTCCCAAAGCTGGATCTAGTCCAAAACGCACCTTTACTTTCTCCTGATGAACTCTATCAACTCCTGAATTCTCATGTTAAGAAATACTGTGATATGGCAGATTTAGACCGGGAATTGCATATCTATTATGCGCTATACACCTGGTTCTATACCAAGTGCCAAACTTCACCGTATCTCCGCTACTTAGCTGATACAGGAAAGGGAAAGAGCCGATTAAAAGATGTTCTCTCCGGTTTGTGTTTCTATCCTATCAGAGCAACTGGGGTGAGTACCGTGAGTGGGGTTATGCGGTTCCACGAACGGTGGAAAGGCACCCTGGTTATTGATGAGAGCGATTTGAAAGGAGGCATGGAGAACCCATTTATTAAATTCTTAAATGTGGGGTTTGAAAAAAACAACAACATTATCATGAGTGATAACAATGACCACAAAAAAACGATGTTTTTCGATGCCTTTGGACCAAAAGTAATCGCAATGCGGAAACCGTTTAAAGATAATGCGACTGAAGGTAGATGTCTATCATATTCACCTTATGAGACAAACCGGAAGGACATTCCCCCTGAGCTACCATCGGCATATTATAAAGAATTGGAGGATTTACGTGCTAAGATAGCCCGGTTTGTACTTCACCATTGGCAGGATATTGATGGTGAAAAGATGCTGGATTGTAGCAATCTCGATATTGAACCACGTCTTCACCAAATGTTTAGGCCTTTGTCTATTGTTGTCTTGCAACTCTATCCTGATGGAGAGGAAAGGTGTGTTGAACACCTAAAGGCACGACAACAGGATATTAAACGCGTCAGATCTGAATCGTGGGAGGGAGGTTTATTCAACTATGCCTATTCTTTCGCAATGGGTTATGAGTCTGATGATGGAATACTGCCCCAAGTTGTTAAATCATCTGACATTGCCAAGACATTTAACACAACCAGTACACAAATTACAAATAGCCTTGGGTCTATTGGGTTTGAGATTGAAAGGGATAGAATAGAGGAAATCAGAAGGGTTGGTGGCGAAGAGAAACGCTCTAAAAAACAGGTCAAAAAGCTGGTAGTGTCTTCGCCTAAAAAATGGAATGAAATTATCCAACGATACTGGTATTCTGAAGATGATACCAAGACTCCAGATTGTCCGGAGAATTTACGAGGTAGGCGTTGGGTAGATCCTCAATGCAAGATCATTAATCCAACTAAAAAGGCTTGTGATCATGGGTGTGACACCTGTGACACATGTGACACTCAAAACGCACGGGGTGTCACATCACCCAGAACCTCACCAGTAGAGCAAGAAGATACAAACAAAGTAGATTTTGGTACTACTTCATCAATTAACTCTCCAATAAATGCAAGAGCCTACGCATTTATAGTGTCACAGCCGTCACAACTGTCACAGGTTGAATCTCTTCTTCAAAAGTACGACTTACCATCAGACAGTGACTTCTCAAAACATATCAAGTTCACCAAGAAAGGTGAGAACTGTATCTGTAAGGGTTGCGGCAAACCCGCAATATGGCATAGCTCAAGTACTATAAGACCGCTCCCGCTCTGTGATGAACACTACAAAGAGTTGAAGGAATCGAAGAGGGAGATATAAAAAAATCTCTCACTTTTCATCAAACCAAGATATCGATATAACTCGAAGATAACAGTATTGATGATTATTATTAAATGCTGTCATCTCTTTATGCCAGAGTTACTACAGAGGAATACCAATATAAAACCAAGAGATATCACTTCAAGCGTATTACTCCTCTATTAACAATAGAAAGATTTTATTAAGCTCTCGAATATGCTCACATAATGTCCTATGGTAAATAATGACCAGGAAAAAAACCTCAATGATCCTCAAACTTGGAAAGAGTCAGGCAACGAATTCTTCAATAAAGGGCAATATGAAGATGCGGCTAAATGTTATTCTCATGCGATTGAGTTAAATCCTGATTTTATCGATGCCTGGAACAATTTAGGTCTTTCATTATTAAAACTCGGAAAAATCGACGAAGCGAAAAAATGCAATGAAAAAGTAAAAATACTGAAAAAAGGGCAAGGATTACACGAAATAAAAAAAATTCCGCATGATTTACAAATAAACACAAAGGACCAATCAACAATAAAAAAATCTGAAAATGCTGAAGAAATAAGGAAAAAATACGAAGATGGTGTGCTTTCATATAATCAATATCAGGATTTAATTAGAGAGGAGACAAGTAAGTCAGAAACTCTTATAAAAACTGCAAATAATAAAACCGAAAAAGAAACTCTAGAAAAGGAGTATTGTCGCAACTGTGGTGAAGAACTGCCATATAGACAAGGGGAATGGCCCGTAAGCGTTCCTAAAATATGTCCTTCATGTGGTATTAGGGTCAAAGATCCAATACGTTACGGTAGCAGGGAGGGACAAGGAAGAACCCACAAAGAAGGATTAAAAAATCCTCGTATCGCCGCACTTTTATCAATTATACCTGGTTTAGGCCAAGTATATAATGGACAACTTGGGAAAGGAGTTCTTTTTCTTATTGTTACAATACTTGGATTTATCCTTATCATTCCAGGTGTGATTGTTTGGATTTATGGGATCTACGACGCGTTTAAAACCGCTAAACAAATGAACTATGGTGATATCCCGTTTCAAGAATTGAAAACTAAAAATATTTTGGTTTTTTTTTCATTATTAATAATAGGCGGTTTGGTAATAGTCGGGATATCTACAATGAATACTAAACCTACATTATTTACCAAATCGTCAGAACAAACTTTTTCATTGGGTTTATTGCCAAAAAAAACGCTTGATGATAAATACATATTGGAAAATGGCAATGAAAAAATAACGGTTGATGTTTTAACTTATTTATATGATAAATGTAATTCATCCTACCGTTATCATAGTGGATTGTGGTGTGATAATCACCCAAATGAAAACTATCTTTATATCGATGTAGTAGTCGAAAATGTTGGGGATGAGGGCATTAAATCACGAAGTCTTAAATTTTCACTCATTGATTATGCAGGTTATGAAATGAATGAAGCCGTTTTAATTGATGGGATGTATCCTGGAGATAAAAGGCATAGTACATTAATTTTTGATTTGGGAACCGATAAAGACCAAAAATATCAAAAAATGTTATCTCAGGATTTCAAACTCAAATGTATTTATGGACAAAATTTTCTCGAATGGACAATTCCAAAATGTGAATCTTGTTTGATACCAACACCCACGTCATAGCCACCCGAAGATGATTGTCAGACATTTACAGTTGGAGGATCTACCTTTGAACGGGAATAGGCAATTTCTGATAAATTGAAATTTTCATATTCTGCACCAATAAGCATGCTTTTCAACAACAATAAAGAGAGAAGGGCTAACAATTATTTATGTTCGGGACCACCAGTGCAATATGAAAATATCTTTGTTATTTTCTTTCTTGATATTGCTGATATTTCTTTTATCTATAGGATGTACGTCTCAATCAGAACAGAAACAACCGAAATCAATCGACACTACCGCAATACCAATTAAGCAAACGACTTCGGGATTAAGCGTTGAACAAATAAAGGCAAGTGCTTTGGTGATGGGTAAAGATCTAGGTTTTGATGAGTTGGTAAGAAATAACGAGCTATATGTTGGAAAAATCATTGGTCTTTACGGCAGGGTCAATGGCGTAGAAGAGAAAAACGGTAAAATTCAGTTGTGGATAAGAGACGATACAACAAATGCTGAAAGAGCCCCCCGGTATATTGTGAATCACCAGGGTAAAAGATATTTATATGGAGATTATTTGCATGTTTGGGGAACTGTAAAGGGTTTTTACAAAGGTTCATCGTTATCAGATTACACTCCTGAAATTGATGCCTTAATCATCGAATAGGTATACATTTTTACCCAAACAAAAAATGATAAAAAAAGCTTTTAATGAGGATTATTTTCATATTAGAGTATAATTTGAGGTAAAGACTTCGTAAAAAATTAGATTTTTCTTAACGTAGCTTAGCTACTTCTTCGGACCGTTTCTGTGATGTTGTGCGAAACTGGAAATAGAGTCTCTCAACCTAATAGAAACCATTATGTTTAAACAGTTCAAATAGAATTGTATGAAATCTCTGGGGAAAACCAAGTTCAAAAGGCTCAATCCTAGGGAGGGGTATCTTGCTCCTTACATTCAATTGCCTTGGGGATGCAAAACCGATTTAATAGGGCGCGCCGTTGAAATCTTCGAAGGTGAGGGTGGATTCTTTTTGAAAATTGAAGATGAAGAGTTTAAACAAACGACAAATCTATCACTGGAAGAACGCGTAAAAAATCTTGAATTTAAAATCAATGAGATTTACACTTTGATAACAGGTAAAGAAAACCAAAATAAACCCCAATCGTTAAAAGAAGATACCCCCGGGCGGATTCGAACCGCCGTCGCCGGATCCAAAGTCCTGCATGATT
>CAZVYK010000028.1:0-7660 GCA_964630915.1 uncultured Caldisericales bacterium | reverse complement strand
TACAGGCCCAAAAGTTGAGAAACCCGCCAAATATCATTATTATTGAGAGCGTCCACAAGAGCTTTTTTATCTTTTTTTTCCGAGTATTCATTAACAAGCTCCACCAAAACATTTTTAAGTTCCAAAAAATCTTCAACCAATTTTAAAATAAGCTTTATATTCATTTTAAGGGATAAAATTGCCAGCTTTTAATTGTAAAACAAACATTTCATCAATATGACTAATCATACCACTATTAAGGAGATAGTCCTGATTGCCTGTTAAATCATAATAACAAAAGCCCAAAGTTTCAAAAGTATCATCAACACCATTATTATAACTTTGCCAAACACCCGAAAAATCAATCCCTATATTATGGTCAGCACCTCCAGGGATATAAAAAGACTTATAAACATCTGACATTAAAAACCCGGACCCATCAGGCAAAGGATATGCCAAACCAACTTCCCCTATATAATCATTAGCGTTTTGTTTAACCGCAAGCCTACAATTTACCCAATATATCCCGTGAGGGAACTTTATAAGTTTATAATCGACACCAGCTATATTAACCAGGGCAACAGTCAAACCTATATCATCATGATAACCAACCCCCCACAAATCAGTTAAGCCCGAAAAATAAGTCGAGTGTAAATCTTCTATCTGCCCATAATAATCAGCTGACTTCATTCCACCCGAAGGCAAAGCCATTCCTTGTTCAAGCCAAGGATACGCGGGGATACCAATCTGTCCATTAGGCATTTTTACTTACTCCAGCTCATATTCAACGCTTATGCCAGCGTCAACATCATCAGTTGCGTGAGTATTACCAACCACTATTGAAAAATAGCCGCCCCCCTCAATTATTATCGGCTCAAACTCCCGGGGAGTATAAATCAACCCGACCTGGTCCTTTATCCTCTCATAAACCGCAACCCCGTTCCGTCTTATTTCCCACCACAAATAACCCCAATAAGACCCGGACATATAATTGCCAAACTTAGTAAGGGTCAGTTTAGCGGTTCCCGGCACCCAGAGAGAAAAAAGCTCAAGCTCAGAGCCAGCGGGGATAGTTGCCGACTTGTTAAAATTTCTTTTAATCATAATTAACCCTCTAAATACCTTTTATAAGCCGCTAAAAACTTGTTTAAATACCCCGGGGCTCTTCTACCGTTTTTATATCCGGTTATGCCAACATTGTACATCTGGACCGCCGTTTCAAGTTCATAATTAGACAGCAACTTTTTCAAAAACCGACACCCTATATCAGCCGAGACCTCAGGGTCAAGCAAGGCCTCTTTTTCCGCCTCTGTTATATTTTTATAATCCCGGACATAGCCAAAATCCTGAGCTAACGCAGGGGTTATCTGAAAAAGACCATAAGAAGGGTCAAGGGGATTTATAGCCCGGGGATTAAAACTACTCTCTATCTCAGCGATAGCAAGAGCTATCTCTGGAGCTATCCCGGCCTGTCTTGCCTTCATTTTTATAAGGTCCTTTAAATCCATATCACTATTTTTTGCCATAGCGAACCCTTGCCCCAAGACAACCACAAGCAGAAGCAAGACAATCAGAATTATTAAAGACATCTTCAAGCCTCTTAATCCTTAAATCAAACTCAGTGATGTTTTTTTCAATTTTAATAACATAGGCTAAAATAGGCACTATTAAAAACTTTAAAACTAAATCTAAAATAGCCAAAAGGTCCATTATTTTTTCACCAAATTATAAACTGATATACCGGCAAGAACCAAGATAACTATTATCAAAGGCCATTTTACAAAAGAAGCAATTTTTTTTATACCGCCAGAAACCGATGAGACAATATCACCAACCGCTTGTTCAACAGGATACACCGGGCCCACAAATCCAGGGTCCTGAGCTTGAGCCGACGCCTCAATCGCCGCGGCCACCCCAGGTTGACCTTTAGTATAATAAAATAGCTCCGCGGTCCAAGCCTTGAACTTTTCCCAGATATTCATTTTTTCACCAACAACACCACCAACAAAACTACTAAACCACCACCAACCAGATAAAGCATAGTATTTTTCGTTTTTTCAGTTGAAGTTTGAGTTTGTTTTAACTCACCGGTTATTGTTTGAGTTGTTTTTTGACCGGTCAACTTTCCCGCGACATATCCGGCCCCAGCAGTCAAGACATCTTGAACCAAACCTTGCCAAAAATCACCCCATTTTATAGCCACTTTTTACTTCCTCAACAAAAAATATAATAAAAAGAAACCAAGGCCCATCATTACAACCGCTAAAATATCCCTTGAGACTTGAGAGGCCCCTTCTTTAACAAGCGGGCCCGTTATAGTGTCAACTATCTTTTCCCATTCAATTTTCATTGACCACACCTAACCTAAAAAATCCCTTCCCGTTAAAAACCTATAAAGCTCACCCGGGCCCTCTTTTTCTTTTAACTCCTCACCGGCAGTATTATAAACTTTAAAAATACTTTCCGGACCTTTAAAAATAGTTGAGACCATACCACCAACACCCTTTATCATAGAACCACCAAAAGCCTCAACAAAAGCAACCGGTACATTCCCCCCAGACTTCAACAACGCCTCAGAAAAACCGATAACATCACCAACAACAGGATTTAATTCCTTAGGCAGAGAACGGACCGGCACCGAAACTTGACCGTGAATTGAAGGCAAAAGCCCCAGCCAATATCCAGAACCCGTTTTTATATTTGCCTGAGCCTCTTTAACCTCTTTCAACCATCCCTCAATATCAAAAGGCCGGAGACCGGGCCTTTCTTCAGCCTCTACTTCTTTAATATCCTGGTCAGGTTTAAAAATAAAGCTCAAACCCATATTATCACCGCCCAGGAGCGAGTTTATCCAAATAAAGAACTTGTCAATAATACTCAAAAAACTAACCCCTTATCTTAGGCTCCTAACACCCCAGACCAGAAGGTCAGCATAGCCCGTGCCGTCAAGGTTTAGCTTGATATTTCTGCCAACACCACCCGAAGGATAAAGGCTCCGGATTGAGCCCTCATTTATAAAGACCCAAGGCAACAGACCCGTTTTAGGCGTGTCAGCATAAATTGAGTCCTTCATTTTTCCGCGAGCCTCTCTAAAGGAAACAGCCGGGGCGTCAACCCATCTCTTATCTATATCAGACCAAGCCACCCGGGTTATAGAAGCGTCTGAAGCAGTACCAACAAAGGGAGCCGCATTAGCCGATTGACCCAGAATTAAAAACCCCTCATAACCAACATCAGCCGAGCTCTCAATATCCCAATTTTTCAAAGAAGCCAAATTTAAAGTACTATACTGCGAAAAGTAAGGGACAGCAACCGGGTACCCGGCTTGAGCTTTACCGGTCTTATAAAAAACACCTCGCCCCTCAGCAACCGCCATTGTTTTTTCAATTTCAAGGCTGAGAGAAAAAACAGCAGAAGCCGTGCCCGGAGTACCTAATAAATCAGCAATAGTGCCAAAGAGAACTTTCAGATTTACAAGCGAATATCGCCCCGTGTCAATCACTAAATCATTTTCCCGCTTTAAATAAGGCCTGGTAAACGGGAGCTCAAGGATAGCATAATAAATGCCATCAGCCGCCGCAATCTCATCGTGTTCTGGTACATTACCCATCAACCAATTAAAATAATAGAGAGCCTTACCAGAAACCCCAGGACTTATAACCTCACCAGCAGAAGTTTTAAGATATATGTTTTTAACAAAATGGTATAACCCTTCTTTAACGGGGCCAGCACCGGTCCCAGCCGTCAAATCCGCCTTTAAAATAAACCTAATAGCCCGCCAGCCGGACCCGTCTATCGGCAAATAATTGTCAAGCGTTATCTCTGAGCCAGGGGTTATTACCAAATCCGAAACAACAGTTTGTTTTTCTTTTACTATATACATTTTTCCCCCCTTACCTAAGCCCCATAAACTAATTTACGGAGTACCGCGACGCGGCTTGTTAAGGCAATAACCACCACACACACCAAAGCGATTACACCAATCCCTTTAAGTTTTTTCATTTTCTATTATCCTCCATAGATTTAAATAGGCCGTTAGCAACAGCCCAGGTCATTATTGAATACAAAATAAAAGATTTAAGGTTCAGGCTTGATATAGTTAAGCTATAAAAAGCAGTATAAGAGACAGAGACAACAAGACTCACCAAATAACCTAAAAAAGACTTAGCCCCGGGCCAAATCTTAACTAAAAAATTTTTAATTATTTCAGTTAAAGCCAAAACAGGCAATCCACCAAAGCCTGAAACTATAAGGCCAACAATGTTTAAATCAATCATTTTTAACCTCTTTAATCATATATAACTTTAAAAAGCAAAAGTCAAGCACTTTTTTTAAGCCTCAAGTTTTATATATTCAAAGCGTTTTAAAACTTTAATTTTATCGGATATTTCCCGGCCCCACACCGAAGCGATATAATCCAAATCGCGGACCTCACTTATCCTGAAAAAATAAAACTCATCAATCAGGGCCCGAAAAACTACATCAAGGCTATATAACCTATGACTTGAAGCTAAAATCTCTATGTTTTTATGCCTGCTAAGCCGAAAAAGCGACCTTAAAATCTTAATTTCCCGCCCTGAGTACATATCTAACTCATCAACAATAAAAATCCTTTTATCCTCAACCTTGCCAGACCAAACCAAATTAACGGCCTTCGCAACTGAATTTAACCCAGAATAAACCACACAATCACCAACCGCCTTATATTCACCTAAAAAATCCAACGCGATAACCCTGGAGACCGGTTTAGAAGCTACCAATAGGTTTTTGATTAGAGTTGTTTTCCCCAGGCCCCGCTTGCCGACCATCAGCTTTATTTTTGACTTCACTATCCGACCCCTTTTTCCTTTGATATATTTTTACCCTTGATAAAACAGAGACAGACAACCAAAAGCCAAAAACCACCTCATCGCGAGAGAGTTTTTCAAGCCCATATTTCACCAAAACCCGAGAAAAAGGCCCGGCTAATCTTTTTAATTCCTGGTCAGACAAAGCCCCGGTTGACCAAAACATATCAGCAACCTCAAAAGGCAAATTCAACAGCTCAGCCGCCAGGTCCTCATCAATCGCCGCAACCTCTTGTTCTGCCTCTTTAGTTTCCCGCTCTAAAATTTCCTCAACCTCAGGTATTTCGTCAGGCACCTGGTCCGGGTTATCGCTAAGAACAGAACCCGTTAAAGGCTCCGCCTTCAGACCCGGAGCCTCAACTTTTTTAACCTTTTCAACTTTTATTTTAGCCATTTTTAAAAACCTCCATTTAATATTTATCACTATTAACTTAAAAATCAGTCTTAAATACTTCATTTTAAACGCTTTAATTAGATAATGTTATATTATCAAGTGAAAGCCCCCATAAACCCCTTAGCTCGACCATAAAACCAATCTAAAATACCCATTTTTCCCGCCTCAGAGCCTCAAGGTTGAGACTTTTTTAAAAGCCTGTCCATTTCCTCAGGCTTCAACAAATAGGGGTTATTTTCCGGGTCTGTCCACTTTTCTTTAGTGTCAACAGCTCCAATTATCCGCATCGCATCATCCAGCCCATCCTTCACACCCCTTAAATACTCAAAGTGCCTTTTACTACGCTCAACTTCAACCAAAACAACCACTAAGCCTAAGGCCAGGATACCAATAAAAATCCAAAATATTATCATTTTCTTAACTCCTTTAAGGGTTTTAATATCCCGGAGGCGGACCCAGCCAAAGTAAAAAAAGTCCTAAAAGACCGAGCCCGCCCCAGGAGAGGAGGCCCCGATGAAGGAGGGCCGCCCCCGGTTAACCCAGCCAAAACCCTAAAAGGCCGGGTTTTTAAACTTTTCCTAAAAACATCGCCCATCAGAGCCTCACTAAGCCCCGAACTCAAACCGACCCGATACATTAGACCCCGGTTTTTTCAACTTTTAAAGATTAAATCTAAAATACCGCCGTCTTGTTTTTTTTGTTTTTCGCCCTTGACAATCCCGGGGAGCTCTTTAGTCTCTTTTTCAACTCCATCAATCCGGGCCAACTCTCTTACAACCAGGGCTCTCAAAAACTGATTGAGACTCTGATTGTTTTTTTCGCAAAGGGCCCGGACCTTTTGATACAACTCAGACTTCACTTGACAACATAGCATTTTATCCATTTATGGACCTCCATTTAAAAGCTCATCATAACAAACCCGGAAATTTAACTCCAGAAACTCTAAAACAAAAAGCGAACCGCCGCAAATCGGACATCTACCAGGCTCTTTTTTAATTTTTACAGCACCGAACCCCTGAACCAGCCTCACACCCCGGAGCTCCCGGTTATAAACCTCAACAGCCCCGGGCTCAATCGCCGGTTTTTTTATCATTTCGCTTAATAAATAACGGAGAGCTTTTTTCAGGCCGGCTTGTTCAACCCTACGCACCCAGACAATTTTTGCCCCTGATAGCCGCTCCCAGCGTTTAGATATTTCAGCCTGAGAGTGCCAGGGCCCTTGTACCAAGCAGTGTAAATGTATATGCCAGCCGTGACCCTTATTAGTTATATGTATTATATACACACCGCCAGAATAGCCTAACTCTTTAGAAAGCCGCTTAAAGTCAGACCTTAATTTTCTTATTTCCCCTCTAAGCCGGTCAGAAAAAATATTTTTTTTTGTTAAAGTTAGACTAATCAAGGGCCCTTTATCTCTCAAAGCTCTTGCTATCAACTCAAAGTGCCGTCCAAAAAAATTTTTCCGACATACAGGACAGGTCCGATCCCCGCAACTCAGAAAAACGCGTTTTTGCCATAGGCAACCACCACAGATAACAGTTATCCAGCGATGCCCGTTTTCCTCCACGCTCAGAACCTCCTAAAGACTACTTTTAAAAAGGCACTTCGTCTTGCCCGGGGTCCTTAAGGTCCGAACCTAAAGACAACCGGAGTTTAGTTAAGTTCACCCTGGCCATCTTTTTTTCAACCTCTGAGTCATCAAGCAGAGCGACAGAAAAGAGCCGCAAGCTCCCATTTTTAGTTTCTTTTTCGCCAACATAGGCAAGGTAAATCCAACGGCCTGTTAATCCCTCAAAAGGCAACATCTTAAGTTGAGAGTTTATCCCGACTAATACCAAACCGAAACCAGGCACCGCAAGCCTCAAGGCCTCACGGTTAAACTTAGTTTTCTGGACACCAGCAACCAGACCAACCAACACTTCGCCCTGATCAGGCCTCCAAAAAACCACTTTTTGATTAGGCCCTAAAATTTCCTTCATCGCAAACCTCCTATATTAAAATTTTTAAGAGCCGCGGCTATCGTGGCCCCGACGCCGGGCCCTTTTCTTTTTTCGCCCAGACTTTATAAACCGACCTGTTTTTTTTGACCTCTTAGCCTTCATTTTTCGCCCCCGAGACCGGCCAGCCTTACCTGGACCAGCCTGGATTAAAAGCAGACTCCCTTTAGGAAATTTTTTATACTTTTTAAAAGCCAAAGCGTGATACCGCTTACCCTTTATTTTTACTCTCATTTTTTACCAGCAAGGCACTCAGCATAAGCTCTTTTTAAATCATAAACCCAGGAGACAAACTCTTTACTCACCAAAACCCCCTCATCGGTTATCTTTATTATCCGGACCTCCGGGCCCGGGTTCAAGACCGGGTTCACTATTATTTTTGTCGGAGTACAGGCCCAAAAGTTGAGAAACCCGCCAAATATCATTATTATTGAGAGCGTCCA
>CAZVYK010000027.1:0-7954 GCA_964630915.1 uncultured Caldisericales bacterium | reverse complement strand
GAAGACGGGGTCTGAACTGGTGGAGGACATCGAGGAGTCCATCGGGAGAGAGGATGGGGCGTGAGCCTTCTTTTTCCTAAAACGTGTAATAAAACCTAAATACTCGCCAATCTCTTTTTTCCAATCGGTTTTCTCCACGCATTAAAACACTAAATTTATACTCCTGCACTCCCACGTTCAACTATTGCATAGGGGGGATACGGTACTGCGATTCTGAAGGGGTAAGCACTGGCTTTATTCCTTCGTTCTCCTTCGTGCTTTTTTGGTTTTATGGGGTTATTTCTATGAATTTAAGAGGAGGATTCTGGGTTAATTCCGAAACGGTTCATGAATTAAGAATATTTCTTCATCATCAAGGGAGGAGAATGTATGTGTATAAACCCCTTGAATGATATAATCGGCTGTTTTTCCAGGAAAAGACCTTCAGTGTTTCTTTTATTTATTTTCCTTATTTTTTCACTATCCCTCGTTACTCTGGTTAGTGCAGACCCAATTCCTTATTCTCCATCTCCCGACAATGACATGGACAATGATGGGACGCCGGATATTTTGGATCCTCTCACGATTATTGATTACGATATCCTTCTTGCAGCAGGAGAGTACGAATTCCAAGAGCTTCAGGTGACGAATGGGTCTACCATGTTTTTGGATTCTGATGAGGGATTGCCGGGATTTAAGGGTGTTAGTATAATAGCAGATTCATTTACAATCGATGCCACGTCATCAATTACCGCAGATGGAAAAGGCTACCCGGCGCAACAGGGACCGGGAGCTGGAAGTTTCTATGGAGGACAGGTATTTGATGTAATCAGCGGTGCAGGATATGGGGGGACTGGACAAACATACGAGGGTGGCCTTGGTGGTCAGCGATACGGGTCTGCACTCGTCCCTACAGATCTAGGTTCAGGCGGTGCCGAACCCGGTGGAGGTGTGATTCTTCTTAATGTATCCGGCACGCTCTCCGTTGCCGGCACCATTTCTTCAAACGGTGCCGATCCCGGGGGGAGCGGGGGGAGTGTCTGCATCAATGCCGGAACCCTCGAAGGAACGGGAACCATCCAGGCTATTGGGGGGATATACAATAGTTATTCTTATACTCTCAACGCTGCCGGCGGTGGTGGCAGGATCGCCGTCTATACACCCTCGTCCTCGTTTACCGGGCAGATCCTCGCCACGGCGGGTTCGCCCGATGCTGAAAACGGTACGGTGGTGATCATCGATACGGCCGAAGATATCCTCTATACCGGCAGCTCCTTCCGATTCCAGGAGAACGACGCTCCATTCAATTATTCAAAAATTGTGCTGAAAGGTTCATCTTCTGCCACGTTCGAAGGAACTCCCAGTCTCGATACCCCAGAACTCGTCATTTCAGACGGGTCCTCTCTCACGTTTTCTGGTGCTCCCATACCCCTTACCACAACGAATCTGGTCATCAATGGAAGCTCAGTCCTTACCCTCACAGGGAATGAGACAATCCAGGTAAATACGATCGAGATTGCTGAGGGTTCAACTATCACCCATACCCCGCTGGGTTCAGTGAATATCACTGTACCTACCCTCACCATCGATGCCACGTCATCAATTACCGCAGATGGAAAAGGCTACCCGGCGCAACAGGGACCGGGAGCTGGAAGTTTCTATGGAGGACAGGTATTTGATGTAATCAGCGGTGCAGGATATGGGGGGACTGGACAAACATACGAGGGTGGCCTTGGTGGTCAGCGATACGGGTCTGCACTCGTCCCTACAGATCTAGGTTCAGGCGGTGCCGAACCCGGTGGAGGTGTGATTCTTCTTAATGTATCCGGCACGCTCTCCGTTGCCGGCACCATTTCTTCAAACGGTGCCGATCCCGGGGGGAGCGGGGGGAGTGTCTGCATCAATGCCGGAACCCTCGAAGGAACGGGAACCATCCAGGCTATTGGGGGGATATACAATAGTTATTCTTATACTCTCAACGCTGCCGGCGGTGGTGGCAGGATCGCCGTCTATACACCCTCGTCCTCGTTTACCGGGCAGATCCTCGCCACGGCGGGTTCGCCCGATGCTGAAAACGGTACGATCGCATTCAATCCCAGGCATTTGAATCCTGACGAGATGGTCAATTCTTCCCTTAATCCTAATGATATCCATACATATTTCGTGACTTCGGATGCCTCGCGAAACCTTTTAATCGAATTAATACCCGAAGAAACCCAGGGCATCTATCGTCTTATCGGATCCTTCGAGGATGTCCCTGAAGAAACCGAGTATTTTTATATGGGGCAGAGAGACGCGAATGGTAACTATACCCTGCTCATTTCCCCTACACTGAACGGATCTTATATCTTTGCGGTCTATTCGGACAGCACTACAATATCATCCTATGGGATAAGAGCGTCGTATCCTTCTCGTGTTCTTTCGAATATCTACCCACGTGGAGTCACAAATTCAACGAATACAAGAATTACTGTATTCGGTTCTGATTTCTCAGATGGCATGGCAGTGGAGTTGCGGAACGGAATTACCCCTTCTATAAAATCTGACCTCGTGGTTACGACGTCTCCTACATCATTGAGTGCATCGTTCAATTTAGCTAATGCTCCACTTGGATTGTATGATGTAGCAGTAATATGGCCCGATTTGGATGAAGAACTGTATCAAAATGCTCTTGTTATTGATATTCTATCAGAAGGAACACTTCATGAACCTGTCCTGCTCGATCTTGATAGTGGAAGTTCTTATTCAAATGATATCACCATTCCTGCTCTTTCTGATATATTTATTACCCTCCAAAAAACCAGTTATCCTGATGACCCACATTGGAGTTGGACATCAGACCTCACCCTTATCAAGGAGGGGGATGTAGTTGCCCAGACAGTATCGAATCAGGACTCGATTCTTCATTTAAAAAATCCTATTCCGGGAACATATACATTGAAAGTCAGTTCTTTAGAAGGGGGGACGGGAATCCTTAAAATTTGGAGTGAATTACCCGGTCTTCCTGATGGAGAATGGATTGTGGATACTATCCACCGACCTTTTGGCTCTTCATTTCACCAAGTCCATCTTACAGAGCAAAAGGAGGAAATGACGTTTGAAGCAGAGACTATGAATATTTATAGCTTCTTCAAAATTTATTCCAATACATACGGGGGCTCACCAAAATGGATCACTTCAAGTGGGCAAACCTCTGTCACCATACCTAATCCTAAGAGTGGGTTGTATATAGTCGAGTTTGTCGATCCCATGGTTATATCGTCGCCCGACCAGAAACGGGACATTCTTCTTCGCGCAACAACTGCCGAGGAGATTGACCCTCCACCGACATATATCCCCACTATAACTGGATTCAACCCCAAGAATGGGGGGAATACGGGGGTAGTTACTATCCAGATTCAGGGGGGGTGGCTCGATCCGAACTCAACAGTATATCTTACTGATGGTGGAGCCATCAATCTCAGCGCATCATCTGTAGATGGCTCCTCTGATGAAAGAACACTCACCGCCATAATTGATCTTATCGATGTCAATCCAGGAAGTTATGCACTCTTTGTCCATGACCCAGATGGAACGGTGATTCAGGCTCCATCTTCATTCTTTGTGATGGAAGGAGGGCGATCCGAGTTCTGGACAGAATTGACCGGCATGGAAAAGATTCGGGTAGGAAGGCCGGCAAGGTATATCCTGAAATATGGAAATTCGGGAAATCTTGACATGCCTGCACCCCTGGTAACAATCACAACTGTCCCTGTGATCCCGGATATTTCTGCGAGGATTCTCCCAGATGGGACCTGGAAACAGATGGATGCGGACGGCCTGATATTCCAATGCAAAGGTTACGATGAGAACCCCGATATTCTTCCTGCGGGTTCTTCGTTTACTATGGAGTTCCAAGTAAATACCGATGGTATAGAAGAATTCACTATCAATGTAATGCCTTATGGTGGGGATCCCATGTTTTCACCACGAATCCTGGAATCTGTTCCGGACATTGCACTTCCGGGACCGGGAATACCCCTCACATTCGAACGGTCATATCCAGCTCGGCATACCTCTTATTCAGGTCCAATGGGCTTTGGATGGGTGCATTCCTACGATTTCAGGCTCTTTCCCTTCGATGACGGAGATCTTGGCATAAAAGCGGGAGATACATATACCACCATATTTGCGTCCCAGCCCAATGGTTCGTGGACGAATAAGGCGGGTGACATTACAATACTCAAGAATCCTTCTGATGGGAAGTACATTTTATCCACAAAAATAGGTCACGTTATACAATTTGATTCATCAGGAATACCATTTACACTCGCCGACCCAAACGGGAACATTATCACTCTCGACTATACAGGCGGGAAATTAACAAGTATCCAGCACTCTGACGGCGACAGCCTCACGCTCTCATATAATGGAGATAACCTGATCAGTGCTGTGTCAGGGCCGGCTGGCAAGGTTGTCACTTATACTTACAGCTCTGATGGCACCCTATTAAGCCAAGTAACTGGCACAGACGGGAAAACCACAGAGTACTCTTATAATCAGAACGGGCAGGGGTCTGCAATTACGAGCATTAGACGGCCAGGAAACCCGGTGGAGCATTACGAGTATGACGGGGATGGGCGGCTTTCCGGATCCTCATTGAACGAAGCAAAAGAAGCAATTCCTATCCAATACGCTGAGAATAGCAGATCCACAACAATTATGGATGCATCAGGGAGCAGTATCGCGATCAAAGTCAATGAAAGGGGCCAGATTGTGAAGCAGGAAAACTCCCTTGGAGAATTTAACACATTCACTTACGATACTGGTGGAAACCTGACTGACATTACAGATATTTCTGGGAACATCTTCCGGATTGAATGGGACAAATCCGGAAAGATAACCTCGATGACGAATCCCCTTAATGGAGTCACCCAGTTCAGCTACCATCCGCAACTTGACACGATTGAGACTGTTACTGACCCGCGGGTTAATACATTCCAATTCAACTACGACACACATGCAAACCTTATCGGTATTGTCTATCCTGACAGCCGGACAGAGTCGATGACGTACGATTCCCATGGGAACCTTGCAACGTCTACATCAAGAAAAGGAGACAACCTCCAATATATCTATAATGCAAGGGGACAGTTGACTGAAATACATTATCCCAATGGGAAATCGATCACCTATTCCTATGATCCTGCAGGAAATCTCATTAAGGCCAGTTCAGTAGATGGAACAATCACGCTCAACTACAATAACCGAGACGAGCTGACCCGGGTACTATACCCGGATGGAATCTTCTTCAATTACACTTACGACAATGCCAGCCGGTTGATTGCACGCATGGATAAGGAAGGCCAGAATATCACTTATACGTATGATGCACAGGGGCACCTCTTCTCTGTCGGGGATACTTCCGGTATAGTATATGCCCGTTATTTCTACAACCCTGCAGGACGCCTCATCCGAAAAGTAGTCGGAAACGGCGCATATACCACCTACCAGTATGACTTGGCGGGCCGGATCTTACGACTGGATAACATTGGACCTACTGGTACAAACCTCTCCTGGTTCGAATACCAGTATGATCAATCGGGCAACCCGGTTCAGATAGGGTCTATTGAAGGCACGTATTTGTATACCTACGATGCTCTTGGGCAACTTATTACGGCAACTTTTCCTGACGGTAGCAATGAGCAATATACCTACGATGCATTGGGAAACAGGATTTCTGCAACAGTCGGCGGAGTAGTGACCAGTTACACAACCAACAACATGAACCAGTATACTCAGGCGGGAAGTGCTTCGTTTTCCTACGACAATAACGGAAACAGGCTTTCAATGACCGAGAATGGAAATACCACCACGTACGAATACAACTACGAGAACCGGCTTACAAAGGTCACTTCTCCAGATGGCATTTGGGAATATACCTATGATGCACTTGGACACCGGATAGCGGTTACATTTAATGGCCTTTTAACAAAATATGCTGTTGATCCTACTGGAATGGGTGATGTTGCCGCGGAATATTATGCAAATGGGACGTTAAAATCGAAATATATTCATGGGTATGGGCTCTTGGCAAAGGCCGATGTAAGAGATGAGACTTTCTATTATCATTTCAACCCATTGGGGCATACCTCTGAAATAACAAGCAGTGCCGGTAATATTATCAATCGATATCAGTACGGACCCTTTGGAGAGTATCGGTTGAAGATCGAGGAGATCCCCAATCCTCTCACATACGTTGGGGAATATGGAGTGATGGATGAGAATAACGGCATGTATTATATGCGAATGAGATATTACGCACCTCAGGTTGGAAAATTCACAACAATCGACCCAATTTTTTTGAGAGGAGGCTTAAATCTCTATTCATATGTAAAGAATCGGGTAATGTTATCAATTGATCCCTCTGGATTGTGGACTATTGATGATATTCCTGATGATGATCTTCGTGATGGTTTTATAGATGCAATTGATACTCTATATGCTCCTGGATTAGGCGTTATCTATCGTGGTTTGAAGGAAAAGCAAAAAGCCGATGAAGCATCAGCATCAAGACCCTCGGTTGATCGTCCAAGTGATTTTTCCCATAGTAGTGATTCGTATACTAATGATGGATTAGATCTGAAGAAAGATGAAGAGATGGAAAATAACGTTGCTAGACACAGGCGAGAGGCACGTCAAGAGCCATTGCCAGGATGGAAAAGTGCGAAAGATGCAATGAAGGATGCATTGGAAAAACATGAAGAATTATCCCCAGAAAAAACAAAAGAACCTGAGCCGCTTTTTGTCACCACACACGAATCCGCCGATCCCGAAGACAAATACGGCCCCACCGGCTACGACCCTGCCGGGACTCTCCCCACCACTCGTAACCGCTACATCAATCCCGCGAACGCGATGAACTACCGCATCGACTTCTGGAACCACGAGAACGCCACCGCCAATGTCTGTGATGTCGACGCATACGACCAGATGGACTCCAATCTGAACTGGAGCACGTTCCAGTTCACGGGTGTGGGGTTCACCGACTGGAACATCCCGCTGGAATCCACCAAGTACTTCGATATCTATGTCGACACCCGTCCGCAGATGGATTACATCGTCCACATCACCGGCATGTTCAACCCGGAGACCGGGAACGCAACCCTGGAATACCATACCCTGGATCCCGCAACATACGAGACCCCCGAGGACCCGCTTGCCGGCTTCCTCCCGCCCATCGGCGAGGAAGGGCGTGAGGTGGGATGGTTTGAGTATACTATCTCGCCGAAGGCAGGCCTCCTGACCGGCACCCTCATCGAAGACCAGGCGTTCGTGAACTTCGACTATTCCCAGCACCTGCCGGCGCCGAAGGACGCCCCCTGGAAGAACACGGTCGACTCCGGGAAACCGTCGAGTTCCCTCACCGCTGCACTCACACCGGATAACGCGATCCAGTTCACGGCGGCGTATCACGACGATACAGTCGGTTCCGGGGTGAAGGATTACACCATCTACCTTTCGGACAACGGCGGCCCGTTCACGCCATGGCTGAATAGGGTCACGGGAACCGTGCAGAACCTGACTGGAGTTCCCGGTCACACCTACCACTATTACAGCATCGCGCGGGATAACGTGGGCAACACCGAGGCTGCCCCTGCATCCCCAGACGGAAGCATCACGGTTCCTTTGATCATCGAAACGGCCGATCCCCCAATAATCACTAGCATCACCCCACCCTCCGGCTTCGCAGGCCGCACGGTTCAAATCACCGACCTGGCCGGGAATTTCTTTGTTGAAGGGGCGGGGGTGAACCTCACCCGCGGGCCTTCGATCATTGCTGCGGCGGATGTGAATGTCACCTCCTCCACTCGCATCACCTGCAACCTTACCATTCCTGCCGACGCTGCAATAGGTCCCTGGAACGTGACTGTTACGAACCCCGACGGGCAGTCCGGACTGCTTCTCAATTGTTTTGAGGTGTCGCAGGTTCCAC
>CAZVYK010000026.1:0-8188 GCA_964630915.1 uncultured Caldisericales bacterium | reverse complement strand
TACTATCACTGCCTGTGGTGGTTCGGGCAGTCCGAATGGTGGAGCAGGAACAATTATTGTGTGGGGAATACCTTTTGTTAAATCTATGCTATGGCCTTCCCACACGAATGAACCCGTAGACTATGTTGACCTAAGATTCAGAGGTAAAATTGACCCCAATACTTTCGATGCAAATGATATTGCATTGACTGGTCCGGACGGTTTAATTGATATCAGTGATATTCAACTTGTAAATGAGGAAGGCTTTAACCAGGATTATCGTCTTACCTTTCCGGTTCAGGATGCAAACGCGGTCTATAGCTTAGCTGTCGGCCCTGATGTCTCGAATGTAACGGGGCAGATGATGGACCAGGACCATGATGACATCGATGGTGAGCCCCAAGAGGATGTCTTTAAGGCGAAGTTCTCGATTGATTTGATCAATCCGTGGGTCATTAAACATCAGGTTGTTGGAGATCTAGGTGGAGCTAACCAGTATCTGTATGTCTGGTTCTCAGAGTTGTCCGGGATCGATCCAGAGACGTTTACGCTTGACGATGTGAGTGTTGACGGCGGTTCTATTATCCCATCAGAGGTGAAAGATGTGGGCGAATACTGCTATCGTATCTGCTTCCAGGCACCTTCGGGCAGTCATAATGTCCTAATTGGTCCACAGCTCAGTGACCGTGTCGGAAATCTCTTTGACCAGGATGGCAATGGAATCGGCGGAGAGGACCCGAATGATATCTATAGTATAACCTTCAATGATAGTGATATCGTCTACTCGAACCGAATCACCGTTGATGCAGATGGCTGGTCAGATATCACAGGTATCCAGGCCGCTATTGAGTATGCCACCGATGGTGATATTATCGACGTATGGCCGGGTCTCTATTATGAAAGCATCAACTTCAACGGCAAAAAGATCACCCTGCGCGGCATGAATGAAGGCTATAACCTTACTGATTTCTCCGATTTTGCTGCTTCCTGGCAACATACCTTTACAGAGCAGGGATTTGCATGGACCTTTGATGTTAACCATGATGGACAAAATGATATAGATGACCTTCTGGTCTTCACCAGTCGCTGGCTGATCCAGCCGGATATTATTATTGCCAGCCCAGGCCGAAATATCTATGGCAAAGAAACAGATGTTGTAACCTTTAACTCAGGAGAAGGGCCGGATTCGATCCTGAAAGGCTTTATCATTAAAGGTGGCTATAACGGGATCTATTGTTCTGGGGCTTCCCCGGAGATTTCCAATTGTGTGGTTGCTGACAACCAAAACACAGGGATTGATTGTGTTTCATCATCGTCTCCTGTGATTCGCAATTGCACGATTGCAGGAAACAATCTGCGAGGGATCTCTGCGACATCCAGTACTCCTGACATTTTCAATTGCATCCTTTGGGACAATGGCGATGATCTATATAATTGTTCAGCCACTTATTCCTGCATTAAGGATGGTGATACTGGCGAAGGGAGTATTATCTTCGAGCCTTATTTTGTAGATCCCAATTCAGGTGATTATCGCCTGCAAGACTACTCCCCCTGTATTGATGTGGGAGATCCGGACTCCGATGCTTCGGGTGAACATGACAGCACGGGAATAATAGATCTCGGGGCCTATGGAAACACACCAAAAACACCCCAGAAAAGCCTTGATACAGACGGTGACGGTTTACCAGATAGTTGGGAGCTTCGATGGTGGCCTGATCTGAGCCATGATCCTAATGATAACAGCGATACAGACACGTATACGATGGATGCCGAATACTTCTTTGGATACAATCCGACTATTTCTGATGTCAGTGAAGCCTTTAATGTGATGTATTTTGACTATGGTCCGTCTGACTATGCTCTCATGACCGATGAGCCATTTTATGTTGATTATGTATTAAATATGGATGCTGATGTTTCAGTTGTAGTGAAGACTGCCGATGGCAGTACAGAAGTACGTCACTTAGATCAGGCTGGGACTGTTGGGATGAATCGTATTCTTTGGGATGGAACCAACGACAGCAGCGTGATTGTGGACCAGGGCTTTTACGGTCTCACTCTTAACGCTGAACACGATCCTAATAATATTGTTGTTTTGAATTCAGCTCCCGGCAGAACAAGCTCTCCTGCTACAAATTCATCAACGTCGATTGCGGACGTATCGAACTTCGATCCCTATAAGAATCTTCCGGTCAAGATCGACTTTGATATGAGTGACTGGGGGACGCTGACCATACGTGCTGATTGCACAGGAGCACCATCCTATTATGTACTCAATCAAAAACTTCTGTCTCCGGGACATCATACAGTTTATTGGTATGGTCGGGACGGTAATGGCCAGATTCATGATGATGCATTTACATTCTTCTTTGATTTCCCACGGTCGATCTATGTCGGGCCCATCTATGTGTATTATTCTGTGCCTGAGATACAGAATCTGTTGTGTAACCAGTATCGGATTATCCCGACGTATGGTGAAATCACGACAATCTCTTATGAATTGACAGAAAATGCCAATGTAACGATTAACATCAAAGATCCGGATGGCAATCACTTCCGAACGCTGATTGAGGATGATGTACAGTCACAAGGAACATGGGATGTGATCTGGGATGGGACGGATGATGCAGGCGATAACGTTTCAACAGAGGGTGTTTATGCGATTGAAGTGTTGGCAACACATCCTGCACATCCCACTGTCAATTCGACGGTCACAGGAGCGATAACAGTCTATCGATAAAAAAGTTTTATTGGATAAAAGAAAAGCTATGATATAAACTGAACATATAATTGGAGAATAACAATGCTGTCATGTAAAAAAATAACTATTATATTATTACTTGTTTTGTCACTTGTTGGTTTAACATTCGGCCATGACTACACAATTCCAGGAGGAACAGGGCCCGATGGATCACAGCCAGACGGTGAAGGTGGCGGTGATGGTGACCCTCTTAAAAATCCATCAGAGGGTGCCGATCCTGTTCTACTTCATAACGGCGAAATGATCGTTAAAGCACCTAGAATTACCATTCCAGGAAGGATGGCTGGCATTGAGATTGTATTGACTTACAGAAGTTTTTGTGAGCACAATTCTGCTTTCGGATATGGTTGGGGGATGAACTACGACACGAAAGTCATTAAAATACATAGTGAACAGAAAAAAATCGTTGTCGATGGGCATAATCGCCGTTTAGAATATGAGGTTATCCCTGATTCTCCTCCGGAAGTGCTGGTTGCTTATCGTTGCCTTTTGATTTCTACTAACATGCATGATAACCTGGATGGAACCAGCTCAATTGAAAAAAAGCACGGTGAACGTTGGAAATTTGATATTGATGGCAAGCTGACTTCAATTGAGGACAGGTTGGGAAATCAACTGACTTTTGAATATGATGCGGGTGGTCTATTGCCATTGTCTGGCTTTCCTAAATACAGAGCGATTATCCAGGAAGTCCCGCAACCAACAACAATCGCCTTAAAACCAAGATTAACAAGAATAACGAATGATTTAGGACAGCAGGTATCATTCGCTTACAATCAACATGGACGAGTTCAATCAATTACTGATTATGCTGGTCGCTCATGGACTTTCGAGTATGACTCCGAAACAGATGACTTGCTGTCAATAACGGAACCAGCCACAACTCAATACCCCAGTGGCTTAACGACTTATTATACTTATGATGAAAACCATCGACTCACATCAATAACAGATCCTAAAGGGAATCAATATCTGGTCAATGCATATGATGGTAGCGGTCGAGTGGAAAGTCAAACATCAGGCAACCATGATTACCAGTTCCAGTATTTGACTTCAGATACAACAAGACTGATTGACCGAAAGGGATACCAAGCAGATACGACTTATAATGCTACCGGCAATCCGACCCAGGAAACAGTTTATACCACTGGACTAAGGACAGATGATCCTACTCAATATACGACAGTAAAAGAATATGATTCTAAGATGAATCTTACAAAGATTATCTATCCCGCCGGCAACAGCACTGAGTTCACCTATGACGATGACGACAACTTATTGGAAATATGCCGAAAACGGTCATCTGGTGACCCTTATGATGAACCCAACAACATCATCACAATATTTACTTATGAGCCGAATTTCGATTATTTGAAAACCTATACTGATCCCAAGGGGAATACCACGACATATACGTATGATTATGAAGATGTGGGCTATGGCACAGAAGTCGGCAATCTGATGAAAATTACCTATTCGGAAGTGAATGGTCAAATCCCCGAAGTTCATTACACATATAATTCAACCGGTCAGATTTTAACAAAAACATCTGTGGATGGTATTGTTACAAAGTATGAGTATTATGATGCTGCCGATCTGGATGGTCATGGCCGATTGAAAAGGATTATTGTTGATTATGGCACGAATCCTGAAAATCGGAATATCACCAGCGAGTTTAAGTATGATAATCTTGGAAATATTGTTGAAAAAACCGATGCGTTAGGAAATATAACTCAACTTAGCTATGATGAATATGGCCATTTACTACAAGCCATTGCCCCGGCACCATTTAATTATGTAACTAACTTTTCGTATGACCAGAATGGAAATGTCTTACAGACGGATATTCAAACGGATATCCCTGCAACGCCCTGGCAAAGTACGAGTTATGCTTACGATAGCTTAGATAATGTCACAGGAATAACCAATCCCTTGGATTTGGTCACGACAATTGCATATGATAACAATGAAAACCAGCATCTGGTTACCGATGCAGAAAATAATGCATCAACCTACGAGTATGATGAGAGGGATTTGCTCTGGAAAGAAACCGATGCCCAAGGTAATACAACCGAATATGCCTATGATCTGAATGGCAATTTGGAGGAAATCATAGATGCCAAGGGCAATGTAACAATCTACCAATATGATGAATTTGATCGATTGTTGACCGTAACGTATCCGGATTTGAGCATCGAAGAGTATGAATATGACAAAAACTCTAATATTATTGTCAAGACCAATCGTGCCGGCCAGACAACAACGTTTGAATATGATGCCTTAAATCGGCTCACCACAAAGACGCTGCCGGATGCTCCGCAAATTACGTATGACTATGATCTTGCCGGCCGACTGGAAACATTGACTCAAGGAACACAGATCACATCCTACCAATACGACCGGATCGGTAGGTTAACTCAGGTAAAATATCCGGATTCTAAGATTGTTGCTTATCAGTATGACAATTTAGATCGTAGAACAAAACTGACATATCCGGATACTACTTTTGTGACGTATCATTATGACCAGCTCAGCCGATTGACTGATATCAAGGACCAGGTGGGCTCAACAATTGTCCATTATGATTATGATGCGCTTTCCAGAAGAGCATCAATGTCTTATGCCAATGGAGCGTCTGCAAGTTATGAATATGATTTGAACAACCGCCTGACACTTTTAGTGAATGATGCTAATTCCTGGTCTCAAAGCTTTGCCTACAGTTATGACAATGTCGGAAATCGGCTTAATATGACAGTTAACAGTACGAATATTCACGATTACATGTATGATGATATATACCAGTTGACCAATGTACAGTATCCAGACCTGAACGCATATATTTATAACTATGATGCCTTAGGTAATCGCGATTCTGTCGTTAATGGGGGAATAACTGATTATGTATCGAATAACCTCAATCAATATACTTCAGTCGGAGGAGTAAGCTTCAGCTATGATGATAATGGCAATCTGACCGGTGACGGCATTAATACCTATGCCTACAACAGCCAAAATCAGTTGATCTCAGCGGCTACTCCATCCCATACGATCAGTTATGAGTATGATGCAGTGGGCAAGAGAATATCCAAGACAGTGGATGGACAAAAGACAGTCTATGTTTATGATGGTCCGCAGGTAATTGCAGAACTCAATGATTCTGGAACTCTGCTAAGAAAATATGTTTATGGTCCCAAGATCGATGAACCGGTTGTGATGGTTTCAGGATCGGACAAGTATTTTTATCTTTCCGATGCATTAGGAAGTATTACTGCATTAGCTGACAAAGCAGGAAATGTTGTAGAACAATATGAATATGACATTTTTGGCACTCCATCACAGATCAGCACCGTAGATAATCCGTACTATTTCACTGCTCGAAGGTATGATGAAAACGCAGAATTGTACTATCTGAGGAATCGTTATTACTATCCCAGTTTGGGCAGATTTCTACAAATAGACCCATTGGGCTATATAGATGGAATGAACAACTATGCTTACTGCAATAATAATTCTGTAAATTGGTATGATCCCTATGGTTTAGAAAAGAACAATGATAACATAGAAGATATTACCGAAGATGAGTTCCAAGATATAATGGATGAGATTCGAGAACAACTTGAAGATATTGATCCATATAAACCCTTTCAATTAGATTTACATGATTATATGAAATGGGATAGCGATTTTTATAATGATAGAAACAGAGATAAATTATTTAATCATGATGATAGAATTGGCAAGGGAAGCGATCTGAACTATTATGCAATAGGGATGTTGTTTAAGCATAGGGGATGGAGCTTAAAAGATGCCAAAAATATGGCCACTATATGGAAAAGAACAAATCAATGGTTTTTCCAGAGAAACAAAGGATATAAAGATCCAAGCAAAAATGAGTTGTACTATTTAGAACGTGGGTATAATGAGTATAAACGTCCACCAAAAAATCGAAACAGGCATCAAAGTTCCGACACCAGATTACATCATTCAAATTATCTTGGAAATACAGTTGATGATGCGGTAAATAATATTATAGAGACATATTCGGGAATATAAAGTTAAACACAGGGTTATAAAAACTATAAATAAGGAATGATAAATTGAAACCAAGTATAATTCTAATTCTGTTTTTCTGTATGTTCATAGCAATATTAGGTTGTAATAAAAAAACACCTAAAGTTCAGGAAGTGGTCGTTTACACTTCCTTGGATCAGGTTTTTAGTGAACCTGTCTTAAAAGCTTTTGAAGAAAAGACCGGCATCAAAGTTTTTGCGGTCTATGATTCTGAAGCAACCAAGACGACTGGTCTGGTTAATCGCTTGATCGCTGAAAAAGACTCTCCCAAGGCGGATGTCTTCTGGAATTCCGAAACCGGCCGTACAATTGTTTTGAAGCAAAAGGGTGTTCTGGTTCCCTACAATTCTCCCTCGGCATCTGATATTCCCGCCACATTCAAGGACAAAGACGGCTATTGGACCGGCTTTGGAGCTCGTTGTCGTATTTTAATCTATAATACTGATAAATTAAAGAAAGAAGATTTACCAAAGTCAATATTCGACCTTGCAGATCCTAAATGGAAAGGTAAAATTTCAATAGCCTATCCTCTCTTTGGCACCACAGCCACCCATGCTGCGGCCTTGTTTGTCTCTCTGGGAGATGAAAAGGCCAAAGAGTATTTCAAGGCCCTGAAAAAGAACGAGGCGATGATTACCGACGGCAATGCCTCCAGCCGTGACAGAGTTGTCGATGGCACCGTCTCCATTGGTTTTACAGATACAGACGACGCCTTTGTCGCTATCCAGCAGGGAAATCATGTAGATATTGTCTGGCCGGATAAGGAGGGGATAGGGACCATGATGATTCCTAATACAGTAGCTCTGATAAATAAATGCCCAAATCCTGAGACGGGCAAAAAACTGATCGATTTTCTACTAAGTAAAGAAGTCGAGAGGATGCTGGCTTTCAGCGAAGCGGGGCAAATACCTCTTCGACCTGATGTTCCTCGTCCCGCGCATGTGCCCTTGCCGGAGAAAGTCAAAACCATGGAAGTAGATTACGAGAAGGTAGCTGAAAGGATGGAACCATCCGGTAAATTCCTCCAGGAATTGTTTGTACGCTAATGGGGGAACGATTGACAACGATGACTGACCACTGGCCGCCTAAATTCCTGTTGATTCCCGCTGTGACGCTGTTCCTGCTTGTATCCATCCTGCCAATAGGTTGGATGCTTTGCCTGTTTCTTGCTGGCATAGTCCAAGATCCACAAATTGCCGAAAAAACCATCATGACCTATCGGCAGATGATTCTGCTTGGCCGGAGCTTTCAGGTAGCCGGGCTGTCCACACTGGTCTCCCTGTGCCTTGGATTGCCAGTGGCGGTGATCATCGCAGCCGAGGAACTGCCGCTAAGGCGTTTCTGCTGGACGCTGACCTTGTTGCCACTGCTGATCCC
>CAZVYK010000025.1:0-8532 GCA_964630915.1 uncultured Caldisericales bacterium | reverse complement strand
CGACCAGATTTGCAGTCAATTGGCTCTATGAAGTTCTTAAAGTGCAAGGATAGTAAATACATATTTGTCCCACAGAACAATGAAAGAATTAGAGAAATTGAGTGGACAGATTTGCGAACAGGGACAAGAACGGTTTATAAACAGATTCCTGATTTGAAAGATAAAACAAAAACTTATTGCCACGAACATTTTGCTTTTCAGGCAAAACTCTACGATTTTGATTATGTATGGTATTTAGCAATAAGCCCCGATTGGTTTTACAGTATAGATGGGTATAAACGTGCCTGGTATGCAATTGAGGATAAAAGGAAATACAAGAAACAAGTTGAAGCAAACCTAAATGTTTCCACCCATTTTAGGTTTATCCAATCATTCTTAGCCACTAACGATCCAGGCAATACAAACCAAAAGGATATGTTTCCAAAATCCGCAAATCAGGCTCGCATATATGATTTTCTTTGGATAAAAGGTAGATCAGAAGTGAGAGGAATGCCAAGATTGCCAGATGCTGATTGGAAACGAAAAGACCCAACCGATTCTGAACACGTTGAGACACTTTTCTCATAGGCTGGACAAAGATGAATTTTACTTACATCGAAGAACCTTTGCTCGAGTTTGCAAATGGATCACACGTTTGTCCGCGAGCGGGTATTGCTGCCCATGCGATTTATGATGCCAACCATGAGGCTAGAAGAGATAATATTCTTTTGGGGGTTGTTGGAACAAATGACAATGTTGAATTGCTAAAAACCTGGCTTGATAAAAGCTCAAAACCCATTTCTGAAAAACCTAGCAATCAACCCAACCTATTTCCAGCATTTATCGGGTTCAATAAGCAGTCTGGTTTTTCCACCGATTTTATACTCAGTGATACCAATATCAAAGCTCTACTAACCAAGGAAGTTAGTGAAATACTTGAAGTTAAAAATACCATAAAGAAAATCGAATCGGGCGTTGATTTGTTTTCGGAAAAGATTAAGTTTCTAGCTCAAAATAAGAATCCAGAGGTAATTATTTGTATCATCCCAGATAAACTGCATGAGAAAATTAGCACTCAAAGAATGGATAACGAAGATCAAGCAGAAGATCATCTTGAGGATATCGAGACGAACTTTCGTCGAATGCTCAAAGCAAAAACAATGAAGTACAGTAATATTCCTATTCAGATCGTTAGAGAGAATACATTGAAAGGTAATCCCAAAGGAACTGGCTCTACTCAGGATGATGCGACTACGGCGTGGAACTTGTGCACAGCTCTCTATTACAAATCTTCGAACAATACAATTCCTTGGAAATTAAAATCTGACCCAAACAAACCATTAACTTGCTATGTAGGAATCTCATTTTATCGAAGTAGAGACAAGAGAACTGTTTATAGTAGTCTGGCCCAAATATTTGATGAGATGGGACGAAATGTTATTCTTAGAGGAACCCCAGTGGATATTGATAAGGATGACAGAAGACCATATCTTAATGGGGAGCAATCTTATAATCTCTTGAATTCGGCAGTAAACGAGTATCGGATTGCCATGAACACATATCCTGCCCGACTTGTAATTCACAAAACATCACAATACTCTGAAGAAGAAATCAGTGGTTTTAATGGAGTTGCTGAGGACTTAAGAATTGATATGGTTGATATGATTTCAGTGGGCGATTCACCCATCCGACTTTATAGACGAGACGCTTATCCACCATATCGTGGATCTATGTTGAGGTTGGATGACAAGAAATATCTTTTTTACACTCGTGGATCGGTGCCTTTCTTCCAAACTTACCCCGGGAAATATATCCCACAGCCAATTGAAATTGAAACGTATCAGGCAGAATCTTCCCCTTTACAAATTTGTCAAGAAATTCTTGCTTTGACAAAAATGAATTGGAATAACACGCAATTTGACAGAAAATACCCTATCACCATTGAGTGTGCTAGAAATGTTGGGAAAATTATCAAATATTTTGATCTAAACAACACCCCACAGGCAAACTATAGATTTTATATGTAATTAGATGATCTACGAAAATTATTGCTCAATGCTTACTCCTAAACAAACAATTATATTATCACTTGTCTGAGGAAGACTCCGTATCACCAATACATTTCGGACAATCATCCATCAATGTGGAATCCAGCGGTATTGCGGAAGACCAGATCAGAAAAACTTTTTTAGAGGCAATACAGCAAGGATTGGCCGGTAGAGATGAACTCCAGAGTATGGCATCTCGTCATAGAGGCAGGTCACGGCTTGTACATCAGGTGCGCCTGAACCGTCGCATGTTCTGCAAGCGGTCGGGTTGAGCCATAGGGATGCCTAATGTACAATTAGGATTGGGGTGGGACGGTTTACGAGTGAGGATGAAATTTTCAAAGCTGCTTTGCTGATATCTGACGCAGTAGATTGACTAAAAGGGCAATTGGAATAAGCTTGTCTATATCTCACGGACTTCCTATCGAACTACAATAGAGTAAATCCGAACTGGTAAGTGGGATTATCAAACCAGTATAGATGAATTCGACCACATGCATACAATCTCTGTCCAATTAATACCCCGAGAGCAGATGGTATGCGCGCAAACAGGTGAATGTCTGTAACGCCTTTCTCGTTGAGATGCCGGATCAATTGCCCTACTTGGTTGGCAAAAGATACGGCATGACCCTCATCAACATCATTATAAAGATGTTTTTCAGCAGCTCTTAGAGCCATCTGGACCCATATATCAGCATTCAATCCTGTTGAGTTTATATAGGTTTCTACAGCTCTATGAATCGAAACATAGGTTGTAAGTTCAACAACAGCAGACCGACTTTCGGCATCGCCGTTTTTTATCCAAATCGGTCGGTACTCCCAATCAGCCGGATAAGCATCAGATAGCCAGAACTGTTGTTTGAAATTACTAACCCCCGTTTTACGCGCCCAGACCCCGATCCTAGAAACACGTATATTGAAATAGAAGCCCAAGGCGATCGCTGCTGGTATTGGTAACTGGCTGTTTATCTGAATTCTAGCGATATCGTTTTGATGAAGTAATACTTTCTCTATAGAGGTTATAGCCGGAATAAAAAGTTTTTGCCATACTTCCGTAGATGGGAAAACCGTGGTACTCAATTGTGACTGCCAATCCAAATCAAGTAGTATAGAACTTGGTTTGCCCTGACGCGTCCTTGCACTGATATCGATTGTTGTAAGCCCTCCTCTTCTGGCGTAGCCATAGCAAAAAATGATGTTTAGAATATTATCTGCAATATCATTCAATGTTTTTTCGGATTCCAATACGATAATCTTGTGATTATCTCCACCAACTAACTCGAAAGAACTAGAAAATTGATTGATCAGTGACGCTGGCAATATAACGAATACGGGGCACTCCTTTTCTACCTGCTGTATCTGAGCCTGGAGTCCACTTGAAAATTTGATAAGTGTGTTATTTCCATCTGCTTTTTCGGTGGAAAAATAAACACCTATGATGCCATCTGGAGAGCTATTTCCAACAATTTGGGAGAGATTTGCTTCTCTTGGTTGAATTTCTCTAAATAATCGGATTCCCCTAAATCTTAGGGCTTCTTCCAACTCATTTAAATCATGGTCTACTCCATTGTATGCGATGACCACTTGTAAAGGCATATCGACCAAGTTCTCGACAATGGGAAGGGTAGTGAGATTGGCAAAATAATCTCGATAGTATTTCACTATCAAGCTTGGATAAACAGAAAGCCTTTCAATGATATTCTCCCAAAACCAAATAATGACGCGAAAGCCGCCACTATTTAGTTCACGCTCATTAATTTTATCGATTATTATTTGTACATCAGTATCCCTTGGCCCGTCAGTAACAATAATCAGGGCATCTAGTTTATGAGGAAATCGTCTTGCTTCAGTAACCTCCGCTTCAACTTCCTTCTCTGAAAGTGATGCTCCCTTGGTTCGCAATTTACATTGTGCCCCACGATATTTTCCTGGATGATCAGTTGGACGCCCATACACATCGACGCCGTTTTGCTTCTGCCCTTTACGACCGAATTTTTCTGTATCCGGATCATCCCATTCAAGAGCACATATGTCACGAATCAACGACTCGAATTCATCGGGGTCCGTTGGATGAGGATAATTGGTATCTAATCGAGATGGCATGATTTGTTGTCTTTCATATGACAAACAGATTCGTGCGATGATGGCCCAAGCCATTTGCCTGTATCCAGCCACAATTCGTAATAGAATAGCCATGATGCTGTCCAGGGAATGAGAGTTTCAGCTATCAATTGATCGGGTTGCCATCGCCACTCAGGAGGCCAATATAGACACAAATTCCCTTCCCTATATAAGTGAGGCGCTCCCTTGATCAACGGCGGAGATATCACCCAAACTTTGGGAATTTTTTTCAAATTGTACCGTACTTCAATCTGATAATTTGGAGAGGTCTGACGAGGTTGCAACGCCCCTCGCCACACAGCACTTCCCCCTTGAATCGAACTGGTGAACTCTGGAAACCGACGCCTAATATGTGAATCCTGAATCGTCATATTGAATACGCGTACCGAGTTGAGTGGTCGATAATCACGTTTCGCCATGAAAAGTTGTTCCCCTAACTGGAGTTGAAATAGTAGAGTTGGGCTTTTCTGGCTGAATTAATCCCTTACTTGTTACATACGCTGATCCAGGTAATCCAGCCCTAGCTAATGGAGAGGCAGCTTCCATAACTTGCGATGGGAAATATTTTTCTCCAAATATCTTTTGCCACCACTTGATTGCCTGCTCTCTGTCTTCCGCTTCCAAGGCCTTTGAAGCCCAACTACGGCCATCATCTATGCGTCGCATGAATGTCTCAAAGTGTGAGCGGCCCCAGTTCCAAGAAATATTATGGTTGAGCATGGGGTCCGGTATATTCGGGGTGGCCGACTCGCTCACGTGTAGCAAATGGTCATACTGACAATAGATTGCATCGCAAAAGTCATAGAAAAGTTCTGCTAGAGATTTTGACATATCTAAGCCATCATCCATTCTTACATGTTGCACCACCGAGGCTCCCAACCAGTAGCTTTTTGGCCGACAATATACCATTTGATAGTTGCGGAAATGTTTTAATAACTTTATGAGTGGCCGTACTTTGCTGCCATACTCACTATCCAAATCCTGCAACAGCTTAATATAACCAACGGGATGAGAAGGTTTCCATTTGTTGAAACCGCGATCTGGCACATAGATCATTTCATCAAATCCATCAGGAGCAATACATGGAACAACATCGATATGGAAATCTTGGCCTTCAAAATAAATGTGGACTGACCTTCTTGCCCTTTCGATCTTGATATCATCGATGGCAGCATAACCAACATATTCAAGTGCTTCAGGTAAATCATCGAGGGTTTGTTTTAAATCTTGGATCAACTTTTTAGCCTCAGGCTCATTTTTATCTGGATTGCCATCTACTCGGACCAGGAAATCTACATCTTTGACATCACCAACGGCTGTTTGTTGAGCATACGATCCAACCAGTCGCGAATGAGGATCCAAGGTTCGAAACTTCTTGTTATCTTCTAAAAAATCGCGTACCTGATACGGTAGCTTCTGGGCAATGGCTATTCTTTCTTGAGGTGGTTTTATCTTAGCAAGCAGTTCTGTAAAGTATGTTCCTAATGTGTACATATTTTCTCCTATGGCAATGAATTTATAAAGAAGGCGTTATTCTTCAATGTTTAATACCGATTAGATTTCAGTTTTTGCCAAATGTGGCGAATTTTCTGATTTTTCCGGTATATTTAAGTGCATCGAATTCACCAAGGTGAATTGAGGAGCATTATGTTGGAAAAATCCAGTGGAATATGACAATATTCACACTGGCTGGGAGGAAGTCTTTGAACCCGAAGAAGATTGAACTATTGAGAAATGCACCTTGGGATGAGATTTATGTAAAACTCTTTGCTTACGCGGAGTTCTTGATTGACAGACTTTCATGGAACGATAATAGATTGCCCAAAGGTTATACCCCTGAAACGATTGTTCAAGATGTAATTGCGAAAACTTTCAGTGAGGATCGTAATTGGGATCCTGACAGAGGAGAATTATTTCCCTGGTTGAAATGGGTAGTGAAAAGCGAAATTAGTCATCTGGTCGAATCTGCTTCCCACCGCAATGAAACCAGCATAGATCAATATGAGGATGAACTATCCTTACATCGTTTAGAACGCAAAACTTCTCAATCGATTGCCTACAATCCACGAGACACGAATACAGAAAGAGAAGAAGAGACGAGAAGGAATAAGGAGAGAATTGATGCTCTATTAGAAGCTTGTGACGGAAGACCGGAACTCGAGGAAATAGTTTATGCAATTTGTGATGATGAATGTTCACCTAAAGCACAAGATTTAGCTGATCATTTACAGAGACCTGTAAAGGTAATATACCAAAATTTACGAGCGCTTCGTAGGCGCGCTGACAAGATAAAAGAAGCTGAAAGGGCTAAAAATGGACAACAAGAACCCCAATAGAACTGACAGCGATATCCTTAAAGATTTTGAAAGTCTTTTCGGAGATATTCCCGAACCTGAAACACCTGAAGAAATAGAAACTTACCTTGTTGATGCAGGCTACGATATCGATGCTTTGAAAGCTGAAGGACTGCGGTTAGCAAATGAGTTAATAGAAGGTAATTGGCGCTTTGTTTTACCTGATGAGATTGAAGCCGCTACATTAAGCATTAACAATACCCCAATTCGAACCGGATGGAAACGAGATCGATTGATTAGTGCAATCCAACATATTATTGATGTGCTGCATCAACAGCGAAGACAGACAGGATTTGCTTTCAGAAATTTGGAAGAACTGACCGATTCAGATCTAGCATCCATGCTTCAAGAGCTTGAGTATCAAGCTGATAATATGGGTATAGAAATTGATCTGTAGGAAGTTAATCTTATGAGTTTTGCTGAGAGAGTGGCTGATCGGGTTCTGGAAGAATTAAAGATTTGCACACCAGAAGACCTGCAATATTTGCGGCAAATCGTTTATGCTCGGGGAGCTAATTATCGAGAGTGGCCGATTGAAGGAGCTGAGGCTCGTTTGATATTTGGTTTAGGCAGACCACTAATCACTGTGTCTTCATCTCCCACAATAAACCACCATCGACGCCGTTTCGGGATTGTCCATGAACTTGGTCACATGGAAATGCATCGAGGAAATAGGGTGATTATAAATTGCACAGAAAGAGATATTCAATTTAGCCCAAGCAATACAGAAATTGACATTGAAAAAGAAGCTAATCAATTCGCTTCTGCATTTCTGTTACCCTCCAAATTTGTAGAGCGGCCTTTTAGTGACAGTGAGCCATCTTTCGATCTAATCTCTGAATGGGCAACAATACTTGACGCATCACTAACTGCAACAGCTATCCGATTCACTCGATTTACTCCCGAGCCAATCGCAACGGTTTATTCTTATCAAGGCAAAATTAAATATTTTTACCCCTCAACGGAATTTGATGAGCTTGGGGTTTTCCCAAATGTACGAAATCCTGTGGGAGCTAATTCTCAAGCGCACAGATTGTTTAAAGGCGCGCTTGTAAAAAGTGGGTGGAGAAAAGTTAAAGCTTCTGAATGGTTCCGAGAAGATGCAAATGCATTTTCTGATAGTGATATGATTCAGGAATGGTCTATTGGTATGCAAAATTATGATGCAGTTCTGAGTTTGTTGTGGGTAGATGAAGCTCTTGGTTTGGATGATTAATAGTTTTTTCTAAATGCCTTCATAGAGTTAGCGGCAAATGTACACAAAACCAACCGTCATCATCCATAAACAACTAGCGCATCCAAATTTGGATGCGCTAGTTGTTAGTTATAGATCATTTAAGTTTCAGTCCCGACTTGGCTGATTTTTTCACCGAGTTGACAAAACCCGCTGACAAACTGCTCTCTGCATTATGATTATGAAGTTTGGTAACGGCCAAGGAATTGTTCAGCTCGATTTGCCTGAGCAACTGATTTACTTCGTTTAGGGTCTCGCTTATCTTTTCAAGTGTAGTGATCCCTTGTTCTTGCCCATGCTGATCAAGCATAAGCAGCGCCTCGGTGATGATTTGACGAAGATTATATCCTTTCACTTTCCAAGCCTGAAGTACCGAGAGAGCCTTTGCCTCACGCAGATTATCCTTATTCAATCGAAAGCTGATCACTTCGCTCATAGAACATGCAAAGCCTCATAGAGACGCCATAACTTCAACCCGCCGCGCACATTTGCCAGGTGGAGACTATCCAGATCATCCGCTAGGATCACTCGTTCGTGGCCCAGGATCGGCAGCAGGCGTTTGTAGAGCAGACCGCTGCCCCCACCTGTCAGGATAATCGCATCCCAACTCATGGCTCCACCGGCGAGCCGCTGGTAGGTGTCGGATATGCGGTTGAGCAACATATTCGTCGCTTCTTTGGCCTCTTTTTCACAGGGGTAGCGCCGCCCCGCGCCTTCAAAGATGCCGGTGGCAATAGCGCGCCGGATGCGCTCGGGCGGCAGCACCGGCGTATCCTTAACCGCTTTGAGATTGTTA
>CAZVYK010000024.1:0-8560 GCA_964630915.1 uncultured Caldisericales bacterium | reverse complement strand
ACTGATCCTGACTTTGCTCAGACGTTTACCGTATATCGCAGCACAGGTTCTTTTGTTGATGGAGTATGGACGGAGAATACCCCACGCGCAATAAAAATGCTTGGGGTGGTCACTGTTTCAAATCAAAAAGAATTGGATATGGTTGCTGAGGGAGATAGGATAAGAGGTGCGATGACTTTTCATTCTACGTGTCCCCTCTATCCGACTAGAACTGGAACCACTCAAGGCACATCAGATAAGATCATGTGGAGAGGAGAATATTATAAGATACAAAGTGTTTATCCTGAAGTGGACTGGGGTTATTACAAGGCAATAGGAACAAGGATCAAAGGTGCTTAAATGGCAGACAAAATATTATCCTTTAGTCAATTGAGAAAATTGTTTTTTGATTTGGCAACTTTGATGGTTGACCCTTCAACTCAGGTGCGGATGTCGTGGCCGACTGGAGGAGCACCTGCTTTTGAGATTGATGATAACCTTCTTTTCATCAGAATAGCAGATGTTGCTTCAACTTATCATGTTCCTCAAGAATTGAAATATGAGCAGGTTGGTTCTCCGGAAGAGGGCAACATGCAGGTTCACTACACCAGAACCTTGAGAATCACATGGATATTCTATGGACAAAACTCATGGGATGATGCAGTTGCAGTGAGGACTAAACTTTTTTATCAGACAAATCATGATGTATTGGCAAGACAAAAAATTTATCTGGTTCCGAATTTTGATCCCCCAAGAAGAATACCGGAATTATGGGAAGGGTTGTGGTATGAGAGAGTGGATTTGACGACAGATTTCAATGAAAAGATTTTGATCAATTATGCGGTTCCGTCTATCCTGACTGTGCCGTTGGTTGTTAAAGGTGATTCGGGAACAATCCATGATGGAAAGATTACTGAATCAACGATAGTGCGTGAAGGTGGTTTGATAATAAACAGATAAAAATAAAACAGTGAGGTGAAATTATGGCAATCCCGATTCCCGGTACATTAAGTTTGGACACCATCGTAGATGTTGAAGTGTTGATAAGTCCTTTGTCAGCACCACGGTCAACCTTTAATCAGGGGTTGATCATCGGCTCGACAAACGTTATTCCCACTTCAGAGAGAGTGAGAAAATACAATACAGCAGCGGAAGTGCTTGCAGATTTTGCATTGACTGATCCTGAATACATTGCAGCATCTTTGTATTTCAGTCAGTCACCTTCTCCTGAAATCCTTTGGATTGGAAGACAGGAGTTGGGAGTTGAAAGTTGTGTGGAAGCATTGCAGGCCTGTCGTGCTGCGAATTTTGAATGGTACATGGCGGTTTGTCTGAATGCAGTTTATGCAGATAACATTGCCTGTGCTGCTTATATTGAAACAGCAACTCCTGCAAGCCTGTATGGATTTACGACAGGTGATGCAGATTGCTTGACAGGCACGGCATCTCCTCCCGACATTTTTACTTATTTGAAGTCGTTGAATTATTCCCGAACCATCGGGCAATATGCTACAACGCAAAGCGGTGTTTACCCGAATAACATCTATGCGATCTGTGCCATCATGGGTTATGCAATGGGGCAGAACTCTGGTCTGGCAAATTCAGCATTCACGTTGAAGTTCAAACAGGAGATTGGTATTTCCATTGAACCGATGACTCCCTCCCAGATTTCAATCGTGGAAGGGAATTATGGCAACCTTTACCTGTCCTATGGCAATTACTACACCATCTTTGAACAGGGCAAAATGAGCAACGGAAGTTTCTTTGATGAGAAGATCAATCTGGATATGCTGGTGAACAATCTCCAGTTGACCATCATGGATCTGTTGTACCAGAACCCGAAAGTTCCGCAGACCGATGCTGGTGTGACCCAGTTGATTCAATGTTGCAATGAAGCATGTGAGGAAGCTGTGCGGATCGGGTTCCTTGGTCCCGGTGTATGGAAAGGGGTAAACGTTCTGAATCTTGCTTATGATGATGTATTGCCGAATGGTTATTTGGTACAGGCAGAATCATTGGCAGATCAGTCGCAGGCAGATCGGGAAGCCAGAGAGTCGGTTCCTCTTTATGTCGCAATCAAAGAAGCTGGGGCAGTCCATTCAGTTCTGATCGGAGTGTATGTCAACAGATAAGGTGATGTGATGTTTGGATTAGCAGATAGCACCACATACAGTTTTTTGGATATATCAGGATCAATGTTTCACCCCAAAATTGGACCATTCATATTTACTGGTCAAGGGGTGGGACAGTTGATTATTCAACCTGCTGGTGAAAGAACTGAACATGATTATGCAATAGATGGTTCAGTGAATATTATAAAAGTGCCTGATATTGGAGGAAAAGTTATAATTCAATGTCAGCAGGTGAGTGCGGTGAATAGTTGGTTATTGTGGTTGTATTCAATTCTTGGAAGTCCATTAGGGACGGACAAGGACTGGGGCAGGATGGTTATGCTGATTAGGGATATTCAACATGGAACTCAGTACAACATTCGGGGGGTTTCTTTTTCCAATATTCCAGAAACCGTTTACGCATCGGCAGGTGGTTCAGTGATTTGGACTCTGCCTTATGCGGCCATGTTAGTATTCCCGCCACACCCAACAGGAGCAGGACAATTGTCATCTGTAGCAAGAAGATTATTGGGCAGTTAATATTTTAAAATAAGGAGGAGTAAAATGGAACACACCACATACAGTTTTCTGGATTTGTCTGGTGCATTGGCGCATTCTCAGTTAGAGAATTACATATTCACTGGACAAGGAGTCGGCTCCGTTACCGTTGCTTATGCCACTGATAAATCAGCACATGACTTGGCGGCAGACGGAGTTGTAATGGTCAGTAAATTGGCAGGTCATCAGGGCACGATCACTATTGTATGTCAGCAGACAAGCGCATTACATAAGTGGTTGCTGAAAGCTCTGAATAAGTTATTTGAATTGCCCACGTCAGAATGGGCACAGATGTCTGCTACGTTAAGAAATACTTCTGACGGGACATCCCATACTGCCACGGGTATTTCATTTGGCAAACATCCCGATAAGGCTTATGCAGCAGCAGGTGGTTCTGTTACATGGGTATTGTGGGCGGCATACATAAAGTCTGAAGCAGTATAAAGAGGAGGTAAGTCATGAGTGTTAAAAAGAGAGAAACTTTTAAAGATGTTGAAATCGGTGGTCGAAAGTGGAGAATTGGAAGATTTGATGCGATGACGGGCAGTTATATCACGATGCTTGTTTTAATGCAGATGCTTCCGATGGGTTTGGATGAGCAAGTGGGTTTGGGTTCCATTGGCAAGGGCAGATCGTTAATGGATAAACAAACCTTTTTTGATGTTCAGGCAGATTGTTTGAAGGTGTGCTCCGAATTACAAACGATTGGTGATAATACTGCTCCTATAAGAGTCATGCTTGATGATGGTCGATGGGGTGTTGGTGGGGTAGAAGATGATGTAACTGTAATTTTAGCCCTGACAGTTCATACGTTGATTTTCAACATTTCCGATTTTTTTCAAGAAGGCGCATTGAACGACCTGACAAAGACGTTCTCGGACCTCAGCTCGTTCAATGCGAAAGCATAGACCCATTTGCTTATGCTCCGGTTTTTGCCGGAGATTGGAAACAGCATGAAGTGTGGGATGGCACCTATACATTCAGAGATCTTCTTGATTGGCATGAAATGGATGAAGTAAAGACCGAGAACGAAAAAAGATATAGAGAGTGGCAGGAATTACATAAGGATACAGGAATGTAAATATGGACCCGGAAGTTTTTAAAAGCTATCTGATTAAACTTGGTGTGCAGGTTGACACCGCTGCCTTGGATAAGATGAAGAGGGTGCTTAATGACCTTGAAGGGGTTATGACCAAACATTCTTCATCTACTGCTATGCAGGCAACCAAAGGAGCAGGCATAATAGTTGGGGCATACGCGTCAATTATGCTGTCCATAGGCAAATTGATTAAGCAGGTATCAGATGCTGACATGCAATATCAATTGCTTGGTCAAAGAATGTATATGAGTGCGGATGCTGTAAAAGCATTCAAACAGGCAACAGATACTCTTGGGCATTCTGTTCAAGAGATTGCATGGAATGCGGAATTACGACATAAATATTTTATTCTTGTTAAAGATATACAAAACTTGTCGGTTCCTCAAGAAGCCAAAGATATGATGAAGCAGGTTCGTGGAATCGGTTTTGAATTTGACCGATTGCAACTTGCATCTAAACTGACCCTTGAACAGGTTGCCTATAATCTGTTGCGCATCAATAAGGGTGAGTTAATGGATATGCGAACCACCTTTAGTAATTGGGTTGATAATGTTTATAAGAAAATTCCAGAAATGGGAGAAAAGATTGCGAAGTTTTTACAACCGTTTATAGAGGTTGGGAAATCCGCAATCAAGTTTTTCAAGGACTTGTGGGCAGAAATGAAACCCACTCGGGACTTGATTAAAGAAATAATCAGTAAAATAAAAGAATTTACTGGGGAGATACCTCCCGCCATAAAACAAGTGCTGATATTAGCTGGTGTTTTAGGACTTATTTTTGCCTTGAATTCACCCATTATGATTGCAATGGGAATTTTCATATCTTCTTTAGTATTGATCAATGACTATATGAAATTCAAAGATGGTAAGGAATCCCTGAATGCGTTGGTTCCTGTTTGGATAGCATTGTCCTACGTGGTGAATAAGGCGGCAACGGCAATGGGTTTCTTCGCAATCGCTTATTCCCATTTTATCGCTTTCATGAAAGGTGAAAAACATGAAAGTGGCAAAACATTCTTTGAGGACATTACCGATTATGCGAATGTTCAGGAAAAGAATTGGCGACAAAAGATGTGGGATATTGGAGAAAAGCGCAAAGAGTCTGTGGCAAGAAATCAGGCAATCGAAGCAGGACAAATGGTTGGTCCTATTGGAGCGCAGCAGAGTGTTGGTGGTGCAGGCGAGATTCCTTCAGGGGCTGGTGGTCAAGTAGGTGGTGGGAGAGCAACAAGGGGAGTAAGAAACAATAATCCTGGTAATTTAGAATATGGCTCATTTGCCAAAAAGTATGGTGCTGTTGGAAGTGATGGAAGATTTGCAGTTTTCCCAACTATGGAAATGGGAATAAAAGCACAGCAGGCTTTGATATTTGGAGGGAAAAATTATAGAGGGCTAACAATAAGGGAAATGATTCATCGTTATGCCCCTAGAGCTGATAGGAACAATGAAGAGGCGTATGTTGCTCGTATAGCTTCTTTAACAGGCATCAATCCTGATGGAAAAACAATGCAAGAGTTTAGTGTGGCAGAAAGAAACGCAATTTCTAATGCTATGTTTGTACATGAAAGTAGATATTCGATGGGGGGGACTTCTGCAATGAAGTTGGCAGGAGTGACTCCAATGGGTGGCGGTGGTGGTGGGGGTTCAATGCCACCGTCTGGACAATCCCCAGTAAAAGAAGTGGGAGATGTGTTTCAAAATGCGGTTGGCAAATACCCACAGATAAGTCGGTACTTTGATGAAGTGACCAGAAATTCTGACAAAGCTGTCGAAACGGCGAGCAAGGCAGTTGATCTTTCAAGGGAGACTCTTAAAACGGCAAACAGAGTTTATGCAGATAGTAAAGGGGTCAAGTATAGGGGCGTAAGTGGATTAGAGGAACTTTTGCCTACTGAAAAAAGTAAAGAGGTATCCAGAGCCATGAAAAGCGGGGGCAAGAGTACAGGGAGACCTCCACTATATCCGTTTTATCTGGATTCACCGAGATTGCCAAGTGCTGGAGAATGGGCAAATTTTGGAAAATATACTGCACAAGCCTCTGTTGGAAGTCTTCTTGCTGCTGCCGCAGGGGGTTCAGATAAGTTGATGAAATCCATCCTTGGCAAAAAATTGTATAAGCAATATGATACATATACAAGGAAAGCCCAATCAGCTTATTCAAAGGGGGAAGAAAAAGTTGTGAATACAGTTACATTCTATGTAAATGCCGCAGGGGCAAATGCAGAAGAGTTATCGGATAAGTTATTCAGAAAAGCAAAGATCTTTTTGGGTAAAAAGGGAAATGTCCAGAAAATGGTTGTTTCAAAATAGGGGAACAAAATGCCATCATTAACACCAGCATTTTTGGTTGGAGGAAGCAATTGGAGTGCCAACATTACCAAATTGTCTCCTTCATCTCTGGTCTCGCAATTTATAGGGGATTCATATCGTCCGACTGGTTGGGGAAAACATTCGGCAGGGGAAGCAAGGAGTAAACTATTTTTAAAGGCGATGTCCAATATTTCGGAGTGGCAGGACTTTGGAGGGGCTGATGTAGAGTATGGGTATTTCTTTGATGCTTTCATAAGGGAAAGCCATACTGGTTCTGTGACAATAACAGAGCATCCGGTACAAAGCGGGGCAAATATTAGTGATCACGCATATAATATGCCTGATAAGTTGACTATTGAAATATTGGTTTCTGACAGTATGGATTGTGTGGTGACCAATCAATTTTCAGAAGCATCAACAAAATCGATTTCTGCTTATACTGTATTGAGAAAGTTAAAAGAAAAAAGAATGCCATTGTCTGTAAGGACAAGACTTTATTATTACACCAATATGTTAATAGAGTCTATGACCGTGGATGATAATTATAAATCCGCATCCAGTTTACGTTGCACAGTGATGTTGAGACAAATCATTATGGCAGAAGTGAAAGCGGAAACAGTTGATAATAATTCTTTGTATGCAGCATCAGGAAAAACAACAGGGGTCAGTAACACAGAACCTCCAAAAACAGATAAATCAGTTCTGGCGGATTGGATGGGGCAAAAAAGTGGCACTGATTGGTGGGGAAGGATGAGATTTTGATTCAAAAAATACCATTGTCGCCAATACATAATCAAGAGTTTTTAATAACCCTTGAGATAAATGAAGAAAACAGAACTTTCCGGTTTGCAGTTAATTATAACAAAACGGCAGGGTATTGGATTTTAAAAATTACGGACCCGTCAGATGAGTCTATAATTGTGGATTCGATTCCCTTGGTGGCAGGAACAAAAGGAAATTATAGTTTGAATTTTTTAAGGGCATTGGAATATTTGCTGATAGGAGAGGGGCTTTTGATTCCTATTGTATCAAACCCAACATCGGATTTTCCGAACGAAACAAATTTAGCAACTGATTTTGAAGTGGTGTGGTCGGACAATGGCTAAATATGAAATTGTTGACAAATTGAAAACCCCAACAACTTACAAGGATAAGTTGTTTGGGCGTAGATGGAAAGTATCGGTATTGGTACCGTCTGATAAGGCTGGCACCACGATAAATGATGATGATTCCAAATTCACACGTTACATTTTATCGGATAGTAGTGATGAAGATAAAGCCTTGAGGGTGACTTTCAACATTCAAAGACAATATGGAGTATTCCCTAACTATTCTGAAATCAGCATTTATAACCTGAATGTTGCCACAGAAAATATGCTCATTGAAAATGGTTATATTGTACAGGTAGAAGCAGGATATGTGAATGGTGATTATGGTCTGATATGTGATGCTCAGGTTTTTCAGCCAATGTGGGAAAGAGAAAATAATGTAACGACAAAGTTGACTTTGGTATGCGTTGATGGGCTGGATTTTTTAGATCAGAATATGGTAATCACCCATGGTGAGAAGATGACTGCCCATAAGAATATGCTCACTTACATGGCAGGAAAAGCAAGGATAAAAATTCCGGTGGACATCGGGGAAGGGTGTGATAATACCTCTCTCCCCAGAACCAAAGTATTTTGTGGTGATGCCATTGATTACATACGTCAATATTGCCAACGGTCGGGGACTTTGCCAACTGTCATAGGAAGAAAAGTATCCATAACCAGATTGCAAGACCCTTTGTCTGCCGAAGCACAGAAAAACATGATCATCGTTACAGCAGGTACGTCAGAAAATAGAGGTTCCCTGATTGGCACTCCACAACAAACGCAAAACGGAGTTGATTTTACCTGCTTGTTGAATCCAAACATTACGGTTGCTGAACCCCATAATCTTATAAAATTGGATAATACTTACATACGGCAAATAAAACAAAGGATTGGTGAAACAGTAGTGGCAAATTTGGATAAAGATTGGACTTATAGAATCGTGGGAGTCACCCATGTAGGAGATACAAGGGGCAATGATTGGTACTCAAATGTGGTGGGAGTTAATCAAAATATGGAAGGTTATTTGCCTGTGCCATTCCCGACAAAGAAATGGAATGCTCAATAGGAGAAAGAAATGCCAGTTCATGATGTGCCTATAACCTCAAGATTAAATAATGAGGTTGAGATTAACGAGAAAAGACATGATAAGACAAGTCGCAATATTCGTGTGGCCTGCCCGGGGATCATAACAAAATTTGATTCAGCAAAGCAGACGGTATCAGTACAGCTCGCAATTAAAGAGAGGATATCTTTCCATGGCAAGCCATTTGAGGACATTGATATCCCCGAATTAAGGGATGTTCCGATCTATATGCCGAGAGCAGGTAATTTTGTATTGACCATGCCCGTGACTATTGGTGATGAATGTCTGGTGATTTTTGCTGATATGTGTATTGATAGTTGGTATCA
>CAZVYK010000023.1:0-8642 GCA_964630915.1 uncultured Caldisericales bacterium | reverse complement strand
GGATCGCGATTAAAGAGCATGCGGTGCCACACTTTCTCCGAGAAAGTTCGGGGGGCATCAAAATGGGGCCAATAGCGATGTAAATACAAGAAATATGGCTTATACATACAGCGCATAAATCTATCGGCAGGCTTATCGCCCAACATGTGCCGTACATAGGTCCGACAAAAAGGCATATATAAATATTCAAATAATTTGTTCATTGTAAGCATAAAAAACCAACTTTCACAGACCTGTTTTTGGATAAAACCAAATTATAATGAGCAGTTATTTATGAGGCTGTTCAAATCCCGCAAAATGTTTTCTCAATATTTTTGGCGCCTTGAAGAAAGTGAAAATTTTTTTATTCATCGGAATTAAACTTATGATCGATTGTGGTAATTGATCAAAAGGAATTTCGTCAGGTTTTTCTCCATTCCATAGTAGTGGAATCGAGAAATCGCACCCCCTTTCTTAACCACATACTCGCGCACTCTGTATTTGTCCATTACGAATGTTAATATAGCTTCACGGTTATACAACATTCGATGCTAGACTTTTTCAGTAAAACGTTTTATACTAACAAAATTTGGCCAAATACCGTAACAAATTCGATATTCGATGCTACACAATAATCTAAGTAATGAATCCGCTGTGTGATCACTGAGATGACGAGAATAGGCCCGGCATATTGGCCAATAAAATGTACGCAACAATCTTGATAAAATTCTCATAGACACTCCTTTTGTAGGCGCATTGTTACCATAAGTATGTGTTCGATATCGTTCTAATTGAGCCTTGATTCTTCAGAATTCTGCATCACAGACCGGTATCAGGGGTGTTGCCGATCCTCCTTGAAGATTGCATTGAGAATTTCCCGGTGTGTTTCACATTGCGCAAGCAGGAGCGCTCTTTGCATTTCCTCTCTCGAATGCAAGAGAGGGAGCAAGAGCTTTCGAAGTTTTCGCATCGGTTTTTTATAACCGAATAGCCATGAAAGATAAATTTCTTTCTGATGAAGACAGTAATTCAACCATTGATCTTCGAGAAATGCGCTGTCCTTCAATTGTGCGCCTCGCTGTTCCATCTCAGCGATGAAGGATCTTCTTGCGGGATCGTCCATTTTACGAACGCCTGGCTTTTCTCTCGATTGAAGATAGGGGATTGATTCAAGGCTTACCCGTTTTTCTTCGATGGACAATTTTGCCAGATAACCTTCATGCCATGATGCATTCACATCGCCTAATGGCTCAAAAATCAGATTGCCGAGACCATAAACGATTGGCTTCCCGGCATAGAATTCCCACGGGAGTGGGCAATGCGTGTGGCAGCAGACGACCGCGTCTGCCCCTATGTCCACCATGAAGCGGCATCTCCTGGTCATTTCCGGGCTCGGATACGGGTAAAATTCCTGGCCCCCGTGAACAAGCGCGATAAAGATGCCCTGCTGTTTGTACCGACGGAGCGCATCGACGAAATTAATCAGATCCAGCGGGTTCGCCCCCGGCGTCTTCTCATCGGCGATGGAGTACTCGCGTTCGGCCATCGAATAAATGACAATTCTCTCTCCCTTGATTTCTTTGACGAACGGTTTCCGGGCCTCCTCGATATTTAAGCCTGCGCCGATATGCGTGAGGCCCGCTTTTCGTATCGTCTGAATCGTTTCGGTCAGCCCGACGGCCCCGTGGTCGAAACTGTGATTGTTGGCCAAGTTCAGGACGTCCCACTTCGCCGCGATGAACCCGTTTATGGTTTGGACGCTTGAACCCAGGACTCCGCCGGGCTTGTAAATTGGCGTTTCCCTGGAGACCATCGGGCACTCAAGATTGACGACGGAAAGGTCTGCACTTGCGATTTCTTCCAGCAGATCGTGAAAGATCGCTTTTGCATCCCCTTCGATGAAGGACTTTTGAATCCTGCCCGTCGGATAGATGTCCCCACCAATCAAAATATGAATCATGACGGCTGCCCCTTCACATCGTTTGGAAACAAGACCACCTCGCCGATCCTTTCTTTGTTCATCAGGATGCGGCCGACAATGACGATGAAGACGACGTTCATAACAGCGCTGAAGATGGAAAACAGCATGATGGTGTGCAACGCCGTGAGATACATGCCTCCGATAATCAGCACCAGCGCCCTGGCTGTGAGAAGGACGACGTCGAAAAAAAACATTTTGCGCTGGATCCGGATCACCCGGGCAAAAAGGACCGAGGGGAGGTTGCAGAACATAAACAAGAGCCAGAGGGTCAGGTAGCGGGCAAACTCGCCGGCCGTCTGCCACTGGGCCCCAAAGATCCAGGAGAATAAAGGCGGAGACCAGATAAAGAGAGCCAGTGCAGGCAAAATGGCCATGGCAAAGAGCCCCCCGGTGATCTTTACGTACAGGGGCATAAGACGGTCACCAAGGTTTTTTGTCTCGGCCGCCTTTTGAAAGAGCACCTGGCGCAGCGCCCGCAGGATGAACTCCATCGGGGCCGAAAGGATGCGCATTCCGAAGGCGTAGGCACCGGCGACTGCAATCCCGTAAAAGTGCGTCAACAGCAGAACCGGCAGGCCCATCGACAAGGAATTAATGACGTTCATGGATGCCGAATACATGGGGAAATCACGGTACTCTCGTGCAAGCGATTTCATGCGGGCCCATTGAATGGCGCGGCGTGAAAGCCACAGGTCTTTGAATACCACGCGGAACAGATTCGCCGTTGCGAACATATCCGCCAGAATGCTGCTGAAGATCAGACCGAAGGGGCCTCCTCTGAAAAGGCCAAAGCCGATCTGGAAACCGCTCGAGGAGATGCTGCGTATCACCTGGGAAGCAGAAGTGTCCTTGAATGCCTTGACCCGAACGCACCAGGCCTGGCAGGATTGGTTGAAGCCGCTGACAAGAACGGTAGCGACAAGAAGAGCCAGCACCCAAGTGTTGGGCGCTTTTATGAGGCCCTGAAGATAACCGGGGAACACAATGCAGGCGACCAGGCATAATATGCTGATCAATGCCACTGATGTACAGGAAACGGCGAAAAGGTTGACGGCTTGTTCCTTTTCCTTGGGAAGCATGATGGCCTGGGAATAGTCCATTGTCACCCCGGCGGCAATCACGGTAAGCACTGCGTAAAAGGAACCGAAGACCCCGAAATCGGAAGGGGAGTAAAGGCGGCTGATGACCGGGGTCAGCGCAAAACCGATGGCCTGGGCCGTGGCCGTGCCCGTCATCACAATGAAAACGTTCTTGACGAAAGACGATTCCCTGAACCAGGCAGGGACGCGCTTTATTTGGAGATAGAAGGGCGAAATATCCCTCATTACATTGACGGCGCCGTTACTGCTGACCATCTAAAAGTTCCGCTTCCTGGCAAGGTTAATTCCCAGCATGGCCATCAGCCAGCTCAGATGGTATGCGCTCTTTGCCGCATATTTTGTTACCATATGACTTCCGAGGAAGGCACAAAAAGGTAATATCATTATATAAATTAGTAGTGCTGTGAAAGACCTCACTGGGGCTGCCACCTTGGCAAAGCCCTTAAGTTGCGGCGCCCTGAATCTTCGTTCGTTCGAAGCCTGAACCAGAGAACGCTGAATATAATAACTTTTTGACTGGCGCTCGGGTGGTACGATCTCGTATACTGGCGCCTCCTCGACGGCAACAAACCTACAGCCTATTTGCATTGCTTCCCGGAAAAACTCTCTGTCCGAACCACTTGTTCTGCAGTTCAAATCAAACCGCAGGTTATTCTTGTCAAAAACCTCTTTTTTCAGGAGAACATTCCCGGTGCGGGTTTGGTCCCATTTGAGCAGTGTTCCCGTCCGATGAACCGGCCGCTCGCAAAAGCCGCCTTTAATCAGCCAATCTGGAGGATTGTTCTCAAAAAAGGGATGGACTGGACCCAATGCTCCATCCACATCAAATGTTTGAATGGCCCTGTACATGGTCAGCAACCAGTGCAGCGGTGGAAATTCATCATCATCAATAATGCCTATATAGTTTCCTTTTGCTAAACGCAGTGCACGGTTTCTGGCTGCGGGAATGGTATTCACCGGTTCTATTCCATATATGATGTCCAAACCGAGTTCCTCTCGTAACTTCATGATCGTATCTTCTGCCGGTCCGGCCGCATCATTGTCAACTACAACCACGGAAAAATCAAAGATACCAGCCGTCTCCAAAAGTGCTACTTTTCTAAGTAGATGTTCCAACATGTGATTCCGTCGGTACGTACAAATACAGATCGAAATGTGATCTTTCATAAATTATCCAACAGGTCTTTATTTATGTTGTATTAAACATCTTCAATCGTATATACAAAGGGCTTGTTTATTGCAGCAACTGACACAAAGAGTAAAACTGTTAGAATCACGCCAGACAATGAACTCATCGAAACTTCCGTAATGTTGTGCACCACAACCATGAAGAGGAAACAGGTCAAATATGAGCCCCAATAAAAGTCTTGATTCATTATCAAAATAGCTTTGCGGATAATTGACAAAAAGAATATTGCATAAAGGGTCAAGCCGACAAATCCCAATTCCAGTATCACTTCCAAGTATCCATTATGAGATGACATAATAGCATACATTTCTCGTGTTCCTGTCGTCCAAAACCCACCATTTCCATATCCGAAAAATGGGCGACTCATTGCAGCCGGAACAAGCCGCTCCCAAATTTCTGTTCTGCCCGTAAGTGTTTGATCCCGTCCAACAAAGGATGCAAAGTCTATAATACTCAGTTTGCCGAGAAACGGCGTAACTGTTCCATAAATAATTACAAAGATTATTAAAGTCCTTAAAATTAAAAATACAATTTTTTGATTAGAGCTAGCTCCTGTCTTCATTGTTTGTCGATAGATCCAGATGAAGACCAGTAACCCGACAATAAGTGAAACGGTTGACGTTGCTGAGTAAAAGAAGCTATGCTGGGGGCCAATCATAATCCAAAAAGTCAATATGAGGATAATAACATCGAGATAGGTATGATATCTACTTGCAATTTCTCCTTTTTCTTGAAATCTTTTGATATTAGCCCAGATTAGAAAAAAAACGCTGAATAAGCACAGTTGACACAGTTGATTTTTATGTAAGGTGACTCCGACCCACATCAACGCGCCGTCGTGATGAAGATACATACGGCCATATTGGCCATAGTAATTAATAAGAAGATATGAAAAAGGTATTAAAATATATATAGTTCTTCTGAAAATGCTTTCTAAGGACTTTTTTGGTTCTGTTTCACTTGCCACAAGGAATGCCATAGTTATGGCGGTCAAATCCCTAATACTACGCTTAAAAGATATAAAGGGGATATCAGACCACAGACAACTAATAAAACAGTAAGATAGCAAAAGTATCAGCCAGATATTTTCTCTTATGGCATTTGACCAGTTGAATTTCCTTTTTACCAGTGTGATTATACCGAGGCATAACAAAGCAGACAGTACAATCCTGTCTAACGCACTGCCTTCTTCCATGGTTGAACCGCCTGACTGAAACCAGACGCCCAATGGCTTACTAAAAGTTATGAGTATCCATACTGTTGGAACCCAAAGATAAATGGATGCATCTGGAAATTGCTTACGATCAATCCGGAGCAGGAAGAAAACGAATATCGTGCATAGAAGCAGTGCGATTGCCGATGTCATGATTGAATCTCGTTTGTCATCCGAGGGAGTAGATAAGATTCAAGAAATGAGGCTACAATGGTCTGTATGAGATTTGAATATCATATTGTGTCATTTTGAGGCCATAGACTTTTGAAAAAAATTTTTTGCATGTGGCAATAATAAATCGGCGGTGCGTGCCAGTGTGGCGTTGATTGCTCCCGCGTAACAGTCGTAGCGGCCGAGGTAGTGGACATCCCTTCCGTTTTTCCCGGAAAGGCCCGATTTGAAATGATAGTTCCCCGGATTGGTTTGCGGATTGATCCCGTTCAGATTGTAGTACCGGCAGCCACTATCCTTCAGCCACTGAATGGCCCTCCACTGAAGCAGGTAAGAGCCCTTGTTTGCCATACCCTGTTCGTTGGTGGCGCCGAAAAGATAGATTCCCGTATCCCCGATGTTTGCGCAGATGACGCCGGCCGAGCTGGCCCCGTCGGCCCGGCAGAGGAAAATCCGCATCTTCGATTCCGGCGGAAGCGCCTTCTGGATCGCCCTAAACTCATTGATGTCGTTCGGCTCCTGGAACTTCTTCCTTTCCAGAAGCTCTCCATAGAGCCCGATGAAATCGGCAAACAGGGCATCTTCCGTACCGTCAGCAACCTCCAACTGGTTACGCTCCGATTTGTTCAGGCAGTTCCGCCATTTCTGGTCCAGTTTCTTTCGAATATCTTCAGGTGGTATACCAATATCGATGATTAGTGTTCGAGGTCGATTTTCTTCGTGTGTAGGTGTGAATCCTTCATTTGATAGAATATCTGCGCATGAGTGAGTGTCATCATCAAATATTAATGGGAAAATACGCAGGATCATTCCCCTACGACACACATACTCATTGCGTAACGCGCGGATTGCCATACGGAATATTGAGGAATCTTCAGCGTGTTCTCGAAGCCGCCACAAGGGGCCCCAGCGGATGTAGGAAGCTCCCAGACCTAGGATCGGTATACGCACGATTCGGGCCTGTGCCGCAGCGACGATTCTACCGGCTAATTTCAAAACAAGATGACTGACGTTTTTTTTACCAAAACGCAGGACATCATAGTCCCATGTCTGATAAATATTTGCATCGGAAAACTGTTCGATGATTTTGTACCATTCATTCCGGTCCACAGAATCGTATTCCGCGGTATACCCATCATCAAGCGGTTTCATTCTGGAGTTTATAGTCTTCAACGGTGAGCTTTCCATGGATTCTTCACCTCATTTATGCAATTGCTTGAAATCTCCAACATGAACGCTGTCAATAAGATGACCATATCGCTCGCTCAGGAGAAATTCTTTTTCTTCAGTGTTTTCAGGGTGCACTTCGATTTCCACGGTTTCACTTTTAGCATATTTAAAGATCTTTTTCAGACGATCCTGATCCCGAACAGGCGCTATGCTGAAAAAGCGGTCTGTTGAGATGTACCGTTCAGAGATAGTGCTGTCGATGAAACTCCTGTACAGGCGATTGATGAGGTTCTTTTCGCCCCTTTCGAACTTGAATGTCCTGCGCACACGGGTGCCATTCTGGATCAGCTTATCTCTCAGCATATTGGCACAGAGGTGCATGTGGTGATGCCCGTTGTAAAAGTCAGGAGCCCGTCCATAAAGCTTCATGAACTCTTCTACCTGCGCATTGTATAAGAATCGGAAAGCATCAGATGAAAAGGGATTGTAAATGGCCTGGGCCAATTTATGACTTGCCAGGTATGATATGACTTTGACTTGTTTTTTGCGCACTCCTGACGGAATTTCAGGTGCGTCGAAAGGCATCGTGAAATTCAGGTGCAATCCCAGTTCAAGATTTGACTCCGAGGCGATTGATGCGGCGCGAGCCGAATCCTCCATGAACACCATGGCGCTGGCGGATGTAATCCGCTGTTTCGAGAAGCACTCGTAAATGCTGTCCGTTGCGTGCCTGTTTTTGCCGTAGTCATCGGCTGTGATGATAACCATTTTACCCGGCTACTGCTTGAACGCACTTCGCGATATATTCCATTCGATTCGCGTCGAGATCCTGGTGGACGGGAAGCGTCAGGATATCATCTTTCAGATGGCACGCCTCGGGAAATTCCTTCCAGTCAAAGCCTTTGTGATAGGAGGGCCAACCGCCTACAAGGATTCCCCTGCCCTCCAGTGCCGCCACCCATTTTTTACGGTTTTGAACAAAGACAGGGAACGAGAGTGGGCAGACGTCATCAGGCAGGCCGTCAAACAGCAACTGCAAAGCCGGGACTTTGGATAAAGCATTATGCAATCGCAGATAGTTGCTGCGGCGCCTTTCAAATATTTGATCAGGCCGGGTCTTCCCTAAAACTCCCCTGGATATCCGCGATATGGACCAGTCGATTTTACTTGCATCGAAATAGTTACTTTTCGGCATTTCAGGCTGAATCTTACAATCCTGATCCACGGGCTTGCTCAGCCAGCTACGGGTGAGCAAACTCCGCGTAAACTCGTGATGCTGCCAAGCTATGTTGTTTTGCATGAACCATTTTTTCAGCAGTGGCAGGCTCCTGATCAGAATGTCACGGTGAAGCGGTGGCCGGGTGCTTTTGTTTCCATTCCGTAAATTTCCATTGTTTATTATCAGGGCACCGCCGTCCGGAAGGGCAAGTGATTTCACGAAGCTGTAGATCGCGGCATCGCCCGTCTTACCGATCGTATCGTTCGGCCCTTTGCTGAACAGGGCCTGCGCGCAGTCCTCCAGAAGGCAGACCCCCCTGTTTTTGCACCATTCAGCCAGTTCCTGAATCTCCTGCGGCCATCCGAAGAAATGAGTCACGTGGATCAGCCTTGTAGCTGCCGTCGCACGGCGAAGGATGTCTTCCAGGTCGATGGCCGCACGATTGTCGATCCTGTAAAAAACTGCCCTGGCTCCCGTCCAGACATAGGGGTCGACCTCCGCCCCGCAATTGTATGCGGGCACGAGAACTTCGTCACCCGGTCCGATGTGCAATGCCTGACAGACCAGGTTGATGGCGTAGCGCCCCTGGTGCGTGAATGTGACATCGCGGTCTTCAAAGC
>CAZVYK010000022.1:0-8916 GCA_964630915.1 uncultured Caldisericales bacterium | reverse complement strand
GGCCACGTATAAAAATATCGAGTCTACCAATAAAAACCGATCGACAAATAAATTATTAGATAAGGTATCAGACAAATCAATATCTTCACTGGGCTTGATTTCATGAGTTTCAACGAAGCAAACACCGTTCGTGACGGCATCCGTGATTATCTGACGAAAACCGGCTGGACATACATCCCCAGGCATGAACTTCCACGGAAGGAAACCAGTGTCTTCGTTGAACCATACCTCGTCGAAGCCCTGAGCAAACTCAACCCCGATATTGCACGACAACCCGATAGGGCCGATGAAGTAATCCATAAACTCCGTGCGATTCTGCTTTCAGTCCAGAGCGAAGGACTGGTCCGCGCGAATGAGAAATTCACTGAATGGCTGCACGGAGAATTCAGCATGCCGTTCGGAAAAAATGGCGAGCACGTTCCCATCCGGCTGATTGACTTCGAACATCCCGATAATAATTCATACATCGTAACAACAGAGTATTCGTTCTCCACCGGGCAGGTCACCAAGCGGATGGATATTGTCCTGCTGGTGAATGGAATGCCACTTATCATCGGCGAATGCAAAACGCCCGTGCGGCCCTCCGAAACATGGTTTGATGCAGCCTACGATATCAGTGAGATCTATGAAAAGGCGGTTCCGGCTCTCTTCGTCCCGAATACATTTTCATTTGCCACGGAAGGGAAGGAGTTCTATTACGGCGGCGTCAGGTCACCAATAGATATCTGGGCACCTTGGCGGGAGGAGATCCAACCGAAAAAACCGACGCTTTCCGCAGTAATGAGCACCATATCTTCGCTCCTTACTCCTGCAGTAGTGTTGGATATTACGAAAAATTTCACGGTATACGCGACGAATAAAAAGAACCAGAAGATCAAGATCCTCTGCCGTCACCAGCAATATGATGCCACAAACCTGATCGTCGAACGAGTGCGGAATGGAAAACCCAAGAAAGGTCTCATCTGGCATTTCCAGGGCAGCGGCAAATCTCTGCTCATGGTATTCGCGGCTCAGAAACTCCGTATTGACCCTGCTCTGAAAAGCCCCACGGTTATCATTGTTGTTGATCGGATCGATCTCGATACTCAGATTACGGCCACATTTAATGCGACAGAGATCCCGAACACCATCGCAGCAACAACCAAGGCGGAATTGCAGAGACTATTGGCTCAGGATACCAGGAAGATTATCATCACAACTATCTACCGGTTTGCCGAAGCGGACGGGGTGCTCAATTCACGGGATAACATCATCCTCATGGTCGATGAAGCACATCGGACGCAGGAAGGGGACCTGGGAAGAAAAATGCGGAACGCTCTTCCGAACGCCTTCCTTTTCGGACTTACCGGCACACCGATCAATAAATTCGATAAAAATACCTTCTGGGCATTCGGAGCAGAAGAAGATGCAGAGGGATACCTGAGCCGATATACATTTGAGCAGTCAATTCGGGACAGGGCAACGCTTCCGCTCCATTTCGAGCCCCATATGCTGGAATATCATATCGATCAGGAAGCATTAGAGGAAGAATTTTCGAAAATGACTGATCAGCTCACCGCTGATGATCGAAAAGAACTTGCCAAGCAGGCAGGAAAGAAGACCAATTTTATTCACGGCGAACAGAGAATCAGGGATATTTCGGCGCATATCATCCAGCATTACCAGCAAAATGTCGAACCCAACGATTTCAAAGCGATGATTGTCTGTTACGACAGGGCAGCATGCGTGCAGTACAAAACGTATCTCGATGAAATTGTCCCCCCTGAAACGACTGACATCGTAATGACGGTTTCGCCCGACGACCCCGTGGAATGGAAAAAGAAATGGGACCGGGACAAAGATAATCAAGAAAAATTATTAGATCGGTTCCGTGATGCGAGCGACCCGCTGAAAATTCTTATCGTCACCTCAAAGCTCCTTGCCGGGTTCGATGCCCCAATATTGCAAACGATGTATCTCGACAAGCTGATGAAGGATCACACTCTTGTTCAGGCTATATCGAGAGTGAACCGGCCGTATCCGATGAAATCATTCGGGCTAATAGTTGATTATATCGGGGTTTTCGATAACGTCAGTAAATCCCTTGTCTTCGATGAAAAGGAGATGTTCGAGGTAGTAAGAAATTTAGGCGAATTACGAACCCAGCTCCCGGACGCTGTCACCACATGCCTGAATTATTTCCCTGGAATCGATCGGACTATCACCGGTTATGAAGGGTTAATCGCTGCCCAGGAACATCTCCCAAATAACGAGACACGGGATAACTATGCCGCAGATTTCAACGTACTGACTCGGCTCTGGGAAGCGCTTTCGCCAGATCCCTGTCTGAACGAATACCGGGAAGTGTACAGGTGGTTAAGCCAGGTATACGAATCCGTCAAGCCTGCGACGGGTAATGGAAAATTACTATGGCATACACTGGGCGCTAAAACACTGGATATCATCAATGAGCATGTGTACATTGAAACAATACGTGACGACCTTGAAACGGTTGTCCTGGATGGGGATACCATAAAAAAAATCATCGAATCAAACGATCCGGGGAAAACAAAGGAAATCGAAATCAAAATCACTCGCCGATTGCAGAAACACTTGAACAATCCGATCTTTAAAAAACTCGGAGAAAAACTCGAGCAGCTTAAACTTGAATATGAGAAAGGGTTTATCAATAGTCTTGAATTTTTAAAGCGTCTTCTTATCATCGCCAAGGATGTTGTTGAAGCCGAAAAGGAAATTGAACCAGGAGATGAACAAAAAAAAGCTAAAGCAGCGTTAACAGAGCTCTTTGAAGAAGTGAAAACAAAAGAGACACCTGTTATTGTCGAAAGAATTGTAAATGAAATCGATGAAGTGGTAAGAATTGTACGATTCGAAGGCTGGCAGAGTAGCCATGCCGGTGAAAGAGAGGTGCAGAAGGCTCTGAGAAAAGCTTTGAAAAAATACCAGTTACATACCGATCAGGACTTGTTTGAACGGGCATATTCGTACATTAGACAATACTATTAACGCGGTCTGATATATATTTAATAAATCAAATTTTTATCATTCACATGTGGACTTTGATATTTGATGGCATCAGTTCGAATTCCAATATCGGCACCATCACATTACTCATCCGCTCACCCGTCGCCATCACCGATAATTGAAGAGATCGGGTGGTTGCCATCTCCGCCTCCCGCGCGTTCCGCTCCCAAATATCTGAAAAAAACAGAGGGGTTATCATCGGACGGCTCGCTATTCGAGCAATCCGCTGATATGTGCTGCATATTTTCCGGATTCTGTGAGGAAGACATACCTTGAGCTTCCCTCCTTCCTTCTCGTGATGAATCCGTCCCGCTCGAGCCGTGCGAGGATGGTTTTATCGAGTCTCATCAACTGCCTGCTCTGGACAGTTCTCCGTTTATCATCCTTGATCTTCGTGAAGTCTTCTTCAAATCCGGGGATGTTATTCTCCCTCAGGATCTCGAGTATTCTAGAGACCCTTTCCGGCTTCCCGCGTTCTGTGAGGAAAAGAAGGACCTTCAGCCCCACGGGGTCCGGCATCACGAACCGGAAATTGGTGAGCTTGGCGATCTCCTGCGTGGTGCAGATACTCAATCCATGAAGCTGTCTGCTCGCTTCATCTTCAGGATAACCGTCGGCGTGAACGTAGTAGACCTGGACATCGTGAGCCATCCCCACCAGAGTCGCCGCGACCGATGTCAACCTTCCCGCGGCCGACATATTGACAAAAATTCGATTATTTTCCGCTTTTTCACTGACGATAATTTTCGATATCGTCTTCATGAGATCGAGAAGGTCGAAGAGATTTACATGCTGACAGACAACCTCGATCCCTTTTGCCTGCAATTGTCCCCTGACTGATTCTGCAAAATGGCGTTGTTTGACGCTCATCTCTTTGCTTAAGGGAGTCCCTTTGAGCACTGTGAGGAGGTAGACCTTGTCCGCTTTGCTCAGCTGGAACGGGGTGACGGCGCGGTCGATCTCATGGCCGAGGGGAATGATATGGATCGTCCTCTCAATGCCGGTCATACACTAACAATGCTAACAATGCTAAGTAAAAAGTTTTGATTTGGTCTCCGATGGCATTACACTTGGATTACTCATGGAGGGATGAAGCAGGGATAGGCTCGGACTGTGACGTGGTTGGATCCATCAGGAGAATATCGTCAACCATCTCGGATCATCAGAATTGCCTCTCGCCGATAATGACGGAACCTCACGCAATTCGTACGGAAAGCACCGATACAATGGGCATCCGACGTTCAGTGAATACACCTCGAATAGACGGACGAATACCATAATGGAGATGATAATGGGCATTTGCACATATTGCGGGAGCACGATCCAGACACAGGACGACCACGTCATCGCACGCACGAAGGGCGGTGTCTCAACCGTCCTGGCCTGCCGAGCATGTAACCAGAGCAAGTCCGCTAAACCTCTTATGGACTGGTTCCGGTGGCTGAAGTACTGCGATTCCTACCGCTGGGAAAGGGTCGTACAGCACAACTTCGGGAAGAGAACCGAGATTGCAGACAAGGTCCGCAGAGTTCGGGACTCATAACCCCTTCACTTTACAGGCATGGCTCGTTCCGGGGACCCCAAAACGGTACCGGAACGATGCCGACCATACGCCAACCGACCTGCTGAGGCAGGCAGCCCGGGAATCCGCATAATACAAGGTTGACTGGGCGATTGCGCATGCGATGAACTCCGGAACACTTCACTGTGATTGTATCAGGAAAACGAGAATGACTTCCGAGCATAATTTCGAAGTCACCGGACTCTGGTGGCTCCCGGGACAGGAGGAGAAGCGCACCTGCGGCACGCTGACCTTCTCGAGAGACGAGGGCGGTCGGCTTTCGCTGATTGGCGCCTTTGGAGAGATCACCGAACTGATGGAGGCAGGTCCACGCATCGTGATTCACGGCCGTTCAAAGGACGGAAGAGTGTTCACGCTTCGCGATTGCTGGCGGCGGGGGAGCCAGCTGAGCTCCGGCGGCATCTATTGCGAGGACTATTTCACATCCATGGCCGTTGAGGGGTTCCATTTCAACGGCGAAGAGAACCTCCAATTCGATGCTGCCACCGTTCGGTACCCCCTTCTTGAGGACTGGCTTCGAGAAAGCGGTCTCAGGGCGACGATCGAGCAGGAGGGGGAGACGCGACGAATCAGCAATACAACGATCGGCTGCACTCCTCCCGAAGGAATATCTTTCAGTTTCAGAGACTTTTCCCTGAGTTTCAACTACCGATACCAGGCCTCCTTCCTCCTCCGCAGAGCGACCCTGATCTACTCGCAGATGGCGCTCTTTGAATTCCCGGAAAAGCGGAGCCTCGATGCGATCCTCGAGGATATCACGAAGCTGCGGAATTTCCTATCCCTGGCCCTGAACCGACCGATATATCCCGAAACGATCACCGTGACGTCGTCCAATCTCACGCAGCCCTTCGGCGAGGCGGAGCGTCCGGTACCGATCCCGATCCAGATCCATTTCATGTCCGGAGTTACCGAGGTCCCCGAAGGCAACCTCATCCCCTGGGATCCGCTGTTCTTCTTCACGGATGTTCGGGATCGGTTTCCTGTCGTGTACCAGCGATGGCTCGATCTCTACGACGACATCCTTCCGACCATTCACTCAACGTTCGCCGCGCTAGCGGCAGGCAATGATTACAACATCGACCGTCTCCTGAGTCTGACCCAGGCTGCCGAGTCGCTCCACCGGAGGCGCTTTGACGGGAACTACATGACCGACGAAGCGTTCAAGGCGCTCAGGGCGGCGCTCGTGGCCACACTTCCCCCCGACCTGGAACCGGACGCCCGCGCGAGTTTCGTCAGCAAGATCGGGTATATGAACGAATTTTCCCAGCGAAAACGTGTCAAGGACCTTATCCGCAGGATCGAAGCGGACTTCGGCACGGAGAGCATGAATCACCTCGAGAACCGTGGTGAATTCATCGGCAAACTGGCTGCGACCCGGAACTACTACACCCATTTCACGCCGGAGCTCTACGCAGAGGCGTACCATGGTATCGGCGTGGTCGTTCTCATCGAGAAGCTGCGCTTCCTGCTGGACATGTCCTTCCTATGGCTCCTCGAGTTCAGCGCGGACGATGTCCGCCGGATCCTTGGGAACACCAACAAGTACCGGACGCTCGGTCACTACCGCGGACAACCGCTCGATTGAATGCCTCTGGTGGCCGTAACTCCCGACGGAAGCCGTGTCCATAGCTTCGACTATACCCCTGCGGAGTGGAAAGCGGAGAAAGCCAGGAAACGGATAGGCGCGGTCTCTTTCGCGTGTCCGTACTGCCACGATCCGATGGCCCCGAAGACGTCCCCGCGGGGGAACTTCTTCTTCGCCCATTATCCGAATAGCGACTGCCTTGTCACGACCAAGCCTGAGACGGAGGAGCATATCCGTCTGAAGGAGAGCATCTACCGGCTCTGCCGAAAACTCGGATATCAGGCCACCATCGAGGCGAGGGATCCGGCGGGGGAGTGGATCGCGGACGTGCTCGTCGCAGGCGGCTCGGGGGCCTACGCTTTCGAGGTGCAGCTCTCGTCTATTACAGGGGAGGTCCTGGTCGAGCGGTCGAGAAAATATCAGACTTCGGGGGTGGTTCCGGTATGGCTGCTCAGGAAATTTCCGGCCGAGTGTCCGTTCCGTGCCCCCCGTGAGACCTTCGTCTACCTCGACCGAATCCAAGGTGCGTCGCTCCCGGAATGGGTGCCGCTGGAGAAGATCGACGCACACGCGATATCGGACCATTATTATCGGGTCCGTCCAGAACGCTGGTCAATCAGCCAGGAGGTCACCTACTGGGTGCGGGTCGATGCGATCCTCGCAACCTTCGATGAGGCCGACCGAGACCACCAGAGGATCATTCTGAAACGCAAGAACACGACCCTCATTGACGTTGTCGCGCGTGCGCTCACCGGTGACATCGAACGAGACTTTGAGCGATCCCTCGAATACAGCCTGAAGCGGTACGAGGAGCACCAGTATGCCGAGGCAGCATCGGCGAAAGCGCATGATCTATATGTGGCCGAGGAGTTGGTGCGCGTCAGGGGTGATCGCATACAGAAATTAGAGGCAGAACGCCTCCGCCGCGTACACGCGGAAGAGCGCAGAAGGATCGAGGCCGCTCTCCGGGAAGAAGCCCGCACGCTCATTGAGACCTACCAGCGCGGCTTCTGGTGGGTGACCGAGGATATGTTCGACATCGATGCGGCCATCGCCCGTCGACGAGCGATAGAGGAGGCAGAGCGGTTAGCCCGAGAGAAGGCGCATCAAGAGAGAGTCGCTGCTTTCTGGAAGATGTATCTCTCAGACGATGCGACCTATGCCCGTATTCGTTTCTTCCTCGACCGCTTCTTCGGCATGCCGGTCCATGTCCGGCCGACGGTCATCAGTAAGCGCGGAATCGTCATTTATCGGGAGCCAATGAGATAAGGACAATCGCAGATTCCGCTGCTTGCCAGTGGTGATAATAAATCGAACACAATGCCTCACTCGTGCCGCTAAGTAAGGGAGGGTGAAGGGTCTCACGCAGCCGGTGCTGATGATATGTGAGGGACCAAGATCGATGTAGCCGGAGAAGTCGCCTCCGCCTCCCGCGCGTTCCGCTCGCGGATCTCCGCCGCGAGCCGAATCAGCATGTCCGGGTCGGCCCAGAGCGTGCGCTTCGCGTCCGCGATGTCCGCCGCGGCCTCGGCCGTCAGCGCCTGGCCGCAGATGGAGCAGAACCGCGAGCCCGGTCCGCCGACGGTGTGGCACTGCGGGCACGGCCGCGGCGCGAGCGGGTCGATGGTGTCCGCCTTGCGCTTGATGCCGGCCTTGTCCAGGATCTCGGCGTCGATGTCGGCCTCGCAGAGCACGGCGTAGGTCCGGAACTCCTGCGTGTTCAGGTTGCCCCACATCATCTGCTTGATGATCGACTCCTGGAAGTTCTGCTGGATCATGTGGGTGATCCGCGACTTCCGGAACAGGTGCGTGTGGATGCGCTTCGTTATCCCTGCACGCTGTGCCGCCTTGACAAGCCGCCGGCGGATCTGGTCATAGTTCATCGCCTCTTTCCGGGATGAAAGGAAGACAAGGCCGTCCGGGATGACCTCGAGCGGGTAGACGTTCTTCCACGCAGCCAGCATCTCGCGGGCCCAGGTGCAGCGCGCGTAGCGGATCCGGTTCTTTTTGGTGTCGTGGATGTGGACCCGGACGCCGTACACATCGAAGACGACGTCGCGCCACCGGAGCCGGGCGATCTCGCCGATCCGGCCACCGGTCTCGTACAGCACGGCGACGATCGCCCGGTCGCGCGGCGACCGGCAGCCCGCGAGGATGCGCTGGATCTCCTCGGCTGTCAGGAGGGCGTCGGGCGCGGTCGTGGCGTGGTCGACGTGCGGGATCTGGACCGCCCTGACCTTCTCACGCTTGATCGTCGAGTGGCCGTTGTCGATGAGCCAGAGCACGAAGGACTTGAGGGCCTTGATGTAGTCGTGCCGGGTGTTCTGCTTGTACGGCGTACCGCGGGCGCTCTTCCCTTCCTGCATCGCGTTCAGGCCGGCGTAGAGGTCGCCTGCGGTCATTTCCCGGAACGGCCGGAGGATGAACCGTCGCCATGAAATCAGGTCGTAGATGGTCTTGAGAACGCGGTGCGCGTTGATGTGGCGGAGCGCCTGGTACTCGGCGATGTACTCCTCGATGAGCCGGCGGTCGTCCTCGGTTAGACGACCTTCGAAAAGGGCCTTCCTGAACGCGCGCTCAGGAGTGGCTCGCACCTTGTGCGGATAGAACGGGGCCTCTGGGTTCATAGTCGATTGTTGAACCCAGGGGGATTTGAACCTTTAAGCTGGACGCCGAGGGGGAGATTTGAACTCCCGAGGTGCAAGGCACCATCGGCTTTCGAGGC
>CAZVYK010000021.1:0-9094 GCA_964630915.1 uncultured Caldisericales bacterium | reverse complement strand
TTGCAGGAGCAGAAACACTCCTGACTCTCGCAGGAACCACTACCATGTCACGGAAAATATCTGGCAGATCATTAATCAAGGTTGCGGAAAAATCATCAGCAAGACCAAACGAATCAATGAGGTCTTTGATGTAATTCTTGAATAATGTATCTCCGATGACAAACTGATCTTGTAAATGGTAACTAGTATTCTTTGCCAGAAAATCCTCAATCAGAAGAGTTTCCTGTTTGACGATCTGAATATTTTTCACAATAGATGTTACTCTCTTGTGCCATAAAACCCCATCAACACCCCTGTTTTCAAAAATAACATCCGTATCCTTGAATTTGATTTCAATACCATCTTCCAGCACATCTCCAATGCTGATGGAATCTGACAGGGACTTTGATATATTTTTACCTGTAATAGAATCCGCAAGAGCAATAATATCAGACTGAATGATAGATGTGGTTTTTGCAATGCTGTCACCTATGGCAAGCACTTCCTGTAAAGCCTTGACCATGTTGAATGCAATGATATCGAAGAAATTGACTGAATCATTTTTATTGATTTGGATATTTTTCCCTGTGATGGCATCAGCAAGACTAACTGAATCAGACAGAGGTTTACTGGTATCTTTTACAATGATGTCTGCAAGAACAATGGAATCAGATAAAGGTTTGCTGGAATTTTTTACAATAATATCTGCAAAAGCAATCAATTCACTTTTACTGATCTGGATATTTTTCTCTGTGATGGAATCTGCAAAGGCAATGATATCTGCAAGACTGATAGAAGAGGTCTTTGCAATGATATCTGCAAGACCGATAGAATCAGATAACGGTTTGGAGATATTTTTTATGACAGAATCATCCAGAATGATAGAATCGGATAATGATTTTGAACCATCTTTTACAATGATGTCTGCAAGAACAATGGAATCAGATAAAGGTTTGCTGGAATCTTTTGCAATGGCATCTTCTAAACCAATAGAATCAGATAATGGTTTTGAGGTATTCTTTACTGGAGAATCAGCAAGAGCAATGGAATCGGACAATGCTTTCAAGATGTTTTTCTCTCCAATTGTATCTGCCAAACCAATTGAATCGGAAAGATTGCCGACAAATGCCCTGACCTGATACCAGAGGACATCATCAAAATCCCTGTTCTTGAAAATCACTCCATCTGTATCTCTATATTCAATCATAGGATTGACCCTCTATCGTTGTTTCCTGAACACCAGAAAATTATTGATGCAGACTGCCACATAAAGAACGGAAGCAATCCCCAATATAATCGTGATTAAATATTCTGGAAGATAATAAACTCCAAACCCAGTATTGAACAGCACAAGAAATTTAATGAGAAGCAATGATGGAATCAAACCTAACTTTTCTATCAATGCCTTTATTACAGGGTTTCCTTCCCCTGCTCCTGCATTGATGGCAAGCACGGTGGTTATCACATCTGCCACTTGAGTCAGGATAAAAACTGTACAGAAGATTACCAAAACGAAATTCATTTTCTCTCCTTAATGTTCCAAAACTTCCACCCCATTTATTTTGTATATTTCATATTGATCATTTCTTATTCCGACAACATGATAAAACCCAGAGGAAATTTGTGTCCAGCTTACATTTGTTTTCATCTTTGTTGGCACAGAATAACTCATCAAATCTCCTGTACCTAATTCACCATAACCATTATATCCCCATCCGTATGCTAAACCAGTAGCAGCATCAATACCGATAGTATGATTTAATCCACAAATAATCTGCTTCCAGCTTATTGTGGATGATACAGATGTTGGAACAGAATAGCTCATCAAATCTCCTGTACCCAATTCACCATATGTATTGCCTCCCCATGCATAGGCAAGTCCAGTAGCTCCATCAATGCCAACAGTGTGGTTTGCTGCTGCAATCTGTTTCCAACTGATAGTTGATGAAACTGATGTTGGTACAGAGTATGATGTTCTATCTCCTGTACCTAAATTACCAAAATCATTTGCACCCCATGCATAGGCTAATCCGGTTGCTCCGTCTATTCCAAGAGTAAAATACCCTCCACCAATAACGGCACTCCAACTGATTGTTGATGAAACAGATGTTGGAACAGAGCGATTTGTTCTGGAATTATCTCCTAAACCACCATATGTATTTCTGCCCCATCCGTATGCTAATCCGGTAGCAGAATCTATGGCAATGGTATGATGTCCAGAACAGGTAGGAGCAATTTGTTTCCAACTGATGGTTGATGAAACGGATGTTGGAACTAATCTATCCGTTGTAGAATTATCTCCTAATTGACCATACACATTATATCCCCATGCGTATGCTAATCCGGTTGATGCATCAATGCCGATAGTTGTGTGTCGTCCAGCGGAGATTTGACTCCAACTGATAGTTGATGAAACGGATGTTGGAACAGAGTATGATGTTCTGTTCCCAGTTCCCAGTTGACCATAATAGTTATACCCCCACGCATATGCTAATCCTGTAGCAGCATCGATGCCGAGAGTACATAGATACCCACAAATAATCTGCTTCCAGCTTATTGTGGATGATACAGATGTTGGAACAGAATAGCTCATCAAATCTCCTGTACCCAATTCACCATATGTATTGCCTCCCCATGCATAGGCAAGTCCAGTAGCTCCATCAATGCCAAGAGTATGATTATTTCCACAAGCAATTTGTTTCCAACTTATTGCAGACGAAACAGAAACTGGTGTTACCATATTTACAGTAGAATTATTTCCTAATTGTCCGTATGTATTACTTCCCCATGCATATACAAGTCCAGTTGATGCATCGATACCGATAGTATGACTATCCCCACAGGCAATTTCTTTCCAACTGATTGCAGATGAAACAGGCAATGGAGTAGAGTAATGTCCCATAAGACCTGTTCCTAATTGTCCAAAAGTATAGTTGCCCCAAGCATAAGCTATATTGTCCATGACAAATCCCCTTTTAAATAATGTTTGACTCTCTCAACCAGACATTTCTTATCTTGCCGATCTTGTCCTGTAATGGTCTTAAACCAAGAACACAACTCCCCCCAGTAGTAATTTGACTCCAGCTTACATTTGTTTTTATTTTAGTTGGAACAGAATAACTTATCGAATCTCCGGTTCCTAATTGACCATTTAAATTACATCCCCATGCGTATGCTAATCCGGTTGATGCATCAATGCCGACAGAGTGATATTGACCACAAACAATTTCTTTCCAGCTTATAGTTGATGAAACGGATGTTGGTATAGAATATGAGGTTGTATCTCCTGTACCTAATTGACCATAAGTATTCTGACCCCATGCGTATGCTAATCCTGTAGCAGAGTCAATACCGATTGTGTGGTATGTTCCACAGGCAATCTGACTCCAGCTTATTGTCGATGAAACAGAAGTAGGAACGGAATATGATGTTCTATCTCCTGTACCTAACTGACCATTAGAATTATATCCCCATGCGTATGCTAATCCGGTTGATGCATCAATTCCAGCAGTAAAATTTTGTCCACCAGAAATTTGTTTCCAACTTATTATAGATGAAACAGAAGTAGGAACGGAATATGATGTTCTATCTCCTGTACCTAAATTTCCGGTAGAATTATCCCCCCATCCGTATGCTAATCCAGTTGCAGCATCTATTCCAAAAGAAAAAAAGTATCCACAACCAACCTGTTTCCAGCTTATTGTAGAAGAAATTGAAGTCGGTACAGAATATGATGTTCTATCTCCTGTTCCTAATTGACCATATGTATTAATCCCCCATGCATATGCTAATCCGGTTGATGCATCAACTCCGAGAGTATGTTCTTGTCCGCAATTAATCTGACTCCAGCTTATAACAGATGAAACAGAAGTTGGAGCAGAATATGATGACATATTTCCTGTACCCAACTGACCATAAGTATTCTGACCCCATGCATATGCTAATCCGGTTGATGCATCTATTCCGACAGAGTGATTTAAGTTACAATAAACTTGTTCCCATTCTACTGTAGAATTAACGGAAGTTGGTATCCGTCTAAAACTGACAACTCCACAACCCACCTCACCACAACTATTATATCCCCATCCGTATGCTAACCCAGACACGCCATCAATACCGACAGAGTAATACCTTCCACAAATAATCTGCTTCCAGCTTATTGTGGATGATACAGATGTTGGAACAGAATAGCTCATCAAATCTCCTGTACCCAATTCACCATATGTATTGCCTCCCCATGCATAGGCAAGTCCAGTTGATGCTTCAATTCCAACAGTATGATTATTTCCACAAGCAATTTGTTTCCAACTAATAGCAGAAGAAACGGAAGTCGGTACGGAATATGATGTTGTATCTCCTGTACCTAATTGTCCATAATTATTTCTTCCCCATCCGTACGCTAGACCTGTGGATGCGTCTATTCCGATTGTGTGGTATGTTCCACAGGCAATCTGTTTCCAGCTTATTGTCGATGATACAGATGTCGGTACTGAATATGATGTTCTATCACCTGTTCCTAATTGTCCATAAGTATTCTGACCCCATGCATAGGCAAGTCCAGTTGATGCTTCAATTCCAACAGTATGATTTATTCTATGAACAATCTGTTTCCAGCTTATTGTAGATGAAACAGACGTTGGAACAGAATATGATGTTCTGTTTCCTGTTCCTAATTGACCATAATTATTTGCACCCCATGCATAGGCTAATCCGGTTGCTCCGTCTATTCCGATTGTAAAATAAGCTCCACAAGCAATCTGTTTCCAACTGATAGTTGATGAAACTGATGTTGGTACAGAGTATGATGTTCTATCTCCTGTACCTAAATTACCAAAATCATTTGCACCCCATGCATAGGCTAATCCGGTTGCTCCGTCTATTCCAAGAGTAAAATAGTTATATCCACAAGCAATTTCTTTCCAACTGATTGTTGATGAAACTGAAGTGGGTATTGACCTATCCTCTGTAGAATTATTACCTAAATTACCATAACCATTATATCCCCATCCGTATGCTAAACCAGTAGCAGCATCAATTCCAACAGTATGAATATATTCACAAACAAGTTGTTTCCAACTAATGGTTGAAGAAACAGAAGCTGCTGTAAGATACTTGCCTGTTCCTCCCAACACCCCTAATTGTGCTACTATATTATTCCCCCAACCATAAGCCTTCATATTAATCTCCTTTAAATACAATATTGCAATTTGCAAACGGAACAATAAATTCTTTCAAATCTATTTCCGTTTCTTCTGGCAGGGTGTATGCCCTATATCCCAGACCTCCCATATACTCTGCCAACTCCTTCTGACCTGTTCCCATTTCCTTCAGAGCAAATTTATTCACCTCACAAACCACATAAGGTTTATGTTCTCTCAATATTCGTTCAGCACCTTTGAGGACTTTTAATTCACAACCCTCTGTGTCAATCTTTATCAGTTTAGGAGCATACCCGATCTGCGAATCCAACGTAACCATTTTTACAGTTTCAATTATCGGTTCATGCTTCTGGCAATTTTTATTCATCGGATGTTTACTTGGATTCCACAGGGAATGTCCACCATCGTTATCCAGATTGAAATAAAGCTCTATGTTTTTATTTTCATCTCCAACGGCAGAATTAATTAGAGAAACATTCTCATTACCGTTCATGTTTTCCTTCAGCATCTTGAAAGTGTTTGTTTCCGGTTCAAAGGCAGTTATCTTTCCAGCACCGACAAGGTTTTTAGCAAGCACGGTAAAGAAACCGAAATTTGCACCAACATCAATCACATTGTCACCTTCCTTTAAGACCTTTCGGAAGAATGAACTGACCTCCGGTTCATAATCATCACTCCATCGAACAGGATTATTCGATTTCAGGGAATGAACCTCATCAAGAAAATCCATCACCTCAACTTCTTTGGTTTCTGTTCCCATCATCTCAATAGCTCTTGCCACAACCTCATCAGGCATAGGCAGGTAATCAAGGATATCCCCTTTGACCACATCCGCACTTTCCTTGAAAATATTTGTCGGTGATAAATCCCATTCATCAATGGTCAACTTTTTTGCAAAGGCAAAGGTTTTATATTTCTTACTGCCCTTGCGATAAGGCAGGATATAATCAGGATGTCGGCAGGTGGCAATCAAAAGGATGTTATTATCAAAAGCACCTGCAATGTGAACCGGAACAGAATCATTGGTAATGACCATGTTGGAAGTGGCAATCAAGGCAATCAACCCATCCAGAGAGAGTATATCCCTGAAATCAATTGCTCCATCAGGCACGGTAATATCGACATATCCTTGCTCATCATTGATCCGTTGTCCGATGATACCGACAGTCTTCCCTGCATCAAGAAGTTTTTGAATCACCTCTTCCCACCAGCTTGCAGGGAATGTTTTTGATGCCCATCCTTTTCCGCAATGAACCAGAATCATGTCTGGTTTCTGTCCACCTGCAATGTCCATGATTTCCAGTAATCCTTCAATGGATGCTTGCATATGGATTTCACGATGCTCATCTGGCAAAATCCTATGAATGGTGCTTACCGCAGCATAGTCCAGAGTATGACCGGAAATGTGCGACCAATGTTGCCACAAGGAACTCTCATCAGGAGCAGGGATAGTTTTCAAAACTTTTACTGGAGTGTCATATCGTGGATGAGCTTCATAAACTGTTCTTTCCACACAAGGAACATTCAAATGGACAAAGAACCTTGCCCAGTTGGTCACGATCACATAATTGGTTTTCACATCCTTGAACATATGATCCATCGTGAACCGCACAACTGGTTCAGCACCGATCTGATCACCCATTCCACCACCCAGATAAAACACAACTTCTCTTTCATATTTGTAATCAGGTTTATGTTTTTCCCAGTTTGCAAAATCTTCTTTGATCAATCTTGAAATATCAACCTGCGGAGGAGCACCAGCATAATGCACGATATATGAATCACACCGATGGATTCCGCAGTAACTGTCTGCCAATGGCATACGATTGAATTTGTAATCCAGTTCCTCTATTCTTTCTTCGTGAGCATGATCATTATCCATTTCCAGCATGAGCATATTCAGATATCCCTGCTCAAACATTCCCAATGAAACAATTTTTTGCGGAAGTTTAAACAATTGCCGATGTCTTCTGGAAAGAACCATAACCCCTGTATTGTAATATGTGCCATCCCATTTTTTGGGGAATGGTCGGTTATACTCTTTGTGAGCTTCCATCAAGGAACCTGAACGATCCGCAAACCGTCCTTCATTGAATATTCCCAGTTTTGTTTCTGGAACTAAATCAAATAAATTAGGACAATCTTCCCTGACAATCAAATCCGTATCGAGATAAATGATCCTCTGGTATTTCACCAGCAGATCATAAAGCTGAAATTTCTCCCAATGAGGAGTGTTGCTCTGCTTATCAATGACAACAAAATCTGCTCCGATCTTATCGGCATAAGCCTTTAAAGTCGGGTGAGTTAATTTTGCCAGTTCCTGATACCTGCTTCCGATTGCGATTGTAACGATTGCTGTCTTCATTTTCATTTCTCCCTTTTTGTTTTTTGGTTATAATAATTCAATCACCATATTCTCTGGGTTAAAATCCAGAATATCTGCCCCGATTGCCATACCGACAATCTGTACCTGATTCCCACCTCCAATGGGAATCCCCTGACTCATTGCACCATACCCATGCTCTTCCGTTGCCCCACTTCCTGCGTAGACTGCTCCACCTACCGTCCATGCTGGATTCAATGTGTGAAGATGAATCACTCCTGATTTTAAAAATGTTCCTTCATTTCCAGCAGACGTAATGGTTGTAGCCAAATACAATGCTGGCATTTTTTCGGACATTTCCGCATTACTCAATTCCATCTGACCGGAAGAATTCATGTAGCAAAGACTTCCCACCACCACATTTTCAACTGCTATTGCTTTAACGATCACACTTCCATTGGAGTAAGCATCTTCCGCAGGAGTAAGATCAATTTCTGTATCGGATCGTTTCTGCACGACCCCTTCGGCGGAAAGAACCAATGTTTCTCCAGTAGTGCCAGCACCAACGGTATCAATTGTCAATTCTCCAGCTATCGTTGTATCAGATGCCAATATTCCTTTTAACAACCACCTTTTATTTCCTGCATTGGATGTCGGAGCTACAATATCAGGCAAACTTTCCGCAGCACCGGAATCAGCATCCAACACATAGAAACAATTTTTTGTAACATCTGGAGATACACTAATGTAGTGAATGCCTAATGCCATATCCCCATCATTCAGGATTGCTCCATCAATTTCTTTCAGGGAATTTCCATCAGCTATGTCCAGAGAAGTAAACCCATATATTAAAGTTGCCATCGTTATGCTCCTTTTTGGAATCAGGTTCTGGGAACCCCAGAACCCATCCTGTTAAAAATTAAACTGCTGTAGCAGTCAACGTCCATACGATTTCCAAAGAATCCAAAGCACTCTTGTTGATTACAGCAAATGACGCAGAGCAATACATATCCCCAGCATCCTGTGTTGCTGTATTGAAAGTTCCACATTCCGTGATTGCCCCTGTACCGACTCCTGCTGCGAACATACATTTCATGGTGATGACTGCACTTGCTCGTGTTTTCTCCGTCAGCACGCTTCTGGAAGCTGCAATGTAAGCACCCAGTTTGGTTGCAGTAGGGGAACCTGTACCGACTTCCATGTGAGAAGGAACAGCAATCGCAGGAGAATCCAGCAACTGATCCATGATCGCATACAACCCGACATTCGGCACGGTGTTATGAATATCCCTGACATCTTTTACATTACCATGCTCATCACGCAAAATCAGTTTCACATTACAGTCAATTTTCATCTGCTCTAAAATTGCCTTGCCGACTCTTGCACTCATCTTGTCATTAAATCCCAATGTTTCTTTTTTAATCATTTTTTGTTTCCTCCATTCTTTAATAAGTTATGATAATCCCAGCAATCGCTTCAACCGGATAATGAGTCCCTGTTTCGCTATTGCCAATTGCTGCTCTTCCCTCACCAAACACGCCAACTTTGATTTTCCCGACACGCAGGAATTTCCAATCTGCACCAATGGTAACTTCTGTTTCTTTATTCGTTGAATATCCAGCCTTCGCATATA
>CAZVYK010000020.1:0-9758 GCA_964630915.1 uncultured Caldisericales bacterium | reverse complement strand
GGGATTCAGGAAGATAATGAGAGTATGATGCGCCTAAAAATCCGGAAGTCAGGGAGCGACTCATCCTCCTCGAGGGATACTTCAGCGCGCAGTGGCCCCCACCGCCGAAGGAGGAACTCCTTCGAACGCTGGTGCGTCTCGGGTGGTCCGATAACCTGGTTGAAAAGTGCCTGCGGAGAGGGGGGTATCGGGAGACGTTATGGAACGAGTACATCCTCGAGCGTAACGGGGAATGAGTCACCCGTAGCCATCTCTCAGCGAGCACCTGCCCTACATTTCTGTTTTATACGGGGCCGACTTTTGGGGTGTCAGATATTCAGCGTCGGGGCCATGACTGCGTAAAATGGCCCCATTGAAAGATCAGACGTGCGTTACCTCCATTATGTCGATCCCGATCGTTAGGCGACTAGGTCAGGGAAACCGTGTATCATTGTATAATACTCTTTGGGATTTGCAATCGAATGTTTATACCAACAGCAATACCAATTAATAATAGATACAAAACAAAAAAAATTGTAATTAAATTCAGATGCGATCCAAATGCGATACGCTGAATCAATACTATAAAAACACTATAAAAAAATGCCCAGATAAATGATATTTTAATGTTCGGGTAATAAAAATCTTTTACCTCGATAGGGTAGAGATAGAAACCAATTAAGATACCTATTAAAAATGATAAAATAGAAATTATATTCAGGGGAGCTGTCATCCCTAAGACAAGGATACATGATATTGGTAGGACACCGATCAGAATAACCGTCCAATATACCCAATCAGTGAGGATGATTATATCTGTTTTTATATATACATACGAATAAATTAAATATAGGGAAAGAAGTGAAATCAGTATAATTGATATAATATTTATATTATCAGAAAGAATAGAGCTCAACTGAGCTGGTGCTAACGAAGAGATAACCAAGATCCCAACAAATATTGGCCCTACTCTTATAGCAGCAATCAAGAATGATAAATAATATATAATATATTTTTTGATTCTATCGTAAGCTGCTATACCGAGAGCAGCCGAATAAAACCATTCCCGCGGACCTGTGACTAAACGGCATAATAATGTAGCCCCAATATAAGACCATAGTAGCCCCATACTCAGATAAATTGCCCCGAAAGAATATATATAAACGATAATTATTAATATCGAAAAATTTATAAAACCGAGCCCAATCGGAATTAATTCGATTCCGATGCTTTTCCATTTCTTTTGTTTAGACAGATACTCTGACCCAGTCGGTAGTAAAAAATCAGTATACGCTATTGCAGATGCTATTATGAATATCAGTATAAATGAAGGTAATAGTATAGATGCATCGTAACTTGTTGTGCCTGTAATGTCGATAAGTGAGAGCCAGTAACTTTCAGGTTGCATCCAATATTCAGAGAAATAAAATAATAAACAACATAGTCCGATGGGCTCTAAAGCTACTGAAAAAACCGCATTAAATAGTTCTTTAATTCTATCATTGATAATCCTAGAATGTCTCTCTTTTCTACTAGGACCAAATGCTTCGATGGGGCTATCGATTGTGTGAACATAACGAAGAAAATAATCTTTATTTCGCCACAGAACCGATCCGTGGAATAATATATATATTAATGACCATACGACATAAATCAGGACGATATTTTGGATGATTGATGTAATACTCATAAGACCTGATTATCTTCCCACTCAACAGCGCAAATGTCACCGTATTTATCCTGCATAATTATCAATGATCCATCAGCATCCAACCATACTTTTTCCAACGTAACCTGGTTATAAAAAATAGAATTTGTACCATTTGTTGTGTCTACCCGAGATAGTTTTTCACTCTCGATAAAAACAGCAACCTTTTCATTTAGGGATAAGTTCAGATCTGTCGCCTTATTTGAAATATCCTCGTCAAACGCTGTTCGCTGGGTGATATCTTCCTTTAGCCACCTACCAATAATCTTACCTGAGTGATATCTATCGATGAATCGTCCACTCCTTCGGATGATCGGATGGCTCCAGCCGTGAGGTTTGGAGCTAACATCATCGACTTTTCGTACGACGTTGCCATATGAAGGTGGAAAAGGCAGTAAGCTGACATGCGCAACAATTCGGATAATCAGAGATATTACGCCACCTACTAACAGATCTATAAGACGAAGGCTCCAAATATGTGTTTTATCGCTATATGTTATGAGCATGTTATTACGGCAATCATAACAAATATCTTTTAATTTACCTTGATAGGGTAATGATCTAAGTTTTAATTTGAGGGGGACGTAATAAACACCAATCCCCCCCCAATAATAATCTAGTGAGCGTACCAGGAGGGATGAGTCGGGGAAGAATTGAGGAGGGCGATCATCGCCCCTCTCCCTCATTCGGATCTGTCGAATTTTTACAGACTGTGAAACATCAACAATAATTGTACATTTATCGTCCCAAACCAGTATCCTATCATTCGTGTCAAACAGACAATGATCAACGAGGCAATCGCATTCAATTCTATGGATGAGCTCTCCGCTCTTCCGCTCGTAAACCACTAAAGAGCGATCCGAATCCACCCATGAGAATAGAGCAGTGTCTGGACTCACCGAGATGTTGGAAACTCTGTTAGAGGGGTTATCTAATACTTTCAATAGGTTAGGGTCGAAATAGCTTCGAATATTTTTTTCATACTTAGAGATTGGGTCCCTCTCTCCAGCAGCCCCATTTTGACCCAGATCGCATAATAATAATTTTTTTCCGTCACTTGCGATATTCATCCACCCCAAGTGCGGTAACAATACCAGATCTTTATGATACAGAGGGTCCTTTCCACCTTGAAGGATCCGGCCACCATTCAGATCTACATATCTGTCATCACGATTATTAGCAGTTAACCGAATCAAACCCGCATATGACGTCCTGGAAAGACGCCGATAACCATCAACATCGCAAATGAAGGGTCCATTCTGATTGGTCAAGGCATACGAAAAGAGGTGATCGCCTGAAATGCACACGATGTATCCCCCGTGAATCAACCAACTCTCTATCGGATCTTGAAAAGAGAGGAAAAGAACGGGAGGGTCCCCTGGGGAGGATATACTAATCAACTCCTTCTCATTCAATTGAATGATCAGAGTAGAACGGTCCGATGCAAATTCCGCAGATATTGGCCTTGAGGGCAGAGTTCCATAAGACGTGAGCGTTGAAGTGATAATATCTTCAACCCAGATCTCCAAACCTTTAAGAAAAATTAACCTTTCTCCCAGATGTGAAACCAGATCACTCGAAATTTCATTTAACCGACGTGTCTCTTCTTTTAAAATATCTCCTGTACGAACGTCAATAACGATATGAGCATGAGCATTCCCATGGATCACACCTTCGACCACGATCCTTTTTCCATCGGGACTTAGATCCATTAAAAATGTTTTATAGCCCTGAAAACCATACCAATAATGATATTTGATATCCAAATCAAAGACCAACACCTGAAGTTCCTTACCCGTTCGAAGGTCAACTCTAAAGATATGGATATTATACTCACTAGAATCAAAGGTTGTTTTGTTATCCCGGGCAGCAATCCAGCATTGTGGGTATCCCTCCTCCGTTAGAATCATGCGCAAAGGTTTTGCGTATCTAATATACGTTCGGCGGTTAACATCTCCCGGAGGATATCTTCCGTCTTCAATAGAAGTAAGGAGGGTGGTCACCCATCGTTTCTCCCCCGTTATCGGATTAAAGCCAATTAGTTGCCCTGCAGAATCAACGGATGCACCGTATTTACTATCTGAGGTTACTACGACGAGCGAGACATCAGCGTTATGTTCACAAAGAACATTTCTTTGTCCGATACTTTTGCGGTAAATGGTCCGAAAAAATGAATAACCCTTGCTTCGACAGCGTGATTCATACCTTTCACGGAAAACATCTACCGGTGCGAGCCCGGTTCCTGACAGGTGATAGTCAAGTTGACTGGCAACCGTACTGGCATCAGGACAATTTAAAAAGTGAACCCCTTCCATTCTGATTGCTTCGAAAATATTATCCAAAATTTGTCTGAACTCATCATCAGGACATATATTACTGGCCTCCAATATTGTTTGAGGGAGATCTGTAAACACTCTATCGGCTAAGACAGACGCACATATCCAACCAGGGTCTGAAATCGTGTCCACCGTCTGATCCCATTTCTGGGCATGGGAAAGGAGGTGAGGCAGTTCTGATAGTGTTCGTAAACTCAGTACTGGGCCTTCACTGTTATTTCTCTCCAAATTTTTTGGAGTAAAATATTCAGATAATTTATGATAATAATTACTTCCATTATTGTCTGATAAAAGAGAGTCAAACACTTGGTCCCATATTTGACGATGAAAAAAATTGAGCACGGTAGTCCCATCAACTCCACGCCATGTCAAGTATGGTTCAAGGTCAAAATAGAGTCTTGACCATAGAATAACAGGTAACCTTGTTACTATCGGACTATTTGGTGACCGCCGTTGAAAATCATTCAAGGCATCTTTGTCGTTTGATAGGATATCGAGCAATTCCTCTTCGCTTAAGCCATACCTCGATGCTGCGATATAACTCAAACTCCGGGTAACCAGGGAGCGTCCATGATCTGAATCCTTTGATAGACGGTCAATCAAAGCGACTGTCATTTCGGGAATGTCATCCTTCAGCTCAATCAGTCGTTCAAAGGATCTCCAGCGCATGGCTTCTTCGTAAGCCATTTTTAAAAATAGAGGTGAGGGACAATTGATAAATTTACAAAGCACGTGCTCTTTTTGAAAATCCTGTAACCTTCGTCCTGCCGCAAGAAACCAATGATCTAAAATGGTCTCGCCTTCTTTAAGGGTTAATGGAGGCACCTCGATGGTGCGCAATGTCTGAGGATTATTCATCAATTTTTCAAGGCAATCGCCCGGTGTCATCGTGACGATTAAAGAAACATGAGGGGGAAGGCTGGTCGGTAACCAGGCAAGTTCATGAGCATCGTTCGCTATGGATAACTGGTCGAGTGCATCCAAGAGAATAACCAGGGGTTTTTCCTCTGTTGCGTGTGATAAAATTTTTTTAAATAACGATAATAGATCGTCATATTTTGAGGGCAAACTTAATTCTGGTGAGCCATATTGAAATGATATCTGTTTACAGAGGGATTCCAATAATTCTCTGATATTGATTGATTGTGGGGTACCTCCAATAAAGCGATAAACAAGTACACGTCCAGGTTCATCTAGATTTTTTATTGCTTTAGCTATCAATGCTGTTTTTCCGGAGCCAGACTTACCCCAGATAACAAGCGGATAACTATTTATGGAATCTATATATTCATCGATGATTTTAAGAAGGTCCATTCGCCCAAAAAAATGAGTCGAAAGATTATCAGCAATTTCTTGATGCCTCACTATCTCATTCTCTGATATATCAACAGTTCGGGATCCTTCAATTTCCGATAAAATAATTTTAGATAAATCTTCATAGACATTGTCACATATTTTCTGAATGTATGATGGCATTGGGCCTGATTGCGACCATTGTGTGCTAAACTCGCGAATGTTATCTGGTACATGGTTTCGTAATCGATCTTTGAGATCCCTCAACTTGTTTGCATTAACCTGATCGGTCTCGACATACGGAATATTGTATCCGTCCTTCGGAACATTCTCCATCCTTCGGAAATAACAATACACATGCTGATTAGCAAAAGGAATCTGGAGCGCCCCGGCAGTGATCTCCTGTTCTGTCGCAGAAGCGGTGTATGCTATCCGTTTACTCTGGGGGAAGTCTGCAGTTGCTTTTTCAAGGATGGCATGAATTTCTATTTCAATCTCAGCCCAGAAAAAACTCTCAACAATATGTATTGCCTCGTCGTGCTCTTGTTGTATGCGAGATTCGGGCACGCCATCGATTTGAGTTAAAATGAATATTCCATTCTCCGCAATAAAATGCGGGAAATACTGATCCGGTAAAAGCGATGAATCCTTTCCAAATTGGTACCAACATTTTACTACCTTTCCCTGTTCGGGTTGATGTTGAAGGGAATCTACCAATCGTTCGAAATCATTTTTCGGAATGGCAGACAATTCGCGTTTGCGTGGCAGTAGAACATATTCAGGTGGAACTGCGTTGTCGTCACGGTGGTACCAATTATTTATCGTTTCTGCCTCATCCATTGAGACATTCTTGAGTATGGCCAGGAAGTCTATTTCTGGGATACTTGATGGTAAAGGAGACCAACCATAACGATCGCCCAACAATACAATAAAATTTGGTTTCGGCGATAATAACTGACAACGAGCGATTTCACCGAGACATATCCTCATTGTCTGGTGATTTTTTCCGGCCTCTTCGGATACTCCCCAACGAAGGTCAATCGCTTGGAATCCGCATCCATTTGCATTTGCTAATTCACGAAGCCGGGGGAAAACCTGCTCTTGCAATGCATTACGCTCATGAACCATATCGGAAAATGTCGAGCTTATAAAAACCCGAAATATCCTTGATGGAAGCGCCAATTTTTATTCTCTCCCTATCAATTATGGATAAAGGGGTAGCATATTCCTCGAAATTCAACTACCGCAATTTATCGTCATACATAAGATTACAAAAACCTTTCCTAAATAGTAATTAAGTTTCTGCATTAGTAATTGGTGATTTATTTAGTGCCACCTTCAATTACCAAAGAGAAGGAGGGAGATTAGTTTCCCTCATCGACTTAGGTCCATATACCTGTCAATGACGAACCAGTCACTAACACGCATCTCCGGAAACCTCGCCGCGATTGCCTTTACCTGGTTCTGCGTATGATCTCAGCTAGGGTCTTCTCAATGTATTTGATGCCGGTGAGACGACCGGCGGTCACCTGCTCGTTGAAAGCTCGAGCCTGCCGCTCTCAAGGTCGGGAACTTCGGTCAGGTCGAGGGAGGACCCCAGCGCCAGTCTGCAGAACGTGGTTCGGGTCCTCGAGACCACGGTATACGAGTTTCGTCCCCCCAGGTAAAACCGGAAAAATCAGGGGGACTACGTTTCGCATATCCACGGAAATGCGGTGGCTGTGCCGTTCGCAGGAGGAGCACAGGCCGTGATCGGAACGATCTTGAGATCAATCAAAGAGAGAATGACCGGATACGACCGTACGAAATCACGGTCATAATTTTTAGTATCCTCGTCTAATTTCTCCCAGGAGACGAGGGAGGGTGATTCTTTCCTCTCGAGGTTTCTCTCCTTCCCGTACTTCCATCCTCGCAATCTCCGTTCATTCACCCAGCGATCATGTTCGGCTATTGCCAGTTCCTCGAGCGTGTCAGGTGGAAATTGCAGGGGCGGCTCGCTCCAATCCGTCTGGGAGACGATAGTGTAATCATGATTCTCAAGGGTTTGCCGGATGTTCGCGGCCTGATCCCTGTTCGATTCCTTGTATTCCACATTCAGCAGGTGCCACGGCTGCATCGCTGCATCAGTTGGCTTGCGCTGGCCCGACCGTAGATTGTCTATTACATAGATGTCATGGATGGCGCGAGCGATCCTTTCATTGAAGCCGTCAATCAACGATTCCAGGCAGCAGGAGCACGAGACGAGCGGAAAGACATGGAAATTCCTGTACTCGTTTGAAGACGAATTACAGATATTGTTAAAAAAGTGCGCGAATCCTTTGCTGTGGACGGTTCGAATGATGATGGGAACCTCCCCGCGGAGTTTTCCGTTGAGATACAGGCCGACCGAGAAATTGAGCGATTCGTCAGGGGTACAGACAAAGATGGCATCGACCGTGCGTTGCGTCCTCAGGTCTTTGAGATAGCTTGCCTCATAGAAACAGGGGTCGACGGAGAGATCCATCGAGAATCCGGTGATTCTGCAACAGTCCGAGATATTGCGATATCGTAACTCCAGGCTGGCAGTTTTCTGCGTCGCCTGTTTGTCCAGCACAGATACTATTAATCTCTTCTCCGGGTTCTGGCCGTACAGCTCCCGCCACCGTTTTGCCAGCTGGATGAGAAGGCTTTCCCCCATCTTACCCATGCCGACGATAAGGATGTGAAGGTCCGGTGGAGATGAGCGAAACGGAGGCAGATCCTTCATACAATCAATAATGCAGTTGCTGGCTGCCTGGTAGATATTAAAAAATTCAAGTTTGATCTCGGTCTGATCCCGTACTGTTCCCTGCACGTTCCTGAGGAGATTTGCGAACGTGGGATCGACGACATGAACGTAACAGGTGATATCCGTTCCCGGATATTTGGAGAGTATCTCATTGACTTTTAACACCACTTTGGCGTTGACCTCGTCGGTTCCGGTGACCGCGAAAAGAGACCGGGCCGACTTCGCTTTCGCCTGTTGAAGGGTTCGGATATCGGTGGCGTCGCCGTTGATGACAAGAATCCCCAGGTTTTTCATCCTGTCGATCTCGGGATGCTGAGGGTCCTTCTCGATCACAATGACTTTTTCTCCCTTGGCCTGGCAGTGCATTGCGATTATTGGTCCGATGTACCCAAGACCGCACACGATGATGTGGTCCTTTCCCGCGAATTTATGCCATAATAATTGAGCATCCTGGTAGACCGAGTCGGTTATGATGTAAATGAGAGATACGAACGCGAGGATGGGTGCAACAACCCGGGCGACGTCGAGGAGAGGATTTGAGGGGAACTCGAGAAAACCCGATCTCAGGACGAAGAGCTGCAACGAAGCATATGCCAGGTTCAGGCCTGATTGCGGATGATCCGCGTAATAGATCGAAAATCCCCAGATGCCGACGAAGAAGGTGAGTACCCCCAGGATAAACAGTATGCTCAGTAGTTCGCTAATTTTGTACAGGCCCAGATGTAGCTCTGATTGCTGATTCGAGAGTAAAAGCGGCAGATCTATATACTATGCAGGCGGTCCCCTATGGTTCCCCAACCCAGGGACACTACCTGCACTCAGGGTTCGTCTATTCGACCCAATCAATGCTTCGATCTCGCTGTCGCTGCCCTAGATCAACATCTGAGCATCCCGATCCAGGGGTCGTTGACCCAGACCACGGTCTTCCGTACGCTGGTGGGGATGGCTGCGATGCAGCAGTCCATCCACTCCATCAGTTCTCTACTGGAACGGAGTCCGTGTGAAACCTCACTGCGGTATCACCTGGCCAAGCTCTCCATGGCTGACCTGGAAGCCGTGAATACGGCAATTCTGAGCCATGAACTCTCCTCTGTCCTCAAACCAGGAAGAGCGTACACGTTTGCCATCGATTACACGAACGACCCATACTACGGGTCGGCTGTCCCGGAGAACGAGGGATATATCATCCGGAGCCAGCTGAAGAAATCGACCAACGACTTCTACTCGTACGTCACGGTCTACGCGATCACCCGAAATCGCCAGGTGACGCTGGCGGTCTATCCTGTCACGAAGGGTACCTCCAAGGTCGCATATATCACCCGGTGCCTTGAAGCGATCACTGCAGCCGGCTTGACAATCCAGGCACTCTGCCTGGACCGGGAGTTCTACGCGTACGATGTCATCGAGTTCCTGACTACAGCTCAGGTTCCGTTTATCCTGCCCGTTCGGAAACACAGCCAGGCAATGAAAGAGCTCCTGATAGGAACACAATCGCGATTCGGGGACTATATCATGCATGGAAGGACACCGCTCAATCTGAAGATCGCGATCGCCGTGACGTATGCGAAAGGGAAACGGGAGAAGCATGGTGTCGAGAATCTCGGGTATGTCGTCGACGGTGTCGACTGGAATCCTCAGAAGATCCACACCACCTACCGGTCCCGGTTCGCGATCG
>CAZVYK010000019.1:0-9820 GCA_964630915.1 uncultured Caldisericales bacterium | reverse complement strand
GAACGATAACGTGTGTTGATGGTATCCGGAGATACGCCACCAGCCTCAACTATCCTGAAAGGATGGTTCTCGCGATCCTGCTCTCCTTTCCTCCCCCGGGTAATCCACACGACACCTTCGCATCGTCTCCCCCTCTGCCCGGATTTTCTCACAGATGCTGTCTTATTGCGAAAGTCACGGCGATGCATTTTCCCGCTGATGCCGTATGCAGTGGTGAAGAATGGGAGAATGGATGCCCGTGAAACTGTATGCGACATATGTCCGGGCGATCGTCGTGACCTAAGCATGACCGCCAGGTTGTTATCGTCCGGTCACCTCACGGAGCCGTTCAACGAGGGGGTTCCTGCACAGCTGATTGTCCATCGCATCGTCTGTCCCCCGTGAGAACGAAAGGTTCCAAACCGCTGGATGCATCGGTATCCCAACGATATTCATCGGATCTACGCCGAATTGCCTCCATGCCCCTTTCAGCCGGTTCTTCCAGACTCGACCGTTTGTTACGGATTTTATGGAGGGAACCGATCCTTGTTGCCACCCGGCGGATCGCCGTTCTCCCTGTCGGAAACGGGCATGAGATGTTCGTATCCGAACCCTGACACTGCCCCCATCCCCGTTCGGGCGTGTCCAGGATTCACCGGGTTCGTGCCGGATCGTCGCACGCTGCGTGGGTCGATGCATGACCGGGATCGGTGGTAGGAAACGCGACATGCTGAAAAACTCGGCGATTGACCATCAGACCCCGGGCCTCGATCTGCGAAGGTCGGTCCGGAGATCGTCAGGCTGACCGGCTTTGATCAATCGGAGTTCGAAAGCCCGGATCGGTGAACGGTCATGAATCGTGGCGGGAAACCCGGGGTGGTGAAGGAACGGGACACGGTTTCCGGGCCGGCCGTTCGTGCTGGTCGTCGAAAAGATCGTGGTACTGCTGGAGCACGAGCAGTTGTATCAGCATGATCTCATCGGTGTGAGGAAGACCACCCCCCTCGGTGTCATTCTGTTTCTGCGGAGGTGGGACGGGTCAGGAACCGTCCCGATCAATCAGACCTTCGATCTTGCTCAGGGATCAACCAGGGGTGCGAAAGCAGCCTACTCCTGATAGAGAATGATGTTCCAGAACGTGCCCGTAAGAAAGATCGATATACGTGCGAATGAAAAAAAATCCGGGATCTGGTGCGGTATCCCTTTGTTTCTGATCTGGAACAGAAGGGTGGAGGCGTCGATCAACTCTGATTCAGGATCTGCCCGGTTGTACGTCATTCTCTTCGTGTTGCCATCATTCGTTGAACCCTGACAATTGCGCTGACATTCAGGATATAACAGATGACATACATAAATGTCATTGTAATTGAGTAGATGTATATCGTCGGGACAGCTTCCAATCTCAACATGTGGGAGCAGTAAAAACCACCTATGACGAGGAGGGTGCGACAGGTATCCCAGGCAAGTTCCCAGTTGTTGTAACCGTACACTTCGAGCCGGTTCGTCGAGGAGACCACGAACTGTGCGAGGACCATGATACTGAGTGGGATGATAAAAATCCCCGCATCTTTCCAGGCACTTCCGAAGACTAGTGGAAAGATGACAGGGAATGCGACTGCAGCAGTAAAAATCACCGGAGTACCGAACATGAACAGTCTTCGCGTGGTCTTTCTGTAGAGTCCAAGCAGCTCCTGTGATTTTGTTCGCAATAATTCCGAACTTTCTCCATAAAATACCTGTGCAATTGAACCCGAGATGAGTGAGATTGGCATCACGAGCATCGAATAGCTCAGGGAAAAATACCCGACCGTCTCAAAACCAAACAGCATTGAGATCAAAAGAGTCGGCGCCTGCAGGGAGAGCTCGTTGATCAACCCTGAGGGGACCGAATATATCGGAAACCGTTTAAATTCACGAGCCAGGTGGATCATTTTCTCTATCTGCAGGTTTCGAACCCTCGATATCAACCGCGGAATCAATGCCCCCCCGAGAACACCAATCCCGGTCACGAGAGCAATAAATTCTCCAAAGATCAGGCCGAAAGATCCAAATCCAAGAAGCCCCAGGATAATCTTACACGTCGAACCTGAAACACTCTGGGAGACGCCTGCTCGCGCGATCTTTCCGTAACCCCGTTCACGAAGAACCCAGTGGGTGATAATGCCGAATGTAGATAAAATAAAAAAATATACCCCCAGGAGCCAGAAGTGGGGTGAAAGGAACTCCAGGTTCAGGCTTTTGGAGATTGCTCCGCCATGTACGATCGTTACAATAAGGAGGATGACCGTCGCAACCCCCGTGATCAGGAACGAAATGATCATGAGGTATTCTGCATCCTCGTCGGTCTCCACCATCGGCACGGGCGTATCGTATCGAAACGTGCTCAATACGATCAGGATCGACAGAACTGACGTAAAAATTGCCAGTGTGCCGTATATCGCCGGCGGATAGATGCGTGTCAGGATTGGAACGAAAAGGACCCTCAGAATCTGTGAAAGGGCTGTACCGGTCCCGATGATCAGGACCCCTCTGAGAATTGGATCGGATGCAAGAATGCTGACAATTCTTTCTTTAATGGTCGAAGATCTCGATTCAATTGGGACTGTCCCGTTCATTGAATGATCAGCAACCCGGTTCCATCGCTCACAATGGTCAACATTGTCTGCCAGAATAATACAGGTTTCGAAATCCGAATTGTCAACGAACAAGGATTGTACACATCAGGATTCTTGGAAGGATTCATAGAACCTGCCGTACCAGCGATCCTCTACTGAGATGATCATCGACAGTAATACATATGATGGGCGATAGCATGTATCAAACAACTATGGGCAGGAAAAGATCGATCTCGCTGGTCGCGTATCTCACCTGGTTATTGGTCATCATATTTATTATGCTAGTAGGTGGAACCCTCGACCTGGAGATATACGTCGTCCTGGCACTGGTCGGTCTGCTCGTCGTCGTCATGCTGATTGATCCCTCCTCGCTCCAACCGGTGTACATCCGGCGGATGAAGTATGTATCGGCCGGTGGAATCCTGGTATTTGGGTATATCGTGGCAAATCGTATCGTAGGACTGGTCTCCCAATGACCCACGTCGTTAAATCATTTCAATCACCGGCTTTTCAAGGAAGCATACTGGCACTGACCTGCCTAATCGTGATGATATTTATTGTCCCGGTGTCAGGCGCAGAAGAGTCAGTTCTGTTCACAACCAGGGACTCCTCAATTACACCGTTTCATCAGGATCTCCTTGCTACCGGAAACCTTACGCGCATGGACGCTGCCCGGATTCTCAACGACTGGTCAACCTGCCTGAATCTAACCGGCCCTATCGTTCAAAATATCAAAGAATATGATATCACGGCGGCTGATGAAGGGATTCAATTATTTGTTCGGTCCCAGCAGGCACTGTCCGATCTCGCGATAGAGCTCGGTCTCAAAAATACAGAAATCGGGACTTTTTTAACCGAGAATGATGCGGTCCTCTGGTCACTACGCAAGCTCATGGAACAGATGGGCGAATACGAAGTTCTCAGAGATGAACAGGTCCGTATACAGAACAGGAATGATGTGGCGGCCCTGAAATCCCTGGAATTGCGTGGGGATGAACTCCGCTCCGCGATCCGGTGGAACTATCAGGATTATCTCGGACGGTCGGCGGGGATCATCAATATATCCAGAAGGTTCGGTCTCGATACCTCTTCGTTTGAACGGTCGATCCTCGATTTTGCAGCCATTCTCGCCGAGATCAACATCGAACAGGACAGGCGCCGGGTCGAGATCCCGGAAAGGATCCAGGAGATTCAGTCTGAATGGTGCGCATCTCGGCCCGGACTGTGCCTTCCACCTTCAGCAATCTCCCTCACCGTCCTTCCCACCCATGGTCGGTACGGCGATACGCTCTATCTGAATGGAACGGTCCTCGCCGCCCCAGGAACCGATGTGAAGGTGTTCATCGACGGGCGTTTTATCGGCAGTGCCGAATCGGATGGATCTAGGCATTTCACGCTTCCCTATCGGATTGAAAAAGGGAGGGCAGGATCCCATTCCGCTTACGCTTCTCTCGACATGCTGTTATCCAGGATCGTCAATTTTACCATCGAAGGGGCGAACACATCCATCTCCCTTGATGCCACTGTGACCCTGGAAAATGGCACCTGGATGGCGCTTGGAACCGGGCGTCTGGTGACAGAGGGAGGCGTCCCGGTTGAAGGAGCGCGTGTGTACATCGATGTCGATGGTCGGCCGGCGTGGGCAACCGGCATCACTGGGAAGGACGGGAAGTACTCGATTCCTTGCGAAGAGCTGCCCACGGGAAGCAGGACCCTCACTGCATGGTTTGAATCGGATGAGTATCCTCTCGAAGGTTGTGAATCTCCTTCAGTTACCGTTGAGATACCGTCGCGACTGGGATGGCCCCCATCGGTCATCTACATGCTGGGCGTTGGTAGTGCAGTCCTTGGATCAGTGTTCTTTTTACGAAAACGAAGACCTGAAGAAGAACCGACTTCGAACGGTCTCACCATCGTTGTGCCGGAACGAACGATCGCAATACCTCCCCCACCGTCCCTAGAAGAAGCGATACAGATGGCAGATGATGCGGTCGTTACCATCGGGGACCATATCGATGGACGCATGACGATCATCGAAATGTACCGAAGACTCGTGACTGAGATGGAAAAGAGAGCCCCCGAACAGCATCTCCTGACAGAGACGCCTCGTAAGGTCGCCGCGATATTTGCAGATACCCCCTTTGGCAGACACCTTGCCCTGCTTGTCGGTATCCACGAGAGGGTCCAGTACGCAGAGGATGATGCAACCGAAGAGGACCTTCGAACGGTACGGGAGGCCTTCATCGCCGTTCTCAGGGAGGGAGCTGAAGATTAATTCTCTTACAATTTTAATCGTATCATCGCGAAGCAGCCCTGCTATCCATGAGAACGGGTTGGAACCCTCTGCAGGGAGACAAAAGACATCCGTGATGGTTCCGTCCATTCGAAGGATCGATCGGAATGGGGGAAGATTCCAACTGTCAGGTAGCGTCCCCAATGCAGACGACAGCAAGGATTATCATGTTTCTAGCCGGGTCGATCGATTCTTTCGATGCATCCGGCCATCCATCCTACCGGCGGTCTATTGGGTCGATCCTGGAGAACGATTCGGATAGCAGAATAATACCGTTATGTTATGGTGAATACACTGGATTCTTCCCGGGCGGTTGGTGTATCGGTTGGTCTGATTCTGATCATCGCCGCAGTAATACTGTTCATCCACCTGACCACTACGGATACTGAATTCAGCCGGTATAACCAGCAATGGAACGGAACATCCACATTCTTCCATGAGCTCGAAGGTCGTGGGGGGCAGATGATCGAGGATCCAAAGGAATTGAGGACGAAGAAGGGCTCCACACTCCTTGTCATCGCTCCGGGTCGAAGACCATCCTCTGAAGAAGGAGATGCATATCGCGCATTCCTGGCCTCTGGTAATACTATGATCGTCGCAGACGATTTCGGTTCGGGAAATGAGCTTCTCCAGGTCATCGGATCGTCGATCCGATTCGAACGCGGCAATCTCCTCAGTCTCGGGCGAGAGTTCGATGTGGCGAGTGCCCCCATCGGTTACCCCACGAGCGATGATGGTCTCGTCACAGGACTGTCAAAGATCGTGTTCAACCACCCTGTTGCCGTCTCCGGCGGAACCCCCCTGGTAAACACCACATACCTGTCATGGATCGATAAGGATGGAAATGGATTGATCAACCGCTCGGAACTGCTCAACCGATATACCCTCGTCGCAGGAGAGCGTCTTGGTGATGGAACATTGGTCGTCATCGGCGATGCCAGTCTCTTCATTAACGCAATGCAGAGTCTGCCCGACTGTGACAACTCCCGGTTCCTCGAGCGCCTGATGGAGGAGAATACCTTGGTGGATCAGGTGAACAGCAGAACTGCGAACGCTGAAGGTCCGATCACTACCTTTTTAATGGTGAGAAAGACACCATCACTCGTTGTAGTTGTCACAGCAGTGATTCTGGCAGTACTCGCGTGGTCATGCAACCGGCGTAAAAGATAGGTTCAACGATGGACAGTAACAAACATGAAACAGAGGTTCAGGAGATCCAAGCGGCACACCGTTTGATCCGTGAGGCAGTTGGGGCCTATGTGGTAGGGAACCATGAGCTCATCGATCTGATGACGATCGGCCTCCTCACCGGCGGGCACATTCTGATCGACGGGACTCCAGGAACCGCAAAAACCACAATCAGTAAAATTGTAGCCCGGTTGTGCGGGCTCCACTTCAACCGTGTACAGGGCGTTTTTGATGTTCAACCCGCCGATATCCTGGGTGTACGGGTTTTTCATTCCGAATTACAACAGTTCGTGCTCCAGAATGGGCCGATATTCTCCAACTTCATCCTTATCGATGAGATAAACCGCCTGACACCCAAGACACAATCCGCCTTCATCGAGGCGATGGCTGAACATCAGGTGACGATCGACGGTATCAACTATCCTCTTCAAGATCCTTTCTTCGTTGTTGCGACACAAAACTCGCAGGAGTTCGAAGGGACATTTCCGCTCATAGAAGCGCAACGGGATCGTTTCACCTTCAGTATTGCTCTCCATTATCTCGATCCCGAGAGTGAATTCGAGATCCTGCGACGTGATCGCGACGGAGAGCTCGAATGGGATGAATACTGGCGGAAAATTTCACCAGTCCTCTCAATTGAGCGGGTTCTAACCCTTGGTCGATATGTCGGAACGATCAGGGTGAGCGATAGAATTCTCAGATATATCAGGGATATCATTGTTGCCAGTCGGGAGCACAACGATGTACTCCTGGGGTGCAGCAGTCGCGGTGCACTCGCTTTTCTCAGAGGTGCCAGGGCTGCTGCAGCGATTGATGGACGGACGTACGTGATCCCCGACGATGTGAAAAGAATGGCGGAACCCGTGATGGCCCATCGATTGATCCTGGAACGTGGTTCCGGGTTTGACTGGAGTTCGATAACGCGTGTGATTGCTGAGATCCTTGAAGACGTCGAGGTGGCATAAGCTGGTGCAGGCGACTTCGTGGGCCGTCGGGTGCGCGATGACGGCTGTGATTCTCGGCATCGTCGGATTGTATCTTGACAGTCTTGCTGCTATTATCGCTGCTGTCGGACTTGCCTCTCTTCTTTGCAGTCAGGCTATCCTGTTGTTCTACCATACCACCTGTTATATAAATAGTATAACAGTCACACGAAGATTTCAAAAACGTCCGGTTGTCGCCGGCACATCGGTTGAGGTTGAAATCCAGGTGAACCCCCTCTCCCTGGATGGGATCCAGATCCATCTCACCGATCTTCCTCCCCCTTCGGTTGTATACAACACCGAAGACACCTCTCTTGCGAATGGTCGTGGTATCTATGGGGCCCGATTTCTTGTGCCAGGAGCAACAAGGTTCCGGGGACTGAGGGTAATTACTGCCAATCGTTTCTTCTCGACAACGCTCACCTGCACCTCGCCAAGATATGCTGGAGATGAGATCTTTATCTCTCCACGTGAAGGGAGAGTGGAAAATTCGTCATCCAGTGGCATACCCGGGACAAAGGAATTGAATAAAATTGGAATTTGGAAAGGAGAAGAAGTATCCGGATTTCACCCTTTCAGGCACGGAGACGACCTCTCATTGATCGACTGGAAACTCACCGCAAAACACAACAAACCGTACGTTCGCGAACCATCCGCAAGAATGGGTGGCGCACCCCTCCTCATCGTTGACCTGCCATCTGCTGGATCTCCCCATACCCCTGAATTCCTATTATCCGTCAGTGAAGCGCTGGCTCGGATTGTAAAGGAACGGGGTAGGTGCAGCCTTCTTCTCATCTCTGGTGGCGATGTGATAGATTTTCTCCGCAATGAGCACGACCTCGATGCATTGTACAGACATCTTGGACTCCGGATTCACGAATCGTTCCACGCTCTCTATCGGAAGAGGGATTCCCTGGTCCTTAGTTCACTGCTCCGATCGGCTGAGAACGGAACCCTCGCCTATTCACGGTATTATGCAGCCGCGTTACGTTCCAATCTCTCCTCGCGTAGACGAATCGTCTTCGAGGAAGAGGTGGAACATGCCCTGAAAAACTCAGAACCGGCAGGAGTCGTTGTCTATACCGTATCGACCGATGATGTGAGCCATCTGAACCTCATTTCAGAAGCAGCACGCCTTCGAAGGAGCCGTCTCGTGATTCGATTGCCAAGACCACTGGGTGGTTTTGTCTCCTGGTTGAGTCCCTACCCAGTCGTGGAGCTGATCTGATGCAACAATTCAATCTGGCGCTACTCGGTGCGATCGGGGTGGCAGCTGGTATGTCTCTCCTTCTATCAGGAGGTATGAACCAACAGACTGCGATCGTACTTCTTCTTGGAATGGCAATCGCCGGCGCGGTAATAACAGGGTATGGCGGTCGTTTTCTCCTCCTCTGCCTTGGGGAAGCATTCGCGGTGGGACTTGGGACCCAGTCTGCTGTCCTTGGAGTTGCATTTCAACCGGTGATTGCCGGCATCGCATGCAGGGACAACCGGATGTCATTTCTTGTCGGAGGGGTAACGATGACGGTGTTCTCTGCTGGGGTACTCCTCGTCAGGTTTGTAACCACATCACTCGTCGTTCTGATCAGCGGGTTGATCGGGTTTGCTCTCGTTCTTCATATATTCGAATCCCGGCTAAAAAACCGATTGTCAAGGAGCGAAACGGCGTGAAAGAACCAGACAGCGAATTCGTCGGCGGAGCGGTGTTGATCGGAACATCTGCACTTCTTCTCGTGACAGCTGGTGTGACGGGACGCGGTGATCTGACCAGCGCGACACTGGTACTCCTTGGTGTGGGTTGTTTCATCGGAGGAGTCCTCCTTATTTCCCAGCGTCGGGGCGAGTCCGTTCTGTCCTGGGTTGCGGGCCTTGGATATGCCGGGCCGATCATTGACCTCGCACGCCTCTGCGCCGATCTGGGCATCCAGGGCAACGCCCATTTTTTTCCAGGTAACGGAGAGATCGTGCAGATCATTCCCCCCGGGGAGAATTCCCCGGTATCAATCCCCCCGGATGATTATTCGTATATCACTGAAGACGATGGCGGGGGTATACGCCTGGTACCAACAGGCCAGCCCATATTGACCCGGTTGGTCAACCAGTACAGCCTTGTGGTGCCGGATAATCCGGAAGGAATCAAGATCTCAATTCAGGAGGTGGCAGAGGAAGCATTGGAGATCGCGGAATCTGTCGAGGTCATGTTCGAAGGAGAAATGATAGACATCAGACTCCGTGGATTCATACTTTTTGAAGGGTGCTCGACCGTGCGAGCGGCATCGCCAAAGGTTTGTACGATGATCGGATGTCCGATCTGCAGTCTTTTTGCCTGCATGGTCGTTGCCGGTCTTGGTCATCCATGCTGGATCGAACATGTCTCTGTTGATAATGATGAGCGGACTGTCCGCCTCCTGCTCCATCTTATTGGTGCCACGTTTTCCACACCCACGACGAAGATCGAAGCCGACAGGGACAAGAGTGACGCGAACCATCCAGTATCGAATGTGACCCAGGAGGGTGTCAGAGATTGGGATGGGCAGAACTCTGAATCAGCGATACTGCAGTAATACTCCAATTTCAATAGAATTGCCTGCCAGTTTCAGTCGGCGCTCAGTCACTGTTCTGGGATCCCTCTCCAATTTTACGATTCCTTTATCAGTACACATACCGTTCATTCCTCAGTTTTTTCAAGATACGGCTGGGTGTCCCCAGGTAGCGTTTCAGAAGTGCTGTAATTTCCCTCGGGTCCTGTCTCCCTGGATCTC
>CAZVYK010000018.1:0-10187 GCA_964630915.1 uncultured Caldisericales bacterium | reverse complement strand
CTCCTGCTTCTCGTCCGCCAGCCAGATGCTGACTGAGAGGATCTCCAGCGTCTCCGAGACCATCCGGACGATCTCGCCGCACAGCTCCCGCACGCCGGTCACCTGCGCCGTCCGCCCGGTGAAGTCCTCCCAGATCCTCTGGTAGTCGTACTGGGGGCGCTTCAGGTGCCGGCTGATGAAGCGCTTCCGCCTCAGGCGGAGCCGGTCGGACAGCAGGACCGCGGCCAGGCCGATGACGAGGACGAAGACCAGGAAGACGGAAATGTGGACGTTTTCGATCCACTCGAACCGCACCGAGGCCCATGCGAGCAGCCCGACGGCGATGAAGTAGATGCCCACGATGAGCATGGTGAGCGAGTTGTAGAGGAACTGGTGGGAGAGCTGGATGCCGAGGCTCAGCGGCCGCCCCCGCAGGAGGGACCGGACGGCCAGGACATCCGCCACCAGCAGGGCGCCCAGGCCCACCGCCACCATGTCCGTGTCCACGCCCTTGAAGAGCAGGGCCTGGCTGTCGGTGAACACGTGGATCCCGAAGACCCCCCCGATGCCCAGGAACATGAATTTGGTCTGCCAGCGCATGTGGCCCGTGGCGTGGCGAAACGTCCGCTCCAGGTTCATGAGGATCACCACGGAGAGGATGACCCAGGCCAGGTGCCAGTAGTAGCCCGTCTGCCCCAGCCGGATGAAGTAGGCGGATGCCTGCCGGGGCGCGAGGATGACGGAGACGAAGGCTTCGTTGAAGTTGTAAAGCGTCAGCGCAACCGGCACAATGAAGGCAAGAACGAGGACCCACTTCCACCGGGAAATCTGCTCCCGGTAATTGGCCCGCGCGAAGCTCAGGCTGAACGCCAGCCAGACAGCGGGCAGGAAGGACGAGGCCGTGAACCGCATCCGCTGCCAGAAGAGGAAGCTCTCCAGCGAGGCCGCATGGAATACGAGTCCCGTCAACCCGGCCTCAAGGGCAAAAAGGGCCATCCCCAGGGCAAACACGCGGTTGACGAAGGCCTGCCGGTCCCGCCAAAGCGCCAGCGCGGCGATCCCCGCCGTCAATGCGGCAACTGTGTACGATGACCAGATGATGAAATTCATCCGGGAGTCATATCCCTACTTCTTCGTCGCCGTGAACGTCACGGTCGAGGTGCAGATGGGCGGGTGAAAGCCAATCTTCTCCTCGTCGGCGCAGTCGTTTCCCGATATTGTCTTGTCGGTGAACTCGTAGGCGCCGGTGAAGACGTTTTTCTGCACCAGCTTTCCGGTCAGCTTCTTGACCCACATGTCCCGGCAGTCCGTGTCGGGAATCACATCGCCGTCCTTCGATGCCACGGCCATGAAACTGTCACCCAGGATCGCGCCCGTGGGCGGCGTCAGGTCCTTGGCCATGTAAACCTTGACGATATTGTCCTTTACCGTCACGTCGATTTCATGGCCCTCGTTAAAATACTCCTTCACGTTGCAGTCGTCCTGGCTGAAGCCGACCTGAGACAGCTTATATGTGCCGCTGGACAGCTTCTCATCCGTGCAGCCGAAGCCGGACAGGACAATCAGCGCGACCGCAATCGAGACCGATTTGAAAATGTTCATCTCAACTCCCCTGCTTGTTGAATTTTATCTCGGGAAAAGGTTTTCTCCCGCTTTTGCCCTCGGACTTCCTCAGAAAGAACAATATCGGCGCCAGCAGCAGAAGCGCCACAATGAAGAAAGGGATTCCCCCTTCCCGGTGAAGGTCGCTCTGGAGGATGCGCGGGTCCACGTAAGCGCCCAGAAGCGTCAGAGTGACGATGCGGATCCCGTTCTTGAACATCGTGATGGGCAGGAAGCAGAGGACCAGGATGGCTTTTTTCCACCACGTTCCCAGGAAAAGGTGGCCTGCAAGAAGGGCGGTGATAAAAAGCGCCAGGCCGGACCTTATCCCGCTGCACTGCTTGGCAACCTCCACGCTGATACTGGGCAGGTGAAAGACAAACCCGTCCCTCACATACGGGACTCCGGACACCATCAGCAGCAGGTTGGTGAATTCGGTGGACCCCACCTGGAGGAAGGTGATGATTGCCTCCATGATGAAGACGGGAACCGGGACCATGAGGACGAGAAAGAAAAGCGGGAACAAGGCAACCCGGAAAGCCCGCATCCCGTATGTGCTAATGAAGCCACCCAGAATCACCAACCAGGCCGAGAATGTTGTGACAGTCGCAATGTCATTCCGGTTCAGATCCGTTCCCAGGTTCAGGCCGACGGCATACAGGACAATGCCAATGGTAATGACGGGAAGTCCGACAGCGAAGCAATAATCGGCCGCCTTGAGCACGTCTTTCCTGACCAGGTACAGGAGATAGAGGGTTATGAAGGGGATGGCAAGGATGAGGGAATGGTAATCCCGCTCGAGCGGCGAGCGAAAAAGATCTGCCAGCGGCCCGTACATCATGGCCGCCGCCGACAGGGCACAAAACAGGAAAACCGCATGCCGCACTGCTTCAGATTTCATATTCAGCATCTTTTAACTTCTCACTCTTCGGTATCATTACTATCGGGCGACGCCGGCGCCACGTCGATCACGGCCCTGGCCTGCCGCCAGGCCTGCGCCTCGCGCAGGGCCTTGAGCGCCTTGTAAAGATCGTTGTCCAGCGCTGTCTGGTAACGGGACAAGAGATCCGTCTTGGACGGCAACGCCTGGCTCTGCATGACCAGCCTGCTGACCTCGTATATCCGCTGCTTGCGGATCAGCGATTCATAATGATCGACATAACTTTCAAACATGTCCGCCCACGTTTCGAATTCCGCTTTTACAAGCTCATCAGCCTGGGCTGGTTCAATCCCGAATCCATCGAGTATTTCTCTCTGCAATACTTCCGGGAGCTGAGAAAAAGGATCTTCCGTGGCAGAGATCTCTTCATCCACAACCGATTGCCACATTCTTTTCCGGTCCTGGAGTTCAGCGACATCCCTCTCCTCAGGCGCCTCTTCCGGGGCCTGGATCTTGCCGTAAACACTGTATCCAAGATTCAGGACCTTTCCGACTTCGTGGGCCTGCTCTTCGCCGAACCGCTGTTGGTTGAGGCTGACCTCGGCCGATTCGGCCCTCACCAGGCGACGCTGGCGCCAGAGCGCGATCCCCACTCGCTCCACCAGTGCCTGCTCCACCATGCCGATAGGCTGGAATTCATCCGCCAGCAAGCGCAAAAGCTCCGAAAATTCCTCATGAGATTCACCTTCGACGATTAGATGGCGGCTCAACAGGCCATGTTTAAAGGCGTTGCGTGAAACGACGGCCTTGCCGGCTGCCGAGATGGGGCCGGTGCTCTTCTGGGCGTTTCTGCGGTTCGACGCTGTTTTCTTTGCAGAGCTCATTTGGCTTTGTTTGGAAAAACGGCTTAAAGAAGAATTGCGTGGCTGGCGTGTAAAGAAAGATGGAAAGTATCCCTGAACTCATCCCATTTCCGGGTGGAGCTCAGGGATAGATAAATATTGTGACAGTTATCTGTTGAATATCTTCTTGATTTGGCCAGGGGCCGTTTTCCTCACTGTGATTATGGTAGGTGTCGTCGTCGTGGGCTCTGAAACTGTAGTCACCGGAGCAGGAGGAGGCGGCGGAGGCGTGGACGCAATCGAGCCGGACCGTAACGGGTGCGGATAAGTAAACGGGGTATACCATGCCGTCCATGTATTTGCTGATGTGCATTTGTAGAGAGTTCCCGGGCGGCTGTATGCCGGGTTTGCCCCCACAAATCCCGTAAGATTTGTGCATGACGATGCGTTCGGGTCGTCCGTTGTGTTCGGAACCCAATAGCCGGCACCCATTGTGCAGGTGGTCGGACGGCCCGCCAGGGTTCCGCATCCCACACCCGTGGCTCCGGTGAAACCGGATGGAACATAGTTGAAAAATTCAATGTTTTCAACTAATTCTGGTGGGTTATTTGTTTTGATGCTGTTACAATAAGTTGTTAAGGCCTCCCGACACTCGAAGTCCATCAGTACTTTGGCATTATGAAATGCCCCATTTACATTTGCCCTGTTATTTATGAAATACGAATCGTGGACTTTCTGACAGATACAGGAATCTGTGCAGGTCTGTCTTGACACGCCCTGGTTTTCAGTGCACCTTCCCAACGGGTAGGTGTCAGAAGTGGCCAGGTCGCTGTATTCCTCCCACAACTCGATTGCACTGGCTGTCATGACGTTGTTCAAATAAATGTTTTTACCACCACGCGCTTTTACGGCCACCGCATTTCCGCTGGCGGGCATATAATTGCCATATACTTCTGTGATCTGAGGGCCACCGATAAATGAAAGTTGGTTGCCATGTGTCTCAACATAAGTACTGCCACCATACATTGCTCCTGTAACCGTGTTATACCTAACAACATGACCTCCCCCCATATTTCCGGCACCAGAGACACCTCCTTGTGAGCCAGAAAATGAGAAGGTGTTGTCCTCGACATACCAGCCCTTTCCAGAACCCAGGTTCATTCTATCGTTTGTAAATGATCCAAAATTAGCGCCGCCAGTATAGGCTCCGGATGAGTTCATCAACTGGTTATTATAAAATACTCCGTAAATGTAACCTGTTGCATACAACGCTATGTGGGTGTTAATAAATTTGTTGTTATGAATTTTGACTCTTTTGACTATAGGGAGATCTGGATTGTAACACCATATACCGAACTTGGATGTCGATGAAAATGTGATACCGGATATCTCGAAGGTGCCTTGGCCATCCAACCTGCTCAACCTTTCTCTTGCCGTTGCATCCGGCACAAATTTGAAAAAAGCATAATAACTGCTGTCGCCAGGAAATCCACCGGTTAATGTTGTTGCGTCGACACCGCTTCCAACGATCTTAATGTCTTTTGTGATAGTTATCCCACTCGCCCAGGTGCAATTACCCGCAGCGCAGGCAGGGATGGTGATGGTATCACCGTAGTTGGTCATTGCCACACAGGCGGCAACATCACTCTGCATTGCACTGGCCGCCGTCAAATTGGGAGAGGAACCGTAGCACGCCGCAAAGCTATTTGAGAATAACAAAAGACTGGAAACAACTCCGAGCGAAAATGACTTTAATATTCCCTTCATTCTGAATCCTCCTCGGTATCAAAACTTCTGTACAACCTCTGATAGGGATTGAGCATTAACATTCACAGCAAGTGGTAATGCGATGGTGAGGAAATGCTGGAAACTTGGTAAAATCACATTTCACCCATGAATTTCAGATCCTCTTTTTGTGATTCATGTCACAAGCATTCCTGGTTACAACTTGCATAATGATTTGACGAATCGGAATCTGTGATGTTATGAGAATGTCAAATAGTTTATATAAATAAGTACATACATCTTATTCCCCCGAATTAAATCAGATATCATTTCTCCAGAACTTAAATCCAGAACTTTAGCCACGCGACTGTTTGACAGGACAAGAAGCACGGATCGTGCCATCGCCCAAGAATAAAGGCCGGAAATGATTCGATTTGATGCCAGCGGTAAAAAAGAAATACTATTACCTTTATCGTATCACCGCATCGAGGAAACACCTTCATATATCATTAGGTTGACTGAATACAGAAATGAATTTTTTGGTGGCATTTGAATTTCTTCGGGTCATATTCGCCGAAGCTTCCTTCGTACCCTGGGGTTTTGGATACCCCATAGCTTGCTGTTAGGAAGGTCATTTGCAATTTCAATAAAGATTGTTGATCGTTTATTGGTGCTTAAAACGCCGCTTTAATCTATGATATCTTAAGTATTGATAAACAGGAATCCAGGGTGTTACTATTTTATGTATGATGTCACGCAAAACAAATTGTTTAATTTTCAAGATTGGATCGTCTTTGGGATTGATGGGCGCTTTCAGAACATCCGGCCACAAATATCTTATTTGCTTAATAATCAAGTCCAGACGCTGCCCCCTTCTACGCCGTTCATGGATTGCCAACTCCAAACAACTTAAATATCGATTATTGTATGGGTTGAACGTCTCATACGCAATATCGTACTCGGATAAAGCCGCAGTAACCCATCGCGATCTTAACTCATAATCGAAGAGGACCAGGATATTCATTCCAGAAATTTCACATGCGGCTCGGGCGCCATCAATCCACTTTTGAAATTCCCTGATTGCAAGCGGATGATTAAGACGAGTAGCCAGTGCTAAACCATCCCCGTTGATCTTGGATTTAGGAAGCCAGTACCAGCATTGGTGGATTTCACTAAGATTACTGTTTAATACTGCCACTTCAGGTCCAAAATTTTGGAGAGCGGTGTATGCAATATTACCATGGCGTTCCCGAGCCCATGTGGCACTGCATTCGTGAAGTTCGCGAAAATCAGAACTCATGAATTGCAAATCAAGTTTGTGGTGTTCGATGCCCAATTTGGGCAACAATCGTGCCGGAACAGCTATATCATTACTATATGATCGAGGCGTGTGGGTAAAAAAGTAGATATGCTCAATTGCCTTCCTGGCTGCGGCCAGAGATCTGCGACTATCGCTGCCGGCAGTGATCCCCATTTTCAAATCAAATCTTTTTACTGCCGCCTGGATACCACCTTGCAAGATAGGGGATGAAAGCTTGATGCTTTCATCCATGGAAAGTGAACCAATGCAACCCGGCACGGGCCAGAAGCGCACAGCCTCGCCCTTTTCTAAATCCAGATAATGGTTCGCCAGCAGATACTTGACTTCACGATAAGGTGTCCGTTCGTTTATCAGCCAGAATTCTTCCTTGGTTAAAACAGATACCGCCAGATCCCGGTAACCCAACACTTCCTTGTCACATTCGAACCCAAAATGCTCGGCCAGGGTTTCAGGTTGGGAAGCGCACCATGTGAAGCCTTTCTTGTCCTTCAAGTAATTTACCTGGCGCAAGCCGCAGGCATCATGAAAGAGCCAACTTCCCTGTTGGCAATTGACAATTAAGACAAAGCGACCGGTGAGCGTTTTCAGACCATCCGTTACTTTGTTGACTGTGATCTCGCCGCTCACAAATCGTTGCAAAATGTCTTCGTCATTCAATTCCGGCTGATAGGGGTCAATGGCATACCCCAATAATACAGTTTTATTGTTTAAATGTTCACAAGTGGTTATTGAAAGATCCGGATGCAGCGTAAGCACGAAATTGTCGAAAAGGGGGACGCGGCGCCAACCCTCGTAGTCTATATATTCAGGCCCTAAAACAAATTGCCTTCTGCGAAAGAATTTTACCTGGTCGATCATCATACTCACCTTCATGGAATAGATATCCAAAGATAAAAAGATATTGATACTCTGGTAAAAAATAATTGTTTCCTGATCGCATGAATTTTAACGAACGCGTTTAGACGTTTCGTGGACTGACCCCCTTTGGCTGCACAGATCACGACGCTGTGATCAGAGTATCCTGACAGGGGTGTTGGGTTAACGTTAACATCTTCTCAAACTCACAAGGAGGCAGGTAGCCCAACGAGGCGTGCAGCCGCTTCTGATTATACACATCCTCAATGAAATGGGGAATCCGTTTGCGGGCATCTTTCATGGTCCGGTATTCCCAGAGATGAACCTCCTCAGCCTTCAGGGTTTTGATGAAACTCTCGGCATAAGCGTTGTCATAGGGATTTCCCTTGCGGCTCATGTTGATCTGAAAACCTTAGAAATCAAGCTCTTTCACATAATCGGCAGAAGCATATTGAATGCCCCGATCCGAATGATGGATACAGCCCGGCGTCGGTTGTCTTTCATGGATCGCCATGCGTAATGCCTGTAGGGGCAGGTTGCTGTCAATCTTTCTGGAGAGAGCGTTACCAATGGCTTTTCTCGAATTGACGTCCAGAATGACCGCCAGGTAGACAAAGCACACCAGGATGTGGATATATGTGATATCGGCCACCCGGACCTGGTTGATGGCGTTTATCCGGAGGCTCCTCACCCGGTTCGGATAGATCCGCAACCCATGGCGGCTGTCTGTCGTGACAACCCACTTCTTCTTCCTGGGCCGACACAGCCAGTCCTTCTCGCGCATGATCCGGTAGACTTTCTTATGGTTGATATTCCATCCCTCTCGATGAAGTTGCCGGGTGACTCTGCGATAGCCGTAACCGGAAAACTCCAGACAGATATCACCGATCCTGGTGATCAAGGCATCTTCAGCAGGGGTCTCCTGGTTCTCGTAGTAATAGCTTCTGCGGGGAAGGGCCATCAGTTTGCACCCCCTTTGAATGCTTTCGACAAGGGCGCGATTCTGGGCAATGAACTCTCTCTTCTCTCGGGTTTCCTGTGGCTGCTCTGCACAGCTTTTTTTAAAAACTCGTTCTCCAGGGTGACTTTGCCCAGCAGCCGCTCCAGTTCCCGGACCCGGGACGCCGGTTCCGCCTCACGGGAAGGCTTGCCGTCAAGCTCCCCCTCGGCATACTGCCGCTTCTAGGTATAGAGCTGCCCGGAGGAAATATGATGAAGTCGGCACAGTTCCGTAGGACTTGCTGTTTCACCAAGCAGCTGTTCGATTAATGATCTTTTGAATTCCGGGGTGAATCTCCTGTATCGCATGACATGATCCTTTCTCCCTTTCCAGGGGGTAATGATCCTGTCTGAATACTCTGTCACATTTTGTGCAGCCGGAGGGGGTCACTCCATCGATTGCTTACACTTAACGGGGTCAATCAAGAAATCCTTGGGTTGGTCCTTTCAACCAGTGTGGTTTATAAGAATGTTTTCCAGATGTCTTTGGGTGCGCTGAACAGACTGATAAATACTTTACGTTCATCGGAATTGAATTTTTCCGCCGTATAGCGTCTTACTTGCCAGAAGCGTTTGTAATGGACAATTTGGTACTTTTTAAATCCTAATCGATTGTAAATATTTAAAGCCGTGTTGTTTTTAGGATTCACTACGCAGAGCAGCTTTGTAAACCCCGCTTCTTTGAGGTAATGAATAACTTCTTTCATTATTTTATGAGCAATACCTCTATTTCGATATCCTGGCATCGTAAATACGCCTGATATATATGAAGTATATTGAGGAAGATGAAGAGGCATATGGAAAACAGTAATGGTTGCACCCTTCTGCTCTGTCCAGAGAAAAAAAACCATTTTATTGTCTTCCTTGAACACATATACGTGATGACCCTTTTTCATACGATAAAGGAATTCTCTCTTTGAAAACTGATATTTGTGTTCGAAATAATGATCCTGCTCATCTTGAATATCGGCTATGGTTGTATTATGAAAACTATAAGGTGTTTCAACAACTTCAGAAATATCCTCTAAGTTTAAAACCATGAAGATTAGGGATTTACTGGAATGTTCAAATCCTAACTTTTCGAAAATGTGCTTTAGAGAAGATAAGAAGCTGTTCCTTTTATAGTAATCGAGGATTTTATCGATCTGATTCTTAATATCTAAAAACATTTCACCTTGCATTTGAAGTTATCTAAAATAATTCAACTGTTGCAATCTGCCCGTTCCGCTGTTTCATGCCAACTGCCACTTTTCACCAAAGATAAAATCATACTCTTGGGGAATAAATTGCGCTAGGCCACCCGCCGGGTAGCATGTCAGTTCACCGAAGTATATTCTATTATTAACTACATATAAATCTACGCGCATGAAATCAAAATCTGTTGAAAGTGCATCGGCCAAAGTCAACATCTCCAAATAGGCTACCGGTTGAGTTATTTTACCTGACTGCTGAGGCGCACCATTCCAGAGATCGAGTGGTTGAAAATCTCGAGTGAAATGTTTTTCAGTCAACGCTCCAAAGCGATCAAATGTCACCAGAACAAATTCCGCACGACCTCGGTAACAGAAAAACTTATAGTCCAAGGGAACTTGCTCATTCTCTCCAATAAATGATTCTACTATCACAGTGCGTTTAATTTTTTTATACGCCCACGATGCCCCAAAAAACGTATCCTGGCAAAAATTTACATTGAGCCATTTGTGTAGTCGTTTTTTTGTTTTTTCAGTGTCGTGATTCGTTTTATCCAAGACAATAATGTTATAGCCACATCCATGATTCGTTTTAATAACAAATTTATTGGGTAACTTGTCAAAAGGGATGTCTTCGGGATTTTCGCCATGCCAGTGTATGGGAATCAGATAATCAGTTCCAATCTTTGCAGCCACATAATCCCTTACCTGTAGCTTATCTGAAATTAGCGTTAATAATGGATCGCGATTAAAGAGCATGCGGTGCCACACTTTCTCCGAGAAAGTTCGGGGGG
>CAZVYK010000017.1:0-10623 GCA_964630915.1 uncultured Caldisericales bacterium | reverse complement strand
GAATATTTTCTCTAACTATTATACCTAATACAGCTTTTCAACAATACAATTAACACTAATACATGAACTAGCCCTGTGTTCGGAGAAGGCGGTTTGGGCGCGCCAAAATTTACTCTATTAATTTTCAGCCATAACCCCTTTTACTAATAGGACAATAGCACCTTTAATATCAAAAATATCTTCAGATCATGCGAGAGGTTTTTACCAGGTATGATTTGCTCCCTATGAACACAAATCTGTTTCGTAAACATCGAAGGATACAATAAATCTAGTATATGGGAGGTACGGTATTAATAAAGATCACCTTCCTAGGCTAATTTATCAGCCAGGAAACTGAGGAGGACGCAACATACTTGATAGCTTCTGGTAGGTTTCCAACAATGATGGATGGAGTTGATAAACATAGCTTACTAAACGAACCACATCTCCAAAACCATACCTAAGGGATAATAGGTCTAGCTCGCCTATTTCAAATGCGCTATTAGATTTTCTACGTTCAATATTAGAAATCCGTACTCTAGAACATTGAAGAAGGTTCGCTACATCCTGCTGAGTTAAGCCGTGAGTTATTCGCAATTCATATAATGTATTTAATAACGCTCTTCGAAATTCGGATTGAAAGTTCTTAGATATTAAAGTCAAAGTTTCCATATCTAGAGGCATCGACTGGGTGTCACCTTCCTTGTCCATTTTTCTTTCCCTTCAAATTTAAGTTTGGAACTAGCTAGGTTTTACTAATTGCAAAACTTCATTTCGCCAAAACCAATATGGATGTATACAAATGTCGTCCAGTGGCCTAAGATAACCTTTCGAAACCCAGTTTTCAAATGTTCGTTGGCTTATACCCAAAATCATCTTTACTTCTGAAGAATTCAATCTTTCCCGTCTCCATTTTTGAAGGGATGCCTTATGGTAACGATAGTGATGGGAGCCATCAATATTTGGCCCTGAAACGATGGGCAGCCACCCTCTTTTGCTCCAACGGGATACTAGACTTTCAGAACAACCGATAATTTGAGCGGCCTCCCTACTTGTAATATACAATTCTTTGAAACTCAGAACATCCTCTGGCCTGTATTTCCATTTCTTATCATCGTCTGATTTCTTATCGTGTGGAAGAAGTAATTTTGAATAATAGAGGTGACGTAAAGTGTCTCGGCTGCAACCAAGTATTTTAATTACTTGATAAATAGTAATCAAACTTCGGCCACCATCCATCTTTTCTTTTTTATATGCATCTAAATCTTCCCGAAAAAACCAAACACCTTCAAATCCCAAGTTTTCTTCCGTTTGAAAGGCTTGTATTCGCGCCCCTTGAATAGCTTTGAATAAGTCACTATATCCGATACTTGCGTGATTTAGCAATCTGACTGCATCAATAAGAAAAGTGGTTTCTGTATTATTAAACGGGGGATTTAATTTGGGTAATTGCCCTACTACTTTTTCAACCGACTTCTTCAATTTCGAAATCCTGAACTTCCATTTCACTTTTTTGCCATATATGTACTTCTGTTCCGCTTCCAGCCATCCTTGTTCTGTAAGTGAAACACAGACCCCTTTTGTTATGCCCAAAAATTTAGCCGCGTCCAGCAATCCAACTAAGTCTTTTTCAGTGGGAGTGCTAGTTATTCCTAGATTTAAGCTATCCTCAAGTTGAAGAATGTTTGGAAAAGGGTTGGCTGGAGGAAGCGATACGGACGGAAACCAGGGCGTGGAATTGTAAAAGTCACGGTCAAACTTCTCTATGAAATAGGCCCAATATAAGGTTTTTTCATTCCCTTTAACAAAGTCTCCAATGGCTTTCCATAGCCAACCCCACTCTATTCCCCAAAAGTATTTCCGAAGTTTATAAGGGAAAGAGTGTCTTTTAGGTGTATCTTTATTGTTGTTTCTAAATCCAATCTCTATCTCTACGATCCGTTCAAGGGTAGCATACCAATTATTGGGCCAATTCAAAAGCAACTGAAAAGTAGATAATTGTATTCGATGAACCTCTTTAGCCCTTAATTCACGCAAATTTTTTCTTCGTTTAACGCTCTCCCATTTGTATAATTCGAGATTTTCCAGTTGCACGATTAATGGATAATATTCCAAAAGCACAGTGCTGACCCCCAATAGGTATTTAAAAAGCTGATACGGTTGTAGATAATTAAAGGCGAATAATTGATGTCGCTCATCAAGAGTTGGTTTTTCAGATGTACAGCCAAGGATCGTCCACATTACATCAGTATAGGTTTGACTGATTTCATCCCAAACGAAACCAGTATTCGTGAATGGAAATGACAAAGATGAATTACAGTAATTGCATTTATTGTTTACAACTTTAAGCAGTTGACCACATTCTGGGCATATATCCACCAAAAGAGTATGATGGACTGGACATGTCGTAATCGGTCGTAGCAACCAAGGAAGCAAAAAACACCCATTGGAAGATAAACATTGAAGGCATACTTTTTGTGGCCCATTGAGATACAAACTACGACCTTTTTCATCCCACCTGGGAGCATAAGTTTGATTTCTTACTTCTGATGGCAAAAGCATTATTTCTTCTGGAGAATAAAAAAGAGGAATAAACCTATTTATCGTAAGTGATTTAAGGGTTACAGGGTCTATAGTTGTGATCTCAGCCAGTTTGCTAAAATATTCTTCTTGGTAGAGAAAATTAAGATGCGTTTCACGGGGAAGTTTTATTAGATCGTTATACCAATTCTTTTCATCATAATAATTGATTTTCCCAAGTCGAGACAAAAGACTTTCTAGAGTTTCATTTTTGACTGAATTTGTCCTACGAATTAGCATTAGTTCAACCCTAGCTCATCCAATTCACTTTTGACTCTCATTACATCTTCCCGCTTGAACCAATATATACTCAACCCCATCTCCGAAACTGGTAACAACTTAGACTGTTTTACGAGTCTAGTTATGTGATGTCTTTTCATTCCTAATATTTTTTGAGTTTCTACTGATGTCAAATTTTCATCTCTCCACCTAATAATTTCATCTTTTTTGTAGATAAACTTTTTCCCACCAAGAATTTTTTGATCCACAGCACAATTTATTATCCCCTTCGAAACCCATGTTGTTATAATGGCCGAACTTCTACCAATTATTGTCGCTACTTCTTTTGTGGAAATATAGCTTTGTTTGAAATGAAAAATATTAAGTGGGGAATAACGCCATTCTCGTATTTCACCTTTTAAGTCACCAACTTCAGGGACTAGAATTCCTACCTCGGCATATACCCTCATGTATTTTTCAGAAACACCTCCAAGAAGTTTTGAACATTTGTTATAACTAATTGTGCCGTTGGTTTTGGTGGCAGCCTTATAGTCTCTAAAATTCTTAACATCCTGCTCAAGTAAGATAATTTCATTCAATTTTGGTCGTGATTCTTTTTTATATGCTACCAATTCCGATTCAATTAATCCGAGTAGAACTTGATTCATCTTTATCCCTGCCCCCTTGACTGATCTAATTACATCGTCAAATGAGAGTAGCCGTGAATTCCCTTCATCTTTATCAATTGATAGAGTTTTCAAATGTTGAGTAACCTGGACTAAAAGTGTCTCAACAGCTTCTTTATTCAGATAAATATCATTTACATCACAATAGATAGGTGATGGTTCTCTTTTCAAAACCCCTTGTTTAATTAGCCGAACTATCTGGCTTCGAGACAAGCCCAATATTCTCTGAGCCTCATTTAAATTCACAAATGGTAATGCCTGATTTTGAAAAGCCTGAACGTAATCTTCCCTAAAATAAAGAACATTAGGTTTAGAACCTTTCCGACTAGAAATTACTGATACATACGAGTTAATATGAGCATTTTTTACTAATTCACTCGCTTTTCTAGAAGGAATACCAAGGTTCAGAATCAAATCTCTTCGGGTGTAAAGGTTGATTTCCTTTACTGGAAAAGTGTTCCTCCGAATACGAGATGCCCAAAGTGCTAAGAGGGAGTCTTTTGAATTGGCCGTTTTTAATTTTTGAGCCAGTGAATCCCACAACCAGATCCATTTTTCATCTGAGAAGAGTTTAAAGAAAGATTTCGTAAAAGGATAATGGGATGGATACTCATCGAATTGCTGTATGTTGGTGACAATCACTTCAGCCAGTGAATTCATACTGTCCCAATACTTACTAGGCCAATCTATCAAGATTTCAATTACGCTTAAAATAGCTTGATGTATAGTTCTTATATCTAACTCGGTAATATAGCTCGGATTTGCGCGTGATCGAAGATATTTTGAGTCCAGCTTTGGATTGAATCTTACTTGTATGCTTACAAATTTATATACGAATTCAATAAAGGTCTTTGCATCTAAGAAATTTAGAGGACTTTCGCTTGTGAAATTTACTGTTGATGGGACAAAATTCTCATCTGAACAACCAATTGAACTCCATATTAATTTAGTAGCTGTTGCATTTATATTGTCATTTAATACCTTCGTGACACCCATGTTCTTAATGTAGCTACCACACGTTCCACATTTATATCCTTTTCGGCTAAGTTTTTCACCACATTGAGGACAACAGTCTAACAGAAGAACATTGTGAATTGGGCAGGAGGTAACGATGCCGATTCGCCAAGGTAATAAATAAGCATCATTCTCAAGTAGACAAAGTGGACATACTCTCTTTCCAAATCCTACGACCAGTGGATTACTTGATAGTAAACTACCTGACCTGCGTGTCGGGTCTTTTTTATCAAGATTCGGAAGGTATGGTATGAATCTACTAAATGTCAATGCCTGTAATGCGTCCACATCCAATCTGGTAAACTTAGATAATTTTTTTAGTGGCTCTTCGAGAGGTGTACTAACTAAATTCAAATTTTTTGGCAAGCCCAGTAAATCTGCGAACCACCGAAGTTCATCATAATGATTAGCATGGCCTAGTTTGTATAACAAACTATTAAGTTCTTCAAACTTAACTGGAGCCATTCTATTAATTAGTATTCGGTCGTTATCCCGCATCGATTCGTTGAGAACTTACACTAATCATGAGAATAATTGGGTGAATAACCGTCTGCAAACGGGTTTAGAATTTCTCTCCTATCACCTGCCAGTCTTTCATCGAAGGCTAATTCAAAGTAGACTGAATCTAATTTTTCCTTTCCATCGTCTAGAGCTAATTTTGTTGCCTTCCCAATCAAGGCCATTAAATACCCCATTTTCCCAGCACACGCCACAAAAAGACGATAGGCGAGGTCTTCTTCTATCAAATTCGATTTTTCATTCAAAGGGAGCAAATCTTCTATCGTCTCTAAAAGCATTGTAAACTCTCGAACAGTATTTTCACGATCATTTACATCCCATTGGAAAGGTGCTAGCTCTACAGGGTCTCCAAAAAGACGGGCTAGCTGCTCATTTGAATTTATCACTTGTTCGGCTTCCCCCTTGAGGCCAGCGAATATTGCTGCACAGTTATTTTGTTTGATAATATACTTTAGCAAATTGGTTATGTTTTGAACTACTTTTTTCTTGTCCTTGTCGTAGGCATCTTGCAACTCATCGAATAGCATCACTTCAGATTTGCAGTCTTCATATAAATCTACCACCCTTTTAGTCATATTTCCTTGTGTCCCCTTATCAGCACGAGGGTCATTGAAACCCATCAATATTGCAGTTAAGGCGTTTTTCGGAGTAGGAGGTGCGAAGAGTGTGGTTAGAACTACGGGGGTAATAATTGTGGTATCCGTTACTATACTTGGATGGTCGTCTCTATAAGATTCTAGTAAAATCGTTTTCCCTACTCCAGTTCCACCTATTATTAACAAACACTGGGGTTCTGACGCCGTTAAACTTGCTACATGACGTTCGCGAATTTTCCCATAAATTTGGTTCCAGCGTGGATACTTAACTCTTAACATGTCAACATAGGTCTTACGCTCTGCTGGAGGTAGATTTCTCACTTTACCTAATAAATTTTCAGAATCGTTCAATTTTCTAATCTCCTAAAATGGCAATATTTATCTTGCCATCGTAATTAACACATTTGAATTTCGTTTAAGTCTGTTATATAGTGGGCACAAGGTCATTGACTATTGGTTCGAGAGTCTTTTACATTCTTTGACTTACGAACAGATTGAATAGCTATTAAGTTTTTCTTATGCCTATTGAGTGATAACCCTCTTGAGTATTTTTGGTCAGTTGCATAAACCTTAATACGACTTTCACCTTTCCTAAACTTTATCCAAACCGAAGATAGATCATTAGGGTCAATATTAACTTCTACTACTTCTCTATTGTGGTTGAATAAGTCTGGATGTTCATAAAAAATCTTAAATACCTTTATTTTTCCGTTGCAAATATGTCTGATTAATATAGGGGCTGGTGGCAGAGTCTCGATCTTGAAAGTTTTACAATTTTCAAGGAATTTTTTATATTGCCGTCTGATTGTAGAATAGGATGGCTTAGACAAGGACATACCTCGTTCCGCCTCTTGAACAGATATTAGATAAGCTATTTGCTCACTAATACGAGAGACTTTATTCACCCTATAATGTAAACCATCAGAAAAAGCCTTCATCATAATGTCATAAACCTCGGACGACCACTTTAGGTCTTTCATGTTTGTCTCCTTATTTAGAAAACTAGTCAAAATGCTCCATTTAGGGCGAACCTTATTGAAGGCATTATTCTACCCATTCGACTTCGGAAGTTTGTAGTCCCCGCCCCAACCACTTTTATCCCCTACATCGCATGAGGAAGTTTTGGGTGGCACAGTGGGTTTTGATGATTGGGGATTCTGTTGTTTTCTCGTTGATAATGTGGTCTCCTCTTGCTTCGATTCACTAGATTTCGGATTTCTAGGTGCTTCTCGACCGTTATTTTTACTAGCTCCATCCCTTCTATAAGCGGCGTTTCTCCTACGAGTTTTTTGCTTTCGCGTACTTAAAAATTCCTCCTCAACCACCCGTTGAATTCTCGCCCTTGCATCTGCTAATGCGACAATGTCCTCTTTTCCAGCCTGCATCCGAGAATATTTTCGAATAATTCTGTGTTTCCTAAGAGACAACCCATTTGCATATTCAAAGTAGTCTTCCCTGATAGGTATTTTTAACCAAGAACTGCTTGGGGCAGTTGTATCCAAAAGATATAAATAGCTCAAATCATCAGGGTCATATTTGATTTTTGCCTGTCTTTCGTCAGCCTTCATTGTGCTTCGTAGCCGACCGATGACACTATCCTGATAAACCATATTACCGAATTCAATCCCTACTGGCTGTAATATACGATAAGTAGTGGGAAGCAGTGCAATCCTTGTTTCTTCGGCACTACGAGTTAGGAAAGGACGATAACCTTCTTGAACTTTTCTTTCCCACAGTCTTGCAGGCATATCCTCGATACCTTCATGTTCTTTTTGTGCATAATAGTCCACCCAAAAAATATAAAGGATTTTAAGAAAGCCTTGCATAGATATACACGCAGTTTTTGATGGATCATAATCACCTAGTTCCATGATATTAGAAAGTGTCGATCCAGGTAAAAGATGGATGAGGCTATCGTTCTTGGTTTTTATTACGCGCTCAATATGAGGTTTGTACCACGGCGTCCTTCTGGGCATATAGTCTACAGTTGTGCCTATTTCTCCGCACCCGATTTTCATGTGGTTATTTTTGTAGGCTTTACCATTATCAGCAGCAACCTTTTCAATATGCCCATATACATCCCATGAATTCTTAGTTGCATACAATTCTTTTACATCAGGTTTCTTCAGAACCGAGGTTAATAGACATAACATGACTGTCCTATAACTAGGAGGTTCAAAATTCACAGAGAAACCCGTGGGCATACGAGTACATACATCGAGTCCAGTAGTCATATTGGGTCTACCAATCGGTAAGCGATCTTCTTCATCAACTAGAATTACATCAGGCGCTGTATCATCCATCTCAACCCTTTGCATGGGTCGTGTAACACGTACTCCAGCATTTACTTGTTCGCCTTCGTGAGCTTCAAGCTCGCTCAATTGCCTGCGTAAAACAAGATTCGGCCCATACTCTTGAACTCTCCTATATACCGTCATGTAATCTGGGAAAATCAACTGTTTATCTAAGGGCCTCCCTTTATTTGAAACGTCAATCCGATTGACGATTATTTCATGCAATTGTGTTATAGAACGTTTTGCTGGTTTACTTTTACACTCATTTAGAACTTGTTTGATAATTTCATCGACATCTGGATCAAGCCTTTTTTTCATCTTTAGGCTTCTCTCAAAAAGTTCAGGGACTAGAGAAGATAAGGTTCTTCCAGCTTCAAGAAAATCTCTTAAATACCTCCAAATACTTTCCCCACTCTTAGCATCGCCCAGATAAATGCCTTTTCGCGACGCTTTCTTTCCTTCTGGAGCATTTATCTGGCTTTGGGCTTCTTCTTTATCCCTCAATGTTTCGGCATATTCGTAAACTTTGCTTTTTGTTCGTTCACTTCGATTTAGGGACAATAAAGGGGTTATTAATTCGTATCTCCGCCAGGCTTCTTGCTGGTATCGCTCAGGTAAAGATTCAAAATCAGCAAAGGTATATTCAGTAGCTATCGTATCTTCTGGAGATAACTTCGCGTGTTTACCTTTCACTTCAAAAACTAAATTGCCAACATTCCATTCATCAGTTAATTCTGTGTATGTTTTAATAAATATTCCACCGAAAGATAGATTTTCAATTTCAAATCTATCCCCCATCAATTGTTGTCGAACGAGAAATACCTCCCCTCTAAGTTTAAATCGGACACCTGTCGCGAATGAATTACTCATCCTCGTTTTCCTTACTTCGCGCTGTCAACCAAACAAGAGTGTCGTTACAAAGAGGTTTTTCAATATCAACAGAGAGGATGTGGTGGAAGATTAGACTATATATTGATGGTCTATATTCGAACGAAGATGAACCTGCCAACTGAAAAGCCAAATCTTGGATCGTCAAGCACGTTATTCCATTCCTGAAAAATTCGGCACATTGCTTAATAACATCATAGGAAATTGTTAGGTGAGCATACTTATAGATTTCACCAATATTTCTCAGCTTATGTCCTTTTCGTAGATAAGTATCCAAGATCAGGTAAAACTCATGTTCGTTTTCAGCAGCCCATGATCTTCCCAGAGCAATCTGACGTTTTACATTCTCATCTTGGCAGCGTTTTTCTGGTTTACACTCAGCTATCCAGTTTCTTGATCGACTATAAACTAAAACATCAGGGGTATAAGAATCTAAAGTACCGTCAAAAACTCGACTTTGAGTAGTAAAAGGTTGAGATACATATCGAATAACCATCGGATCAAATTCTAGAAACAAGAAATAATCTTCTTCAATGGTAGATTCAAAGCTCACCGAAACCCAATGCTTAAAGTGGTGATAAGCTGTATTCTTATAACTGGCAAAGTAGCCTGTGATATTATGACCGCTCTGACGAGGTTTACGAACGGGTTGATCCGTGGCATAGTCTCGTGACATAGCTAATGTCCTCTCTCCCATCATTTTTCCGTCCGATTTAATACAATAACTTATTGGAGTAAATTGACGCGTTAGGCAAACTAGAGAGAATAACATTGGAAACACCAGGAACACGCATTTCCGCGTATCGTTTAGCATCCGAGTAGTCTTGTTCACTCGGAATAGTAGCAGTGCCAGCCCATTGAACGGAGAGCATCGATAGTCTTGCAAACATAGCTCCGTACTTAAGATCATCAAATGGACTCTCTTCAAGAGTCTGCAAAACATTTATTGCAATATCTCTGACAAGGAATATATTTCTGGTGAAAAGTGAAATTGATTGTAGAGCTACTGAAGTATCCTTATAACCAAGGTCTAGAGCCTTCTTTGACACTACCCCGATTTTTTCCCAGAAATATCTAGGGTCAAGGAACAATGTAGCTGATAAACAAAAAAGTCCTCCATCATCAGCTAACCTTTCAAGTCCTTTTATTGCTCGGCCAATTGCGCTCATTCCCCAATAATTTATAACGCGTTCAGCGAATATTTTTACCGCTTGATTCCCCCCAATTTTCTCTACACCTCGCATCGCCGCGATTTGGATTCGTTGATCACGAGAAACCAAGACATGCTCTCTCAAGTAAGCTAACGATGCATCATCCGATTCCTTTGGGTTCCTCAATTGATTAAGGAACTCTGTTCTAGATACTTTGATTGAGAATTCAGTAACCATGATCACTCCTCTAACTTAATGCTCTTAACAACACAAACTCTTCAAAGAAAATCAAGATGTACGATATGTATCTATCCAATCTTCAAAAAGGTTAACCAATTCCGATAATTTCATATATTTATCTTCGAAAGGAATATAGGTAAGGGACATTGGAACATCTAACTTCGTTGATGCCGTATTACCTTTTAATCCTTTAGCCAGTTCTATGTTTGCACGATTTAAGAAATCTTCAATAATGTTTATACTTTTGCTATTATCTTTACCGAGGGGCTTCTCCATGCAGACCTCCAAATAATGAAATTTTTCAAGCACTAATTGACCGTTTGTTACTTGCTCTTCACATTAATAATGCTTTTCCTACCATCGTTCCATACAATTAGAAAATCTGGTTTATAGGTGACAGAGTGTTAGCGTCTACAATAAATGGTGGAGTAAGGCCGAAATAATTGTAGCATGGAGC
>CAZVYK010000016.1:0-11698 GCA_964630915.1 uncultured Caldisericales bacterium | reverse complement strand
ATTTTTCATGGTGCCGAAGCCGGGATTTGAATGCAAGAAATTGACTTTTAGCTAACTCCAGGTATTCCGGTCTTTTCCTTTGATTTCAATATGATGGAACACGTTTTAGCGACGTTCAATAGTCGCAACCAGTTCATTATTTTCAACCAAAATCGTTTGAAGGGGACCCAAAAGGGACCCAAGCGTAAAATTCATACACTCATTTCCATCCTGTTGCACCACGCCCTTGACATCTATTAACCCATCTATTACAAAATACTCGTTGTCCGTCGTCCCTATCTAATGAACCAGCCCTGACATCTCGGGGGACTTGCACGATTATGAAACCCTGCTTTCAGAAGAAGGCGGGGTTTTTTATTGGGAAAAATCCATGCTCGAAGGTGCGGCATGAGAAAATCGAATTTAGCCTTCTTCTTCATGATTATCTTTTCTTTGACCCTGACAGGATGTGCAGGGCTATATGATGTTCGCATTGACTCCATAAAATCCTATGACGCCAAAACTAGGGGCAATCGTATTCTAATGATTCCAGTGATGAAGGACGTTAATACACGTGACCTGCATTTTAAAGAAGCCCATCTCCTTCTCATGAGGGCACTGATGATTGCGGGGTATGATCCTGATATAAACGATGTGGAGGAAATCGATTTGGGAATACTCTTTCACTATGGAATCGGCGAACCCAAAACGGAGTATTTTTCATATTCCATTCCAATCGTAGGTCAAACAGGAGGCGGGACATCGAGTTTTTCGGCTCAGACATTTGGGTCAACAGGTTTCTCATCAACGACCGGATACATTTACAGGACACCCACGTATGGGATTGTAGGGGCTTACGCGGCAACGGGAAGTCGTACTACTTATCCTAAATGGATGATATTGGATGCAATCGATTATAGAGAATTTCGCAAAAGCCGGAAAATTGTTTCTGTATGGAAAACAACGATAGTGAGTCGAGGTGCTTCTGACGATTTACGGCGTGCTCTTCCAATCATGTTAGGAGCAGCACAGGATTATATAGGAACCGATACCGGCGGAAAAATCCGGGTGAACATAGACGAAAGTGATGCGCGTGTAAAGAAAATACAAACACCAGTTCGGTAATGGAGAACTTAGGCCTTGATATGTGGGGTGAAGACCCTGCTTTCAGATGGAAGCCGATTTTTAAATTTTTTTAGAGTGCAATTTCTGCGATCTAAAATATGGGGGAACTAATGGGCACTCGTATTGGTATTATGATGATTCTTCTGAGTTTATGTGCGCTACTGGTTTCCCTACCTTTTATCTCTAAATATAACGACAAGAGAAATTTATTATGGAATATGGGAAAGATGGAAATCATTCTCGACGAAAAGAGTGTTGATTGGACACCATCGACCGAGAATGTTATATCGACTCGTCAAGAAAAAATTGGCGATGAAGTATATACTCTCGAGGAGATTGATTATGATCCATTTGTTAATTATGTCATCTATTCAAAACAATATATCCCTTTTAAGTGGTTCTTCGCGGGCGATATGATTGTGTTGTTTTGTGGAATTGGATTAGTTCTTATCTGTCGACATTCAGAAAAATAATAAGCGCTATTTCTATTTATAAAATGCATCGACCAAATGACTGATCTGAATAAATCGAAGAGACAAGTGGGAACAAAACTGAAGATGCCCTTAGATTACTCTCGCCCCGGTTACATGGAAATGTTCGCAAACTATGGACTAACTGCACTATCAGCCCAAGCGCTGGAAAAGACGCTTTTACTGCTCTTCGCAAGCATTGAGTGCCTAGATTTGGGTCAAGTATCTGGGGAAAACCTACATGCCGTACTCGATAAACATAACGGCAATACTCTTGGTAATCTTATCAGCGCCCTACGAAGAAAGGTTGACTTTCCTGAGGACCTCGAAGTGGATCTCATTTCTGCCTTAAAAAAACGTAATTTTGTGATGCATGAATTCTTCATTGGTAAGTTTGATCTCATGCGGTTAGCAGGTTCTCCGATGACATTGAGCGCAGAACTGCGACCAATGAGGGATCTTTTTGACAGAGTTCGAGAAAGGATTGACGTGATATTAGAGGTCATAGAGAAACAAGTTGGAGTATCAGGGGAAATACTTGATCCGCAAGCAATGTTATTGTTGAAAAAGTATAGAAGGGTTAGATAGACAGGTTTGCACCACAAGCGAAAGAAACCATGCGAGCAACTTAATTGGTGACTAATGACAGCATAAACATTTAGGACCATATGATCTACTTCATTCAATCCGGCACTAACGGACCAATCAAAGTTGGTAAGGCGGGTAATATTCAAAGACGACTGAAAAGTCTTCAAACAGCTCACCCCGACAACCTTGTTATTCTCAAAACAATTCCTGGTGATTCAGAAAAAGAAGCAATAATTAAGAGAGATCTTAAAAAATTCAATGTTCAAGGTGAGTGGTTCCAGTCTGTTCCTGAAGTTTTGGAATATATCAGGAAGGTCGGATGCGCAGGATATGAGATCAGGCAGGGAATAGCTTTTGCTGTTCTCGTCCGTGAGGCGGAAGGATCCTATACGGAACTATGCCCTTTTTGTGGTCTGCGACATCTTCACGGTGCTGGTGATGGTCACAGAGCTGCCCACTGTACTCAAGGCGAAGATGAACTGCTTTGTGAAGATGGAACTATTCTCCGCAGGAATATGGGGTACATCATTAAAACAAGAACGAAAGACTAGCGTGCGTGGAATGAAATCATTCGTATTTTTAATAATCTCGATACTTTTCTTGTCGCATCAAGGAATAGCTTATTCTGACGTAAAAATGGGTCGAGGGGTGAAAAGTCCCACAGATATTAATAAAGCAATAAAAGAAAATCCGAATGCAGATTTGTATAATATTCGTGGAAATCAAATGCTCATGGACGGGAAGTACAAAGAAGCTATTACGGATTTCAATATGGCGATCAGCATAAATCCTAGGTATGCGGAACCATACAATGGGATGGGTATTGCATACCGAAATATAGGCGATTACAAGAAAGCCATTGATTCTTACTCAAGAGCGATTGATTTATACCCCAAGTATGTTGAGGCTTATAATAATAGAGGTATAACTTACATGTACTTGCAAAAGGACAAAGAAATGTGTCGGGACTTTTTGAAAGCTTGTGAATATGGGGATTGTAGTAAAATGTATGCGGCTAGGAAAAAAGGATTGTGCCGCTGAAAAGTAGCTCGTTTTCAAAAGGTGTGGTCTTAAAATACGATTTATTCTTGAGAATATGAATAACCTGATATTTCTGATATTTCTTTCATGTATTTTACATTTTTCCTGCGAAACTACAGCAGCAGGACAGGATTGGGTTTTCTTTTCGAAGTCAGCACACGCTTATCATTATTACGATCGCAATGGCGTCATATCTTCTAAGACACCAGGAGTAAAGCGTGTAGGGGTGAGACAAGATTTAACCGCTCTCGGAGTAGAGGACATGCAGAAGCGTATAGGGGAAAAAGCCACACATTTAAGAATGATAGTGGAAATAAATTGTTCAACAAACGAAGCTAGGACTATATTTGTCGAAATGTTCAATAATAAAGAGTTAGTTTTAAAAGAAACAAAAACGACAAAATGGAAAATAATGAATCCGGCGGGGACAAATAATATTTTGTCAGAAATCGTGTGTGTACAGTAAGCATGAAACAGACGACTTTGACAAAGGGGGATACATGAAGTGCCTCAACTGTGGCAAAAGAGTGATTGAATTGGGACTAAAACTGGCAGATGGAAGTTATTGTTTAAAACCTGGTTCGTCACTAATAGTGGATTATGACGAAATAGATGAATTCGTGTCCTGTCCATATTGCAAAGCAAAAAACGTATTACATGCTTTAGAATCCGATCGTGGACCCGACAAATTATTTTTTCATCATTTCAAGCTGGATTAATAGACTATTCGGTCCTGGCTTGCATCCCGAGAGAGAGACTCTCATTGCCTCGCCTATATAATTTGACAAGCTTCAATCATTATTTGTCCTAGAGTAGCAGAGGGAGAAGAAATGGGCTTATTAAGTGCTGTGAGGGGTTATTCAGACAAGGAAGCTAAAAGCATCGCGCATTACCTTCGAATAATTGCCGCCCCACGGGCTAATAATTCCAATCTAAGCTTTTATAAGAAGTGTGCACCAACACCCACAGATGCCGCTCGATTTCTTTTGTGTGCCCATCTTTACAACTTAAGCGCAACTCTAGCCATTATTGATTCGAGATACTCTTACAAATCCGAGGAAATGCAAATAAGGGTCTTTAATGCCTTTTGTGGCTACATTGACAGGTCTCCCAGCAATCTTTTAATAACAGATTATATTCTCGACCAACAAGAATTGCAGAACATTCTACAAACCGAAAGAATAGATGAATCACATCGGACTAACGAATATTCTATTTTCAATATGGTATGGAGAACGAGGGGGCTTGAATATCGATATTATCTACGTGAGTTTCCCGAAATACGAAAGAAGTCTATTAGAAACCCAGAAGAGAATGATCCGAATTATAAACCGATTAATGTTGTTCCATGGGACTTTCCTGAAGGATACAACTTTAAGGATGAAATGCTAAATTTATTCATTCGCCATTATGCTGGGCTAAGTTCTAACGACTTTTCAAAAACACCATTAGTGAATCAATTTCTTTATGGAAACCTTAAAGCATTAGTAGAATATTTGTGGCCTGGTAACTATGATTTTGACCATAAATAGGCTTTGATCAACTGAAAGCGGGAGATCGTTTTACATGGCACTTGAGCACGTTTTAAATATCCTAATTACTTTGGCAACGTGTGTAATCGCTTTTCACGCTGTAGTAAACTACCTGTCTCAAAAGAGGCGTGATAAAGAGATTAATGAAATACTTCTCTCCATGACCACTGCTATTATTTTATCCAATAACAAGACATTCGGAGAGAAGGAATTAATTAGCCGCGAATTCAAGCAATTAAAGGATGCGCTGAAATGATGGACCTGATTTTTGCAACCATTGGTTTATCTCTCGGCGGGGCTGTTTGGAGTTATTTTCTGATAAGGGATGCGGTATTTAGTATTTCTCTGGCTCTCTTTGGATGTTCAACAAGCATACCGGTATTTTTACATTTGAAATATAATTTAGGCGAATCATGGTTGGTATGGTTTGGGCTCTGGATTTGTCTAATCTTATACTTGAAAAAAAAGTATCCGGAAAGAATGAAAAAATGGGAAAAGTCATTCCCTATTCGATTCGAGGGTTGATAACTCAATCGTATCTATATGTTGCAAGCATTCGGGTTCGACTACTGCTGTCTCTATCAGAGGGACCGAAATCGCGGCGGTTTGTATCCCACGCAAGAGAGACCCTTCGAGCAACCAACCGACCTACGCTGAGAATGAATCCAATCCTCAGGGTCTGCGCATAACCCTTCTAGCAAGTGTCTTCAACGCCCTCCCACATAACCTTTAGCACAAGCTGCTTTTCATCTTGAACCACCATCGCCAGCTCTCCTTTCACTTAATAAAAAAACAGAGGGGAGCATGCGGCGCTAAGGGTAGTCCCCTTGAACCCTTTGTGCGGATCCGCATGCAACACCCTCTGGTTGTTCATCCCCTGATTCATCTCAGCAATAAATCCACCCGTGCTCAGGACTGTAAAACTTGCGTTGCTTCATCATAGGCATCAGGAAGTCCTGCACCACCTCGTTGTACTTCATCTGACGCTCCCAGGTTTTGAGAAAGCTGAGCATGGCGTTGTGTGCAGTCCACCAGTAACCATATCGGTCATTGTACTTCTCGGTGGCGCCCTCCTTGATTTTCCCTGATTGTTGGAACATCAGGGTCACCGCTTCCTGAATCAAATCCTCCTTGATGGACTGGGCGAGAGGGTTCCAGCGGAAGTTCTTGTAGAAGACCTGCTTGGCGATGGAGTAACAGATCTCTGGTCTGAAATTCTCCCTGTCGATGATGATCTGCTTTCGCATGTAGTTCTTCGTGAACCAACCTCGTTTGAGTGCCACTCTTGCGCAATTCGTTGAGATGCCATACTTCGACGTGAGCTCCTTGACGGTGAGATCGGGCGGCACCTGGACCCTTTCCCTCCGTATCTCGGGGGTAGTTTCCATGCATGGATCCTCCGCTAATGCAGGGGACTGGGACTGTGGGGAATGAATGGATGGATTTGCGGCAGAGATGGGGATGAGAATGACAGAATCGACAGGATTGCCAGTGATTACAGTCATCCCTGCCATTCAAATATGAATGTATATAGTTAGGCGAGCATATAATGGATTGGGGGTAGGTCGTAGCTAGGTTAGAAGTTAGGCTAGGTCGTTCTTTGACGAGCTAACGGAACTTAGCATGGAATATCATATGTGCTTTTTGTGTAGAGAGAAGGTCGTCTCAAGAAATGATGTCTGGGGACAAGGCACTATTTGCTTAGTGAAGTTTCAATAAGCAGCACTTCTTATATTTTTTTCCGCTCCCACATGGACAAGGATCGTTTCTCCCAATCTCACCATGAAGTTGTCTGGCTGTGGATACTCTTTTGATTCTTATACTATCTGACATCGAGCGGAGTCTTGCTTCGTCCTCCTTAGAAATATCTGAATCAATCAAATGTTTATATTTTATGTCCACAAGCGTGCGATTATCATCATACATCAATTCCAAGAGCAACCTTTCTTTATCTCCGGTTACCAACATACTCGCCAGAGAATGATCAAGAGCAAGCTTCTCGTCTCTTTCCACAAGATTCCTTTGCCAGCAAAAAATAGTCGCATTTGTGTTTCCTTGCACCGAAAGCGGTTTAGCTTTTTTCTCATTAATCTGATTGAGAAGAGTATTTTCTATTCCATTGGCTATCTTCTCTCGCCACTCGCTGCTCAGGTCGAGAAGCCAGCTTGAGACTTTTCGACGATTGACTGTATTCATCTGCGACAAAAAATACACTATCTCCTTTATTCTTTTTGGCATGCTCTGTTTAAGAAAGCAGGGAGTATTTACATCCTGCAATTTTCTGGCAAAGTATCTGTCAATGTCTGATCGATATCCATGCCATTGAATCAACTCATCAAGATTCATGCTCCGTGCATATTCAGAGTACACGTTGTGTTTCAGGTATAATCCGAGATGGTCAAGCTCATCCTCAGTCTTGATTATTTTTGACTTGAATGCCCTTATCCGCTGCTCGACATAATGCAAGAAAATAAGCGGATTATCAAACACGTCTGCATAGACGCGAAGATCATCTATGGAGATAGACCATATAGGATGGGTGCCTACATCCAAGCCGATTTTTTTAAGATGCTCGACTTGAGCAGCTAATTCTGTAAAGGGGTCGAGCGTTATTGTGCATATTGTAATATGGGCATAATCTTTTCTTGATATTTTGCCTATAAGGCATCGATTCTTATCAGAGATGTCAACAATATCTTCGCTGCTGAGATATTCAAGAAATCGTTTACCTTGCTCCACTGGTCTAAATACCAAATTTCTTAATGATTCAATGTACGCCGTAAAGTCCGTTGCAGGTGGAGTGTAGGTAAATGCTCCTGCTTTTATCTCAATAATAAAAAGATGATCTTCATATATTAATATTGAATCTGTTTCACACCATTGCTTATTGCTACCCTGACCGGTATGCCAACGATAGTTGACAGATTTATGAACAATGGCGCTAGGCAGGATCTTCTTCAATAAATTTAATGGGATTTCTTCAGATAGAATTTTCTGTTTATTGTTCCACTCAGAAGAGTAACTGGGTCTTGCTCGTATTAGAATACGCTGAATAACTCGATAGAAATTGTCAAATAGAGAAAATAGTTCAAAACAATAATAATGACCATTGAGCTTAATAAAGGGTCTTTTAAATATTGGCCATATTCTTAGAGGCCATCCTTGATACTTACCTTCTGCAAGAAATTCTTTGTCTTGTCCTGGTTCCCACGATAGTTGATCCAGCAGCGCTTCGGGCAGGTTGGAGATCTTCTGTATATCAAACAGATCTAGACCAACCATTCTACCAATAATTTTGTCTCTTCGATCCTCCCATTTATTATCCTCTATAATTTGATTTGCCAGATCATAATATTGATCTTGGGATATGTTTCCTAATTCTTTTACCTTCCCTGCGACTGAATTGCTTATTTCCTGCTGAAAATTGTGGAAGTCCTCCATGGTCAATCCAGCGCCGAAAGTTAATGAATCGTGAATATTTTGCAGCGCTATTACGAGTTCCTCGGCACTTAATCCAAAATCCTCTTTAAGAACGTCATCATGAGGCGCTAACACATCACGATAAAATGGGATATCATGAATTTGATAACGATTACCACGTATGTTGCACCAGTATAACTGTGCTTTAAAATAATATTCCTCGTAATCCTCATTGAAATTAGGATCATTTCTCCGCGCAAATGCTGTTCGACATACTTGATACTCAAAATTCAGTTGGGAAAACATCTCGTCAACAAGCTTTTCAAGCCTAGTCCATTGCTCTTCCGAAATCTCTGAAGCAATTGTGTCTGAAGGTGTAGCACCCGCAATAATACTTTGGATGTAATCCAACATTCGCTGCGCCAATATACCAGATTGATCTAAATTCGCTTCGCTATCTGTTATTAGTGCGTGTCCAGCCCGATTCCAAAATGCTCTTTTTAGCAATTCATCGGGAGGCAACTGTTTCACCATATGAACTATCTGAGCGACTTTGTCATTAACTTCTCTGCATACTATAGGAAATCTCTCTACTAAATTATCTTGCAGAGCTTTAAACCGATCTTTCGAATAGTTACTCCGCATTAGAGTATGTCTGCCAAAGCGAGCCATCTCAAATGGACCATGCTGAAAATAGTCGTCAGGGCGAATGCGTTGATTTTTTGTCTTGATACTTCGCCTTCGTTTTTGTTTGCTCTTTTTCCCCATCTAACGACTTGCCTTTTCATTCATTTCGAATAGAAGTACATAACAAACTATTTATGTAAGATGAAATAAATTTTGCAGGATTCTATCTTTAAAGATCATTTATGTGCAGAATAGCTGCTGCAGAGATTCTACCCTACGAGCGATCTATCTCATCATCCCCGCCAACCTCTCCCCCACCTGCTCATCCGTCAACCTCCAGACCATCTCGCATTCACACAAGAACCGTTCACTTAACATAATCTCCAGCATCTCCCGAGCGCCCTCCCAGTCAAGTCCACGCTCATAACAGAAATGATAAAATCTCCTGAACAGTACAGTCTCTGGTCTGTCATACATGCTTCGGTGTACGCAGTTCCTAGGGTCATTTTCGAATCCCTCCTTTTGAAAGAGATGCTGGGTGGATTTGAGATAAGCGCGAAGATCCAGGATGAAGGATTTGAGTCGAACAGGATTCAACAGGTACTCCATGGTTGCCTCTCGGGATTTCAGTTTCTTGTGGGGGATGGTGAGCATGGTGGTGTCTCCTGTGGGAATATGTTCGGAGTGTGGAGGGGGAAGGAGAATCTGGGCAAACATGTGTTTAGGCGTGTTTAGGGGGTGTTAAGGGGGATGCTAAACACCTGCAGGAGCGTTAAGCCCTTAATATAATTTGGATATTGTCTTGTTTGTCCGAGGTGTTAAGGTGTTTAGCGGTATCAGGGGGGATGGGGTGAAAAAAAGTCTCGGTATCAGTAAGAGGTGGTTAACGATATATAGTGTCTTGACTAAATTTTGTTGCACCGTTAGATATGAACTATAATTTGTCCGATTACATGGAGGGGCATCGGAAATGGCGGCTTTTCGAGTTCAAGCCGATTTTGTAAAGCACGTGGGCTTTATGATTCTGCTTTTTTATTTTTCACCTCGGTAAGCAGAATAAAGGAGGATATTGATCATGGCGATTAGTAAAGATGGACTTACTAAATTGACTGACGAAGATAAAGCTCTAGTCGATGAAATTGAAAAGAAAATAGATCAAGAACTTCAAATCAATTATCATGAGGGTAAAGAATTGTCTATAAAGTTGGATAACGATTTACTCCCGAAACTTCAGGCAGAGCTGACAAATAGATATGAAAAAGCAAATTGGAGTGGCGTAAAAATAAAGAGCATACAAAAGAAAGGGCTTTGCATTATTTTCCCCAAATGATACTTGAAATAAATTTTGATATTTATTTATCTGCAATATTTTAGATATGATTTCAACATTCATCACCTCGCCTATAAATGCCGGGCATTACAATGTCATAATTGACTTAGATTCTTTCGGGGTAGATTTACACTTATTCAAAACAAATATACAATATATATGCTCCTACAATCATGATTTTGCTGACCTATGCGAATTAGATGACCATATTCTCAAATACCAGTCAGAATCACTTTTTCCAACTATAGATGACGCAAAGAAACAAAAGATACTTATTATATTAGGAAATCCGGCGACACATAGTGTTGCCAAAGGAATGTTCTTTTTCAGCAGGGAAAATGGGGAAAAACATCAATTCTGGGGGAGGCTAGAGAAAGCAGGATTATTACCCCGAATTTCTAATAATGATCGCACAATTGAGGCAGCTAAAAGGAAGGAACTCATTTTATCGGGCAAAACGTCTAATTATTTTCTCCTTGGCCTGACAACATTTTATTCACTTCCTACTCCCGTTACGGGTAAATTTCGCGATTCAAAGGGCGTAGAATTGTTATTCTCTTCCTCACTCGCAATCTTACAGAACTATGAATTGAAAAGAATAAGAGAATATCCATTTTCTCATAATGCGATGTGGATATTTACACAGAAATCCTCATACAACTATGCAAATAATTGTGGAATTAATAATGCGTATTATTGGCCATTAAGAGGCCAAGGAAGTGGCGGATCCGATTTGCACTCTATGCTTCCCTCATAATATTTTAGTATCAGTGATTTTCTTTTGTATTTCATCATGGGGCTTTATTGAAGGATGTGACCACTTATTTATTTTTGGCTGAGAGGTGGTTAACTAGGGGGATTTACATTTGAATTAAATACTCAAACGAACCATATAAGAATTAAGCAATAACTTTTGCGCGACATCAAGTAAGAGGAATTTATGAATATGCTAATGTGGGACAAAATGAAGCGAGAAGTATGCGCTTACTGTAAAGTCTCTTGTCAAATTAAAAATTATAGTGCCAATGATATTGTAAAAATGAGAGCAGGAAATAGAACTCTTTTTTCTAAACGGTTTGAATTCATCGAACAAAATAAATACTGTGATCCCAGGGCGAATAACGGGGTCGCGTCTTGTATTTCAGCATTCCTCTCGGTTACGGCACTGTCGGTCGAAATCTGATGAACCTTGGTACCCGATTCACACCAGCAACGAACGGACGGTTCGACTGAAGAACTCCTCCAGGGGAATTCCCGGGCCGTCCACGAGCAGCGCCCGCGATTCGGGGTAAAGGGTCCGGAAACGGGCCGGCCCTTCCGTCTTTCCGCCCCTGCCGCTTTTGACCTCGATGGTTCAGCGAAGGTATTATTACTCAATCAATGAGTAAATTTGCTCAGTCATTGAGTAATTTTACTCATTGACTGAGTACTGGATTTTAGCCTTGGCCCCCCAATACTGAACGCTCCAATAAATTTCCGGATGATACTTGACAATAATCAACTGTGAATTTATAAATACACTACTGTATTTATATGGGCAGAGAAGGGAGGACGCCGTGAATTATAACACCGCCGCAGTAGCAATG
>CAZVYK010000015.1:0-14680 GCA_964630915.1 uncultured Caldisericales bacterium | reverse complement strand
GCCAGGCCAGGATCGTGTCTTCCTTGAACCCTTTGGCTCGGGAGAGGCTGCTGATCGCTCTGAAGCTTCCCGTAATTTGGGCAGGCTTTATTTGGACAAAAATCGCCAGGTTTGGCAAACTTTTCCATAGTTAGCGGAAACTATAGTAATTACCATTATTAAAAAAATTGGAGTATATAGACAAGATGAAAAAGTTTGGACATGATGAGAATACTCGTAAGTTTTATCAAATTCCCCAAGTGGCTTCTGATTACGAGGCTATCAGATTCTCAAGTCGGGCAGGTCATATTGGTGATTCCCTACAAAAAAGAGCTATCCTTTCTTTACTGGATCCAGCCGATATCAAAGGGGCCAAGGTACTAGATGTGGGTTGTGGGACCGGGCGATTCAGTCGCATTTTCATGGAAAGAGACGCAAAGGTCATTGGTGTTGATGCTAGCATGGCTATGCTAAACGAAGCCAGATCTAGAAGCCAGGTTGTTAATTATGCGGCCACTGATGCACTTTATTTGCCCTTTACCTGCAACGAATTTGACATTGCAATCAGTGTGAATGTATTTAATCATCTTGCTAGTTATGAGCAAGCAATTGGCGAAATGTGTCGGGTTTCGAAGAAAATTATTTTAGGTTTACCAAATAAAAAAAGTATCCTACTATTAGCTTATATTTATCGATCCCTTAAAGGATATAATTCGGAATACGGGGGATATACAGTTAAACATTATAATGGAGCACCAATGCCCTACAGCATATATTTTTCGGCTAACGATTTGGAGAGGATCTTAATAAAGAATGGTATGCGAAATATTCATGTGACTGGGTGCTTGTTCACGTTTTTTTTGCCAAATATCGCGACGGGCCTCGTTGCGCGATTTGATCAATTCTTAACCCCCCATTTTGGGAGATTTGGAGCTTTCATCGTCATTTCAGGAGAGAAATAGATTTGCCCACTGTTGTTGTCAAATGTACATTCATGGTTTGATGCGTAATGTAGAAATGCCTATGAAGGCTAATAAAAAAATTCCGTATATAGATGACAAGGGCAAAACAAATGCCGAAGGTCCTAAGGGATTTATTGATTTTCCATTGCTGTCTTATAGGCAGTGGGCGCGTTCCTGGCATATTAATCATAATTCTGATAAGGATCTTGTATTCTGGTATGAGGATTTCCTAGCTCGTTCCTATGTGGAGTTAACTCGTGATGCGCGTAACTTTAAGCTTGACACTATACCAAAAAAATATAACGCCGTTGTAAGGAATATGAGATTTCAACAACTGAGTGATATGTGCCAGCGGGAGCAGGAAAGCGTGCGAAATTCCTTTAGGACAGGAATATCTAGGTATCGTATAAATCGCTTGAATTCTGATTTAATAGAAATCCACAACTAAAGCATTGGGAATATCTTAGCTGAATTAAATTATAGAAAAGGCTACGGCTGGTAAAGTAATGAAAATTGGATTTAACGCGTTATTTTTAATCCCTGGAGGCTTGGCCGGTGTTGGTGTATATGCAACGAATCTTATTTCTCACCTGACTCAAATTGCCCCTCATCACAATTATACAGTGTTCGTCAGTATTGAGGCCCGCAGCTCTTTCAAGGATTTGCCAGACTGCGCGCAGATCGTAACGTTGCCGAGCCTGGGACGAGTGCGCCCGCTTCGGGTTATTGTGGAGCAATTGATTCTGCCAGCATATGTCAAGTACATGAAATTGGAACTAATACATTCGCTTGGCTATACAGGACCGCTTTTGGCTCCATGTTCGAAAATAACCTCAATCCTTGATATGAATTATTACCGATGGCCGGCAAGTTTTTCAACATCAGCAGTTATAGCTCAAAAGTTACTTGTACCGGCGATTGCGCACAATAGTGACCACATAGTTACGTTGTCACAGAGCGCGAAGAATGATATTGTGGCTGCCTTAAACTTGCTACCATCAAAAGTAACTCCCATATATTTGGCTTGTGATAGAACCCGTTTTTATAATATGCGATGGTCCAACACGGATAGACAGCGTTTGAGCCAGAAGTATAATTTATCCTATCCATATATTCTCTCAGTAGCTACATCCCATCCTCATAAGAATTTGGATGGACTATTGCAAGCTTACGCGCTCCTTCTCCGTCGTGAAAAGGTCAAACATACTTTAGTTTTAGTAGGCCATAGGCGAAAGGCGCATGACCAGATTATTGAGTTGATAAGGCGGCTTAACTTACAGGATCACATCGTTTTAACAGGTTTTGTGCCCGAAGATGACTTGTCTTTGCTCTATGCAATGGCGGATGTGTATGTATTTCCATCTTTTTACGAAGGATTTGGATTGCCTTTACTCGAAGCAATGGCTTGTGGCGTACCAGTGGTTTCTTCTAATGCTGCCTCACTACCCGAAGTGGCCGGGGATGCAGCAATGTTGGTGGACCCTCATAATAGTCAAACTATTGCAGAAGGTATTTTCCGCGTGTTGACAGATAAAAAAATGCGCGAGAACTTGGTTGAGCGGGGATTGGAACGCGTTAAAATGTTTTCATGGGAAAAAACCGCACGGGAAACATTGGCAGTTTATCAAATGGTGGCTGGGGAGGTATAATGGCTGTCTTAAAAGCATTATTTCAGCCTTGCCACCAAATCACATCTATTTGGCATAAGGCGCGTTCCTCTCAATTGGCCCAAGATGCTTGGAAGCTATTACTGCTACGATTTCTTGGCTTAGCAGTAGCTTTTTTTGCCTCGACTTATGCTATGCGTAGTCTGGGACCGGATCAATTAGGAATTGGGGCCTTAGTGTTATCGATTGTTGCCCAGGGGACTGTGTTGGGAGATTTGGGATTGAATATTGCTGGCGTGCGAAACTTCAAGAATTATCCCGATAGGCAGGATGAGATAGTCTCTCAAGTATGGGGAATTCGATTGCGAGTGGCACTTGTGTTTGCTGTTTTAATGTTAGTGGGAGGGCAGATTGGCTATTCCGTTCAAAACGCCAGATTGTGGTGGTTGGCAGCCCCACTTCTTGTTGTTTCAATTCTCAATCCCCAATGGATTTTTCAAGGGTTGGAGCGCGTGCCTTTGTTTAATGCAATTCAGTTGGTTCAGACTCTATTCATGGCTATACTATATTTCATGCTTTTTCAACCGGGGGCGCAGGCTGAATTATACTTAGTTGTGGCATTGGCATCTCAGGTATTAAGTTGGGGGATGGCATACATTTTTCTTCGACGATATGTAAAAGTAAACTGGAAAAATTTTAACTTTCGCCAAGCCTGGAAGTTGGTTTATACAAATGGTTATGCCTTTGCTATTGTAGTCACAATTTTTGTATATACCAGTCTGGATATCCCGCTCATCACCATACTGCGGTCCACCTATGATGCAGGTGTTTACCGGGCTGCGCAAAATATCATGGGAATTCTGGCGCCGATCTTAACGATGTTACCATTGCTAATCTATCCCCGATTAGTTGTCTGGAAGAATTACTCAAGAAAAATATTTATTCAAAATCTCCTTGCGCTAGAAATTGGATTGACGGCGATAGCTTTTCTGATTGCACTCTCATCATTGATTTGGATACCAGTTGCTTTTAATGTTCTACTGGGACCTGAATTTATAGAAGGCATTATCCCATGTAAGTTGCTAATAATTGCTAAAAGTATTGTAATTATCGGTGTTGTCCCCGCTTGGGGATTACATTCTTTAGATCAAGATAAGAGGTATTTTGGGGTTACATTATGTGCAGCGTTATTTTCTGTATTTTTCAACTTATTTTTTATACCTCGCTTTGGGATTATTGCTGCTGCTTATGGAAATATTGTCAGTGAGACGGTTATTTTGGTAGGATCGTCGGTAACATTGTATAATTTTTTAAGTACAGAAGGAGGCCCGCAGGAGTATCATGAGAAAAAATGATGTGATAATTTTAGGAGCTGGAATGACCGGTTTGGCAGCCGGATATGTATTGAATTCACCAGTGTATGAAAGTAACAATCAACCTGGTGGTATTTGTTCTTCTTATTATGTCCGGCCTGGTGACTTTCAGCGATTGAAAGAAGCCCCATCTGATGGTGAAGCATACCGCTTTGAAATTGGTGGTGGACATTGGATTTTTGGTGGTGACCCATTTGTACTACGATTTATTCGCGGCATGGTACCTATGAAGTCCTATCATCGTCGCTCCAGTGTGTATTTCAATCATCAAGACCTCTATGTTCCATATCCTTTGCAAAACCACCTGGGATATCTGGGGAAGGATATGGTCTCAAAAGCGCTGACAGAAATGATGGAAGGCCCCAGGCGGAATTCTGGCACGATGGCAGAATGGTTAGAGCAAAGCTTTGGTCAGACCTTGACCCGACACTTTTTTGCCCCTTTTCACGAATTGTATACTGCCGGGCTTTGGACACAAATTGCACCACAAGACGCTTTCAAATCACCAGTGGATTTTTCACTAGCCATTCGAGGCGCATTCGATCAAGTGCCGCCGGTCGGTTATAATGTCTCGTTTGTATACCCTCAACAAGGGCTGGATACGTTAGCCGCTAAGATGTCAGAACACTGCCAGGTTCATTATGGAAAGATTGTAAAGGAATTTGATATCAGGAAGAAAGAGATTTACTTTTCTGATGGTTCGAGTGCGCCTTACAAAACCATTATTTCTACCTTACCCCTTAATCAGATGGTTAAGATGACCAATATTGAAGTGGAAGCTAGGGCTGATCCTTATACTTCAGTACTGGTGCTAAATATTGGAGCTACAAGAGGTGATAGATGTCCTGATGATCATTGGTTATATAACCCTGATAGTCATTCTGGTTTTCATCGGATTGGCTTCTATAGCAATGTAGATGTGAGTTTTTTGCCGCTGGTGTCGCGTGCATCTAATCAGCGCGTGAGTATTTATGTTGAACGTGCATACCCAGCTGGAACTCGCCTGGATGAGACAGCTCTTCAGGGCTATAAGAAATCAGTTATAGATGAACTAAAACAATGGGGTTATATAGACGAAGTAGAGGTTGTAGATCCAACTTGGATAGACGTTGCATATACATGGTCATGGCCTGGATCTAGTTGGAAACAACAGGCTCTACGTAAGCTTGATGATTATGATATATACCAGATTGGACGGTATGGACGGTGGTCTTTCCAAGGAATTGCTGATTCTATTCGAGATGGTTTGATGGCTGGAGGAACTTGTCACTAATGAGGGTCGCAGCCGTAATTGTTACTTACAATCGCAAGGAATTGCTAAGAGAAGGCATCTTAGCGTTGTCAGCTCAGACCAAGCCATTTAATGAGATTATCGTTATAGATAACGCTAGCACCGATGGAACTGCTGATATGCTAAGAAATGAGTTTCCTTGTGTAACTCATCTTCGATTGCCCGAAAATTCGGGAGGGGCGGGTGGCTTCCATGCCGGTCTTCAATTGGCGTGCGAAAAAAAGCATGATTGGATCTGGTGCGCCGATGATGATGGTATACCAGCACAAGATGCGTTGGAGACTGTTCTTACATATATCGCGGACGATGTTGTGTGGATAAACTGCTTGGTTGTATCCAAACAGCATCCCGAAAAGTTGGCGTTGCCTTTACCGCTGTTGAACAAGGATGGTTTTCCTGCTTTTTGGCCAAAGAAGAGGGGAGTGTCCTTTCTTTCTGAATTAAAACAATATTCTCAGGATGGCAAAACTTTACCTGGAGCCAATGCATTTAATGGGTCCTTGCTTTCGGCACGCGCAATCGAACGTGTGGGCAACGTCAATCGTGAAATGTTTATCTGGGGCGATGACCTGGACATGCGCTGGCGGCTGGGTAAGGTCGGTAAAGTCATTACAGTGCTGGATGCTATTCAGTATCATCCAGAGTTGTCTGCTAGAAGGATTCCTTTATGGAAAGCGTATTATAGTCTACGGAATGTTATATATATAAATAATCATTATCTCTCAATACCATTTCTGAGAAATCTTGAGCAATTTTGGCATACAGCCCCTGTTTTTTTTCAATCTTGGCAAGGGATAAAGTTATGTTTTCAGGCTATTCGAGAAGGCTATGCTGGTATTCTTCATAGCCGCGTTAAACCTAAAGGATAAGTGGTTGCGTGAAGGTGTTATGGGTCGTACCTGGTTTTCCTTATCCTCCCATTCATGGAGGGAAAAGTCGGGTTTTTAATTTACTTAAACATATTTCAGCTCAACATGAGGTAACACTTTTCTCCGTTGTCGAACAGACCAGCGAAATTGATGTATCAGGACTAGCAGACTATTGCGATGAAATCTATTTGGTGCCTTTTGGTGTTGGTAGAGTCAAAGAAATTTTCAATTATTTGACTAATAGTATACTATTCTGGCGTTCATTGCCTTATATTTTTACAAAATTCACGCCACCTAATGTACGAGAAGCATTTCAGAATATTGTCCAACAAAAAATGTTTGATGTTATTCAAATTGATTTGTTACAGATGTCATTATTGCACTCCATTTTACCCCCATCATGTCATGGAAAATGTGTTTTGACATTAAATGATATAGAATCTGATAGGTTGCAGGATTTTTATTGCTATGAAAGAAACTTTATACGCAAGGTTGGATACTGGCTGCAAAGTAGGCAGGTGCAGCGTTATGAATCGGCCTTTATGAAAAAATTTAATTTGGGGCGATGCATAACTGTTTCATCGCTAGATCGGGATATTCTGGTTAAGCGATTTCCGAATCTATCAAAATGCATCTCGATCATACCGAATGGTGTGGATATAACATATTTCAACTATACCCCTCCTAATTCTCAAACATCAGGAATTTTCCGTCTAGTGTTTGTGGGCAGTATGCAATATATAGCTAATGAAGATGCGGTACTTTGGTTTGTTGAATCCATCTTCCCATTAATTCATGTTCGGTTTCCTGATGTTCATCTGACCGTTGTCGGAAGTAATCCTGGGCCGAAGATACTAAACCTTAAACATCCAAATATTGAGATAACAGGTACTGTAGACGATGTGCGTCCTTATATGAGGAATGGAAGTGTATTTATTGTCCCTATTCGCGGAGGTGGGGGCACCCGGTTGAAAATATTGGAAGCGATGTCCACGGGCATCCCAGTTGTCTCTACTAGCAAAGGCTGTGAGGGATTGAATGTACGGCATGAACAGCATCTTTTGGTGGCCGATACGCCACAGGAATTTGCTAATTGTGTCGCGCGATTTCTGGAGAATGAAATATTGCGACGTGAACTAGCTGATCGTGGCCGTCAGTTAGTTGATGCCCAGTATGATTGGATAAAGATCGCCTTGCAATTGGAGGAAGTCTATCAGCATGTTTCAACCACAGTATAAAGGTAATAGAAACCTATCTAGGTTGCAGATGCTCCTGATGGTTTCACTTACTATAGCCCCAATAATTCTTTTTATATTACTAAAAAGCAGATTTCTTGTCAAAGGGCCCCCTTTATTGGTGGCTTTACTATCTTTGATAATGCTTGTTTGGCCTGGTTTAGCATTAGTAGCAATTCTGCATGGAAAGATTAGTGAGATTTCAGTAGGTGAGGTATTACCTCTTGCTTTCGTGTTGAGCCTAGCTTTGTTAGCAATTCCTGCTATGTTGTTGAGAAGCAATATCAATTTATTGATTATTATTCTAGTGGCTCTGAATGTGAGCTTAACTCCAGCAGCCTGGATGAGCATAAAATATAGGCCTTATGCCACGCGCGTGCAATGGACTGATATTAATCCCATATTGATTATTTATTTATTCTCATTAGTGGGGATATGTTTTCTGGCAGCACTGAATGCGCCAGTAGACTATGATGAGTGGGCCCACTTAGCAAATATTCGGTTATATTTAGATCGACCAGATTCATTAATTACTAATGGACGGATAGAAACTATCACCAATTATTGGTTGGTGCTTCAGGCAGTAGCGATAGAGTTATCTGGATTGGAAGCAACGCTTCTATGTCAGACTTATTTGACGCCTCTTCTATTACCATTTTCAGTTTCTGCTTTCTATGCCTTAGCTAAAACACTTATCCCTAATAAGAATTTTGCAATATTTTCGACAACCTGGTTGTGGACTTTTTTCATTGCGACGCCATTGGATCGAGCTGTACGACCTGGACTTGAGATAGCGGCGCTGATCACGCTGAATATGGATAAATCACTTCTACGATTTATTTTATTCCCTCTAGCATCCGCGCATATTTTAAAATATATATTATCAGGAAGAAAAATAGACCTTATATTGATGGGAATTATTTGTAGTGTAGCATCTTTATTACATCCATTAATGTATTTAATCTATCCTGTTGGCATAGCTACCTTTCTGGGCTTTAGCTTTTTAATAACTTCGGATAAGAAAGGAACTCTGTTTAGGTCTATTCCATTATTATCAATAATTGTAGTAACGCTCATCCCAAGCTTATATAGTTGGGTTGCTCAATCACCATTAGAGAGAGTAGGTGGAGTAACAGGCAATCAGCTTTTGTTCCACGCATCAATGAATCTGGATTTTTTCTTTTTATCCCGAGATATCTATATAATTCATCCGAGATTGCTTCTACAGCCAGAATTCGTTTTGGCATTTTTGGGGGTTATGATTCTTTTCAAAGATCTGAAACACATTAGAACACAATATTTATTTGCTACTTTCGTTTTCCCAATAGGTTTCCTTTGCATATTGCCACTCATTCTGCTTATTTTTCAAGTTGGGGCAGTGGATAGTGCTTTGCGATTATTGTGGGTAGCACAAGCACCATTTATAAGTAGTACTGTTATCTGGAAATATATAAATACGGGCAAATTTAGTGCGAATTCATTATTACGGCGGATGTTACCGATATTAATATTGTTATTAGTAACTGTAGTTTTGTGGGGGCAGTCGGAACAATTAAGGTCATGGTTATATAGCCGAGATACTGGTGGTGCTTCTCAATGGTATAGTATTGCTTCTCCGCAGGAGGAAAATCTCTATAAGTATATTCGGGAGAATGTGCATGATGGCACAATCCTGGCTGAAAGCATTCTTAACGATAGACTACGGGCTTATGTGCCATCTCATCTATATGGCTCTCGTGCTCATTCAGTTGCAGCTTATAACGTTGTCAATGTAATAAATTTTCGTGGAACTCCTGTTGAGGATGTGTGGAACGAGCGAGCATTCTTCAGCCAAAGCTTCCTTGAATATATTACCCTGGATGTATTGACAAAATATGATGTGAGATACGTTATTGTTGTGAATGGTAGTCAACTTAGTTCACAAATAACCCAACTTGTGGGGGATTTCAACCTGCTATATGAAAATGAGAATTTTCAATTTTTCAAAGTTATTCGATTTACTCAAACAGCGCGAGTAATTGTAGCTAACAATCATTTGCTATCAAAGGAATATAGTCAAGCTGTGATTGAATATGAGGATCTACTAAAAGTTTATCCTAACAATTTTTGGCTTTATTTAGGTCTTGGTCAAGCCTTGGAGAAACAGGGTGAGAAAGAAAATGCATTACATGCTTATATCCGGGCTGCACAGATAGCTCCTGTAGATCCATGGCCATATATCTTTATAGGAGATTATTACAAATTGAGAGGTGAAATTAAAGAAGCAACGATCCATTATAAAAATGCTGTCGAATTAAATCCTTACTATTCGCAATTCCACATACTACTAGGAGATATCTATATGCGCTGGGCGTATTTGGCTGACGCTCAATCCGAATTTGAAAAAGCTATAGATACTTTTTACCTACATCCCGGAACAGCAAGTTATTATGTCGCGCTGGGAGATATTTATGCCAATCAAGGTTGGGCAGCACAAGCTATATCAAACTATGAATTGGCTCTTCACTACAAACAAGATGAAAGCCTCTTTCTCAAGTTGGGATCAATGTACCAATTGATGCACAATTTCGATGAAGCAGATAAATATTACGAGTTAGCGTCTATAGAAAATCCCTGGTCTGCAAAGCCGAAATTATACAAAGCCGATCTTTATGCACAGCAAAATAGGGTAATAGAGGCTGAAGTCAAGTATCAAGAGGCAAGAAGAGCTCAATTACTTTATCCCGATATTTACTCAAAGGAAGGTGCGTTTTACCGTCAACTGGGAGATGAAGATAAAGCAATTGCTGCTTATGAACAAATAATTAGCTTTTATCCTAATCCTGATACTTTTTTCTTGTTAGGGCAGACATATGAGCATTTTGGTCGACTAACAGAAGCATTTATATCTTATAAGTCTGCATTACTACTTATGCCTTTAAACCAGAATTACCGGGAAACTATAGTACGACTTGCAAGGACGCGCAGTACTATTCTTTATGATTTTATTGAGCATTTTTCGGAAGCTAAGACCAACTCTTCTCAAGAGAAAATTCATTTAGATCACTTTACTGTTTATGGGGAGTCAAGAAATATCATCTACCAACATCCGGAATCTCAAATTGCTTTTGATGTAACAATACCAATTTCCACTTCATTACAAGTAGGATTTACTCTCTCGCCCCAGGTCTGGCAGCCAATATATGGTGATGGAGTTGAATTCGAAGTGTCCATTCAGCAAGAGGGTATCCCTGATCCAGAGATAGTATTCTTTCATTATACTGACCCAAAGAATAACGTCGGAGATAGACGCTGGATTGATACGCAAATTGATCTATCACGTTTTGCAAATCAGGATGTCAAAATTATCCTAAAAACCTTGCCTGGTAGATTAGGAGATGATCGTTACGATTGGGCCGGCTGGTCGGATCCATGTTTAGTTTTTACAGATAGTAAGAAAACTATTAGTTGGGCTCTGAAGACATGGAATATGTATTATGATTTTCTAGCAAAGTTGCCCTTTTTGTCTGATTACAGGGATTCTGGACCGCAATATGCCCGTTACGATTATTTACTTATAGGTGATGAATTGCGCGATATACTTTTTCAACATTCAAATTCCAGAGTTACATACGATAAAGTGTACATTCAACCAACGTCTACGCTCCAATTTGGATTAGGTATGGACCCGGTCGTTTGGTCGCCTGACAAAGGTGATGGAGCCGAATATAACATTTACGTGCGCAGATTAGATGAACCCAATAGGCTCTATATGGTCTTCCAGAAATATATCGATCCGAAAAACAATATTCAAGACCGCCATTGGTTTGATGAACGCCTCGATCTTAGTCAATTTAGCGGCCAAGTTGTGGATATAATATTTGAAACGTTACCCGGGCCAGCCGGTAACGCCGATTTTGATTGGGGAGGATGGAGCATGCCTATGCTAGTATCAGAGGCGATATCCTCCAATGGTTTGGAAGGTATACCAGCGCAGTCAAGTGAGGGTACACCGTGACAGGTATATGTGCGCGAATCTGCTGGCAGCGCTTCAGCTTACGAATTACGAGGAAGTGAAGCGTGTCTTTATTGGTTTTGTGGTGTAGCACGGTTCTACTTGCCGCTATTGTGGTAACGTGGCGATGGATCCGTTGGCGCGCACTTCCGCACCTATGGTATGGATTATTTGGGATTCTCTCTATTATCGTCAGCGCAATAATTACTGGGGACGCACTGATGGAGGCACATACCCGGATAATGCTAACAGTCCATGCTCGACCCGATCTGACCTTGCTATATCTGATTTTCCACTATGTACTGGTGGTTGTGATGTCAGGAGGGCTAAACATTCGGTCCCTAACAGACCACTATCCATCAATGGTATGGCCAGCGCTTTTTCTATATTCATCATACATATATTTCCATAACTTTTTCAACTTTGAACAAGGAGTAATTTATCCTTTCCTCTATCTATTAGCACTTGGTTTAGTTTTTTTTCTACCGCGGCGCTCAATTTTATTATCGTTCACTGATCTACCCCGTTCATTGGTTATTTCTTTGACCATTTTTCTTCTGCTTGGCCTAGTTTCTACGGTTGCCTCTCTTTCGCCAGGCGAAAGCCTTACCCAATACACGCAAGTTTTCTGTTTCGCATTGCTCCCATTTTTAATATCAGGCGATATTCCAAACGCACAATCCTGGCGCAGTTTGGCGATGTGGTGTATTCTCTTAAACGGAGTATTACTCTTCATCCTGGCAGTCATCAAAGTTGGCCTCCTTATTTGGAAACTGGATTTCGCCACGGCAATACAATACCGTTTGTTTATTGCCGACATTGGCCCTAACTGGCTCTCTTATTCATTGGTTATTCTATTACCCTTGTGTATTGTTAATGTATTGATCGCAGCCACCAACAAACGTAAGGCGCTATGGGGGTTTATTGTGTTGGGATGCTTGCTAACCCTTGCTTATACCCAATCTAATCTGGGGTATAGTGGATGGATGGGGCTGACTTTAAGTGGAGGGGCGTTCGCGTTATTATTGCTAGGGCCCGTATTGAGAAGATTATGGCACCAACATCCATATGTGAGTATGGTAAGCATCGTTTTGGTTCTTGGATTGATCATACTCTTTGCATGGAGTGGCATTCGCGTTGCCCGCCAAATCAACAGTTATTCTCTCTACACCCGATTGTATGATTGGCGCGTGACCCTTTCTCAGATTACAAGCAACCCATGGTTAGGCAGTGGTCTTAATGTACGACACGCTGCAGCACATTACAGCCAAGAAATAACGTGGGAATACTTTATAACGCGATTTCAGGCCTTATTACCTTATTATGAATTATCCTCGGCAGTTCAAAAGCGGCAACTCATTACTCATACTCACAGTCTTTTCCTTGAACTGGCTGCTGGAGCCGGCATACCAGCGCTTTTGGCATTCTTATGGTTTTTGGGTGAATTACTAATATATGGCATAAGTATGTTTCGGCAATCCGTTGGACATGCGCGTCTACTGATGGCCGGATGCATCTCGGGGATTGTTGCTTCTTTGGGCTGGGGAATGATAGATGTAATGGAATATTCACCGCCTTTCTTTACCACACCCACATGGATTTTAATTGGCTTGGTTTTGGCTGCACCGCGCGCTTTTGGTTCACAAATAGCAAATGACAAATACACAGAAGTACGCCAACCTTGCGCAAAGCATTATATCTTACGCAACGTTTTTTATGCCTTATGCCTGGTTTTTGCTATCGTTGTAATTATACTGCCAGTGTTCGCTAATATTCATTATAAAGCTGCATATACCGCATATCAGGAACACCGCTGGACCACTTCTATTGAGGAACTAGCATTGGCTTCGCAATGGGAACCATTAAATACAAAGTATCACCAACTGCGCGCTGAGGCGCTTATAAACCTGGGACGTTACCAGGATGCTATTGCCGTTTATGAGCATGCTGTTCAACTCAAGCGAGACTTTTCGCCATATCATTCGCAATTAGGTTGGTTGTATTGGTTACAAGGTGACCTGGAACAAGCAACAGCCCATTTTCTGAAAGCTGTCGAAGTGGATCCGCACGAGGCTTGGCATGATGGTTTGTACACTGATTTGGCATTAGCCTATGTGGCGCAAGGGCGTATTGCAGAAGCACTTCCCTTGCTTAAAGAAGCTATTGAGTTGGATCCCAATACGGCGTTAAAATCCCGATTAGATTGGATATCGGTGCAGCAAGCTGATGGAACGTTCGATGTTATTTTAGACCCCGCTTTTCTTCTCCCAACCAATGGAGATGGAGAAATCGGCCCATTACAGGAGCGGATTTTAGCGCATCTTGGCAGAGCTGATTATACACCGCGCCTGTTCACTTATGCTCACAACACTTTATCACACGACTACTCTACGGTTTCCATGAACCGCATACTCGATGCCATCGAGGCAGATTACGCTGTGGCCCAGGCTGCGAATAGTAAGGCAGCCTCCCGCCTATTGGCAACAGTTGCTGAGGCAGCTCGGTTATCTGGCCTACACACCCGCGCCGAACTGGCATATCTGAATTATCAGTCGACCTTCCCTACTAGTGAGTATGGATTCCGAGAATTAGGCGATTTTTACCGCGAGCTGGGTCGTCTGGAGGAAGCTCAAGTGATGTTAGAACACTCTGTACGAGTTAATCCAGATGATATTGAATCCTGGTTAATACTTTCGGAAGTGTATTTGAGTCGAGAAATGTATAGCCAGACAGCAACTTCGCTTGACACATGTTATCGTTTATCACCTTTATATGCCCGAATCTATGAATTGCGGGCGCAGCTATATCAACAGCAGGGTAATTTGACTCAAGCTGTGACAGAAACCCAAAAATCTTTAGTTATCACTGAATCTTTCTCTGATCACATGATCCTGGCAGATTTGTATCGTCAACTCGATCAACCTGAACGATCTACTTACCAATGCCTCCAAGCTACCAGCTTATTGATGCGCATTTGGCCTCGTCCGCTAGACCCGCGGTTGCGGCAGATCGGAAAATGTCTTGCGGTGGATGCAAATTCGTGGGCTTTAGATTCTAAACTGACTAATGATGTACCAACAGCTGTAATTTGGCATATTCTTACGGGGCATGTGTATCGTGAACGGGGGCAACTGAATCAAGCTATGACAGCTTACAAAGCTGCTGCTGCGGCGCGCACGGATGAAAGCGGACCGCATTATTTCCTGGGTGAAACATATCAGGCATTAGGGGAATGGGAACTGGCCGAGGCCCAATATCGCCTGGCAGTACAACTGGACCCATTGGAATCCCTACCGTTGCAAGCGTTAGGGCAAATGCAATGGAGCCAGGATAAGCGTGAAGCTGCTCTCGCGAGTTTTCGTATGGCGGT
>CAZVYK010000014.1:12594-17054 GCA_964630915.1 uncultured Caldisericales bacterium | reverse complement strand
TTTTAGTGCTAACTTGAAGCAGTGGAGAAATTCTATTGTGAAATTAGTCTCTTCTTTTCTCCTCCTCTTTCTTTTTCCGTTTCATACTACGGATTTTAGTTTGGACAGACTGTTTTGTTCTATTCGTTCCGTACCTGTCACTTATGTACTCTGCAAATTTCGCATCGGTCATGACGCATTCTCTCATCTCTAGTAGCTCTTCTAGTTCGCTTATTTCGCCGTCATTCCAGTCATCTGTTTTCTTATGTATTTCGCCAAGATTGGCACGTTTCCAATTCTTTTTCTTCTCCATTTCTAGTCTCCGTTCCTATGATACTTTAGGATACAATCTAAGAGATTGTATAAGATAGGGCAGAGAAAGTCAAGAATTTTTCTTGACATCCTCTAAAATAGATGCTTTCATCTAAGAAGTAGTACAAGACTTTTAGTATGCTAGTATCACTTACACGGAAGGAGACAAACAGATGGTACAGAATACCAAGCCAGAAAGCGAATCTATAGAAAGTCTGGAAAGTATGACAGAGTACTTAGGATGGAGTGAAGAAGCACTTGCAGACTTAGAAAGTTTCTTGAGTGCAACTACTCCAAAGAGAAGTACACAAAAAATCAAGATTGTGAAGCTAGAAGCATAAAAAAATTTTTTTATCAAAAGGACTTGCTCTAGGAGGCTAGAAAATAGAGCATCCTAGAGCAACAAAAAAAATTTTAAAAATTTTTCATTTTGGACTTGACAAACTGAATTTTTCGTGGTATAATATACTTAGTCAGCCTATGGGAACGATACCACAAAATTTGAGGAGTGAGAAGATGAACGAAGAAGAAATTAAATTGCTTATGGAGAAAATATCTAAGGTGGAGGAATTTTGTCAGAAACTCGGACTTAGCTTCGAGAGGAAAGAAGACGGAAGATTTGCACCAAAGAAAGAATCATATAAAGTGTGGTCAGATGAAGAGCTAGAAATTTTGAAAGGTCTAGTTCATGCGAAATCTAAGAAGCGTATGACTTGGCGAATGATTGCACAGGAATTTAACCGCATAGCACAAGCAGATCGCCGAGATGCTAGTATATACCAGAAGGCTAAAGAGATTATGAGAGTAGAAAGCAGAAACATTTCACTAAGGAGAAAATAACAATGCTAAAAACAAAATCCAAACTAAATACAGAAGAGCAAAACGCTCTAAGAAGAGTTCTTTTATATCGCTCTATGACCAAAAGAAACACTTGGAGTCAAGCGGTAGATATGTTTAGAAAGCTAACACATAAAAACCTAACTATAGAAGAGATGAAACAGGAGGTTGCCCTTTTTGAAGCAACCTTCCTAACTAATTTTTGTGCTGATGTGTTTAACGTGGAGAGATAAGAAGTATTAGAAAGCAAGAACCGAGACGCTCGCATGCGACTTGTTCGCAAGTGGGCATCTCTTTTAAGGATTATATTAATGAATAGTATAACAACAGATAGAGACAATGTCAATCTAAATTTGGCTATCCCTAGCATTTTTAACAGACCTGAACTTTCCCTAGTAAAACTAGATGGAACACGTAGAACCGTTATAACAATCCTTTCCTTTATTATGGGAACACTCTTGTCCTCCATGAGCAAGTGCTTTTCTTGTGCAATGGGATTGATAGACGGAAACCTTACCCAATTCAGTATCAAAACGAGTCTCCTAAAATCCGTAGGATTAGGTACATCCCTAGAAGAAATTTTCTTGGAGATTTCCTTCGCACAGTACGAAGGGAAGATTTACACCAAACTTTTTAAGCTGATCCAGAGAAGTAGAGAAAGTGAATTGCAGGTGCTAGAGATGCCAGACAATCTAAGTGAATTTGGCTTGCAGTACACAGAACCAGAGAACACCGAGCCAGTAACACACACTGGTAACGAAGTAGTGGAAAAAGTAGAAGTTGTAGAAGTAGCAGAAGTAGCAGAAGTAGAGAACGTAGAAAAGGAGAAGGACATGCCAGTAGAAAAGATAGACATAGAACTACCTAAAACAAGAGAATTTCACGAAGCATCTAACGAAATCTTATTATCCGTAGGCGTAGAACTAGATAAGGATGCCTCAGAGAAACCAGAACAGAAACCACTAAAGAAGCTTTCTAAAAAAGCCACTCCTATTGAGAAGCAAGAACACAAGGTAGAAGTTCTAAAAAGAAAACTGGAAAGGCTAGACAAGACCAGAAAGCCGTACCAGAAAGCGAAAGAAGAACTAGAGAAAGAAGAACTGATACTTTCCCAGATGAAGAATGAAAACACCGTACAAGAAACCGTTGCCGTACAAGAAACCGTTGCCGTACAAGAAACCGTTGCCGTACCAGAAACCGTTGGAAGTGAACTTGGATTAGAAGAAGGAGAATCTATCGAGGAAATAGAAGACATCCCAGAAGTAGCACCTATAGAAAACGAACTGGTAAAAAAAGCGGTTCAAGATTACTTTGATAGTGCATATCAGTATAAGAAAGAGTCCGATCAATTAGATTGGGGCGAATGGGGCGACAACTCGCTAAAATTTAGTGGTCTGGATCAAATGATATACCGAGCTAGGTCAGATGAGGAAATAGAAACCGTGCTAAAGTTCGAGGAAGCACAGAAAAAAAGAATCTCTGAAATAGATGCAGAAATAGAAGGAAACACTAACACAGGCAATCTTAAATCTCTAAATGCAGAGAAACGGCGTTGTGAAGAAGCGTTAGAAGGACTTCGAGAAAAGAAGCACAAAAAATCGAAAGTTCCCTCTTGCCTTAGGAGTCTAAAAAAAGAATTAGATGCTATCAATGAAAAATGGGAATCCCAATATACTGGTGCTGTGAAAGCAGTATCAGAAGTTATTGGAAAGCCAGAGACTAAAGATGGATATGCGAAAGTAGAGAATCCTAAATACACTGTTTCCCTGAATAATGATATTCCTGAACACCTTGTAGAGAAAATTCGTTTTGAAGATACTGGAGAATTAAACCTTGTTCAATTTGGTTATCAGGTAGAAGGTGAAAATATCCTTAATGAATCTGTTCTAAGAACAGGACGTATTGAGAACGGAGTATATGTTCAGAAAGTTACACTAGTAATTGATGTGGAATCTCCCAGACAAGATATTTACATCTACTCCGACAATGGTAAGATGGTAGTTATCCCAAGTGCTGAAAGAGAGAAAACAGAGAATGAAAAGAGAGCGAAAGCAGAGGATGAAAAGAATACAGAGAACACAGAGATTGAGAAATCTCAACCTATGCCTGTTTATACTGTGCGAAATTATCCCGACTACGTCTCCTACACCTTCTATAATCAGACTGAGAATGGCGAGAAATGGGTCGAGAAGGTAGAAACAGAGAACCCAGATGAAAAGATTTTACAAAGTAGAGGGATGACCAGCGGAAGAATAACACTTGAAGTTTATTTCTCTGGAGATGAACGCTCTCACTCTAAAATTACTGTGCATACTAAGGATGGTCTCTATACTATCCCTGCCGTATATGGCGGAAACATAGCACCATGTACGAAATGCGAACAGAGTAAGAAAGAGGTGGAAGTCATGAAAAGCGAACTAGAAGCACTGCAAGAAGAGAACGAAAGACTACGAGCGGAAAATGAAACACTCCACATTGAGAACAAGAAATTACTAGAACGAGTTGCGAAACTAGAAATAGATACCGAGACAATCAGAAAAGAAACAAATAGATTATATTCTACTCTGGAGAGCATGCAGAAACAGATTGAAGAACACGAGAGCAAGTTCGTAGGAATTGTAGAAGCTAAGGATGCTGTAGTACCTGCACCCGTACAAGAAAAAGACTTGCAAATTGAAGCTAAACAAGTAGAATGTGCGAAGCCTGAAACATCTGCGGTATATGCTAGCATAGAGAACGAGACCAAAGCTAAAGAAGAATATGACGCACAAATGAAAGAGTACAGAGAGCTAGCAGAAGCCCGAGAAAAAGAACAAGCAGAACAAGTTAAGAAAGAACTAGCCGAGAAAGAAGCGAAGAAAGAAGCGAAGAAAGAAGCGAAGAAAGAAGCGAAGAAAGCACAGGAAGAAGCGAAGAAAGAACCTAAGGAAGAGCTAGAAGCAGAAAAGAGCAAGCTATTAGAGACAATCCACCGAGAAAAGCAAGCTTTGAAAGATGAGTACACTCAAAATATAGGCTGGACTTATGACCAAGCAGACGCCGACTTGAAACTAGCCGAACCTAAGCTTAACCTAAACGCATGGGAGATTGGCGAGTACGAGAGAATTAAAGAGGGCATAGAGGCAGTAATTGCGAAATACAGCAAAGACTTTACCAGAGTAATTGAAGAGCTAGAAAAGCTAGAAAAGCTAGAACAACAGAAGCATGCTTCCTAGAGAAGTAGAAACAAAAAAAGCACGGCGTAAGCCGTGCTTAGAGAGCTTCCAGAAAAATATTATTCCAGATATTCACAGTAAAACGCTTTTTCGATGATGATTTTAAGTACTTGGAGA
>CAZVYK010000014.1:0-12494 GCA_964630915.1 uncultured Caldisericales bacterium | reverse complement strand
TTCCAGATATTCACAGTAAAACGCTTTTTCGATGATGATTTTAAGTACTTGGAGAAAAACAATTTTTCTCCGTTGCATTTATACTACCAAATTAGGATGTGCTTGTCAAGTACATTCAGAAAGGAAATTAATATGATCAAGTTAAACCAAGACCTAGAATGCTTCATTACACAGGGGATTGAACACGGAGAACCACAACGAGTATATGCGAAACTAACGGAAGAAGGTAAGGAAATTCTAGGGTGGGAATATACTGGTAAGTTGTCTATGGAGAAAAGAGTACACTGTTGTACTCAAGGTAACGCTATAGGGTACACAGGGCGAGTCATGATTATAGGACAGCCCAAGTTTTACCTGACCTTTCTCGCAATGGATATAGACGACATAGAGAATGTAGAAGAAACAGCCAACAAGATTTCCGCCATGCTTCCTGACGCTACTATCCGAAGGAGTTCAGGCGGAAAAGGCATTCATGTAATACACCGTATAAAACCAGTAGAATTTAAGAAGGGTGAAAGAGTAAATGAAATAGTTGTGGAGTTACAGAAGGAATGGAGAAAAACACTAGAGAAGAACGGGATCAAGGTATGCAAGGCAGATTTTCGTTGCTTCATTCTAAACGGCGGAAAATGTGAGGACATCATAAAAAAAGAAAACATCTTAGATTTGTCCTCGAAGATTGCCGACCTCAAGGCTAAGATGTTTCAGGAGAACAACAAGCCTGCGACGGTAGACATGAAAGATTTTAACCTGTCAGCAGACCAAAAAGAGTTGCTAACTATATTAGCAAACGTAGGAGTAGAAGTCAATACAAATCCTGAAAAAATGGATTCCAAAGGAAGAATTTTTACGAACATCTATGTAAAGCAAGTCTTCGATGCTCTGAAAGGCACAAAGTTTGAGTTCAAAACTACGTCTCCTATGCGAGATAGCAAGCCAAAACACATTAACGGGTATATCATGTATACTCCAAGCTGTCTAATTATTCGGGCTTGGGCAGATGAAAAAGCTTGTTTGTTCTTGCGTGGAGAAAAAGCACAACAACGAGCGAATGGTCTCTTTTGGGAATTTGATAAGGAAGGGAAACTACATTTTAGCAATACTAAGATGGTCGATTTTGCGAACAAGCAAGGAGGCTTCTATATCTATGCTCAAAAAACGACTCTAGGCGTAACAGAGAACCGAATTGTCCACCTAGAAAATAACATAATTGAGCTAGCCACATCTAAAGATGTCCAAAAGTTTGTAGGGGACAGCATACGTAATCAGCCTCTAGTAATTCAGGACGCTTTCAGAAACGGAGTTCATAGATTCCTAGATGAAACTAGGCTTAATTTTCTCCCTAGAATTACACTGGACTTGCTGGAGGACTCGCAGAGTTCAGCCTATTACCCTTTTAGAAACGGAGTAGTAGAAGTTAGAAAAGATGCAATAGAATTGATCCCTTATTCAGAGATTAAAAAGCAGATATGGAACACAAGTATCATACAGAGGGATTTTAAACCAAATCTGGAAGAGGGGGACTATGAAAGATTTGTTTACAATGTGTGTACTCCTCCGAACAAGACCGACTTTACCGAGAAAGAAAGAAGCAGTATATCGAAAAGGCATTCCTCCCTAAAATCAGGAATAGGGTATTTGCTCCACAAGTACCGAAACCCATCAGAAAGACAAGCGGTTATTCTATCGGAAAGTTCACAAACCGATGATGACGAGAGAGGGAGAACTGGAAAAGGACGTATCTTGGAAGGTATCAGCAAACTTAGAAATGTTCTTACTATGGATGGTCGCCAGTTCACTTTTGACCGTGCTTTCCTATGGCAACGGCTAGACCTCGATACTGATATAATCTTCATAGATGACGCCAAGAAGTCCTTCAATTTTAGGAGGTTGTATTCAGTAATGACGGAAGGCATAGAGGTAGAAAAAAAGAACATGAAACCCTTTTTTATACCTGCATCGAAGAGTCCTAAGTTTTCACTATCTACCAACTATCAAGTAGAAGGAAGTAGCGAAAGCGATAAGGGGAGAAGATTTGATATAGAGCTAGAATGCCATTACTCCAGTGAGTATAAGCCAGTAGATGACTTTGGGAGGCTATTCTTTGAACAATGGGATGACCAAGAGTGGCAGAAATTCGACAGTTTCATGCTAGGATGTACCCAGTACTACTTGGGAAATGGGCTTATCCCATTTACCAGCGAAACCATGAGACAGAAACAACTTGATTGTGCTGTTCATGAGGATTACAGAGTATTCTTTGACTCCTTCTTTAGTGAGAATTTGAAAGGAGGGTCGCCTTTAGCAAGTTCGTATGATATTACTTCAAGTGCTATGATAGCGGAATTTAAACAGACAATGCCTTCAAGCGACACAGATGCTAAAGTAAATACTAATTTTGGAACAGCCCTAAAGAAGTATTGCAAGGCGAAAAGGATTGACTTTCAAGCGGTTGTAAAAAAAGGAAGAGGACAAGTATACTTCTTTAAAATCTGATTCCCCAGAAGAGACCATGAGCTAGACAGCGAGTGGTCTTTTTTCGTTTTCGCACACCCGTCCTACTTTTCTGCTTTTTTACCTGCAAGTGTACAGCTTCCTAAAAATTCTGATTTCCCTCTAAAAAAGACGCTCTAGGATTCGCTAGGTTGAATTGAAAAAGCTTTTTTGATTCAAGACTCATTAAACTGTACCCAATTCAGACAGAGGCTTAGAAACAATGATAAAAGGGATTCTGCGACTTTTTAGCGTCACAGACTCCCTTTCATTTCAAAATATAGTGACTAGGTGCTTAGTGCCGTACGAAATCGAGCAGAGTTATTAGAAATAATGTTAAATATCGCATTCCTTCCCTGCGAAGTATTCAGGTATTGTTGTAGGAGGCTAGGGTCTACTATGTTTACAATATTCGTGCCTCCCTTTACATTATTTTGACTTCCTCCTGATTCAGTCTTCCCTTGACTTGAACTGCTCATGCTACTGTTCTTGTGAGAGCTTGAAATATTTAGGTTTTCCATAGGATTTATGATGCCACCTTCGGAGAACTTTTTTGTAATAGGGGAAATGAAAAAGCCCTCTGGAATTTCGGGTGATACAATTCTCTCTTTGCCAAGTTTCCCCGAAATCATTTTTGCAATATTATCTTCTCCGTAATACTGAACAGCTTTTGCAGGCAATACAGCTTCTCCCCTAGAAAGTAGTGCAGGCACATCATCAGCCGTTGGAGTTGTTCCGCTTTTTATTATGCCTCCTTTGGCTAGCTCAGCGGGCCCCGCATAAGTTTCAGCCGCTATTGTTGCAATCTGGACAGCTCCCGCCGCCGCTACAATCGCACCTGTAATTATACCAAAAATACCTCCTTGAGCTATAGCCTGAGTTACTCCGAGAGCAGTATTAACCACCGCTTGAGCTATTGCAAACGCTTTACCTGCATACCACAAGCCTTTAAACCGTTTCCCTGCTAGAATGTATAGTTTGTCCATAGTAGTAGCTAGTGTAGCAAAACTAGTCTCTGCGAATTGAAGGAGACCTGTAATGATTGTCTGCGTATACTTACTGCTTTGCTCTGAAATCATGGTAGCATACTGACCTTTGACCTTCTCGATTTCTAGTTGGCTAGCTCCATAATCACGCATCTTTTGTAGGTCTTCATCTCGCTTTTGTTCCATCTGGATTGTTTCAAAATCTGTTCTAGCTCCTATTCCTTCAAAGTCGAATGGATTTTGTTTATCGGGGAATACGCCCGCTTTTATGCGTGCAAGTTCTAGTTGTTTTTCCTTCTCTAGCTTGACGGAAAGTTCGTTGGCTTTCTTTTCTTCTATTGCTTTCATTCCCAGATATACTTTTTCTAGCTCTAACTTGGAGTAGTTTTGTTTGGACATTTCGAGCAGTTCTTTTTCATGCTTTAACTTTAGCTCTTCTAGTTCTTGTTGGACTTGCTTTTCACGGATAGAAACAAACTTCCTCGCTGTTTCTTCGGTTACAGCAATAGTTTTGCCTTGCTCTATCTTTGCTTGAGAAGAGTTACTGAAAGGCACACCCTCTAGTCCTCCCGCATCGTATTGTTGTAACTTCTTTTGGCGTTCTTTTTCTCCAATATCAGTTGCTAGTTTTATAGGGCTTCTCCCTGTCACCTGCTCTAAGGCTGTTTTAGGGGAATTACCTATCTTTTCTTTTATGGAAGAAAGATAAACTTTTGTTTCATCCAGTTTGAGGCGGAGTTTATCTAAACTGCCAGACTGCTTGTCTGATGACTTCTCTATCTTGTCAGTGGCATCTTTGATTGGGTCTCCCATTCCGCTTATTTGTTTCCCCAGATTAGAAAGATGCCTTGATAATTCTTCCATGTACGCTGTCAGCTTGTTACCAAGTGGCGTAGATTTAGAAACCTCCTTGAAATCTTTGAATACTGCTTCAGTTTCTTTCTTTATATCTTCCCAAGCTCCGATCCAGTTTCTAGCACCTGCATTTTTTCGCACTGCATTATTTAGCTCATTCATACCCTTTTCAAATTCTCTGGTAGTTCTCTGAATGGCTTGTTTCTGCCTTTTCTCTATCTCTGCGTCTAGCTTATCTAAGGCAGTTGCTACGGATGCCGTTTGTATGTACGCCACTTGTCTTGTAGCTTGTTCAAATGCTTTCTCTATGCTGTTTGCAGTTTCCGCCAACCCTGGAATCCTACGCATAACATATGCTACACCTTTGGCTAGCTTTTCTACAGATTTTAGAACAGCCATATTGACATCATTCATCATCACAGCGACCGTCTTCTTGAGACCTACGCCTATGCGATTAGGTATTTCTACTATATAAGAATACGCTGTATTGAATAAGGCTTTGAGGAATAGCCACAAAGTTTGTAATATATCCGTATAAATCGGGCGTAGCAGAGAAACCGCAATCCTCCCAAGATACGGAATGAATACGAATAAGTAAGATACGATACTTTCCATAGTTCCAGAAAAGTCGGAGAATAAGCTTTTTAGGACTTCCCCGAACATATAGAAGAGGGTTTTAAATACCTGACCTACGGCTATAAAGCTAGCTTTCAGCCTCCCAGAGTTAGCCTTTATAAATTCGTTTATCTGTTTGCTCACGGCTAGTATCGCAGGGAGTACCTGTTCATACATAGCATTTACGAGAACAACGGTTACTTGCTTTATCTGCTCCCAATACCTATTGAGTTTTACAATCATCTCCAGATAATGATCGGACATGTTCATTTGAAGCTTAGAAAATTCAGCAAACCGAGCTTTTGCACCTTCTATATCGCCAGATTGTAAGGCTCTTGCAAAATTAGACATTTGGGACACTCCCAGAGCTTCAAATAATTTCTGTATCTCGTTCTGGTATTCTCCTTTTGTAGTTTTCCCCTCCTCTACGAGTTCTCTTAAATTCTGTACCTTCTTCAAAACTTCAATATATAGGTTCTGTAGTGTGTCGGGAGTCTTAGACAAATCCTCTAAATTGATGCCTAGTCGCTTCATTAAGCTTGCTTGGTCTGCATCTGGGGAGGATGTCATTTTACGCATGTTCTCGAACACAAACATCATATCCCCCGCCTTGATGCCAAATTCAGCCAGTGCATATTCCCACTTTCGCAGTTCGTTAGTATCCATCTTTAACTTTGAAGCTTCAAATTGAAGGTCTAACATGGGCTTAAATGCTTCCATTACCCGACTTGCTAGGCTGTCCACTGCATCTATAAGACTGCTCCCACCCTTCTTAACTCCTTCTGCTAGTTGGACGGGTATCTTTGCACCACTCGAAACAAGAAGCCGTAAAGCTCCTAATAATGCAGGTGAGCGAGGGAAAAACTTCATAATGTAATCAGTTAGCTTTGTGAAAGTTTCCCGCAGTAATCCGTATTTACTCCGTACTCCATCCATTAGTTGAGTAACAATCTTCGCACCTGAATTTAGAAGTCCAGATGCTTTGATTTTCTCTCCCCAGAGTTTTATATTGTCTAGGAGTGCTTTTATAGGTATTCCAGAATACAGCAATACCTTTTCAGATTCTTCTTTGGTGATTCTCTCAATATCTTTCCGTAAGTCATCTCTCTTTCGGGCTAGCTCTTTCATTCTCTCGGCATACCCTTGTTTTCTGGTCTTGTCCTCCTCTTCAATCTTTTTTTCTAGCTCGACTTCCTTGCTTAGAAGTTCTGTAATTTTCTGACCTGATAAAACCGTAGCTTTTAAGTAGTCTAGTAGAGTAGCTTTCTTCTTCTCCAAAGTTATCAAATCTCTTTTAGAAGCGTCTGTCTTCACTCTTTCCGCCTCAACAGAGGCATCCGTTAGAACTTTCTCAAGATTTGCTAGATACTTTAGAGCTTCTCCTTGCTTTTCTAAATTCTGCAACTGCTCCTTTGAAATCTTCTTGGGGTATAAGTCCATAGGGAGAGAAAGAAAGTTTTTTAGTCTCTGGATATGTGCAGTAAGTTCTTTGTACGTAGCAAGTAGTTCTTGCTTTCTCTTCGCTTGGTTAATCTGTGTTTCAGATAAGGGGTCTTTCTCGGATGCTTTAAGAGGCTTGTTTATTTCCGCTCTTACCTTTGTCCAGATGTTCATTATAAAGTCGCCCGCTCTTTTACCACTTTCTCCGATGCTTTTAAAGTATTTGCTGGCTGTTTCTCTTGCTGTCTTTAGCATCTGGCTTATTATGGTGGATGCATCCCTTAATTTATCTGGTGCAATCTTCTGGGGAAGCATTACGTCCCCTAGTTCGCCTTTGGTCTTAGTAGAAAGCACCTTTTTGAATAGGTCTTCTTGCTTCTCTCTTATGTCTTTCCTAGATGCTTTTTGTACTGGCTCATCTCCCCAGAGCGTCTTTTGAACTGCTTTTAGTGCTGGAATAGATGCTTGGGCTTGTTGTGCTTGCTGTGCCTGTGCAACTGTGCTTTGCTGTGTAGCTGTTGTATTTTGTTGTTGTGCTTGTGTAAGAGCTTTAATCTGCGTTGTATACAGAGAAACAGCGTTACTAGCTTGCTGTGTAGTAGTCGGAGTTGGTGCGACAGCTGTGGATGTCTTTTGTGCTTGTGGTATTGCTGGTATTCTAACCGCTGTTTGTGGTATAGAAGTAGCTACGGAAGATGCTTTTTGTTTAAATGTAACAATCTGGGATGTGATAGACTGCAACTGCTTTTGAGCTACCCCTAAATTCTGACTTAGATTCACTTTGGACATCGCTTGAAGTTGGGCTGTAATCTCTCGGACTGCCTTTAGAATATCCTCAAAGAATTTAAGTAAGCTTCCAGATGTTAGCCAGCTCATACCTCTTTTTAAATAAGATTCTCCAAATCCTAGAAATGCTTTTGCTTTTCCCCAAAAACCTGTACCTATAGGTTTGACAATGGTATACAGAGCATTCTTGAGTTGGTACAAGACAAGTGTAATCTGTGACTTTCCGTCACCGAACCAAGCTTTTACGGTGCTTCTGGTCACGAATGTCCAGCGAGTAAATACATTTAGAAGCCCTGCTACAGAGCCTAGTCCAGTTATTATTGCAAAAATAGGGCTAGAAATACTGGCTATCAGAGAACTAGAAGTTGTAAAGAAGGTTAGTATTGTAGAGGTCGCAGATGTCACGCCTAGAAGCATTGATTTTAGTAGTTTTCCCCGCACAATGACCATCTGGTGCATTGCTACGTCTATACTGGCTAGTATTCTGCCGATTCTATCAACAGGTGATACACTTTTTTCAATATTATCTTTTGAGAGAAACAAGTAATCTTTTATCTCTTTTATAGCTGATTTCAGGACGTAAACTTGAGAAACTTGGGTTAGAAGCACTGCGAAACCTGCACCCATTCCTTTTAACGAGGCTAGAAAAGCACTACCAGCCGAAGTCACATTTGAAAAGATGTTGTAGAAGGTTTTCACTCCATCCTTTATATTCTCCAGACCTACCTTGCTGATATTGAAAAAGTCTGTCAAGTTCTCCATTAGGAGACCTGCCTTTTCAGAGAAATATTGAAATAGAGTTCTTCCCTCAAACAGAGTACCTAGAAGAGCAGTTGCACCAACTAGACCTGTTGCAATTACCTTTTTTATTCCTTTGTCCGTCTCTATCAGTTCGTTTCTGATAGCTTCTCCCTGTTCTTCTATGAGGCTTTTTGTTTTGCCTGCGACCACTTCCATTGATTTTGAAAAGCTATCTACGAATTTCTTTAAGTTAGTTTCTGTTACCTTAAAGTTGATACTTTCTAGCTGTGCTTTCACCTTGTCCAGATTAAGATCAATCTGGAAATTCTTCAATTGTTTTAGAGTGTTCTCGATCGTCTCCTTCCCTGTTTCCACATAGTTAAGAAGGACATTTATTGTAGCGTTTGCCATTCTCTGACTCCTTTCATGCAAAAAATAAGGCTCTCCTACCAGAGAGCCAACTTAAAATGCCTCAAAACAACCTACTATAATGCCATTTTTAGTAAGTACTCCCTGTGCCAACTGCACAGCGTACTATAGTTTATTCCTTTTATTTTGGAAATCTCCTTTAAAGACCTTCCCTCCAGTACCAGTTCCCTTATATCTAAGCGTTCTTTCTCGCTTAGTTTCCTATAGAAAGAGGGCAATAATCCCTTCTGTCTTAGCTCGGAAGCTTTAGAAATGATAGCGTGAAGGGTACGATTAGGAAGTCTCTTTGATGCTTCCTCATAGATACTCTCTAAGTTTCTGCCTTCTTTGAAGCCTTCCTGATACTGCTTTATTAGTTCTCGCTCTTCCTTTTCCGTCCAGCCTCGCACGGTTTCGGGTAAAACGCCTCTCTGACGAAGTTCATCTACTTTCGCAACAATAGCATGCCTTGTACGATTAGGGAGGCTGATCCGTATTTCCTTGTAGACGCTCTCTAGTCTCTTATCACTCTTGATTCCATCTTGATATTGCTTGATTAATACTTTTAGTTCTTCTGTTGTCCATGTTTTCATTTTCTTTTCTCTCCTTTAGAGAAAAGCCAGTTACAGCAGGGATCAAGTGCTTCATTATCTTTCTGAACTTCTGATCCTTGTCTTTCTGGTCTTCCTCTGTGTTCTCTCTTAAATCCTCAAATATATTCTTATCTCTCTGGGATGTCATGCTACTTTCCTATATTCTGCAGGTCAATTAGCATGTTCTTCTTTAGGTCATCCATGAATTTTTTAGAAAGTTCTTTCATATCTGCCTTTTCTAAGATTTCCATAAAGCTTGTGTTCACCTCGCAGAATGCGTCAAGCAAGTTCGCTATATCAGAGAATGTCAATTCTAGTAAATCCTCGCTGTTCAAATCTAGTGTTCTAGCTATCTGTCCAAAGAAAGAAGCATAGTTACTAGTGGATGCCTCTTTCAAGGCGTTTATCTGCTTTAAGTTCAATTCTTTTAGGTGGACTGTCTTTCCGCCTTCTATGTCAATGTCTTTTGATTTTCGCATATACTAGTCCTTTTCTTCTGGTCGGAGAAATTCGAGTAATTCCCCATACACCGAACCTACAAATTTCTTTTTGTTTCTTTCGATATAGTCTAAAATCTGATCTCTTGCATCTACTCCGTTTAGCATTCTAACACGATGTCCATTGTAGGAAGCATGGCGTATCTGGTCTAACGTTTCGGGATTATATGTAATTTCTTCTACCCACCCGATATAATGCTTTTCCGCTAGCTTTGCTAGTTTCGCTCTTGCTTCTGCTTTCTCGTTATTCTTCTCCTCAATCTTATTGATTCTCAATATTTCCGCTTCCGCTTCTAGTATTTGAGATTCAATCTCTTTTCTCTTTGCATCTATTCCCGCCAAAAATTCGTTCCAAGCATCTTTCTTGAAGGTGGCTTCCATTGAGTCATTATCTATGTCAAAAAATGCTTTCCAGTTTATAGAGCCTTGTCGAGGGCTTCCCTGTCTAATTGCAATTATGAACAGAATACGCTTTAGGTTTTTCTCCTTTCCCAAGATCACTGTATCCCTCCCATAGCACCCGACCCACCTGTACATATCGTCATTCTCCGTAGGCTTGTAGTCTACAGGTGCTTTAATCTTTTCATAGGTGAGTGTCCACTTTAATAGGGGATTCTCAACGTACTGTGCGAAATTGGAGAGAGTATTATCACTAGGGATTCCGTGCAGTAGTCTTTTTAGAACAACGATTCTATTTTTGCACTCTTCTAATCTGCGTTCTCTGTTCTGTCTTTCTAAAACTATTTCTTGCATTCTCTCCCTGTGAAGTCTTGCTCTATCTTCGTTTACAGTTTTCTTTGGTTCTTGAGGCATGTCCTCCGCAGAAACTTCTTTATACACTTCTTCTACTTTCTTTTTAGTCATGGTTCTAGCCTTCTTTCTTTTTCTGGTTTCTCTTATCTTTAGGGGGTTGCATCTTCTGTTGGAGATTTCTTTTTACATCCCTCCAAACTTGGATAGGTTCTATTTTCTCCAGTTCTTCGAGGTTCACGTCCTCTATGTAGGTATGGGGAAAACTAGTATTCTTTTCTAGGGCTTCCATTCTTACCTTGCTCGTTATGATGTAAGATACTAGGCTGTTATTTTCCAACACCCTATTCAAAATCTGTCTAGTTCTTACAAATTCTCCATTAGAAAGCCTGATGACTAATGCAAGATATAGCCTCTCTTGTTTTCCGTCCTTCTTAAGCTCATCACAGGAAGAAAGACTATTGCGTAGGAGGAATGGAAACGGTTTAAACAAGTGATTTAGTAGCTTCTCTACTTTTTCGGTGTTTGGAGAAAGAAGAACAGGACAACTTCTATTGGGCAGATGAAGCACGGCAGATTGGACTACTCCCTTCATCCACTGGGAGAGAGTGTTCGCACCTGCTTCAATACTCTGTTTTTCCGCATCCACTGTTACAGCTTTTGAGAGCATATCAAGAACACTCATTGTTGGTTCTAGATCGCCCGTGGTTATCTGTGCCATGAAGTTTTGACCTCTCTTATTCTCCTCTGCATAGTATTGTAGGGAGGGTAGAAAATCATTTACGGAAATTCCGCCCAACTTCGCATGCTCTCGTAATCTCTTTGCTAATGGTGGAAGTTTCCTAGAAGATTCTATGCGACAAGATTCTACACCAGAGCGTAAAATAATTAAACCTGTTAGGTTGCATCTGGTAACTTTCATTTCTTCCCCTGTGAATTTCTTCCAGTGTTCTAATACCTTCTTTATTTTTTCGATGAGGCTCTTTATGATGTTCATCGGGTTACTCCTTTTGGTAGGCTGGCTTTCCCGCTTATCAAGTAGGTCTGCTTCTCTGTACCTTGCTTCTTAAAAAATTTACGATAGATATTAAACTGCTCTCCCCATGACACGAAATCAAAAATTCCGTAACCTTTTATATATTTCTCTGAAAGCATCTTTACACCTCCTACCTTCATGTATGCATTGCTAGCATAGTTTCTTTTTCTCTGTCTTCTAGGACTTGGTTCTGTTCACGCATGAGATTCAGCACAGATTCTAAGTCTCTGTCTCTCTGGCTGGTTTTCTCTTCCTCTTCCTGAATAGGTCTTAGTTTCTCGAGTGCTAGTCGTAGTTGCTCTTTTAGTGTCATATTCTCTTGCTGTAAAACTTTTAGTTGCTCTTCGAGTGTTGTTACTTTCTCCTCTGCACGAAGTCTTAGCTTTTGGGAACTCTCTAAGGAAACTGTGCTTTTCTCTGCTCGGTTTCTATTGGTTGTTACTTCTGCTCGCATTTCTTTCTTTAGAATTTCTAGGTCTTTGCTCTGTTTCTCCAAGAGCTTTTCCCTCTCTTCTAAAAGCTTCTTTTTCTCTGCAAGGTAGTAGTGCATCATTTCCGATTCTCTGCGAACTGGGTTTTGACTTTCTCCGAGCATCCTCGAGAAGAAACCCTCGCCTGATCCAGATGTTTCAGAATTTCCGCCTACGACAACACTTTCCATCTTAAGACCTTCGATGCTCTCAAACAGTGGTTTCCCACATAGTATAAAATTTTTAGTTTGCATGTGTGATCCTTTCATCTAAAAAAAGTAGGGGGTGCGTTTTCCCCCTACGCAGACATGATAACTATAGACATAATTCTATGTTACGGTAATTATATCATGCTATTTCTGTTTAGTCAAGTCTTTTCCAAAAAATATTTTTTTCTCTAACTCCTTAGAATACGCCATCTTACAAAAATTTTTTTCTCTATAAGAGTTTTTCCGCTCTAAATTCTAACAGATGCGCCCCTTGTACCAGTAGTTTATGGCTTCGGGCTTAGACAGCACCCCAGACAGACATTGTTCTAGGAGTACCTACAACACTTCTACGGAATGACTACGTATATGTTACGTATTTCCTGTGCAGATTCCCTGCAAGATTCCCCTGAATGCATTCCCTGTGCAGATTCCCTGTGCAGATTCCCTGCAAGATTCCCCTGCAAGATATGTGTGTAGGAAAGTAGAAAGGATCGAATTTCCGCCAATCGAATTTCCACCAATCGAATTTCCGCCAATCGAATTCCCTGAATGCATTTCCTGTGCAGATTCCCTGTGCAGATTTCCACCAATCGAATTTCCGCCAATCGAATTTCC
>CAZVYK010000013.1:0-17955 GCA_964630915.1 uncultured Caldisericales bacterium | reverse complement strand
GCCTGTTTTGTGCTGCCAATCATCGACGATATGGGCCGTCACTCAGCGGGTATCTTTCAAACGCTGCGCGATGCGGCGTTGATTCAGCAGACCGGCGGCGGCAATGGTTTCTCTTTCTCGCGTCTACGCCCAAAAGGGGCGCTGGTGAAATCATCAGCTGGACAGGCTACCGGGCCGGTGGGTTTTTTACGAGTATACGATAAGGCCTTCGGTGAGGTGGCCCAGGGTGGGAGCCGGCGCGGCGCGAATATGGCCGTCTTACGCGTTGACCATCCTGATATTGAAGAATTTATCACATGCAAGACCGATGAAAACAGTATTACTAACTTTAATATCTCGGTGGGCATCACCGATGCCTTTATGCGGGCTGTGCGCGACGACACCGATTGGGATTTGCGTTTCATCGATATTTCTGCCCCGGAATGCAAGGATTTCCTGGGCACCCTCGACCAGGCTGAAGCAGCCGGGCTCCCGATGCGCGTGTACAGAACCGTGCGGGCGCGCGACCTGTTCGATAAAATCGTCCGCCAGGCGCATCACAATGGTGAGCCAGGGTTGCTCTTCCTGGACGCGGCTAACCGGACGAACCCAGTACCGCACCTGTATCCATTAGAAGCAACCAATCCGTGCGGCGAGCAATTTTTAGGTCCGATGGAAAATTGCTGCCTGGGCTCGGTTAACCTGGCGCAACATGGCGGGCCGGATGGCACCGTGGATTGGGAGAAATTGCGCCAGAGTGTTGAGCTTGCAACCATCTTTCTGGATGATGTCATCGATGCCAATGCTTATGTACCGGCTGTACCGGGCTTGAAAGAAGCCGCCCACCGCGCCCGGCGCATTGGCCTGGGTATCATGGGTTTGGGCGACCTGCTATACCATGTCGGGGTGCGCTACGGCTCGCTGGAGGGACAGGAATTTTCTGCTCAAGTGATGGAGTTTGTGCGCTATCATGCCATGAAAACCAGCATCGAGCTGGCCAGGCAGCGCGGACCGTTCCCGGCGATCCATGGCAGCCTGTACGATACCTCCACCAGCAACGGTAAAAACGGTAATCATCATGGGATGCGCTGGCAGCCGCCGAAACCGCTGACCGTGTATGCGCACGACTGGGATCGCCCCTCGCTTGACTGGGAGGCGCTGCAGGATGACCTGGCAAGTGATGGCATCCGTAATGCTGCGCAGACCACGGTTGCCCCGACCGGCACGATTGCCACCGTGGCCGGCTGCGAAGGCTATGGCTGCGAGCCGGTGTTCGCCCTGGCATACATCCGACATGTCAACGATCAGGGTAAGGATCTGCGGCTCACCTATGCCAGCCCATCATTCGAGCAGGCGTTGATCGCAGCCGGCCTGGATGAGGAGACTCGCACTTCGATCATTGAACAGGTTATGGAACATGGCACGTGCCAGGATGTCGAGGCGGTACCGGAAGCGATTCGCCAGGTGTATGTGGTCTCGCAGGATATTACTGCTGAAGAGCATGTGCGGATGCAGGCGGCGATGCAGGCATTCGTCGATAACAGCCTGAGCAAGACGATCAACTTTCCTGAAGATGCCACTGAAGAAGATGTAGCAGTGGCCTACCGGCTGGCCTGGGAGCTGGGTTGCAAGGGAATTACAGTGTATGTAACCGGCTCGCGCCAGAAAGTGGTGCTTGAGACCAAGGCCACTGCTCGCCAGAAGGGTGAGACGCCATCCGTCGAGCTTGCAACTACCTTACCGCTGCCTGCACCGTTAGGCGCCACAGCGGTGCCCTTTACTGCAGCTCCCACGTTGGCTGGCGAAGGCAAGCCTGCCGGGCAGCTGGCAATCTGGCAGGATCGTAAGAAACCTCGCCCACGCCGGTTGTCCGGATATACGATCACCGTCGGAACGCCGCTGGGCAAGGCTTTTGTTACTGTCAACGAGAATGGGGGGAATCAACCGTTTGAAGTGTTCATCAACACCTCAAAAGCCGGCTCGGATACGGCGGCGGTCTCGGAAGCGATTGGTCGGCTGATCTCCTATATCTTGCGGCTTTCCTCGCCGATTGCGCCCCGCGAGCGTTTGAAAGAGGTGCTGCGCCAGCTATCTGGGATCGGCGGCGGACGGTCTTTGGGCTTTGGGCCGAACCGGGTGCGTTCGCTACCTGATGGGGTGGCCCAGGCGTTGGTTGAGTACCTGGAATCCAGCGCTGCTGATCATGGTGAAGAACCGCTTACATCTGATACAGACGAAAGCTTATCTCTGGCGCCGGGCTCGGAATTGGCACGCCAGCCCTCAATAGACTCGATCGGCCAAAAGTTTGGCGACCTGTGTCCGGAATGTGGACAGGCCTCGGTGGTCAATGAGGAAGGCTGCCGCAAGTGCTACTCGTGCGGATTCAGTGAATGTTGATGCTTGTAGCTTTTCTTTCATATTGACCCTGTTTACTTTGATTTTGAGCGGATTTCGAGAATTTGCGCTAATAGGGATGTCAAGGTAGTCGGGAACAACAAGTATTTGGCACGGCACATTTTGTATTTGGCAGGACGATTGTTCGGAGAATGAGAAGTGAACAGTTTAGGGGCTAAGAAGATTAAGATACCTTTTTAGCCCCTGAGAGCATCAAGGGTGAGTAACGTAAAGAGGGTTATGAAATGAATAAGTGCCCCTACTGTAACCATGAATTCGCTGAAGACTTTAATTTTTGCCCTGGATGTGACAAACAAATTCGATGTATAAGCTGCGGTAAGATGCTTATAACTGGAAAAATCAGATGTTATTACTGTGGTTCCCCCATAGATATGGAGAATCAAACAGTATTGAACGAATACACTTTACGTGAAGAACATTCAGGTGACAATTATAAGTTGGACATACAATTCAAAGTAAGTGATAATGCAATTGAAAAGGTTGGTAATTTATTACTTGGAAATGGGACATCCAATGCAGTTTTGAATTTTCGAAATAGAGCCGCTGATACAGTCTTAGGACAACCACCTCAGCTTGTAGGGTCTCAACCTGAGTCATCACCTGAATTGAAAAAACTGCCTGAAAAGGTAGCAGAGGCAGATGAGAAATTTCAAGAAACAGAATCTAGAAAAGTAATTGATTTAGATGAGGTTTTTCCAATAGATGATCGCCTAGAGTTGAAGGTGAAAGATTTTAAAGGGAAAACAAAGGCCGAACAACAAAGGAGATTTATATTGATTTATGTGTGGGGATATAACAAACATTTCTCATCACCCGTGCCTTCGCGAAAATTAATAATTAGTGCAAGTAGAGAAAAAAAGTTATGGGGAACTTCTTTTGGTAATTTGATTACCCGTTTAAAGGATGATGTGTTGATTGAGACAAAGGATGGTTTTAAACTTTCTCCAATTGGAGATAAAGAAGTGGTCACTATAGTTCAAGAGATTAAGAACAGTGAATTGGTTGGTTTTGACTATCAGGATTCGAGGAGTTCCCGAAAACCCAGCCTTAAAAAGAAAGTGGAGCAAAATTCTCAGAACGAAATAGGTGGACTGATAGAAAAGTGGGAATCTCAAAGTAAAGATTTGGGAGATTTTGATATTAAGAGCTTGCATACGATAAAATCTAGACAAAAGATCCAATTTGGATTATGGGTTCTAGAAAAAGTATTGGCTATAAATAGCGCACGCCTGGATGCTGTTATCGAATTTTTATATCAAGTGTTCCCTACCATCGGAGGGGATCGACAATCCCTGAAGAATTCTGTAACCAACAATAAATATATAGGGCGAACAGCCCAAGGAGAATGTTTCTTGACAAAGGAGGGCGAAAAAGATATAGAAAATCTCCTTCCCGCTGGATTGAAGATTGTCTAGAAAGCCATGATAGCTACAACTCAAGACTTAATTAATGTTCTAAGTAAAGCAATTCCTGCCGATTTGCTTAAAATCCTTCTCAGCGAATATCAAGATATTAAAACTCAATTTGCACTTGGGAGGTACAGACCTGATGAGCTATCAGGAGGAAGATATGCTGAGACTTATCTACGAATACTAGAATTGCTGGGAAGTCCGACGCACACTTATACCCCAATTGGTGTCCATCTCAATAGATCATATGTAGTCAACTCTGTAAAAAATACAGGTTCATTAGACCCATCCCTTAGAATATTTGTACTGCCTCTACTTGAGGTTTTGGTTGATGTTAGAAATAGGCGTAATGTCGCACACATTGGATATGAAATAGACCCAAACTTTTCTGATTCTCGTTTGGTGTGTCAGCTTGCTGATTGGTCACTAATTGAGCTTATACGATTATTTAGCCAGTGCTCCATAATAGAAGCACAAAAAATTGTCGATAGAATTACCCTAATTAGCGTTCCTATAGTTGCAGAAGTGGAAGGTTTTGTTAGAGTCCTTGATACAAAACTTAAGGCATCCGAGCAGGTTCTAGTCATTTTGCATCATAAACAACCCGAAGCACAAAAAGATGTTGATTTATGCACTTGGATAAAATATCAAAACTTTGCTAGATTCAAGTCCTCAGTATTGGGGGGACTTAACAAAATAGCTTTTATTCATTATGATGACAAGGGCTTTTGTCACCTACTTCCTAGTGGCGTAATTCATGTGGAGAAAAACATAGAGTTAGAATTGCTATTTTAAGCTATCTGGAGTGGAGAAATTATTCTAATTAATTTAGGATGGGAAAACTACATTCTAAAGAAAGAGACATATGAAGTTAGTAGAGATTCGTTATAAATTTGAATGAATTAATAATTGATTCCGCCGCGTCGATTATTTCTTCTCTTGTTGTAAATCGTCCGATACCCACTCTAAATGTATGGTATGCTAGTTCTCTTGACAAACCAATAGCAGTCAATACATGAGATGGTTCGAGAGCACCAGTCGTGCAAGCAGAGCCAGTGCTTAAATTAATATCGGGCAGATTTGCAATTAATACCTCAGCATCAACGTTAGGAAGAGTGATATTACTGTTTCCTGGTAATCTCTGGTTGATTGCCCCATTGATTTTTATCTCAGGAATCGCTTGGCTAATAATATCTTCAAACTCATTTCGTAATATTTCAATATGACGTGCTTCATTATCTAAGCTCTCTCGGCAAATCGTACAGGCCATCCCAAGACCTACGATTCCAGGGACATTGAGTGTACCAGCACGTAATCCCCATTCCTGTCCTCCACCTCTGATAATTGGCTTAATCGGCAAAGAATAAGGCCCGCCTCGCATATAAAGCGCCCCAACACCTTTGGGGCCATAAAGTTTATGCCCGCTGATAGATAAAAGATCAACATCCCACTCAATTACACTAACGGGTATTTTCCCAACAGCCTGCGCTGCATCGGTATGAAACAAGGCTCCGACTTCGTGAGCGAAATCTGCAATCGTTCGAACATTTTGAATCGTCCCTATCTCGTTGCTTGCTGCCTGTACGGATACGATAAGTGTATTTTGATCGATTATTTCGCGTGCTGTATCAAGGTTTACTAAGCCTTCATTGTTGACGGGTAAATAACGTACTTCAAATCCTAGATTTGTTGTTTCTTTAGTTGTTTCAAGAATAGACTTGTGTTCAAGAGGGGTGGTTACAACAACCCTACGCTGTAAGAAATTGCCCATGACAACTCCCGTAATAGCAAGATTGTTACTTTCTGTCGCGCCAGACGTGAATATTACCTCCTTAGGTTCGGCTCCAATTAATGCAGCAACCTCTTGTCGGGCGAATTCAACCTTATGAGCAGCTTGTTGGCCTGTCTTATGGACAACACTAGAAGGGTTGCCAAAACCCTCGCTAAAAATTGGTAGCATCGCTTCCACTACTCTTGGATCACAAGGGGTTGTGGCGTGATAATCAAGATAAATGCTCATATCTTTCTCCCTTGAATATCTATGACTAAAATCTTAAATATTATAATCTAAAACTGGATACAATTTCATCATCCTATCCAGCTATTCTCCGTTATAATCGGATATAATAGTGGAGTTTCTAGGACATATATTCTAATATAGAAACGGAATCCGTTGCACGGATTTGGTTTCGGATTCGAGCCACTCTATGCAATTATCCCTGATAAACCAAGCAAATTCAAATGGTTCTAAGAAACTAGCGGGTCGTGAAAACTTGAAATACAGTTTTAGCGGCCATGAAACATTTCCATTCAGATATACGTGGCTGCCGAAGGGTGTCAAATACACCATCGAATACCCCAATCTTTTTTTGCGAGATGATGCGCTTGTAATTCTAGGCGTGGGCAAGAATATGGTTTCTGCCATTCGTCACTGGTGTGAAACCCTTCGGCTAGTTGAATCGCACGAAAGAGGGCTATTTCAAGTTACAGATTTAGGAAAACTGCTATTCGGGCCAAATGGGTATGATCCTTACCTAGAAAATCACGGAACTCTCTGGCTCCTGCATTGGCTTCTTGTCAGTCGGCTAGATAAAGCATCTACATGGTATCTCGCTTTTACACGTTGGAATACACAGGAGTTTACAAGAGAAATTCTTCAAGATTGGTTGTCAGGATTGTTAGTAGAATCCCCAGCTACAAGAGCGACAAAATCTACTATAAAACGTGATGTGGAAGTATTTCTGCGAACTTACCTTCCTGATGATGAGAGCGGAAACAAACCGATAGAGGATAGCTTCGACTGCCCTTTGGGGGAACTTGGTATTATTCAAAAAATCGGAGGGAAGACATACCGTTTTGTTAAAGGATTCCAACCGTCACTCCCCGATAACATTTTTATATTCGCCTTATTAGAATATTGGAACTCTTATGGTTCTGCTCAAGGTGTAATTCCCTTTGAGCAAATATTACATGGTTGGGGAAGCCCAGGAGCCGCATTTAAATTAAGTGAAAATGGACTTGTTCAAAGACTAGAAAATCTTCCTGCTTGGTCTGGATTGGTATATGATGACACAGCGGGCATGAAAACTATATTGCGTATTAGTGATGCTCCAATCGCCCCAATTTCTTCTATCACCCGCTATTACGGACAAGCATAAGGTTATCGAATATGGAATATTTACGTAAGTATATAAACATCACAGGAAGATTTCATCGTTCGGCTAATCTGGCTCGCGACTGGAAAGATAAAAGCGGTTTAAGTGAATACATCCCAACGGCGACAGCACAAGAAGCTGCAAAAAAATTGATTTATGGCGCAACAGCATCCGACGATAATCACGCCTGGACTATCACAGGCCCTTATGGAACTGGTAAGACATCTTTTCTGTTGTTCATAACGGACTTGTTTTGTAGTCAGCATCCAAAACATACACAGGGGCGGAAGCTGCGTGAAGATTACTCCCTCCACGATGTTGTCTACCAGCCAATTCTCTCGGTAGGGCATCGTACGTCTCTAAAAATGGCAATTCTGAATGACCTCAGTGACCAAATAGACTCAGTTTTGCCTGCACTTGCATCAGAAATTCGTACTGCCATCTCTGATGGGTCAATAGAGGATTCCGCAGTTTTAGAATTTTTTGAAGCTGCTTCTACCCAATGCAAGGGAGCAGGTCTAAATGGAATTTTATTGATTATTGATGAGTTTGGGAAATTTCTAGAATTTGCAGCCCAGCATCCGACAACTGAGGATATATATATACTTCAAGAATTGGCAGAGATGAGCAGTAGGGGGAAAGGTTCATTTTTGTTCTTAACAGTTCTTCATTCTTCGATTGACGGATACTTGCCTATATATGATGAAACACGAAGGATAGAATGGAAAAAAATTCAAGGTCGTTTCGTTGATATTCCTTTTCTTGAACCGCCTGAGCAGTTCTTATCATTAATGGGTACAGCCATAAAATGGACTGATAAAGAAGCCCTTGTATTTAGTAGGTATCAGGCTGAAGTACAAGAATTCCTTAACTCCAAGGCTTTATCAGAATCGTCATTGAGATTCCCTCTAGGTAAATTAATCCCTGCCTCTGTCCCTTTTGATCCATTCACTTCTCTCCTATTATGGCCGTTGTTCAGAAGCAAATTATCGCAGAATGAACGTTCATTGTTCGCGTTCTTGATGGATCATGGGCCATTTGGATTTCAAGAATTTTTATCAATATCTCTTGCTGACCCAAATAGTCCAAAGTTTTATCGATTAGATAGGCTTTATGATTATGTAACAAACATATTGGGTTCAGGCATTTTGCTAGGCGAACAAACAAGGAGATGGGCAGAAATCGAACATGCTCTTGATCGTATTCCTAGTGATGCTCCTATTCTGTCTAAAGCCATTGTAAAGGTAATTGGATTACTAGGCATGTATGGCTCTATTGTTGGACTAGCTGCATCAAAGGAAACCATCAAAATCGCAGTAGATGACCGATATGCTGTAGAAGAAACTCTGGAATTTTTGCAGCGCAATTCTATAGTTGTATTCCGTAAATTTATTCGAGCTTTCGCTTTGTGGGAAGGTTCCGATGTTGACTTGGATGCGTACTACAACGAAGCATTAAGCTATGTAGGACATGGGAATCTTGCTGATCGTCTCAAAAAAGCTGTCGTGCTTCGGCCATTTGTTGCCCGCGCTCATTATATTCAGAAGGGCACACTTAGATTCTTTGACGTGGAAATTATTGATGGGGATCGTGAGCAGATTTCAGAAATGTTCAATAATGGTTGGGGGTCTTCAGATGGGAAGCTCATTTTCGTATTATCACATGATGATGCTCATCGAAATGAGCATATAAAATTGACTCAAAAACTTTCTAGTGTTATGGCATCTTCAAGGTTGGTTTTCGCTTTCCCCAAACCACTCATAGGTTTAGAGCAGTCACTAGTAGAAGTTGAAGCATGGACATGGATCAGGGAAAATGTTCAAGCCCTCCAAGGCGACCCCGTTGCTAAAAAAGAAGTGGATATACGTATCGCAAATGTTCTTAAAGGTGTGACAGATAAAGCTGGACAAGTAATAGGAATTCGAGGTTATGTTTTTGATCCAAGCCAATCAGATTGGGTTCATAATGGCGATAACTTACAGATTACATCGGCGATTCGTTTCCAACAGTGGTTATCGGAGCTTTGTAATGACATTTATTCCAAAGCCCCAGAGCTTCATAACGAGTTATTGAATCGGGAAAATCTTTCCTCTGCTGCTACTGCTGCTAGACGCAATCTAATTCAAGCGATGGTCGAAGCTGAAGAGGTCGATAGTCTTGGCATTATAGGGACGCCAGCCGAGATGAGTATGTACCGTTCTATGGTACTGGAAGGAGGCTTTCACACTTACGTTAACGGTTCTTGGAGGTTGGTTGCCCCGAAGAAAACGTGGAAACCAGTATGGGATGTTATGGAGGCATTTCTAGAAGGCGCTAGAGATCAACGACGCCCACTTTTCGAGTTGATTACAATTCTCAAAAGCCCACCATTTGGAGTTCGAGAAGGGCCAGTTTTTGTACTCATCGTTGCATTAATTCTTGTGCATAAAGAATATATCGCTTTGTATGAGGATGGATATTTTGTATCCGACCTCAGAGTCGAGGTATTTGAAAGACTTACTCGCTTGCCAGAAACCTTTGAACTTCAACTCTATCAGTTATCGGGCCGCACGCGAGATGCTGTTTCTGCTTTGAGTTATGCATTAGATGTTTTACATTTAGCAGGCAGTAATGACGATCCTCAGTTGTTAAATGTAGTAAAGCCCCTCGTCACATTTGCAGTCCAACTGCCCGATTTTGCTAAAAAGACTAAGCGGTTTGAATCCCCAGAACCAGCAAAAGTCAGAGATGTTTTGCTGAAAACTGCTGATCCTTATAAGCTGCTCTTTCTTGAGCTTCCTGCCGCTCTTGAAATATCTCTAGATAGTGAACAAAATATTTTCCAGTTTGTAGACAGTCTGCGGAGTAGTATCTTATCCCTTCAGTCAGCCTATCCCAACCTTTTAGATGAAATTGAATCCGAGTTACGTGAAGTATTCGGATTATCTGGAACATCCTCAGAGGCAAAACAACATCTTCGGAAACGAGCGCAACCTTTGGTTGAATGGGTGGTTGATCGAAATTTAACACCATTTGTCCGTGCAGCAGCCAGTTTACAAGATGATCGAGATTGGAGGGAGGCCCTAGCCAGGGCAATATTCCAAGGGCGGCCACCATTCACTTGGCTAGATTCTGATGTAACCAAGTATCAGATTCTACTTCGCCAAGTTGCTAGCGAGTTTGTTCGTGTCGAAGAATTGGTCGCTGAAAGGAATGGGAACAGTCGATCAACAATATTGAGGATCGGGATATTAGATGATGCAGTTACCGAAAGAAGAGCAGTTGTTTCTGTTCCATTAGAAGACGCAGATGAGGTACAAGCATTAGTTGATAAAATTTATGGCATACTAGATGAGCCGAGCTTGGGTGATGGTGGAAAACGGTTACGTCTTGCTGCACTTGCAAAGGTGGTTGATGGGTATCTCAATGGAGATGTGAAAGATGAGCGGTAGAAAAGTCCGACATATCTGTTTATTATCTGGAGGCAAAGATAGCACTGCGTTAGCTATCTACATGAAGGATAAGTACCCTGAGATCGAAATGGAGTATGTTTTTAACGACACCCATAAAGAGCTAGATGAGACCTATGAATATTTGGATCGAATTCAATATTACTTAGGTAAAGAAATTATTCGTCTAACCAGTGACTTGGGAGACCGAGGATTTGATCATTGGTTAAAAATGTATCGAGGATTATTACCGTCACCAAATACCCGCTGGTGTACTCGAATGTTGAAGATCGAACCCTTCGAGGAGTATATCAAGGATTATCCTACAATCCTGTATATTGGTATTCGTGCAGATGAACATAGAGAAGGACTGATTTCAACTAAACCAAATATCACTCCTAGGTATCCGTTTAAAGAAGATGGGATCACGAAAGATGATGTACTACGAATTCTAGAGGATAGTGGCGTTGGTCTTCCTGACTATTATAGCTGGCGAAGTCGATCAGGATGCTATTTTTGTTTTTTTCAACGCAAAGTAGAATGGGTGGGGCTGTTAGAAAATCACCCAGATCGATTTAAACAAGCACAGGAATATGAAAAGGCAGAGAAGGGATTTACTTGGAATCAAAATGAGAGTCTTGAAGAGCTTTCGAGACCAGAACGAGTTAAACAGATAAAGGAGGAACACGAGAAATGGAAAGCTCAAATGGAAGCTAGGCGCAGACCACGCACTCTAGCCGAACAGTGGGGAGGAGAGCAGCTATTTGATGATGAGCGTGGTTGTTTAATCTGCCATTTATAGGTTAAATCTCGAAAGATTTCACCTGCCAACACTTATAAACAGCCAACTTGAAACCCATTGTTAATTTCAGTTAGCTGATGACAAGGAAATCTTGTTACTATAAGAGGACGAATTGAATTTGACTAATTAAAGTGGAGCGGGGGGGAATCGAACTCCCCCAGGCGCTGCAACCACATTGGAATGAACATCAATTTATAATATCCGCCGCTCTCTTGTAGGTTTCAGGTTTTAGGCTAACCTTAGCCCGCCCCGCGAGCGCCCCAAGTACCACAATCAGAATCTGAAGAATTGTGCTCATGCTAACCTCTATCGCAGTCTGAAACATAACCCCAATGTTGATTTTAGCGTTCAAGACAATTGAAACGCTAAAGAGGGCGGTCAGCATTACTACAATTGAGATTGTTGTGCTATTAGTAAAATTTCCATCCAAAATTGTGCATAGATGTAACTATTGAGATTATACAACTTTTTGTAATTATTTATGAGATTTATTTATTGTGGCTACAAAGGTATCGTTCAAGCAGAAAAATTATTCACAAGAAATGTTTCCATAGTTACTTCATGAGAACTAAGGTGATTCGGGGGTTGATCTGTTGAGAGACAAATCACGTTCGTCACAAGAACCGAGAGCGATTTATGCTAAAATTGCTTTGTCAATAACTGATATTTCGTAATATCTAATGACGCTGGCTACGGTTAAAGGATATATACGTTTCTGTTCTGCATTGAAACCTGGAGCTAGAGTTACAAGTGAGACTTCCTGACCTCCTATCGCTAACCGATGACGAAAATCTTCAGGAGCTGCTAGGGAATTCAAGTCTTCGTCTTCTTAAGACGCTTGACCCAAGTCTTGCCACGCCCACAAGCCTTCATAAATTGATTCTTGATTTGTATACACCAGAGGGGTTGCTTGTAGCGAAGAATAAACGCGCTCTGTTGTTTGATGCACTTCCTGTATCGGAAATTAATAAATTAGCCACCATTTTTGGAATTAGGGGTACTAAAGATGCTTTTTCTTTATTGGATCAGCTAAAACTAATTAATTTTTCAAGAGGATCAGAAAAAGAAAAAGCATTATTCGATTATTTCGAATTGACCGCTCCTGAAATAGAGGTAGTATCAGAAACACCATCTACAGTAGGAATACTTCCTGGTTATCCCCTTTTTCCCCATCAAAGAAAAGCTGTCAAGGAAATAAAGGAAAAAATATATGGGGGAATGCCAAGGGTCGTGCTTCACATGCCCACTGGAAGTGGTAAAACCAGGACAGCGATGAACGTAATCGCTAATCACTTCCGTAGCTTTGAGCCAACCCTGGTAATTTGGCTTGCATTTAGCGAAGAACTCTGCGAGCAGGCTGCTGATGAGTTTGAAGATGCTTGGAGGTTTATAGGAGATCGAGAAATAAAGGTTCATCGTTTTTGGAGAAATTATTCAATTTCTCCAAACAAACTCGATGATGGACTTTTAGTGGCTGGTTTGTCAAAGACATACAGCGCCGCGAAAAAGGAGTTGAGGTTTATAAGTGAGCTAGGTAAACGTGTTTCATTGGTAATTATCGACGAAGCCCACTCAGCAATCGCGGAAACATACAGATTGGTATTAGAAACCTTACTCGTCCAACGTTCATCAATTGCACTGCTCGGTTTGACCGCTACTCCAGGTCGCACCTGGAATGACATAAACGCCGACGAGATGTTAGCTACGTTTTTTTATCGACAAAAAGTATCTCTCAATATAGAAGGATACGTAAATCCAGTAGATTACCTGATTGATGAAGGTTATCTAGCTAAGGCTGAATTCGTTTCTCTTTTTTATGAAGGGGGTATAAAACTATCATCTTCAGATATTAAATCGCTCCAAGAGAGCTTAGATATTCCTCCAGGGATAATGAAACGTTTGGCTGACGACGATAAAAGAAACCTCAAGATTGTTTTGGAGGTCGAAAAATTAGCTAAGGAGCATAATCGTATTATTGTGTTCTGTACAACTGTTGAACATTCGGATTTAGTTGCTACAATTCTAAGGGCGCGGGGGTTCCATGCTCAGTCAGTAACATCAAAGACAGGCAATCTATCTCGTAAAAAGTTTATTGACGAATATAAAGAAAACACCTCAGGAGTAAAGATATTATGTAATTATGGGGTCTTGACCACAGGGTTCGATGCCCCTCAGACCAGTGCCGCCCTTATTGCACGTCCAACTAAATCCCTCGTGCTTTATAGCCAAATGGTAGGACGAGCTATTCGAGGGAAAAAGGCTGGCGGCAACGAGACCGCAAAAATAGTTACAGTTGTTGATCAAGCACTGCCAGGATTTAACAGCGTTTCAGACGCTTTCCAAAATTGGGAAGATATATGGGAGTAAAAAATGACTGATTTTGAAATTATTCCACCACATCTAGCTGTTAAGGCTATGCGCGATAGCGGCTATAAAAATGCAGCTTATGCGATAGCTGAACTAATGGATAATTCCATTCAAGCTAATGCATCTGTTGTTGAGTTATTGATCGGAGAAAAGGAAGAATTTTTAGCTCAAAGGAAGAGAGCAAGAGTCCAACAAATTGGAATACTTGATAACGGAAGCGGAATGGACTGCCACGTTTTACAGATGGCTCTTCAATTTGGGAACGGTCTATACTTGGATGCTAACGATCCAAAAAGCATTGGCCGCTTTGGTATGGGCTTACCTAATTCATCAATTTCTCAAGCTCGTCGAGTTGACGTGTGGTCATGGCAAGATGGGGTTGATAAAGCTATACATTCTTATTTGGATGTTGATAAGATTGAAACGAGTCAACTAAAGCAAGTCCCGAATCCAGAACCTTCAAAAATACCTGAAATTTGGCTGAAAGTAGGTGAGCCAACAGGGAAATCAGGCACGCTGGTAGTATGGTCGAAAATAGATCGCTGCATGTGGAAGTCGGGAAAAACTATTATCGATAATTCCGAATACATCGTGGGCCGTACATATCGAAGGTTTTTATCTCACAATAAAGTAAAAATCCATTTTAAAATTTTTGATATGGATGGATTAGGCTTACCATCTTATAACGACCTTGCGCTCCCCAATGATCCGCTCTACTTAATGGTAAAAACTTCGTGTCCTGCCCCCTTTAGCGACAAACCCATGTTTCAGGAATGGGGCGATCCAATGGACTTTATCATTAAATTTAGAGGTGGACATCATAAAGTAAGAGTCAGATTTTCGGTTGCAAAGGAAGAAGCTCGCCGTGGTTTTCAGCCCTTAGACGAAAATGAAGAACCGAGCCGAAGAGCGGCAGGCGCGGAGCCACATGGACAACACGCCAGAAGAAATGTCGGAGTGTCCATAATGCGAGCGGATCGAGAACTTGACTTGGATCATACTTGGTCAGATCCATCTGAGGCGCGTGATAGATGGTGGGGAGCCGAAGTTGATTTCCCACCTGCTCTTGATGATTTATTCGGAGTTACAAACAACAAGCAGTCTGCGCGTTATTTTTCAGACCTTGCAAAAGTTGATCTGGATTCTTTTCTAGATGAGGGACAGAGTTTGGGCACTTTTCAAGGAGAATTGGAGGCAGATGAAGACCCCCGTCTACCCTTGCTCGAAATTGCCAACCATATCAAGAAAAATATTAGCTCAATGCGAAATTGGGTTCGGGCGCAAACCGCTAGCAATCCGAAACGAAAGAGATATGAGGGCTTCAGCACTGAAGAGGTAGCTACACAAGCAACGGAAAAACGGAAACAGGAAGGTCATACTGGTGAGAGCGACAAACAAGAGACAAGACCCCCTGAGCAACGTGAAGCCGAAATACGCAACGAGTTGATAACTCAGGGACTAACTGAAGAGAACGCAGATGAATTAGCTGCCACCACTGTAGGACGTGGCTTTAAGTATACTTTTGCCAAAGCAGGTTTAGATACTCCTGGTTTCTTTAACGTGACTTCAAGGGGTGGTGCGATAATAATAACACTTAATCTTGAACACCCTGCTTATGATAAATTAGTAGAAGTCTTGGAAGATGATGCAGAAGGACTAGATGCAGATAAGCTAAAAGAACGCCTTTCATCCGCTCGTGATGGCTTACAGCTATTATTAATGGCATGGGCGCGTTACGAGGATGAGCAGCCCGCAGGTGCGGGCAGAAATAATGCAAAGCAAGCTCGCTGGGACTGGGGGCAAGTAGCTAGTCAATTCCTGGATGGAGACTAGAAATCAGTTATTTTAAAAAGTGATGGAAGATAAGAAACCAGGCTTCCTATTAGAAAAATTATGTCGAAAGGCGCGGCGAGAGCTAGTTATTGCCGCGCCTTTTATCAAGGTAAATGCTCTACAAAGACTACTTGCATCAGTTGATACAAATTTACCTGTTAGATGCGTAACTCGTTGGCGCATTGAAGAATTAATGAGTGGGGTTAGCGACTTAGCAGTTTGGAATGTACTCAGCGTCAGAAATAATTCCTCGCTCTGGTTACGGTCTGATCTTCATGCGAAATATTATCGAGGGGATGAAAAATGTTTGATAGGTTCTGCAAATATTACTAATGCTGCGCTAGGATGGTCAAAACTATCAAATTTCGAATTATTGATTTCAATCAAGCATGAACATCAAGAACTAGCTGATTTCGAGAAAAACCTTTTTGTAGCCTGTGTACGAGTTGATGAATCTTTATATAACCATGTCGTTAAAACTGTCGATAGGATTAGCAACCAACCCGTAACTAATGCACCAATCATACACGAAGAACCTCTTACGCTTCCGAATTCTGTTGAATTAAATCGAAACTTAATTCCTCCAGAATCATGGCTACCAACTCTGCGTAGCCCAGATATTCTTTATAAGGCTTATCGAGGTGAAACAGCAAAATTTACAATGGCCCAAAAGGAAGCAGCTTTAATCGACTTAGCTTCACTCCCTGTACCGTTAGGGTTATCAACAGATGCATTTGTCGCGAGTATTGCGATTCTGTTACTCCAGAAGCCGATTATTCAAGCAGTGGATAGATTTATAGTTACTTCTCAAAGATTTGGGGCGGTCAGGGATTTATTGGCTTCACTCCCCTGCGCGAACTATCCAAATTTCGATGCCAGCGATGCGTGGCAAACACTTATGCGTTGGATGCTCTATTTTTTGCCCTACCGATACAAACTTAAAGTCCCAAGTTATTCTGAGGTAATCTTTAAGATTGAATAGAAATGGACTAGAGAAGTAGGAGATTTGAGGGTATGAACGGTTTTTCTAGGCCAACTTATTAATCCCAGGACTCTCTTCGAGCTATCCATTTTGCATGGAAGAGGCCAAACTTCGCGATTTCAGCATCTTCCTCTGGGGTAAGTGTTGAAACAGCATCATTGATCTCTGCAAGCAGTTGCTTGTTACAAGAACGCCGAACGAACTCCTCAAATTCGAAAGGATGACCCACTTTCTGCTTGGCGGACAACAATTCCCCTAATTGAGAGAAGTGATTGCCAGGGACTTGTTGGAGCTTCTCCCACCTTCGTAGTGTTCTAACATTGACTCCCAGCCTCTTCGCAAGATAAGTCTGGGTCAGGTTCAGCATCTTCCTGAAGCCGTTTAGGTCAAAGGCTTCGAAATCAGCAACGCGAGCTGGGGCTTTTTCCCCTTTCATCACCGACCCAGATTCCCGTAGTGCATCGGAACTTTCTCCATCCATCGTTATTCGCTCTTATTTTATTCCGCATCAACCCTCGCTTGAACGCTGATCTTTCGGTTAACTTTGCGTCCGTAGGGTTTCGAGAGCTTGGCGATATTCATCGATGAATTCATCAACTTGACGGGAAAAGTCAGGGGTCATTTCGATATGTCTAAATCTCTCCTCCATGATCTTTTCCATTTGTATCAGTGTGTCGACTTCATCGCGATGGAAAGAATAATAAGCCAACGCCTCAACTACTAATCCTTCCGTAATTTCATGATCTTTCGCGAAATCCTCTACAGAATTGCCCATACGTGGGCAGACGACCACCACCGTTTGGACTCGTATCTCAGTCCCACGAATGATTGGAGTGGGAATTCCCGATTGGCCTGTTCGATAAGTGATTCCAGAAAAGCGTGGATCATCATACGGTGTTCTATCTGTGTCATAATCCATATATTTAATGATGGCCGCAACTGGTATGCCATACCTGGTTATGATCTGCGGCTCCCCTGACTCTGCGGCCTGAACCACTTCACCAAAGTTCCGTTTTGCATCAGTAATACTCCAAGATTTCATCTTATGGCTCACCTTGGCTCATGGCGTCATAATCGTCTGGGCCATAATGTTCGTAATAGACGCTTACGTCGGCGAGCCAACTTTCTAACTCTTCTTTTCCATCGATCCGTTCAATTTCTTTGGTTACGGCCACCAGGATGAATTGATTGATCGAAGCATGGTTCTTTTTTGCCGCTTCTTTTATCTTCTGGAGAAGATCGTCGGGAAAACGAACAGTCAGGCTCCTCATGGCATACCACCCTTGACCGTTTTCTAAACCTAAGCACTGTCTGGTTTCTTTTGGGGATCGTCCAGGTCAAAACCTTCTTGAAAAGTATCCATCAACTGCTTTTCTCGTCTCCATTCTTTCAGGTGGAGGTCAATCAGTACGTGGATTAGATGAGCGACATTCCAATCGGTATAAACTGAATAACGCTGTAATGACTCTTCAAGCTCGGAGTATTTGGTTGAATCCAGAAATATTCGGAGTTCCACTTTATCGCCCATTTATACTGTAAGCGTCTGAATAAAATGGCTGAAAAACAGGCCCAAGGGCCGAAATAA
>CAZVYK010000012.1:0-18344 GCA_964630915.1 uncultured Caldisericales bacterium | reverse complement strand
AGAAAGATCGATCGAACAAGAGATAAAGGTAAGCTGGGGTTTGTAGCTATTCTCCTAAGATAGTCCCCTGCGATAAACTTGACGAATTAACGATGTGGCGTGGGTCACATTGAACCCCTGTTCACCTCGTTGCAGTTATTGAAACACATACGAGCACGTTATCCGAACTGTGACATTAACGGCTGTACGATGAATAATGATGTCATAACGTGCATGATATTCACAAGGCCTTAATTGGTTTAAGTTGGCGGCGATAATCCATTGGTAGGCCTAGAGAGGTCAAGAGACAACGATCTGAGCGATACCCTCGAATTTTACAGTCTTTGACGTCAACTGGATCCACTTTGCTCTCAGATTCTCCGATTGAGAACGGGAGATCGAAAGTGGAATCCCGAATCTACCGCAATTTTTTTCCCAGAATCTATCAGTATGCGTCAATAACTACGGTTAATCCCCTTCGCGGCTAAATCAGCTGCACAGTAATGGAAAATTGATCGGTTCTAAGTTATTGCTGACTGAGTCCCCGGGACTAGCACAACAGATACAGCGGTTTTCGATATCAATCCCAGCGCCAATATGCTTCCTGCCGAATGCAATGGTGTCTCGCACCGTCGATCGGATCTGTGATCGATTGTTGACCCGAACCGCAAGATCACGCCGGTAAAGACCTTTGAGAAATGACAGAAAATCGAGATCGGATCTGCCTGAATTTTCTAAGGTAGATGCGGACCTCATTCTCAATGCAGCTTAGGAGACTTAGTTACGATCCAACGACGTTCCCAAAAAAAGTCGTGGGATCACCTTTTTGTCACACATTTCCATGGTTTATTCTCAGGAGTGCAGTCGACTTCGGACGATACTACCGGGATAGGCACGATCTTCAGGTCGACCAGAGAAAGGATGGCCGGATAAGATCTGACAAACTCTCTATCATATTCCTTCGTCTCATCATCCAACTCATCCCAACGGACGAGATAGGGGCTTGTCTTCTTCTCGAGATCCCTCTTTTCACCGTACGTCCAGCCCCTTTTTACTCTATTCTGCATCCAACGGTCATGTTCGGCGGTCGCCAGCGACTCGATCTCTTCCTTGGTGAACTGAAACGGAGGCTCGCTCCAATCGGTCAGAGAGATCAGCGTGTACCCGATCTCCTGAAGCCTCACCCTCAAGTTCGCTGCTTGGTCGCGGTTGGACTCTTTATACTCAAGGTCCAGTTTGTGCCAAGGCTGCATCGCCGGATCACTTCCCATGCGAGCGCCCTTTTTTAAACTACTAAGGACGTAAACCGCGTGAATCGCCCTGGCAATGACCTCGTTGATTCCTTCGGTGAGCGACTCCATGCAGCAGTCGCATGAGACGAGGGGAAAGACACGGATATTCCTGAATTCCCCAGCTGTAGAATTGCAGATATCATTGAAGAAATGTGCGAAACCTTTGCTGCGGACTGTCCGTATGACAATCGGAACAGCTCCGTCAAGTTTAGAGTTCAGGTATAATGCCACGGAAAAGTTGATCGACTCGTCTGACGTGCAGATAAAAGCGAAGTCCACCTTTCGACCAGTCTGATCATAATCCAGATAAGATGCTCTATAAAACGCGGGATCAATGGAGAAATCCATCTTGAGGCCTTTGATCTCGCAGAAGTTGGAGATATTGTGATAACGAATCTTCAGGCTCTCGACCTTATCTTGCCCTTCCTTATCAATGACCGTGATCAGTAGTTTCTTATCTGGATCCTGGCCGTAACGCTCCTTCCACCGTTTTGCAAGGGAAACGAGCAGGCTCTCTCCCATCTTCCCGAAACCCGCGATAAGGATATGGCGGTCAGGTGCATTCGTTTCCAAGGGAAGGATGTCTTCCATACAATCGATGAAGCATTGACTCGCCGCCAGGTAAATATTGAAAAACTCAAGGCTGACGTGGGTTTTTCCATGGATGGATATCGGTGTGGCTCTGAGCAGGTTAGAAAATTTGGGGTCGACGATGTGGATATAACACGGGATCATCAACCTAGGGGATTTCGACAATAGTTCATCGACTTTTAGTACCACTTTGGCGTTGACTTCATCGGAGCCGGTTACGGCGAAAAGGGCCTGGGCGCTCTCCACTTTGACTTTTTCTAATATTCTACTCTCGGTCGCATCGCCGACGATGACAAAAATACCGAGCTCTTTCATCTTCTCAATCTCGGGATGCGTAGGGTCCTTTTCAATAACGACGACGGATTCGCCCTTTTTATGATAGTGTCGGGCGATGATCGGACCGATATATCCCAGTCCGCATACGATGACATGATCGGTCCCGGTGGCCTTGAGCCATACCAACCGAGCGTCGCGGTAGATAGAATCGGTTACCACGACTATTAACGAAATAAATGCGATTATCGGCGCGGCAACCCGTGCAAAATCCAGGAGCGGGTTGGAGGAAGACGATAAGTATCCTGAACGAAGCAGGAAAAGTTGCAGTGATTCATAAATGAGATTGAGGGGGGTGTCCTTTCCGCCGCTGTAGATCCAGAAGCCGAAATATCCAAAAATGAAAACGATGACGCCACTTGTTAATAGTATACTCCATTTATGCTCAGAACAAACGGGATAAATGGTCCTCCTGAACCAGCCGATGCTTCGTGCGACTGTTCCCTTTCCGCCTTTCGTCTGAGCCATTGTATCGATCCATTTTATTCAGTATCACAATAATTCTTCTGATTTGTTAAAGAAGACGATATTGATGACGGGCCTGATGATCTGAGGCACTTTCGGCTCGAAAGACATGCCTCCAGCGAAGCGGGTGTGGGAATTAATTCAGGAATCGGAGTGCGTAACGCACGTCGTATCAATCTCTCACTTGAGTGAGACGGAAACATACCACCCCGAAAAAAGATCGAGGTTAATATACTGGGTGGACGGCGAACCCCACCTCGTCGAGCAGCTTCGGGATCGTGCGGATGGCGTTCCGGTCCTTCTCCCTCGCTACCTCATCGAGCTCTTCCCAGGGCACGAGGTCCGGGTGTACCTTCTTGTTGTTGTCGCGGACCACTCCTGCGATCCACCCTTTCCGCTGCTTCTCTGCCATCCATCGGTCGTGCTCCATCTTAGATAGATACTCAACCTGATCATCCGGGAGTGCCGTCACCGCCCCTGTGACCCCCATGGCCAAGGGGGTGATCCCGCAATTGACCGCCTCGAGCTTGGTGCGGATATCACGCGCCTGATCGCGGTTGGACTCTCTGAACTCTTCGGGCAGGGCGTCCCATGGCACCGCCATGGGGGGTAGGTTGCCATCGGCATCGGGGGTGACATGGACCAGATATTCAGCGTGGATCGCCTGCGCGAGGGGCTCGAGAACTCGTGCGAAGAGGACGTCCTGAAGCATCAGCAGGCGGAAGAGCTCGGCGTTGACGTGCAGCGCGAGCTGCTCGTCCGGAGGGATCGATGCCGGAGCGAAGATTTTCCCGTCCGTGAGCGTGCTCATCTCCACGATCGCCTGCATTGATCGCACGCCGTGGCGGTAGGCCGGGACTCTCAGAAACGCCCGCAGAACACCTGGGTCGATCTGGGCTTTTCCGGACGATGTGACCAGATGCCCGGCGGTGCGCTCAAGGATGGAGCGGAGCAGGAGGGCACGGCGAACAAGGTACCGACCGTTGTCCTCCGCTCCCGGGTTGCACCCGCGGATGTCGATCCGTCCCCGCAGCCGGCTGATGAAATCGGTCACCTTTGCGTCGCCCAGCGTAGTGTCCCCTGCATATGTGGCCTTCGCTGCGAATTCGTCGAACGAGGCGCTCGTCCCCCCGGCAAAAACGAAGATGGCACGGCCGATGGGGTGCATCGCTTCGCCGTCCCGAAAGAGGCCGTCCTGCATGGGGGCGAGGAAGAACCGGAGCCATCCGAGTGGTCGGTCTCCAAGGCGGGAGTCGAATTCGTCGAAGAATACGAGGGGAAGCTTCCCTTCGAGTGCTGCGTCACGGACGAGGTGGAAGGCGCCGACGAGGTCGCGGGGAGAGTCGAACTGCGAGAGATTGAAGGTCATCGGCGCGATCAGATCGGGAGCGAGCCCTTTTGAGAGCTCGCTGACGCCGAACGACTTTCCCGATCCCGGCGGCCCGAAAACGGCAAACGAGAACGGCCGGGTGATGTGAGGGTTGCCGATGTATTCTCCGAGCAGGTTCCGGATGCTCTGGTAACTCTCGATCTCGTCCCGGTCAACAACGACAAGATTGTTGAAATGAGCCACCGGAACAGATGCCTGAAGGGCTGTAATACCCTGACGCACGATGGCGAACGCGATCGTCTCGAGCTGATTTCGTTCGAGAAGGCGTAGGATGGTCCAGTGGGGATCGTCCTGGATCGCCTCGAGGGTGTCGAGGTCAATTGCTCTGATCGAACCATCCACGGACTCGTCCTCTGCCATCGCATCGGGAGGCTCCTGGATTGTCTGCAGCGGGATCAGCGGGGGAAACAGCTCCGCGCCAGGGTATGCGGGATTCTCCATATCCGTTCCGTACCCGAGGCGGAAGAGGCGCCGTGAACCGATGATCCCCTCACGGACGCCCATGGTAATGCCCGCTTCACCGTCGTTGGCTAGTCTGCGAGTGAACGTAGCGACGAACGCTGGCGTCAGGCCCTGCATATCGCCAGCAAATCGGTCTTTGTAGATGTCCTCGTACCCGGCGGGATCAAACACGAAGGTCACGGCCGACCCCGAGGCTGTGCGCCGGAGGATGAGCGCACCGTCGATCCCAATCCGGATGATGAGCGTTGCGACCTGTGTCAGCGGACGGAGCGCGGGGTGGAAGGCGAGTTGCCAGGCGAGATCGGAGACGGTGCGCTCCCACGAGAGCCGGCGGCTGATGTTCGCGCCGAGGGTCCGTAGATCGTTTGCCGATATGATGACGATGAGACGATCCGCATGGTGCTCGAGGAGGTGGTCGAAGAGCGGCCCCTCAATGAGGGGCTGGCTCATCTTGAGTACTATGAAAGGATGGCTACCCGGGGTGGTGATAGCCGCTGGCCATGCGCCGCGATCCTCGCGGAAACCGTTACCAGCGTCGTCAAGGACGACCATTGCAGCGTCTGCGGGGTCGTCGCTGAGCCGGAGTGGAGTTGAGTCCCGTGCTACCCCGGAGTATCCGAGGAAGTCCCGGACGCGGAGGACGTTATCCTTATTTTTACCCGATCCTGGCTCGATCCGAACGAGGGAACAGAGGACAGTATCGGCTTCATATCCGGTCAGGGCCTTGATATCGTAGCTATACACCGGCCCCGCCACCGCTTCGTTGAGAAACGAAGCGACGAGCAGAGCGCCTCCAGCCCGACGGTGCCAACTAAAACCGGTGTATTTGCGCCAGTTTTGAGGGTGGTCCTCGTTCTTGGGGCAGTCGATCTGCAGGTAGTCGACTGCGATGTCGCCGGCGACGACAATCTTTTTGTGCTCCGTACCCATGGCCCGTATGCTCCGTGTGAGAAGATTATCGATGACGGGAGAAATGCCTGTTGTTTTAATGATGACTTCCAGAGTTGGAGATGCCGGTGTACGACGCGCGAAGGGTGCGAGAAACCGTCACAGTTTTTTTCCTCGAGGCTCAGGTAGTATGTATAATAGGGCCGTTGGAAATGTCGATCGTCACCCCGATCATTCTTGTCGAGTTCCGCTATGACGCTCCTAAGATATCCACACCTGACGGGGACGGATCACTGCTAGAGACAGCATCTGCGCGTCTATGACGCTGCAGCATGGCATTCGACTCTGGGTGACCGGTATTTGTTCGTGATGCGGAAGGTGTTTGGCCGGAAACAGGTATCGATTCGGGATCTAAGCAGTCAAGTCGTTCTTTCAGTGAAACCAATTACACCCGGTTAATATTGCGATATCGCCGTCCAAGGAAATCATTAATCGAAAATTCTTTCCATTTGCATTAATAAACGGTAATTATCGATTGAGGGCGAACCTCAGATGTACGATATATTCATTTCTTTCAAGAATCTGGACAAGAACGGAGAGCCAACGCATGATTCTGTGCTCGCTCGAGAAGTCTTTGATAGGCTATCTGGCGGTGATTTTAGGGTATTTTTCAGTCCAATTTCTCTTGAGAAACTTGGTGTATCTGCATACAAAGCAGCAATAGATGCGGCTCTTGATTCATCAAGTATCCTGATCGCCGTTGGAACGTCTGCAGAGAATTTCAACGCTCGATGGGTCCGACATGAATGGGACAGCTTCCACAATGATATTCTGGATGGTGTAAAACCTGAAGGAAAAATTTTTGTCTACGTCGACGGCTGTGATCCGAAATTACTGCCTCGCACCCTTCGGCAATCGCAAGTCTTTTTTAAAAACGAAGGAGGACTTGAAAAGCTTAATAATTTTATTTTGAACGCTCTACCTATCGTGAATGGTGAGGATGGTGCTGTAGTTCAGAATGTCAACAGCGCTCCTTGTCCGACCTCTTTGGCACCAATCGATTCAGGTCTAAATGAGAGTGGATCGTACCAATTTTATTATCAGAGCCTTCTGGCTAAGCGATATGGGGATTGGGCAGTCTCCCTCGCAGAGTCTTATCCCTTCCTGAAAAATATTTGTGGTAAATGCGACCAAGAGAGGATTTATCGTTACACTGGCCGCCAAGGACCCTCAGGAGACAGAGAGGCCGCCTGTCGAATGTGTGGAAACCTTCAGGAATGGGATCGGTACCCATGTTTGGAACTGCCGAAGGTTTGTCCGAATTGCGGATTTGATGGGGATTTTTCAGGTCGCGTTTTTGTAACGGCTTCGTGCATGGACTCCCCGTTAGTTGATATTATTGTCAGCGAGTTACAGCTATCACAGTTTCGAGTAAAACGTAGCGGATTGACAAGAACCGTTGGTGGATGGATAGATCTGGAGCAATTAAAAGAAGAGCTGAAACTGTGTAAGGTGTGCATCTGCTGTTGGACGAAACAATCGGAAAATGATAAAGAATTGGAATCCGATCTTGCTGTGGCACGAGAACTGTCCTTGCCCATATTATTCTTGAAAACCGATGACGCAAATCCCACCCCATGGTCCGATATCGAAAAGGTTGTTGATATTAGGGAACCTGCTTCATGGGACGCGGTGCTGATCAATAGAGTGAGTGATTGCCTCGCTGTTGAAGAGAAACACAGAAGAGAACAGAATGGCTGAGTAACGGCCCAAGCCTTGAGAAATCAAGTCCGATTCTCCGGTCCTTTCGTAGCAGAGTGAAGGAGTATGACTTGATAGTGCTCCCAGATTCAACTTTTGACCTTCACTGACGCGCCACAGCAGCGCATGCACAGCCGACATCGGTCTAGCCTCCTGCGGATCATATTTTGTGCTGACAGCATGTGAATATCAGGTCGACGCTTCCAGTAAGCATCGGACAATGAGGTCATATCTCTAAACAAAAATTGAGGTAGAACGGATCCCGATTTTCCGGCGTTTCTCAAAGGCTTTTGCCAAACTGATCTCGTGGTTCGGGTCAACTATCGATCATCGATCTGATCGACAGTGTAAGACACCATAGCATTCGGCAGGGGGCATATTGGTGCAGGGATGAAAGGAGAAAAACGATCGGTTTTGCTGATCCTCAAGATTCCTGAGTCATCCATAGAACATTGAATAACACTCTTTTCCGTTTTTCAACAGCTGAATCGAGTGCGATTGTGGTCGAACATACTGGCGAACGCATACTGGAGGATCCCGATAACAGTTCCACGCTCGAACAACAGAGATTCTAATGCAGATTTCCTTTCTGTACGGGAGATCTGGACATCATTTTCGATCCCCCAATAAATCGAAGGTAAGGGACGTCTGCGATGTTAAATCGGCGATTCCATGATGTCATGGGTCCGTCGCTTAATCCCTGGCAACCCAAATTCGGCTCTGTATGAAACAGAAGTGCACGGTAGGTGCTCACGGAATAATGGCATTGGGGAGTTTACTTCCCGTCACGCTCGAGGATATACCCGTTCCATAATGTCTCCCGATATCCCCCTCCCCGCAAGCACTTCTCAACTACGCTATCAGACCACCCCATGCGTACCAGCGTCCGAAGGAGTTCCTCCTGCGGCGGCGGGGGCCACTGCGCGTTGAAGTATCCCTCAAGGAGGATGAGTCGCTCCGGGCGTTCTCGATCTGCCGGAATGGGCTCCCAGGCAACACGACCCTTGTCGAAGCGGACGCATCGGAACCGCATCATTCGCGGGACCACTTCATAGACGGTTGTCGTATGAAGGGCCAGTGGACCATAATCTGGATTTCCCGGTACGCCGGTACCATCCCTTGCGCCGTTGAGCCGAATCAGCTCGACTATTGCCGTCTCAAAGTCCTGCGGACACGTGCCGTAATGGGCCTCAGGACCGAGACGCTGCTGGAGGTCCTGTACCGCTCGTATCAGGGTAGACAGAGAACGGGTCACGTCGCCCCCCACAAGGTAACAGCAGAGCGGGACGAAATCCTCGACTAATATTCCGTATGGCATTATTTCGCCTTCTTCAGAGGTTGTTGTGGCTTGCTCGGATGCTCGGCGGACTGTTCCCTTCGGAGCCTTCGCTCGAGGGAATCTCCTTGCTCCTCAAGGGGTTCGCCTCGCAGTGATCGCGGATCCTCAGGGTGCTCCTCAGGATGTTACCGGTTCAGGGGGGGATCCGGAGCTCGGAAGATCTCTGGGCACGACCGCTCGGACTAGTGCAACGTTCAAGTGATTCGAATGTTTGAGTCCTGGCGAGATCCCCTCAATAAAAGGTTAACAGTCTCTCCTATCGCGATGCCCGGGCGCTGGGATATCTCGAGAGCTCCGATGGCAGTGCCGAGCCCCAGTTGATGTCTGGCGGGTCGTAGGTCGCCGGGATGAGATACGCGGCAAATGCCGTCGTCTCTTCATCGACGCCTCCCGTGACAAACCTGGTCGACCATGAACCATCATCCTCGATCATCGTGTACGGGGCGTCCCTGTAGGGCTTTGGACCCCACCAGTCGCCCCGGACGAGAACGTAGACAGTGACCCGGTACTCCGAGACCGGCACGCCCGAAACCTTGCCGCTCACGTAGGTCTCCGAGCTGGAGGACGGCGGGACGTCGGTGAACCAGATCTTCGGCGTGGACGCTGTGGTTCTCGACACGGTCGGAGTCACCGTCCGCGTCGGGGTTGGAACCGTCGTTCTGATCGTGGTCATCGTCGTGGTCGGGGCGGGAGTCGTGGGAGTCTTCTTCAACGTCGTCGGGACAGGAGTCGTGCGCTGTACTTCGACCGTGGTCGGTGGAACGGCCGGAGTTGACGTCCTTGCCGGGGTCGACGGTGCGACTGTCGTGGTGGTTGTCGTCTCCGCTGTGGGCGTCGCTGCTTCGGTCGGCGACGCCTCTGTTCGTGCGAGTGTCGCCGTCGTGGTGGGGACAGGGACCCCGCCTGTGGTATCCCCTCCCGTATACCCCGAATCCGACTCGATATACAGGGTCCCGGCCGTGGTCGGGGTTCCGGTTGCGACTGTGGTCGGGACCCTAGTTCCCGTTGCGATCGGCATGGTGCCGGGTGCCGCTTTGGTCGAGGCGAACGCCGTGTCAGCCGGCCCGGTCGTGTTTTGCGCACCCATCGTTGCCGTCACGGTGGGGGTCCCCATCGTGACGTCGGTGGCGATGGTTCCCGTCCCGGTCGGCGTTGCTGTTTGGGCCGATGTCGACCCGGCTGGTCCTCCGATGCACCCTGCAGCGAGCAGGGCCCCGGCAAGAGCGACCGCCACCGCCACGGTGACGATCCCTGGAAGCTGTGATTCTGCCATTCTTTCCTCCTCCTGTTGTGTTCAAGGGTTTTAGTCGAGATTCTCCCATCGAAGCACGGGACACAACGGTGCGTGCGACACTCGTTGCCACCCGGTTGCTCGCAAGGCTGCCATGATGGCTCTATTCCCTCCGATCACATGTCACGACCCCTCCCCGCGAGTCCGGGGTGACGTGGAGTGCTCACTCGGCATGCAGGCCCTTCCCCCACCCGATGAGCTTGATGGACTCCATCAGTTGCCGTTGATCGCCAGAGATGCTGACGATGGGAAGGACTCGCAGCCGCTCCCGGTCCCGCGCGTCGCAGTCGACCTCGTCAGGACAGTCGGTGAAGACGAAGACGTACGGCGACTGGTCCAGGGCGATCGCGATCACCGACGAGAGCGGGTCGATCGTCGAGATTTCGCTGGTGAGCTCGTGGTACGACCGGGTGAGCTGCGGAAGGACGGTCAGCACGGCCGGCGTCAGGCGGTGCGCCTCGACGAGGGCAACCCCGAACACCGGGAAGTTCCGGCGCATGTTGAACTGCCTGGCGTACCGGTCCCAGCTCTCGTCCGTGGTTTCGCCCGGCCGGGCGAGCTCAGCCGCCCGGGCCAGAGACGTCGTCCGCAGGTCGAGGACGTAGGCCGCGGCCTGCTCCATGACCGCCTCCCGGACGAAGATCGTCGAGCCCGTCCCGTCCCGGAGCATCTCGCGAAGGTCCAGGCCCTCGCGGAATCCGCACGTAAACTCGCGGGTCTCGGTCTCGGTCGCCGAGGGGCGGCGCGCCGTAAACCGCGACGCCAGGTGGTGCATCAACGCGATCTCGTCCTCGACCGAGGTTGGAGCCCGGGTGAACGCAACCCACCTCTCCCTCTCCGCCATTGCAGCGAGCTTTTTTTCGTTATCCTGGGCCCCGGGCGATGCCGGGGGTTCGGGCGGGGTGCCGAGAGGTTCCCCCGTCTGGACGTGCCGGAGCGGTGGGAGCCCATTCTGAGCCGTCTCCCCGGCCGGGGGATACGAGAGAGCCTTTGCTCGGACCGCGTTGGCGTATGCGGGGTCAACCACGCCGCTGGCTGCGGTTACGAGGTCCTGGAGTCCCGCTGCACTCTGTCCGTCGGTCAGAGCAAGTCGTCCAGCGTATCGGGCCGCCTGGATCACGTCACGTGGGGTAACCTCAAGTCCCTCGGACGCCTCGCGGTAAATCTGGCGGATCCAGGCGTGCCGGTCGACCGCGCGATTGCGGTTCATCTCATACAGCCAGCTGCAATACGGGAGCTCATCCGTCACGGCCGGGATCTCAACCGCCGCCAGGTGGAACGTCATGGTCGGGACACGGAAGTCGTCGGGGAACGAGGGAAGCTCTCGGCCGACACAGGCGACAACGCCGGCGACGAGCGGGGCCGAACAGACAAAGACCACATCGATCTCCCGCTCCAGCACCTGCCGGAGACGGTAGGCCATGAATTGAACCCGGGTCTTCATCGAGATCGGGAGAGCGTCGTACGAACCTGACGTAACCACTCTGCGCTCGATCGCGGGAACCACGTGTTTGAATGGCTCGAACAGCTCTCCTGGCGAGGTTTCCCCTGGTTTGACAACATCTCCCACCGGCAACGAATACTCGAGCTCCTTCAACCTGGCATAGGTGTTCGTGCACCCGATCTCCCTGCAGACGCTGTCGAAGAGCAGGTAGTCTTCAACGCTGCCAAGAACGGGAAGCGGGGTATCGACGAATGCCAGGTCGAGGCCACAGTCGAGGTACGAGCGGACGGCTTCGATAGGGGCCGAACTCGGAAGAACCGGGACAGCCCGTCGGTCCGGCATGGCTATGATCGATGGGAGGGGAAGATCCTTCACCGCTGCCAGAACGGCTTCCTCAAGCCCGGCGGGTAGGTCGACTGCGACGATGAAGTCTGTCTCACGCCGCCGCAGCATCTCCGCTCGAACGACAGCGGCGTATTCGCCAAGGGCGCCGATGTACGGGATGATGTGAAGGTGCCCGGGCATGGTGGTAATATCCATGAAGTCCTGTGCGTCCATTCTCTCTGTTCCTCCAATCTGGCTCTTCGGCTGGCTCGCCCGTCTCCCGGCCCTCAGGCATGTTGCGCGGACAGCCCGAGGGTAACCCGCACCGCCTCACGGGGCGTTATGTCCTCCGTGGATCGCGAGACGAACCGGCAGACCTGGATCGCGTCCCGGACTGAGTACGAACCGAGCCGCCCCGTATCCACGAGGTGCTCCAGGTGCTGAAGGATCCTCTCGCTAACCTCTGTGGAGACGGTCGGGACATTCTCCTGCACGATCGCAGCGAGTTCCTCCTGGCTGGGAAGGTCGACGCGGATCACGGGGCGGAGTCGGGACTCGATATACGCGGGGATGTTGAACGTGGACGAGTCGCGGTTTGCGGTGGCGACGAGCCGGAACTCCGGGTGGGCGTGGATCTTGATCCCCGCAATCACCGAGTCGACGTACCGCCGATCGTCGAGGAGCGGGGCAAGGCTCGCCCACGTCTTCTCGCTCATGCGGTTTGCTTCGTCGAGGACGCAGATCCCGCCGCTGATCGCAGCCGAGACGAGGCTGCTTGCCTGGTACCGGATCTCTCGGTTGGATGCGATCACCGGCGTTATCAGCAGGTCCTCTGGGCGCATGTCGGACGAGCAGTTCATGAGGTAGATGGGCTGCTCGTAGGACGCAGCCACCGCGCAGGCGAGGGTGGTCTTACCGCAACCGGGAGGACCGACCAGGACGGGCGACATCGCAGGATCGGCAGGGCCGCACCGCAGCCAAGCTGCCCCGAGAAGCCGGAAGGGCTCCGCGTTGCCGATCCAGCGGCAGGCAGGCTTGTCAGGGGGCTGCGTGTGTATGAGTCGGTCCCCAACCAGGACGACACCGTCTGTCCTGGTTGAAGGGATGTTCCCGGCGGTCTCTTCTGGGTTGACTCCATAGTTCATTCTCTTCAAACTCCTGGATGCACACTTCATGGTCGACGTCCGTTCGGTCGATCCGCCTGTTGTGTGATAGACGCGGTCGCTCATGCCAGAATGTGTTGGATCACACTCGCCTGGCATCACGGTTTGTGTTGAATTCTCCAACACTTAATAGTTTCTGACCATCAGTTATTGCGGCAATGAGTGAGGGTAATGCAACCAATGAAGAAAGATATCAGCAAATAATTGAATATTCTCGCTTACTTTCAGAGCCAAGTTGTGTTGGGCAGAAAGGAGCAACCTGATATAGTTGGACTACCCAACACTTCTCAGAAGCCGACCTGCTTGGCAGATCAAAGAGTAATCCGCAACCGAGACCATGACGTCAGACGCATCAGAGACTACGTCGGAGGCGCTGGAAGCGTTAGAAGCGCGACTGGCCCGGCTCATCGTGCGCATGGACGAGGTTCAGGCGACGATGATACGGGAACTGACCTCTCTTCGAGCTGAGGCGGACGGTATCCTGACGGAGATACGAACGTCGATGCCGGAAACCCGTCGAACCGGAAATGAGGTAGGCCGCCGTCTTCCCGTGGTGCCGATACCGGACGAGCGACTTCGCACCGTCTGGCTGGTGCTCTCTCGCTACCCCGAAGGTACGACGGCCGACGTGGTCGCGCACGATCTGGATCGCCATCGAACGACGATCTCGACATATCTCAATACGCTTGTTTTGATGGGTTTTGCTGAAAAAAAGCGTCGCGGTCACGAGATCCTGTACACGGCAATCGTTAATACAGACCGCGCTGAGAGCTGATCCAAGGATGGTTTTGATGACTGGTGCTTCCCGACCCCGCGTGATTCTGACATTCTCCATCGGCGGCGGGACCGGCAGAAGCGAGATCGCCGCCAGCATCGCGTACGGTCTTGCCCAGCGCGGGCAACGCGTCTGGCTCATCGACGGGAACCTCTTTGCGCCTGCGCTGGACCTCATCTTCGGGTGCGAGGGCTGTTCATCAACGCTGTCCGAGTACCTCGCTGGATCCGTCCCGGTCATCCCGATAAACGACCTCTCGGAAACGATCCTGGAAAACGGAGGGCGATTGTTCCTGACGCCGTCCTCACGGGATAAGGTGGTCCGCAAACAGCTTGAGCCGGTCCTGGAGGATGCCGATGTCCTTGCCGAGCGGCTGCCGGAGGGGATTCTGACACGGGCGCAGGACGACCAGGTGGACGTGGTCGTGATCGACTCGGTTCCGAGTTTCGAACCGATCAACAAGGTGTGGCTGGCCCTGACAGATCTTCTTCTTATCATCTCACGGGCAAACGCTTTGGATATCGAACTTCTCCGTACTGTCCTGAATGAGGAGACCGTTGACGACGTCACCCGGAAGCTGATCGTTTTCAACAACCTGCAGCTTGATGACTGCCGCTGCCCCCGGACAGCCATGGAGACGGCGAAATATCAGCAGCGCGTTGCGGATCTCATCCTGCAGCATCAGAAGGGCATGCTCTTTTGCGGCACCCGTGCAAATACGGAATCCCGCGCAATAGAGATCTTCCCCAAGCCCGTACCCTACTCCGAGGCGCTAGCAACACATGACCGCTGCCAGGGCCTTTTCATACGCCATGAACCTGCAAGTCCTTTTGCGTTACAGATGGATCATCTCGTCGAAGTGGTTCTGAGTAGGATGGAAATTAACACTAAGCGGCAACAGCAGAGATAAACATGCTAGAAGGAAGAGCCATCCCGAATCCATCCCCGGGTTGGATGTCTCTTTGGCAGCATTAGGACCACCGATAGTTACTGAGCCGTTGAGATCTCTCCACATCCAGTACCTTACCAGAGGCCTTTGCGATGCACGATCGATGTCAAAGCCTCTTCATACGTCAAGGGCCGAAGAATCCTTTTTCAAACGGATGGGCATCTCGTAAACATGATAGTGCGCGGGATTGAATGAGCAACATCAATGGTTGAAGTTCTTACACCGATTCCTGGTGAGGAACGTCCAACCCATTGGAGTTCCGACCAAGGCACATGGTAGACAGGGCGTCCGTACTGATTGCAAAGGAGTATTGCGGAATGTCAGTCTGGTCTACGATGGTGATATTGACTGATAGCCATGGAATTATCCCATCCCGAACGAGTTAAGTATAGCCTGTGACTACAGAAAGGACGAATAACATTTCCCTGTAGCTCATCCTGCTGGATAACGATGTCTCGGTAATATTAGACGCATGACTGCATAGTATATTTGGAAGCAGGATCTGTGTCTGTTAACTCCTGCCAACGATGGAAGAGGTTAACAATGCGAATGGCACCTCCACCCTTTTTCTGACCGAGTGTCGTTAAGACGATAAGCGAAAGATACGGCACCACTCTAAATTCAGGATCCGGTCTTTCGAGTCGGCCTCCATCCTGAGGATGTTCCTTCTTAGGTAAAAAGGGATAACCGAGGGCAAGACGGCGAAAACCAATCCCGCTGATACATCATCAGCTACCACGAAGGCAATATTTGGGTATGCGCGCTAGCCGAGCCTGAGAGCCTTTCCTATTCTCCAAAAATCCCGAAACTGGGTACTTTGCCTTCTTTCTCAATAATCTGACGCATTTCCCTTTCGATGACGGACCCGGGTGCAAGAGCTAGGACTTCTTTGGCCTTTTCAACAGCTTCCTTCGGCTTGCCTACTCTTGTGAACAGCCTAGCCTGTACCGCAAGATTGCCATAAAGGCCTGGACTGTTGGCTGTTCTTCGAATGCGTTCAACAGAGCCATGGGCGATTAGCGCAATCTCGAGAATCCCAGCATCTTTAAAGATTTGCGCTTGGCTTGTGAGAAATTCATCCGTCTCTTTACTAAGGTCTACGAATAGTTCTCTCTCACGGCCATCTTTGATCTTTGCGGCTTCGCAGCCCAATTCCTCTAACAGACTCCAAGCCTCAACTACATTTTCTACATCATTTTCTTGGAGAGCTGTAATTGCGGTCTTTTTTAGCTGAATCAAACGTCTCTTACAATCAAACCAACTCATTTCTTCTCCACCATTTTTACGTTTAATACCGTCCTTTACAGTGTCCATGATATGGTTCAATATGCCCATATTTTCTTATCCGTTTTATTCAATGTAAAAACGGTAGTGCATAATTTCTATGCCCGCATGACAATGTTGCATTCTCAGTAATTCGCTAATCTTCTCAAGGCCTTGCTATCTCTCCAATTGTTTGTAAACATAATGATCATGTCTAACATTTTTGCAGGTATTGCCGGATGGTCTCGATTAGTCGGCGCCTGGAATTTCGAATGCCGAGGTCTGGTCGCTTGGTATTGTTGAACTAGAGCCATCGATCGAGAGATCCTTCAACCCGGCAAAACCGTGTGTATGAAACCGGCATTTCCACTTTTGGAATCTGTTCGGATCCATCCCTTTCCGATGAAACACCTCAAAGACATTTCCCAGCTCATCGGCTGCCTGCAGCACCGAGAGACAGTGATGGGCCAGTATCTCATGCGTGCCCTTAGTCGTAACGCGAGGCTTGCTCATGATCCTCAGCACGTGCTGAGTTTAAAGGCATCAAAATATTGAATCCACACCAACAACGCTTTCTAAGAATCTGATAATTCGTGCACCTCATCAGAGACCATTTTGATACTTGAAGAATCGGATTCGCTTCGAGAGCCAAGCGTACCCATGATCATCTGCGAGGGCGAACGCCTCATTGATAGCGCGGGAGGCCGCCGCGCGTTGAGCCTGCTCGATGTGGATAAACGCTTGGTTTGCGAGCGAATATGCCAAATCCTCAGTATGCCCGATCTTGCGACAGATACTTTCTTGCTCCTTGAGAAGCCGCATGGCGTTGAAAAGATCCCCGCGATGATCCCCGCGATTCATTAGGATCAGCGCTTGGTTGCCGAGGGATGTTGCCAGGCTGTCGAGATTTCCAAGGTCGCGGCAGATCCGTTCCTGTTCTTCGTAAAGTTGCAAAGCGCTTTCGAGTTCACCTAAGGCCTTGAGGAAATCCGCCCGGTTGCCGAGGTATGCCTGCAGGTCGTCGGGATTGTCAGGTTTATGGTAGAACCAGAACTCATTCACTTTGAGCCGCATGCCCCCATCGAGGTCACCAATAGCTATGAGGTTTTCCGACTGGTTTCGAAGCGAAGCCTGCAGGTCGTCAGTGTTCCCCAATTCGCGGCAAATCCGCTCCTGCTCCTTAAGGAGGTATATGGCGCCGTCGTGGTCGCGGAAGGTCTTGAGGATCGCCGCCTGTTTACCAAGTGTTAACTGAAGAGTGTGTTGATCCCCCCTACTTTTCGCAGACTGGATGATGTACTCTCCTAAAGCTACTGCTTCATCGAGATGCCCAGTACCGTTAAACAGGTCTCGCAAGAAATCGAGCGCTGCTGTGGTAAATGTCGATGGATCTCGGACCACGTGGGCGTACCCGTCGACCATCCTATTAGATGACCCATTCTCTAATTCTACCCAATAGTGCTTGAGATCGTACCTCTGTTTTGTGTAGATCTCGGCAAAGAAAGTGGGTTCTGTTAAAAGTCCGACGAGTTGGTCCCACGCGCCCGCCGCCGCGAGCTGCCAGGGGAGCTCCTCGATCCGGCGTGGACCGTCCCCTTGGCCCTCGAAGTAGGCGGCGAGGTCGACGTGAGTGGCTGTGACATCGTTCGCATCCGACAGGTAGCGCTCCTTCACCGCCTCGCGGAGGTAGTCGTGGAAGAAGGTTAGTTTGCCGCCCTTCTCCACGAGCCCGTGCTCCATGGCGAGCAGGAGCGGTACCCAGTTTGCGTCGGGAAGAGGGTCCGCCGGGTCGCGTAATAATCCACGCAGCTCGTGGCGCGAGAGCCCGCGTCGCGACGCCCAGACGAGCCGGCAGAGGTCGCGCACGAGCCCGGGACGGTCGCGCTCGTAGTCATGCTCGTACCGTTCTAGGATCGCTTCGTAGAGCTTCGGGATGGTCTCGATCTGGAGGTATACGGATATCTGGTCCGGGAGCCGCTCGAACTCGCCGTGAACCCGGAGCTCCTCCAGGACGGCCCGGAGGAAGAGCGGGTTTCCCGCCTGCTCGGTCGCCGCGATCCGGTTTACGAGGTCGGGCGAGAGCTCGCGGAAGAACCTGCGGAAATAGCACCGGACCACCCGCTTCCTATCGTCGACCGTCAGCGGCTCGACCTCGAGCGCCGGCCAGCCACGCCTCGTGATGACGTCGAGCGATCGTCCCGGTAGCGTGGAGACAATAAGGCGGACGTTCGCCGGTAGTTCCGGCGGGAGCCAAGTGAGGTCGAGGGCGCCGTGGCGGTCCTCGAGCTGGTTGAGCGCGTCGATCACGAGCACGAGCCTGCCTTTCGCCGCAGCCATAGAGAGGAAATTCGGGAACGCAGACCGGAGCGCGGCGTCGTCCTCCGGGATAACGCTGCGGACGCCGAGCTGCCGTACGAACTCACCCATGAACCGCCGGAACATCGCGGTCAGGTCGGGCGAACCGGAGGTCGCGCCGACGAAGTGCCGGATGACGACCGCGTCCCTGTTCCGAGCCCTGTATCGGTCGGTCCAGTGCGCGAGGAGTGCGGACTTCCCCGAGCCGGACTCGCCGGTGACCATCAGCGGCGGACCGTCGCCGGCGGGCTGGGCGTCGAGGGTCTCCAAGGTCCCCTTT
>CAZVYK010000011.1:0-18976 GCA_964630915.1 uncultured Caldisericales bacterium | reverse complement strand
GACTGTCCTAAACTCCATCGCCTTCCTCGGCTACCGCTCCGCAGTTCGGGCAGATCACGGGCCCGGGCTCTCCCTCCCGGCCCGATCCGTATACGTCGGTCTCCGCGACCCTCTCCCCCCCGGTCTCGAGGACGTTGGCGAGGCTCATGTCGATCCCGGCGCTGATCCTGAAGAGGTTCGGGTCGATCTCGTCCCGGTACGCGAACAGGAGCTCGGCCATCCGCTGCGGGTCGAAGTGCCCGGCCTCGTCGTTGTCGGATACGACGAACTCGATCCGGTCCGCCTGGGTCGTGGCCTTCACCACCACCAAGTCGACCTTCTCGTGCTCGAGCTCGCGATAGGCCTTGAGCCTCTGGTTCCCGCCCAGGACGATGTACTCCTCCCCGTCCCTGAAGGCGAGAAGCGGCTTATAGACGCCGAGCTTTACGATCTGCTGCTTCAGCCTCTCGAAATCCTGGGGGGACGCCTCCCTCGGATTCTCCTCCCAGAGCTTCACCCTCGAGATCGGGACCTCGATGACCTTCATTTCGGCGGCACCCTCCGAAGGAGCTCCTTGACGTCCGCCTTGACCTCGTCCAGAACCTTGTCGGTGTTCTCCTGCTTCGTCTCGAGCTCCGTGAGCCTGTCCCTGTGCTCGAGGCACTCCTCGCTCGTCCCGGGCAGGGGGCGGCCGCTGCCGTTCCTGGCGCGGCGCTTTCCGACGAACGCCGCCACGAGCTCGCGGCCGATGATCGTTACGGCGCTCGTCACGAAGGCCGTCGGGATGGCGACCGTGATCGAGCCGCCCTGCTTCGCCGCCTCCGTAGCGGCCTGGGACATCTCTCCGATCATCACTTCGGCCCTCCGGCCGGGGGCTCGACGCCCTTGCGGAGTATGGTGAAGCGGGCCGGGTCCATTCCCAGCCGGACCAGCTCGGCAACTTGTTTGCGGCACTGCCGCGCCGAGAACGGCCCGCCTCTGAGCTGCCACTTGGGGGGCTCCCAGTACCAGATGCAGAACGGCGCCTTTCTAAGGATCGAAGGCAGGATCCCCATGATCCCGGTGACTATCGCCGTCACGGCGCTCTTCAGGATGGCCCCCGGTCTTTTCACTGCTGAACTCCCAGGAAGGGGTCGACGATCTTGTAGTTCGCGCCGCGGTACCCGATCGGCCGCATTTTCACGAACGCGTTCTGGTCGATGGCGGCCTGGGCGGTTGTCGTCGCGGACCCTCCACCCGACGCACCGATCGTGTGATAGTCGTCCGCCATGAGCTCGATGTGGGATGCGACGCCCGCCTTGTCGAACCAGAGGACGAGGCAGCCGGGGTATCCCTTTTCGACCTGGTTCTTCGAGAAGAGGGAATAAAGGCCGCCCGCCGTATAGTCCGACCTGTGGGGGATCATTCCGACTGCCTGAAGCACCTCGACGACGAGGCCTGAACAGTCGAACCCCCGGACCGGGTCGTCACCGCCCCAGATATAGGGAAGCCCCAGAAACGCCCAGGCGTACTCTACCGCCCTGGAGCGGAGATAATGGGCCTTCAGGCTGTCCGGCACGCCGACCTCGGGATCGTTTCAGGTGGACGGCTGCGCGGCCGGCTTGGCCTTGAACAGGACGCCGACGATCGCGGTCAGGACGGCGATGATAATCTCGGGTGGCATCGGCAAGGGGATCTCCTGGGCCAGGGCGGCGACCATTGCCGAGAGCATCGTGATCCAGAACTTGGGGTCGGCCCACTTGTACTTCTGGGCCGCCATCCGGGACCTGTCTGCCTTGGCCTCGTTGAAGACGTAGACGACGATGCCGCCGAGCGCGGCCGCGATAGCACCAAGCTGCACGGTCAGCCCGAACTCCGCTGAGATGACGGCACCGGCGGTGCCGAGGACTGCCAGGATCGTAAAGAGCCATTTGCGGGTCATGCGCACCTCCTCCGAGAGCATTGCCTTCGGGGGAGATAATAAGGGTCGGGATTTTTCCGAAACCAGGAAACTTGTCCATATGGGACGGAAAACCTGGTTCATCAGGACAGGTCAGTTGGCTAACTTGCCATATTGACAACGTCTCTTCATCAATACAAACCCATCCTGCCTCGGTTGGAATAAAGGGTGGTTATTGAATCTCCAGAATCTTCATTTCAGTCACTGTTTGGGATGCGAACTGTAAGGCCAAATACCTTGAAAACCTGCCTTTTTAGATGATATCTTGAGCGAGAAGGTACGGAACCATCGTGCTTGGAAGTAACTAAACGCCTCAAGGAAGATGCAAAGCCGATGCTGCTAAATCGAATAAGTCAGAGTTATTTGCCATTTGAAGCCGAGGACTGGAAATGGCTTGAGGAAGAACTGCAGGATAATGGCAGATTTGAATCGATAGAGTTCGGCCTCAAGAACAAGAAACGCGTAGCAGTCGCATCATTCTTTTGCGGATGCGGAGGAATGGACTTGGGATTCAAGTGGGCTGGATATCCCTTGGTATACGCAAATGAACTCGATCATTCAGCCGCTCTCACATATCGCCGAAACTTCCATCGTAAGGTGGACAATCGCCCTATTGAAAGAGTGACAATAAGCAGGATACCGAAACACAAGATGCTTATAGGGGGATTCCCTTGCCAGCCTTTTAGTCACGCGGGAAAGCGCGGGGGGATCAACGACTCGCGCGGGACTTTATTCCATTACCTGGCCCTTGACCTGCACATTAATAGGCCAGATGTCTTTCTTTTCGAAAACGTCAAGGGATTGCTAACGCATGCCTCGGGCCAGACCTTCAATATTATCAAGGACTTCTTTAAAAGAGAGGGCTATCTTCTATCCTATGCTCTTCTCAACGCGCGCAATTTTTATATTCCGCAGAATCGCGAACGCCTCTTCTTGGCCGGCGTCCATAAGAAATTGGGGAAGACCATTGTTTTCCCCTCCGGGTTTGATAGTTTTGTCACGATAAAAGACACCATAGAAGATCTCAAAGGGAATACCGATGTGGCGAATAATGAACCCATGAAGCACTCCAAGAGAATACTGGAAAGATACAAATATATCCCTCAGGGCGGTAGCCTCAAGAATGTACCTGCCGAACATCAGCAAAGAAAGAGGGGGGACCCACAAAAGGTCTCGGATAAGTTCTCGACTCAAAGTTACCACAGATTGCTACCTGATGGCGTGTCCCCGACGATTTGTGCGATGTTCCAGGCCCACTTTGTTCATTATTCGGAGAGCAGGAACCTCACTGCGAGGGAAGCTGCCCGACTGCAGTCTTTTCCAGACGATTTTGTGTTTGAGGGCAAGAAAACTACTATGAGCTGGGAAAAGACTCTTAGCCAATACCAGCAGATTGGGAACGCTGTGCCGCCCAAGTTGTCATATGCCTTGGCGAGGGTAATTTATAAGCAAATCTGGGGTGGAGAAAAAAATTGACCAAATCATTATCAAATGTAGATTTGGCAGATAGCTACCTTTTGGAGAAAGGTGTTCTAAGTACCGCATTACCGAAACCCGGACAGGCTTTTTCGCTGTTTGAAGATCCGTATCTTCTAACAACCTCGCTTGCTTCCTTATATCCAAGTACGATAGACACCGTATACTTCGATTGCCCACGATCGTCGGCGAAATTCAAGGCTCGCCTATTGGCCCCCGTGGAAGAGAAATTGACTGTCGGCGACTATGACGAGACAGATCAGTCGTTTAGATACTATCTTAGATCATCATTATTGTTCTTGTTTTCTAAAATACGACTTCTTCTTTCCCCAAGAGGCGTTTTGCTAATATCGGTAAGCCCCCGCTATAGCGGCCTAGCCAGAGAAGTCGCCGACATCATCTTTACCGATAGCGCCTACCTCGGCGAATTGGTTTATCAATCTAGAACAGGGGGAGGTTCAGATTCCAAATATATGTCACTCGACCACGAGCTGTTGATCATATATGCAAAACAAAAAGAGAATATCAATCAGTTCGGACTGCAAAAAACCTCAAAAGAACTTTCCAGGTACGACAAAGTAGACAAGATTTCGCGGTTCTTTTGGGATACATATATCCGAAAACAGGCGAGGAACTATTATCCTATCAAGTGTCCAGACGGGACGTTTCTCGAAAAGGATGAACACGGCAACAAAATCTCTTGGCTTTGGAAAGAGGCCACATTTCTGGAGAAGAAGAGCCAAGGAGAAATCGAATTTAGAAACGATTCGGGTAAGTGGCGGATTTTTTATAAGGATAGGCTAAAGGATATAAAGGTCCTTCGTTCACTCGTCCAGAATAGTACCCTTCTGAAGGACGTATCGCCAGAGATTACAGACGATGACAAAACGGGACATTCTTTGCTGAATATGGTTGGCTCCGAGGAGATCAAGAAATACACTTGTCCGAAACCTGAGTACCTTAAGCCAAGCACCTTCTTTGAGTTCGTCTTTAGCGTTTTCGCTCCAAAAGACGAGTCGGTTTATATCCCATTTTCAGAGTATGGAGCTGCCTTAGAGGCATTTAGCAGAATTAAGGATTCGAACTCGAGCCGGATTATAGTCAATAACCAACCCCAATATGCCAAATTATTGAGATTAAGGTCTTCAGGAATTAGGAAAGGCGGTCTCGTTCAATTGGAGAGTCTGCCGAAGATATTAGTATCCGATTTCTTTGCGAGCTCGGGGTTGCCAACAAATTCGCAATTGACTTCAATCATTTCTTCTGTCGAGGGAATAGACAAGTTCGAGACAACTAGTCTGGATAAGAAAACCCTATGGATAGGCGGAACAGGGGAAAAAACGATTCTTGTCTATTATGACGAGGATGTAGCATATCAAAAAGGTTTCCGCCTTATCCTCGATGATCGCTATTGTGACTTGCTGGAGAAAAAATTCGGTAATGGGAGGTTTATCATTTATGCTCCAGGAGTCTCCCTCGTCGAGCCGATTGGTTCACGTTTACGAAACAGGATAAGCGTCAAAGTCCTGCCATTTTGTCTTTTTCAATAAGGTGCCGTATTGAAAGATCGAACTCGTTCTAAAGAGCGATGATTCCATGAAGCTGTTTGATTTCCAGCAACAAGCCGTAAGCAACGTGGCGGGATTTATCGAACAATCTGCAGAAATCAAAAAGAAACTCGGCGGGATGGACATCGATCCCTGTCTTGCTGCCTGGGGCAACAAGAAGCCTCCTTATACTAGCTTTCGTTCCTCGGTCGGCTATGTCCCTAGCCTTTGCGTGGCAATCCCTACTGGAGGGGGGAAAACCTTAGTTGGACTATCTTGCGTAGCCCAACTGCTCGACGGCACATTTAGAGATAGCAGCTTATGCGTCTGGCTGGTCCCCAATGAAGCAATTTACAAACAGTTCCTTAATAGGCTCAAACACGAGAGGTTCTATTCCGACCTGGAACCTCTTCACGGTCGTACTGTCATCATAAAGGAATTGGATTCCAGTTTAAGAATAGACGAAAAGCGACCGGAAGACATTTGGATTCTTCTATTAACTTATCAGTCCATAATACGCACCGAGGAAGCTCGCCGGCTAAATATTTTCAAACCCAGAGACGATTTGTCCTTCTTGTTTTCCCTCGAGGGATTCTCCGGTTCAATTCCTTCAGTTTTTGAACTAATTAAGTACTCGCGACCTCTCGTTGTAGTAGACGAGGCTCACCACATCTATACCGAGCTAGGGCAGTCGGTCCTTGCTGAAATGAGTCCTTCGGCAATTCTGGAATTAACGGCAACACCAAAGGCTCTTGAGTACCAAGCTGGTTCCACACAACCTAACATAATTTTTACTGCTTCTGGCGGGGATCTGATCAATAATCAACTTATTAAGCATCCTATCAATTTCCAGTCCTATTTGGGGTACGGGATTAAGGAATTGCTGAAAGAGGTCGTTCAACATCAGCAGAGACTTGAACGAATCGCAGAAGGCCAAGACGCGCGTTTTGTACCAAAGGTCCTGATTTCGGCCGAATTTACGGATAAGAAATTTTCTGGTGTCGATAGTTCCGTATATTCCGTGCGAGATCACCTGGTGAACTTGGGAGTCCCAAGGGACCAAATCAAGATTAAATCATCTAAAGACGACGAAATCAGCTCAATCCCGGATATGGACGCCCCTTCAGTTGAAGTAAGGTATCTACTGACAAAGCGGGCGTTAATGGAAGGCTGGGACTGTAAGAGTGTCTATCTAGTAGTCCTTATAAATAAGATTGGCGCGGACATCACCAATATCCAACTGGTGGGAAGAGGAATGCGACAACCGGACCAGTGCTATTTTTCTAATCCGTCCCTGAATGCACTATTCGTTACGACGAATTCCTCAAGGCACCAAACCTCAGTCAACAAACTGAAGACCTTCTTGTCCGAAAAAGGACTTTCCGATATCCCGGTTTCCAAAGGTATCATCAAAGGAACGGCAAAAGCTCGCGAGACTGAATTCAAGTTGATACGTGGAAACTGGAATAAACTCATTCCGCTCGTGGATATACGGGATAAGTCCTACCTAATGACCCTTCTGGATCAAAAGAAATACGACCTGCTGCGCGGCCTCAAAGGGTTTAGCCGAACAACGGGGTATGACGCTATTCCCGACAAAGGGATTCAGTCAGGTAAGGTCGACCTTAAGAGGACAACGGCTGATTCGTGGCAATTCCATCAGTACGTGTCGATACGGCCAGTAATGAAGAGCACATTGGCCTCGGCACTCTGCAAGAGAATCTATGGACTTTTCCCTAACACGCGGTTGGCGTTCGAATTTATCGAGCGCCAAATAGATATCTGGACTAAAGAGGGCATCGATATTTCGGATATTGACGCAAAAAAGGAACCTGTCGGAAAACTATTGGCAGGTCTTATTGAGAATGAGTTGAGCGCTTGTTTGTATTCTTCGTTCATTAGTTCCGCGAAAAGCGGACAGGCTACAATCCGATTCAATAAAAACCCAAAGTTCCTCCCTCGGACTATCTCGTATGATGTGAATGAGTCCGAACAAGGACTCGAATCATTTCACAAGAACATATACGGAAACATCCCAAAAGATCTATTTAATAGCCAAGAACTCGATTTCGCCTATGCGCTCGATTCTCTGGATTCGGCGGGCTGGCTCAGAAACGATGTTTCCAAGATCGGTGTTAATTATGACACTGTGGTTAGTAGAATATACCCGGATTTCTTTGTGTTCGGGAAGTCAACCGCAAAGATCCTCGTGCTTATAATCGAAACCAAAGGAGCACATTTGGTCGATAGTTCGGACACTAAACGGAAAACCAAACTATTCGAGGCGCTTAATGTAGTATCAGGTAAAAATATCAGATTCGTGATTGGCACGTTCGAATCTTGTCAAAGTAAATTGAAGGAATGGATAAAGGACTAACAAGGGGAGATAATCCTTTTGCGGAGAAAGACGAGACTCGATGAAGAGTTCGAAAAAGGCGGCTAAGACGCCGGTTCTCAAATCGTCTTCTCCGGCTGCTAGTGCGAGGCTGAGGCTCCAGAAAAGCAGAAATACCCTTTGCGAGCTCGCACTAAGGTCCAGGCTTCATCGCCTTGGCCTTAGGTTCCGAGTTCATCGAAAACTGTTGCCGGATACGCAACGCACAGCCGATGTTGTATTTGGCCCACTGAAGATCGCCGTGTTTGTCGATGGTTGTTTTTGGCATGGATGCAGAAGGCACATAGGATGGCCAAAATCAAACATCGATTGGTGGAAGCAAAAGATTGACAGAAACAGAAAGCGTGACAAGGACACGGACCGACGACTTAAGCAGGCAGGTTGGACTGTAATTCGCGTTTGGGAACATGACGATCCTTCACTTGTGGCATCTCACGTGTTAAAGATAATCCGCCATCGCAAATACGATAGTCCCCGAAATGCGGCCAGGCAGTCCCTCGGATCTGACGACGGCTAATAACACAATCGTGTCTTCACGGAGGCAACATGGGTGACATCAAGTCGACGCAACGCGTAATTGACGTGATCAGAAAGATCGAACAGCACCATTACCAACTTCCCAGTATTCAACGACCTTTTGTATGGGGCGAGGAGCAGATCCTAAAGCTTTTGGACTCTCTGATATGCAGTTACCCAATTGGGGCACTGATGGTTTGGAAACCCCAGGATAAGATTCGCTGCCGCCCTTTCTTACATAGCTTCAATTCCGGCGATAGCATGCTTTCGCAACTGCCCCCTCCTGCAGAGCGTAAGGCCTATATGGTCCTCGATGGGCAGCAACGACTCCAAGCCTTATACTTGAGTTTCAAAGGACTCTACAACGGGGAACGCGTTTACCTCCGAATTGACGATTATGCCGACGCGGAAGAAACGAATCTAACGTATCGTCTGGATTTCCTCACTAACAAGGAGGCTGAAGAAGACCCAGCCTGGGTGCATTTGGACGAACTTGTCAGCATCCCGGTACCGAAGATTAATCGCTTTGTGCGAGAACGGCTCCCCGGCGCAAATGAAGAAGTCCGAGACAGAGCCGTCGAAATAGTATCGCAATTTGTCCAAGAATTTGCTATGGATGAGTCGCTGCTATTCCAAGAGGTTGATGATTGCCTCGATTATAATCAAGTGCTCGAGGTCTTCGAAAGAGTCAATTCGGGAGGCACTCAACTCTCCAAGTCGGACCTTCTGTTCTCTACCGTCAAGTTGAAGATACCGGACATGGAGGAGCGTTTTCTTAAGATCATAGAGGATCTGAACGACAAGGACCGTCATGACTTCAACACGGATTTCGTAATAAAGGCTGCATTCGTAGTATTCGACAAGAAAGCGAAGTACGATTTCAAAAAGCTCAGAGATGAAGAATTCTTGGCCCGGCTAGAAAAGGACTTTAATCATCTTGAAGAAACCATCACGAGCCTGAGAGTCTGGCTGGACGGAAAAGCACTGATTAAGTCCGGACGCTTCCTTCGTAGCCAATTAGCTCTTATCCCATTGCTAGATTACCTCCTTCTGAACAAGAAATATCTTGGGCCGGCAGAAGGTGGAGAAACTGTGCTCATGCGCCAATATCTTTATATGGCGTTCTTCTCGCGTATCTTTTCACGCGCTCCGGACAGCCCTCTGGACCAGTTGCACGATATCTTAGTGAAGGCGAAGAAAGAGAAACCCGGCAGATTCCCCATTCAAGAGATTGGAGCGTTTATCGCGCGCAGAGCGAAATACGATGTCTATGGATTTCGCGACGAATACTTATGGGATCTAGACTTGGTGCTTAACGTTATTGATGGTGGGGTTATTGAAATCCCTAAACTCCGTTCATGGAGCCTGGAGCGAGATCACATCTTCCCCCAGCATCAGCTTAAACTGCGGAACATTAAGCAGGATGTGGATAGTGTCGGGAATCTGCGCTTGTTGGGGAAAACCCGCAACATATTGAAAAGCGATTCACTCCCTGATAAAGATACTGAATTCTTTGGCAAGGATGATCCGGCACTGAGGAAACTCTACGATAGCGCATACAATGATTTGACGCAGGAAACATTCAGCGCTTTCGTAGAGGGCCGTAAGAACCTAATACGAGAAAAGGTGCTCCGGTTTCTCGGACTGGAATAGCGACCGGCCTAAGAGTTCTTGATTTCTCTAATTTGAAAGTTTGGTTCGTTCAGCCGCTTGCACCAAATTTCCTTGGCACAAATCATCGGTAAATCCTGTGACCTTACCTTACGCACATCATCTTGATCAATGACGTCAATGACAACGCGGATCTTGCGAATTTCTCTTTCCCGAACCGCCTCAAGGTTGAAGATCTCCCCCTGGATGTAACTGACACTATAGTTGCTGCCAACGAGGACGTCCGCCGCTCTCTTGATGGCTCGGGCCAACCGTCTATTCAGGGTTTGATCAGACATTTTTCCGCCCAATAGATTTACGAAACTCCCTTTCTCGGTCCTTAGTCGATCTCGCAAATCCCCCAATGAAGAGGCCAATGAAGAGGGCTGCCATTACGAGAACAATAATGCTCACGACATCTCCTCGACCCTGATTTCCACCCTCGGCGTCCTCGAGTAGTACTTCTGGACCAGAATTTCGATAATCTGAGAATCATCCAAGTAGGCCAACCCGTTGAGCGCGTCTTCCACGGACTTGAGTACATTGGAGGCGTCGGGCCTGGTTGTGGGCCGGATTATGGTCGCCTCCATCTTCTCTGCCCGCTTCCTCGACTCGCTCTTGGGAATCCCGCGATAGGAATTCACTCGAAGCCTCACCGGGCCAGCCAGAGGCCGGAATCCTCCGTATTTGACGGCGAACAACTCCCTGATAAGGGTCTCATAGTTCTTTGTCTTTTCCGGCGTCTTGGATACGACACGGCCAGCCCTGAGGTCATAGAAGGTCCTGGCCCTCTGCTTTCCGCACGGCTCGCCGGGTACGACTATGTAGATCAAAACTGAAGTTCCCCTTGCTTCATCGTCGATTCGGCCAGTTGAGGGTAATAGGCCATGATAACCTTCACCCTTCGATCGGCAAGTATCGGTCCCCAGCCTTTGGTTATGTAGTCCTTGAAATCCCGGACCTCCTCGGGTTCCTTCGGAATGAACAGGCCATCGGGACAGGTACAGACCGGGAGCCCCGCGTAAAGATCGCGGAAGCGCCGGTCGTCGAGCTTGGGATCGTAACACTTGAGGTCGGCCAATAGCCGGTCTCTGGGAACCGCGTTCTTGCGTCCAGGGTGACGCTGAAGGAGCTCCATGAGCCTGGTCCTGAGGAATTCCGCGTTCATCTCGCAACCTCCGCGGCGGCCTGCCTGGCCGCGAGTCTCTGGTCCGCCTGCTCCACCTTCACCCCGAGGACGAGCCCCAGGGCAAACGCCAGGATCAGGGCGAAGCCGGCGAGAACGACAAACAGGTCGTCGCCCCGGCTATCGGGCAGGGCCGCTTCAGGCTCGCAGTCGGGGCACTTCTGCCCATTCTCGTTCCACCGGCCACACTCCTGGCAGCGCCAGACGCCTGCGCAGTCGGGGTGGTAATGCTCTCCGTCGAGTTCCGCCGCCTCGGCTTCTGGGAGCGGCTCCTCACAGGATGCGCAGATTACGTAGGGCTCGTCGGGCTCCTCGTAAATGCGCCTTCTGTACATGCGATCTTCCTCTAGAGCGGGTTCCGATACCTGAAGCCCACGAACTCCTGCCAGCGACCGTTCAGGAACGTCTTGGCGTACATGGGGCGCTGCTCGAATCGGTTGTCGACTTTCTGGTGCTTCAGGTAGTCGGAGTAGCCGTTGAATCCCTTGATGAATTCCGGGAGCTCGCCACGCCTGACCAGGGCGCCGAACTTGACGCGGCTCTCCTTCTTCGCGAGCCGGCCCTCCCGGGGATAGGCCGCCCAGAATTCATCGAACTTTTCGTCTATATTGGGCTCAGAGAGAGGGCCGGAACGGCCATCACTCTTTTCTATTTTCTCCTTCTTATCTCTATCTCCTTCTCTATCTCTATCTAGGAGTAACTTCCCCTTGTCATCTTCGCCTGTAACTTTCGCCTGTAACTTCTCGTCTCGGTAAGGCTTCTGCCTGTTGTACTCGGACTGGTACTTCGACCAATTCACGACCTCGACGATGTTGTTCTTTGCGACACGTATCTTGTCGGCCGCTTCCATCTTCTTTTTCGTCCGCCTCAGGAGCCCCGGTTCGATCTTCAGGAGCGCGGCGATCTGCTCGTCGCTGTATCCGAGCTCGGCGGTGAGGCAGACCTTCCCGTCGATGGGGCTGTCCCCGGCGAGCAACAGGATCCCGAAGAAGACGAACCTCTCGGCCGGGTCCCGGAGCTCGTCGAACATTGAGCCCCGGAGGCATTGGTCAACGTAGAGCTTTATCCAGTTGCGTCTCATGAGCGGCCTCTCGGAGCGTGGAAAAGCCCGGGAGGGAGGGGCCTGAAGGGCCTTGGGCGGCCCCTCCTCGCGGCTGGCGCCGCGAACGGACTCCCGGGCGCTCGGTTCATCGCTAGTACTTCCTTCCCCTGTCGGCGACTGTGGTCTTGGCGAAGGCCCTGATCCCGGGGATGTCGGCCTGGTCCTTCATGGCCCGGACGACCTTGCCGATCGTCACGAGGTCGGGAACGAGGTATTTCCGCGGGATCTTCTCGGCATCGACGACCTCGAAGTCCCAGGTCGTCCTGAGAGATACGTCCGCCAGGGGCTTCTCGGGTATCTCGGGCGCGGAGGCCTCGATCTCCCCGGCCTTCAGCGCGGCTTCCTTGAGCACCGCGTTGGCTTCGGCGGCGCGGCCTTCGTCGACTAGCTCCGAGGCTTTGTCGACGGCGATCTCGGCCAGGCGCTTGGCCTCCTGCTCCTTGATCTGCCGCTCCCGCTCCTTCTGGAACCGGGCCCTGTCACGCTCCTTCATGTACTCGGCGATCTTGGGATTGATGAGCTCGAGGGCCCTGAGCGGCGGACCCGCGAACTCCTTCTTCTTCGCCAGGAGCGACCGGTGGAGGGCGAAGGCCTGCTCGATCTGGGGATCGAAAGCCTCGTCGATCGACCTGAGCAGCGCCTTAATGTCCTGGCGGAACTGGTCGGCGGCGGTGAGATCCTCCTGGCTCGAGATGACGAGCCCCCGGGCCCTCGTCAGAACCGAGAGCGACTTCGCCTGGATCGACGGCATCGGGAGAGATATGGCCGCCTGCTTCGCGGGCGGGAGCTCGTCCGGGAATGTCATTTCGACTGCTTGTCTTGCCATGTCATGCCCTCCCGGCCTGCGAGCCGTTCCCGGCATCGGCCCCGATGTGCTCCGCCCAGCTCGCGAGGTACTCGACGACCGTCTCGGCCTCGGCCTCGGTCAGTCCGTTCGTTTCGATGACCTCCCGTCCGTGGGCCTTCCTGACGTGGCCGGCGATTCCCTTCCAAATGATCTGGTCCGCGCGGCCGAGCTCATGGAGCTTCTTGATTCCCGCCGAGATCCTGGCCTTCTGCTCTTCGGTGGCCATCGCGGAGTTGAACTCGTCGGGAAAATCCCCGAGCGGGTCCTGTGCCTGGGGGGCCGCCTTGGGCTCCGCCAACTTCCCAGTGGGCTTTCCTGCCTTGAGCCACTTCATGATCTTGGCGCCCGTCTCCTTCGAGGGCTTGAAAACCTGACCGTCGAAGAGGCCGGTCCGGTCCTTCGACGCGGCCGCGTTGTGATCCATCGCCAGGTCCAGGACAGTGGTAAACTCGTACTCCATCCCGTCCCTCTGGATCGGGGCAAGACCGATCTTCTTCGGCGTGCTCTTGCCCTTGTCGTTTACCTCCAGGATGTAGTCCTGCTTGGACCGCATGGTGCATATGAGGTGGAGGTCGGAGTTGAGCAGCCGGGCCTTGAAGAGCTCGTGTTCCTTGGTGATCGGGGCCCAGTTCGTATAGGAATTCGACCCGGCCCTCTGGTCCAGGGCGCCCTTCTTGTCGAGGAGACCCCCCTCCCCTGCCCAGGCGTGGGAGATAGAGTCGATGACGAGGACGTCGTAGCCGCCCTTCTCGGCGGCCTCGATGGCCTCCAGGTACTTGGCGATCGTGTAAGGCGAATCGATCTCGAGGGCGTCGAATTCGATCCCGGCCAGGGGGCCCTTGTCCATCCCCGCGTAGAGGGAGGCGGACCTGTTCTCGGTGTCGACGACCGCGATACGCTTGCCGATCCCGGAGGCGATGAGGAGCCCGCTGAAGGTCTTGCCGGAGCCCGAGGGCCCGGTGAGGGCGATCTTCAGCTTGGCCTGCGTGCGTTCCGCTTTTTTGAACGTCATTGTCGGCTCCTCAGAAGGGGATCTCGGGATCCTGCCCCGGGGCTTCTTCCGGGAAGTCCGGGGCGCCCGCCGGGGCCTTGCCCGCCTGGGTTGTCGGCGCGCCGGCGTCCCTCGGCGGGTTCAGGTAAATGATGTAGTCCGGCTGGTTCTCCTCTTCCTTGAAACCGTTCTTGAACATCACCAGGTTGAGGTCCGGCGAGAGGCCGCCGTTGATGACGATGGAGACGTACTTCTTCGTCCCATCCTGCGAGGTCTTGCTCCAGCCGACCCCGACTTTCTTTCTCTGGTTCGTCATGATGTCTCCTTCGCCCTTCCTCTTGACAGGCGGATCCCGGTTGCCCTAGAATCCGAATTGAAGCTGAGCCTGACCTGCCCTCGAGGTTGGGCTTTTTCTTTTTCCCTCGGCCCTGCGACCCGCCTTCGGGCCGCACCCTTTCGCTCAAGTTCAGATTCGATTCCTCGTGATTCGTTCTCCTTCCTGGATTCGGAGTCGTCGATCCTGCAGCCGAGACATTCAGTCTCGGAGCGCATCAGGTATTCGCGCTTCATCTGACGGCAGCTTTCGCAGAAGCGGAGGGGATGGAAATTTCGGAGGAGGCCGATTCCCATCACAGGACCTCCTTCTTGAGCTTCTCGCGCAGCTCCGCCGACTTCTGTTGGATCTTGGCCAGTGCGCGCTCCACACGCCGGAGTTTGGCCTTCTCTATTTTTCCGTCCTCATAGGCGTCCTCAATCTCCTTGAGCGCTTCGCCGGTTAGGATGGAGAGCATGATCTGGTCCTTCTCCCGTTCCTCTTCGGTGGGCTTGCCCTTGATCGTGCGGACCGGGATGAAGCCGCAGGGTTCGCAGAAGAACTCCAGGAGCTCCGAGTCCCCGGTCGCTTTGATAAGGTCGATGATCCGGTCCGGCGGCACGGCATTCTCGCCTCGGATGTACCGGTATAGGGTATCGGTCGCGATCTGCATCTCACGGGCCACGGCATCGACTCTGTACTTCTTCTTGATGATGAAGTTCACGTAGAGTAGGGCCGCGAATCCCGAAATCGAGGTGCTATTTAGATTGCCCTGCATCTAGGCCCTCCATAGACTGGGCTCATGAACGCCAGAATGAGACTCGTCGTGATCACCGTTCTCGGGGACATGGTCTGGTTCTTCGCCGACGGGCCGGAGCCGTGGCTCGTGATTCCAGCGAGATCTACTCTTCACTGATAAATGATTGCGTGTAGGGGCTACCACATTGGCGCGAATGAAATCCTCGATCGCCGCGCGGGGGAAGAGAAATTTGCCGTCAATCCGAACGTACAGGATTTTGCGTCGATGGGCGAGGTCGTATACCTTGTTCCGCCCGACGCGGAGGATATCCTTTGCCTCATCGACCGTAAGAAGCTCAGGCATCATGGCCGGGCCTCATCCCTGGGATAGAGAAGATTGAGGATAGGGATGCCAGTCCTTTCACTTATCCGTTGGGCGAGCTTCCGGGAGGGAGTTCTCTGGCCTGATAGGATCATTGAGAGATGGGCGTTAGAGACACCCAAAAATTTCGCCATAGCTTGGTTTGAAAGGCGTTTTACCTTCTTGAATTCGGATAGGTTTCTTTTGCTCATTGTTGAACTAATGCCCTGTCATATTTTACAATTAGGAAATTATATGTCAAGGGAAATTTTCATATTGTAAAATTCTGAATTGCCCTATTGAAATTAACAAATTGTGAAACTAAGATGTTATTGAATATGGGTATACGAGAGAATATCCGAAGCCGTATAGCCAAACTCGGCTATGGCGACAATCTGCGAAAGTTCGCCGCTGAAAAAGGCTTATCCAACTCTTATCTGAATCTGATTCTGAATGGTCGCAGACGATATAATGAGGATTGGCTTAAGAAGATAGCCGAAGCGCTCGGCGTTCAGCCATATGAACTCCTATCTGATAAACCCCTGGTTCCATATCCCCAAGTCCGCGACGAGCATGCCGCTGCAGCCCTTATCGGGGATCGCTTCGAGAAGATCAAGCTTTTTGATGACGCACTAAGCCTCGGCCCGGGCAACGACGTTTCCGAAATTCCTCCATCTGACTATCTCCCGTTCCTTAAGAAGTACCTTCCGCGCGGCTACAAGTCAGATCCCGATCGGATTGTGGCTTTCCCGACCACCGGAATCAGCATGCGCCCGACGATCAATCCAGGTTCCATCGTTTGGATCGACCGGAAAGACATCACTCCGAAAGAAGGGGAGATCTACGCATTCTGGCTAGATGACCGCCAGGCTATCACCGTAAAACGACTCATCAAGCACACGAAGCGGTATTGCATTATCGATGGCGACAATAAGGAGGCGGAGGACCGGAGGTCCGAGGAACTCCGTGAATTCCCAATGGCCATCGACTGCAAGGAAGACGAGGATGACGGCCATATCTGGCCGATCCGCGGGCGGGTGATCTGGATACTTAATAGGCTTATTGAAGCGCCGAAGAAATAACCGTCTTAAATAAGAGGCGCCTGGGCCCGGGCCGGAGGCCGCGGGCCCTTTGAGAGAAGACGCTCCATGATAGGAAGCGGAATCGCGCCTCAATATATATAGACGAAAGTACATAATTGATTTTCTCACGGCCCCAAAATTGACAAATCCCAAGAAGCACCAGCCTAACCAGGCAAAGACCTTGCTTGATAGGGCAAACGCGAGTATCGAAGGGATGCGCGGTTCGCGAAACCTAGATGAACTTGAGGAAAAATGGAAGGACTTTCTTCATTGCCTAGAACGAGCTTGGAACAAACTCAATAGCTGCCAAAAACGGAATCCAAGCTGGGACGGATGGATCGGAAGATACCGCAGTTTGCGTAGTTCGGATCCTCTCCTCGCTTATCTCAAGAATGCAAGAGATGCCGACGAACATACGGTTCAAACGATTTCCCATCGCGAGCCGGGGGGCGTCACCATTAATCCTGCCACCGGGGATTCTCTTTTCATTAAAGAAATGAGGATCATCGACGGAAAGATCTGGATAAACTCCCCCCAACGGCTCAAATTAGGTTTTACTCCTGCAAAAATCGGGCTTCTTGAGGTAAAAAATAAGGGCATAGTTTATCCAGTTCCGACCATTCATCTGGGCAAGGCAATCAACCCCAAGAACATCATCGGAATCGCTGAGGCAGGGTTCGCCTTTTATGAAAGGCTGTTTAGAGACTCGATTACCAAGTTTCCACCGTCCAAATGAGAAGATACTTGACAACAGAGTTATAATTTGAAGGGGAATAATAGAGCTACTAATTGCCCCTTGCGATATTTTGGCCACCGCAATAGAGGCCAGAATTGACCAAGGGGCTTTTTTTTATGGGGAAATGAATGAGCAAAGTCGTATTTATGATTGACGGTTGGTTTATGCGAAAGAGGGTTTATCAGCTAAAATCCTTTTTCTATAACGGTCCAAATATCAGAACATATTGCCTTGGTTTCCTTGGTAACGAAGATTCGCTCTACAGGATCTTTTACTATGATACAGAGCCTCTAAATGAAAAGGGGCATAACCCCATAAGCAAGAAATTTGTTGATTTCAGCAAAACGCCAGTTGCAGTTCAGCAAACAAAGCTCTTGGATTCCCTAAGAACAACTCCCCATGTGGCCCTCAGATTAGGGAAAACCATTTGGAGGAACAACGCTTGGCTTCTGCGACCTGATAAATTTAAGGACTTGCTTAATAAAAAGATAACAGTGGACAACCTCACTGAAGACGATATCCGTCCGCATATAGAACAAAAGGCAGTGGATATGAAGATTGGCTTGGATATTGCCTTGATCGCGATGAAGAGGCTTGCAGACAAACTGATTATCGTATCTGGCGATGCGGATCTCGTCCCTGCACTTAAACTTGCACGAAGAGAGGGGATGGAGGTCGGCCTTGATCCCTTGTTCTGCCCGGTCCGACCGGAACTTAGGGAACACGTGGATTTTGTGGCCTCAAAGATAAAGAACAAGATGCTGCCCTTGACAGAAGAATAGGAGAGGAGTCCTACTCCTTTCAGCATAACGAACATGCCACGTCGCCGTGAAGGCCCAATTAAAAACGCCCAGACCGGTTACTATGTCTTCGATTCTTATATCGGCCTTGGTCCGGATCGCCAGCGTGTCAGATTCTCACTCCACACAAAGGATCCAGGCCGGGCCCAGTTCCTGTTCGAACAGGAATGGAAGCGTGTCTGGGCAGAGTACTATGGTCTCAAGAGCCCAAGAGCCCAGGCGCCTGTAACTCTGGACGAGATCATCCCTGAATTCATTGCGTACGAGCGCGACGTCAAACGGGCGAAGACCTGGCAATCCTTCGAGGGGCGCCTCAAGGTGATAAGCGAGATCCTCGGCAAGGTCCGCCTTCAGGACATCGGCCGGCAGCAGTTCGCGGCAATCGACAAGGCGCTCCGGGAAGAGAGGGGCGTCAGCCGTTACACAGTAAACCATTATTTCGGGTTGCTGAAGACCCTCTTCTACTACGCGATCGCTCAGGAAAAGCACCCCGGCCCGAATCCTGTGAAGCAGGTCAAGCCATATGTAGTCGACCGGAAGAGGCGATCATATTCAGCCGAGGAGATCAAGAGGATCCTCGACGCCGCAAAAAAGGTTGAGAAGGAGGCCCGGGCCCGGGATGACATCACGCCATATACGAAGCGCTTCATACTTCTCCTTCTGTATTCCGGCATGAGGTTCTCTGAGGGGCTCAACCTGCGCTGGTCGAACATACAGGGCGACCGGATCGTCCTCGAAAGAACCGAAACCAAGCAGCGCAGAGAGAAGGTCGTGCCGATTACGGCCGGGATAAAGGCCGTCCTCAACACTCTTCCCAAGGGCCGTCCGGAAGATTTCGTGTTCCCGATCCGGCGCAAAGGCGCACGCTTCTACGCCCAGTGGGTGCTCAAGAGAATCCGGAAGTTCTCCGGAGTAAAGGATTTCGAATTCCACGGGCTCAGGCATACGGCGGCGACGATCATGGTCTCCGAAGCTCAGGGGCGCGGGGTCGGCCTCGCGGATATCATGAAGGTACTCGGCCATTCCAGGATGGAAACGACCATGCGGTACCTCCATGAGGACGAAGCTCGCATGAGGAAGGCCGTCGAGATTGTCGAGGAGAAGTTCTCGGGCAGGAAGAAGGGTTGAAGCCTGGGGTGGCTTCTGGTATGATTAGGCCGCTTTCCGGGGGTCAAAAAAGGCCCCGGCCGTCAAGATATGGTCAATATTTTTGGTGGCCAAAAAGGAAAGCACTGATAATTAACAAGATAGAAAGATTGCTGAGTGGGCGATTAACTCAGCGGTAGAGTGCTACCTTCACACGGTAGAAGTCAGAGGT
>CAZVYK010000010.1:0-20135 GCA_964630915.1 uncultured Caldisericales bacterium | reverse complement strand
GCGCCTTAGAATTGCATTTGCTAGCCCGTCCGTATCCCCCGGCTCGACCGCCAGGCCGCACCCATCGATTAACTGCTCCATCCCGCACACCCGGGTAACAATCAGGGGCGTTTCCATCGACAGCGCCTCAACAATTCGCACCGGGAAGGACATGTATTCTTGAGCCAGGCGTGGAATAACGACAACGCTTGCCCGGCTGTAAAATTTGGTTGTGTCCACGTGTCCGTCCAGGCTGGTAATTGGGCCCAGGCCAAGCTCATCGATCATCCGCAGGATATTGGCGTAATTCTCGCTGCAGGTGCCGTTCCAGGCGATAGAAAGACTCACCGGTGCTTCAGCGCGCGCCTTAACCTGGGCCATGGCCTGTAGTAAGAATTCAACCCCGCGCCCTGGCTCAAACGAACCTAAAAACGCCACATTAAATGGGCCCGAAGATTTTTCGAAGCTCTGGGATGGGTCGACGCCAGGCGGCAGAAATGGGTAAAGGACCTCTCCTTCCGGCAGCCAGCCTTTCAGGAATTCCCCGCCCACCAGAACCTTATCGGCGGCCAGGCCCAGCCGGTAACCACTGCGCTGTTTTAAAAGACCGGTTACATATAAAACCAGCGGCCGCCGGCAGAACAGCTTCAGCAACCGGGTGCGCAGCCCAAGAACGGACGACACGCTGGCCAGCAGCAGCAGTACCTGGGGCTCTGGCTGCAAGCTGCGGACTGTCCGGGCTGTATCCAGATGCAAGCGGGCATGAGCCAGCGCAGACTTTCCAGTATGCCCTCCTTGCCACTCCGGCACACCGGTTACTTCCATCACATGAATGCCAGGCTCCGATGATGGCGGTGTTTTTCCAGAGGTTGGAGTGACAATCGTTATTCGCATGCCCCGCGCGCTGAAATCTTGCGCCAGCCGCCGGGTCAGGTTGCGCACCCCTTCTGTCCAGGGCGGAGCGTAATGGGACGATGAAATTACAGCGAGATGAGGCGACGATACTTCAGTCTTCAACTATATAGAGCCGGTCTATTGCTTATAATATTACGTAATCTATCCCAGACTTTGATAAACTTCTTTCAGTTGCCTGGCGGAAGCTTCGATATCCGCACTTTCCCGGATCGTCTTTCGAGCTCTTTGACTGATTGATGCACGCAGCTCGCTGTTGTTTACCAGAAGAACCAGGCGGCTTGCCAAACCGGTGCAGTTCCCCGGCTCATATAAGCAACCGTTCTGCTCATCGACGATCAGATCGAGAGCGCCTCCAATCGCAGAGGCTGCACAGGCCAATCCGCAGGCCATGGCTTCCACCATAGCATTGGAAAGGCCTTCTGCGCGTGATGGCAGCACAAAAACATCGGCCGCGTGATAGTAATCAACGACGTTATCACGCATCCCGGTGAAGACGACGGAGGAAGAGATCCCCGCCTGGTGCGCCTGGCGTTCCAGGTTCTGGCGTTCCGGACCATCCCCTACAATCCACAACCCGGTCGTTCGCTGGAGGTCTTCCGGCAGAAGAGCCCAGGCTCCCAACAGGATGTCTACGCCTTTGACTTCGCTGAGACGGCCCACATACAACACCACCAGCTTATCTGCAGGTATTCCCAGTTCCTCCCGAATTTGCTCCTTTTGTCGCGGCTGTGCGGGGGAAAATACTTCCGTATCGACGCTATTGGGAAGATAAAGAATTTTGCCTGGCGGTATGCCCCGATTGACGAGCCAGTTCTTTACCTGGTTGTTGACAACCAGCAGGCAGTCCGCCATCCGGATCAAACGCTCAAACTGCCACCTGGACGGCCCGGAAGCATATGTTTTTTCGTAGACATCCGGATGCGTACGCAGCTTGACGATGCTGCGCCCTCCCAATAGACGCCCTGCCAGCACGGCCAACCAGCCGGCCGATCCAACCGCATGGGCATGGTAGATGCTACCGCGACCGTTCAGCAGCAATCGCCAGAAACCGGCTAAGAGAAAATTCAGGGAGTCAATTGTAATGTTTTTAAAACTGGCCAGGCGCAAAACAGGGACGCCGTTAAGGTCAGGAGCCGAAGCTTGCCCTCCGGCTGTTCCTCTGGGCCTACGGGTCAGGATCCGTACGTCTACGGCCCAGCTTTTTAGCATTTTCGCCAGGACGCGCGCCTGTGTTTCCGCTCCACCGATGGCGGGATAAAAACTGGGGATAATCATCCAGACCATGCGATTAAGTTCGGCCTTATCAATAAAATACTTGTGTTCTCTAGCCAAAGTGTGGCTCAAGTATTATTTTCAAGCATGGCCGAGGCGTCCTTGTTAGCGAGCAACTCCCGGTCACGCATCTTTTTTGCTTTTTCCATATCCGGGGTTTCCGGTCGTTGTTTCAATATTAAAATCTTGATGCCTCGATCAAATAACTTGAAAACATCTTTAATTATCAATAAAGGTTCTTGTTTGTAAAATATCCAGTTGCGTGCATATTTCCGTACAGGAGCAATCCAATGAGCTATCCACCGTTTATAGAATTTCATGTTGTAGTCGACTAATATGATATGGCTACCAATGATCTTAGCCGCTTTAAAGGCGAGAGGGTCGTCGAAGCCAATGCTGCTCTGTTCAGTTATTAACAATGCTACATCATAATGTTGCATATTCCCTGCCTGGAAGGCATTTTTAATTATTTGTGGTGTAATATTTTTGACTGTAATTACATGGTCAAAACTTGTTTTTAATTCGTCTAAAATAATACGATCCTGGTTAATGATGAGATCGATACAAATGCCTGGAAAATTACTACGAAATAGGATGGTAATCAGCTGTAAAAAAGATGGAGGTGCAAAAGATAAAAGAACTAATCGCTTAACTTTTCCAAATTTCCTGATCAGGTGGATACTTTCATTAAAGGTTGAAACAAGTTCATCCGTATGGAATTTATTCAATTCATCTTGTAACCTGATGAAGGTATTATAAAAATTGTCGCGTAGTTCTTCGATCTCTTTTGAGGGTGTTTTTTCAAGAAGGTCATTAAGTTCCAGGGGATCTTGATCAAGATTGTAGAGCGACTGGATGTTTTCATCGTGATAATAAACAAATTTGTGTGTGTTCGTGCGCAGGGCAGTGACTCTACCTGGAGCAAGTGTTAGCCGGGTATCCACGCGTAAGATGCGTTCCTCTTTCCATGGGGTTCCATTTCCGGTTATTAATGGTGTCAGATCAAAACCACGAACATTATCCAGCCTCTGATCATGGCATTCTACTCCCAGCAAAGTTATTAATGTTGGAAACAGATCTACCAGTCCAACCATCTCATGAACTTTTCCGGGTGGGATCCCAGGAACTCTCAAAAAGAGGGGAACCTGAATGTTGTCATCGGTAACCACCATATCATGACGCTGCTTCCGCAAGGTTGATTGACTAAGGCCAGTACGGGGATCCGGATACCCGTGATCTGATGTCAGTACAATAACACTGTCTTCATAGTAGCCATATTTTTTGAACAATTCCATACCTTGTTTGACATGTTCTGATACGAGCGGATCGCGCCGGCAATCATACCAAAGCATATAGAAGGCAGGTTGTTTGGGATAGTTACCCAGTACGTTTTCCAGAATCAGGTTCAATTGTGCATTCGTCCACCACTCGCCATGGCTGATTCCTTTTGGAAAGTAGTGGGAGGAGATCGGCTGGATGAGGTCGCGCATTACCTCCCGATCTTCTTTTGAATTATGAATAGCATAGTTTGTATAGCCATTCTGCGCCAATACATCCTGAAGGGAAAGTATATATTCCGGATCGAACTGCCAATCACTGAAATGACGGGCAATAAAACAGGATGGCATTCCTGTGAACATGGCCGCACCCGATAAAATTGAGCTAGGGGCAGATGCAAAAGCCTTGAGGAATTCAATACTCTCCTTGCCGAATTCATCCATAAAATCGAGGCGATCCCGGTCATCGGCCTGAGTTCTAAATGTCCGAACACTATCTACTATGAACCATATAAGATTTTTACGGGTTTGTATATTAATTCTCATAAGCCCTGTTTCTTTCGCATATCACTGCCCCTTCAAGGTAAGTCCAGGTTGGTTGATGAGAGGCTATGATATCCAGAAACCAACCGATGAGGTTATTCATTGCTATAATTAGAACAAGGATTGGCCTGAGCACTAAGCCGATGAGGTGCAACCATCCACCACGAATCCAAAAGGCGCGATAGATAAATTGGTTAATCAATACAGCCAGGACAGTTCCATAATTACCCATTACCATATTCTTAACTACAGTGAAGTTATTCCGTTCGAGATACTTTTCTAAGGCATAGAACGAAAACCGGTGAAAATCATAAGGTTTTCCATGCACCGGGTAGATGAAAGGAGTGGTGAGTAACAAATAACCACCTGGCTTTAACACGCGGGCAGCTTCACTTAGAACATAGTTGACTTCAAATACGTGTTCCAAAACATCTAACAATAAAACCGAATCAGCGCAGCGTGATTGTAATGGCAGCGCACGAGCGTCGGATGCTATTTCATAAACTACATCCTGATAACCCATATGCTCTGAAGTAACCGGGTAATCTAGCCCAACATATCGGTCCACAGTTTTGGCAAAAAGGGATTTAAAGCTTGCAGAGCCGCATCCTAAATCAAGCAGGCAACCTTTCGAATATTTATCTGCGTACTCCTTCACAGCTTTTCGTTTTGCGCGTCTAAGGAGATATTTGGGGTCGAAGAGGTTGATAGACATAAGTGGAAAACTTGATTGGTGAAGAAATCAGGATTTTTGAAAATACCTGCCCTTTTTATCGATGACTTGAAGTTGAATATCTCTGCCTGAGAAAAATTCATCGACAGCAGTTTTACTGCCTTGCCAGCAGCCATAATCATCGATAATTACAAATCCACCACTAACGACCTGGTTATAAAGATATTCCAGACAGACCTTGGTTGACTCATATAGATCGCCATCCAATCTTAAAATTGCGATTGGTCCAATATTGTCCTTGAAATCTGGTAATGTGTCTTGAAACCAGCCTTTAATAATATGAACATTCCTGGGATTTATCTTTAGCTTTGAAAAAAAAATTTCCTCTGCTGCTTGTTGCGGCGCCGCATAGTCTCCAACATGTCCCCAGGCAGTGTCCCCATCTTTTTCAACCGGTGGGGGTAGTCCCTCAAAAGAATCGAAGAGCCAAAACTCACGGTCTGAACCAGCCCTTTTATTTACATACGCCATTGTAGCGCTGCATCCACCTCGCCAAACCCCGCACTCTACAACTGCCCCTGAGGTTTTCTGGACTTCTACCTGCCGTGCTAATTCGTAAGCATTCGTCAGGCGAGCGTATCTCACCATCGTGTAAGGATATGTTTGGCGAAACAAGTTCAGTTTTTCAAAGTTTGTCCAATCACGAAGAGGTGCATCAGAAATTACCTTAAGGAGATAGAAAAATTCCGAGAAGGGCCAGGTACTTCTGGCAAAACTCTTCAGGCTTTCAAAGTTCATCTTTTATGTGATCCTCTAATCAAAAGTATTATTCAGGGGTTCGACTCACTTGTCGATCTCAACTTGCTTAAAGGAATCATGAGTCGAGCTGACTAACCGCCAAACAGCCACGCTTAAACCTATTAATAACCAGAAGTATTTATCCTTTTGAATATTGTTGGTGATCCCGTAAGCCAGTTCAAGGGAAAAACTAATCATAATCGACCATAATAACTGATAATGTTGTGAGTTTTTGTATTTACCCAATAAATGCCGTGATTGATAGAGGTTACGGAAAGCAACAAACAATACCGACAACCAGAGCGCTATGCCAATCAGGCCTGTTTCAGCCAGCAGGCCAAGGTAGCTGCTATGGGGTGTGTGACGAGATCCAAGTCCGGGTGGACGCCCTGGAACGATATTGCGGTATATCCGGAAATTAATGGGGTAATTATCGTAGCCCACCCCTAAGAATGGATGGTCGCGGAAGATATACAGGGCAACGCGCCATAGAAAACCACGTTGGCTCAATTCTGTATCACCGGCAGTGAAAGTGGATGCCAGATAGGGCAATATGGTTTCAGCGCGCTGTGCAACTAATTCGAGCGGTATGTAAGATAATCCAATAATGAGTGCGAAAACTAATAATAGAAGAATTATTGCTCCCCGCCCTTTCCCTGTCCGGATCGTTTCCAGGTTTTGAACGAGTATAGTCAGTACCATGAAAATATAACTTGTGCGAGAGAAAGTAACCGCGACGGCGACGATTGCCAGACCTGAGTAGGCTAAACCGAGAAATCGCCAGAGCAGGTTTTTCTGAGAACGGAATAAATAAAAAGCATAGGGCAGCATCAGGGTTAATACCGCTGCTGTGGCATTCTGCCCACCCGAAATATCGTCTCCTGCCCGGCGAACGCCGCCAGTAAAATATTGTTGCAGTGTAAGGGCTGCAGCAACCAGCGCTCCCAGCAGGAGTGACTTGATGAGTGAGTCGAGACTGTCCCAGGACTTAATTAAGTCTAATGCAAGGATCCCGAATAGTATCATACGGATTAATTGTGTAACGCCGGAATATGTATAAGTGATGTCAGTTGCAACCAGCCCGGACAGAATAATAACTCCCAAAAATGCCAGGATGGTTTTAAACAGCGTAGAGGAAAATGTCGGTGCGAAAGACTCTCTCCGGATGATTTTACTTGCTAACCAGACACCTGATACAACCAGAGCTGCGATTCTTACTCCTGTAATCTCGCTACCGATTACAATTACATTCTCGATTGGTAGTAAACTGGCTACGATATATAATCCAAATACCGGGCGAATTAAAATCAGAACAAAAATAGCCGGGAGGAAGAAAAGAGCAAGGGTTTGCAGTCCATAGGTAGGTATCAAAAATGCGATCAGCAGGATTAACAGTATGCCCGATTCGATCAAGGCAAACTTTGATAGCAAGGCTAACTTTGAAGGGTCTGGCGCGAAATATCTTGAGAAGAGTGTGCGCATAATAGAAAAACTTTGGTTAAAAGTCTTTAGCATCCTTTGCGGGATGTTGATACACCAAATGCTCGAGTTTCCAGTCCTTGCTAACCAATTCCTGGTACAGGTCCGCATATTTTCTGGAGACTATTTCAAAATCATATTCCTGTTCTACCCGAAGCCGCGCTCGTTTAACCATTTGCCTGGTTTCTTGAGAATTTGCTAACAAGTTCCGGATTAGCTGGGCATAATCTGCGGGCTGCTCTGATGATGCGATTAAAGCCGTCTCACCCTCGTTCGTAATTTCACTGGAAACTCCATCCAGGGGCGCCAGTACACTCGGCAGGCCAACCGCTAAAGCCTCGATAATTGAGGTCGGGAAACCCTCCCGCCTGGATGGAAACATAAAAATATCGGCTGCCTGGAGATAGGCTTCCACGTTGTTTACAAAGCCAGAAAAGAATACCCGTTCCGATAAGCCTGCCTGGGCAATCTTCGACTTAAGCCCTTGAGCAAACGAGGCGTAAGGTAAATCTCTCCGCACAGGATCATAAAAAGTGTCCGGTCCAACTACCAGCAGACATAAATCGGGGAATTCATCAGCCAGCGTGAGGAAAGTATCGACCAGGATGTCTGCTCCCTTTCGATATTTAAAAGAACCTAAGAAACAAAGATAACGTGCATCGATTCGAAGACCCAGGGTTTTGCGTAAACAATTTTTTCCCGATTTAGTAACAGGGCAGAAACGGTTAATATCTACACCTTGCGGCAGCTGGCGCAGCTTTTTCGGATCCAGTCCACTCTTCAAATAATTTTCAGACAAAGAACGAGAAATGCTGATTACCCGGTCTGCCGCCTTATAAGCAAGGCGTGGAAGGTATCCTTCCGGATTCGAAGACCAGGTAGCCGGGTCACCCAGAGAGCCAAGCAGTGTCATTTTAATGACCGTTTTCTTGCCCAGCATCCGGGCAAAATAGATGAGCAGGAAGTCGAATACTTTTATCGAATGGAAGTGCAGAATGTCGTAATTCCGCCGCAGCCTGAATAGTGCGGGTATACTGCTTATCGCCAGAGAGAAGGGGCGAATGTAGGGGAAATTGCTGTTGATCAGGCCTGTCCGCTGGATGGGGATGCCATCGATCGTCTCTTTTTCCGTTGTACCCGGGTAGCGTCCGGTAAGCACAATAATTTTCAAGCCACGGGCTGAAAGACTTTGCGATAAGCGATGAGCCTGGGTTGATGCGCCTGAAAATAGAGGTAGATAAGTATCACACCTCATGCAAACTTTAATATTCGAAGCCTTGAGGTCGGATTCTTTTTGAGGTAAAGGACTTGTTTGGATTGCCATGCCCATGCTACTTACTGGCATTATTTTAAGAGGATTCGTTCAATAATATTGCTCACATTGTTGGCAGTTGCGTCTGCTGAAAAGAATTCGCTCACCCGCTGCTTTCCCTTTAATCCCATTTCTGTCCTCAGCTCAGGATGAGAAGCCAATTGCCTTGTGGCTTCAACCAAGCCTGTTACATCCCCTGGAGCAAGAAGATAACCAGTGATCTGGTCGACAACGGTTTCGGCTACACCATCCACCAGGCAGGCGACCACAGGCACTTCTGCTGCCATAGCTTCTAACACAACCCGGGGATGGGGGTCCTTTAATGGTGTATGTAATAATATGTCGATGCCTCTCAAAATGGAACCGACATCCTGTCGAAAACCCAGCATATAAACATGCTGTTCCAGCCTATATTGATGGATTAAGTCGCGAATACGGTTGACATAGTCTGCTTCTTGATCGAGACCACCCATCAAAACCAGAATGGAAGATGGGATATCTTTTACCAGACCGGCCATAACCTGAATTGCCAGGCTTTGCCCTTTGCGTTCGGATACCTGCCCAATATTAGCGATAACCACGCAGTCACTGGAAATCCTGGTCTCTTTTGCCAGATATTCACGGGCATATGAGCGAGAATATCCGTCGGTTGTAACCGGGACGCCATTATAAACAACGTGGAGCTTGCCGGGAGCAACAAACCTGGAAATTGAAGCGGCGCAGGCCTGAGAGACAGCAACAACGGCATCGGCAAAATGTAAAAAACCTAATTGGCGCCATGATTTACCCCAACCCATCTCGCGTACATGGCAGATGAAAGGAGTACCAGCCAATTTGGCGGCGATAAAAGCGTTCCGTGAGCTCCCATGTTTCGTATTTCCGTAGACCAGGTCAAAACCATCGCGCCGGATTAATTTAAATATACTTGGAATTGAATGCCAACCCAGATCCGCAAAGCTGTAGAATTTTATATTATCTTCTGCAAGGCGATCAGAAAGAAAACCTGTCCCCGGCATGAGTACAGCAACTTCATACCGCTCGCGCAGCCGCTCCAGTAACAGGAGCAGACTGTTGGTTGGACCGCTCCTTTTGGCTGTATAAGAGACAAACAAGACTGAACGGCGCATCATCTATTTTTTGTCGTTGCAGCCAGAAGCGTCCATATCTTTTTGAATAGATGCATTTGATGGTTCTAACAAGCTGGCTTGAGCAAACGCCTGGCATCCATCAGAAATACGCCCGGTTTTTACATAGGCTTTTCCAAGCCAGTACCATGAAGATCCACTTTGACTGTCTATTCGAACAGCTTCTTGAAAGTAAGAAATCGACTCGGACCATTTATCCATCTCACCAGCAACCCTGCCCAGGCCTATATAAGGTATTGCACTTTCCGGTGATCCCTGCCGTGCCTGCTCAAACCAGCTTTTGGCTTCCATTAGATCACCGGCATGCATATAAAGAAAACCAGCAGATGCAAACGCTTCGTATCTATAGGGTGGATCTAAAAACTGAGCCATTTCAAGTGTAATCTTGGCCGCGTTTTTATGATCTCCTTGCCCTGCGGAAATCCCCGCCATGCTGGAAAGCGCTGAAGCAGCCAGTTTGCGCTCGCCATCTGTAGAAATCCCCTTTTTTTGCCATATCTTCTGGGCTGGTTCCCAGAATTTCAAGGCTTTGCCTGGGTTACCTGCTTCCATAGCTGAGCGACCTGCCAGGATAAGATCAACCAAATCCCCACCCTGTACCCAGGCCTGGATGGCTTTCTCCCCATCCCCATTTTTCATATATGCCCGGCCTTGGATCAAGTAAGCCAGTCGAACGGGGGCAGATTCTACTGGCAGGCCGTCCAGAATATGAGCGGAATTCTCAGGTTCACCAACCAGGATTGACATCTGCATCCGGCGCAACCCCCCGCGTGGACCGTCCAGCAGCCAGCTAACTGGCCCCAGGCAACTGGCTGGAACGGAAAATCCGGTTGCAGGAGTTAGCAGCACAGATCGGGCTAACTTCAGATAGACCTGGTTCAAACAGGCATACTCGCCCAGATGGGGACTGAATGTTGCCAGGCCTGTAAGCAGGATCAGGCCAGCAATGATCTTCACGGATATCAACCCTGTTAATCGGTTGGATTCACCCGACTGAGCCATTTTATGCTGACCGTGCTGCATGGCGCTGCTCCCACAACTCGTCGACTAGGCTCAGAACTCGCCGGGCGCGGGCATCGTAGGTATAATCCGCCGACTGCTCCCAGGCATTGCGTGCAATCGTCTCCATCAACCGGGGCCGTTCAGCCAGGTAGCAGATCCTGGCAGCCAGATGTTCCACATCATCCAGACTGTACAGGACAGCGTTGACTTCATCCTGGAACAACTCACGATGGCAGGGGACATCTGCAGCAATAATCGGCTTGCCTCGCACCATATAATCGAAGGACTTCAACGGGGCAGCATAGCGCAGCGTAAAGATGTGATCGCTGGCCGGCTGCAGCAAGATGTCACAGCGATCAATCTCCTGCGCGACTTGATGTACAGGCATCGCAGGAACCAATTCGATTCTATTTGAAATTTCTGGGTCATGTAACGCTTTATTAAGCCAATCTGGAAGCCGGTCATTGTCTAACTCATTCACAATGCGGCCAACCAGGCGCAAGTGATAGTTCTTAGGAAGGAACCTCATCACGTGTAGCAGTTTGTCTACACCACGATAGGTATCGATCGTCCCGACATAACCTAAAATCAAGGTGTCGCTGTTAACCTTTATCGCTGGCGGCCGAGGGGAGCGAGGCAACGCGCTGGCATGCCGCACCACAAAAGGCTGGATGTGCCCATTGCTCAACTGCCTCAGGTCGTCGGCGAGCGCCTGGGTTACACACTCGACTAGGTCGAAATTTCCCAAGTCACGCAATAAACGCCGGTGCCTGGTATCTGCAACATCGTTTCGGTTATTCAAATGGGCATTCTCAGGCTTCGGCTCCAGCCCGGCGACATCGTGCGCCTCGTAGATGAAAAACCAGCTCCGTAACCAGGGCAGGCGCGTTTTCCAGTAACTCAGGTAAGGATAATCTCGCTCGCTGCGAACAAAAAAGACTTTTCGTTTTCCCTCAGCTTTGCGCCACTCTGGCTGCAAACCGACCAGAATAGCGACCATGAGATTGTGGACGGCGGCGTGTCCGTAGTAGCCTCGTAAAACCACCGGCAGCCGTTCGCCATGCAGCGACCAGACATGCAGTGGCGATCCCTCTATACAGTAATACTGGAATATCCGATCGTGAGGTTCCGTCAGGAAACGGACAAACAGGTGCCCGTCCCCAGATTGGCGGGCGAAGGCGGCTGCCATCTGCATCGATTGCAGGGCATGGGCGGCGGTTTTCGGGTATACCATCCGCGATAGATAGGCGACCTTATAAGAAGCGGTCATGCCTTGCTTCTGCCGGCTAGTTTTATCAAAACTTCGTACTCGTTCAAGAATACTTCTGTTTGCCGCTCGATTGTGAAATCACGCAAGATCCGCTCGCGCCCGCATAGGCCCATTTTCTTGCGCAGTTCATCATCCCCTAGTAACAGTGCCATCTTCTCTGCCAGCGCTAGAGAGTTATAGCGCGGGACAACAAAGCCTTCAATCCCATCGGTAACAGCCTCCGCCATTCCCCCCGCGTTGGTGACAATCACCGGCGTCTCCATCGCCATCGCCTCCAAGACAGCGTTGCTGATGCCTTCACTCACGCTGGATAGCAGGTAGATGGATGATTTTTCGAGGAGGTCCCTGATCTCTTCCGCTGAGGCAGGCCCGTAGAAATGAACATGTTCCTGGATACCTAAGTCAGAAACGTAAAACATTAGCTCTTCTTTGGCAGGCCCATCCCCTACGATCACATACTTCAATTTTGGGTAGCGGGGGGCTAATTGAGCCACGGCGAGGAGTGAATAAGTCAGCCCTTTGACCCATTTTAACCTGCCCGCGGTAATAATTAGATTAGGATCCCGACTGTTTGTTCCTTGGGGTTTAAAATAAGCTGCATCTGTCGAAGGCCGATTGATAAATATTTTTTGGGGATCTCCGAATTGTGCAGCTTTAGACGCAATCGCTATTGCCGTACAATGGATGCGGTCGGAATATCGCATGACCTCTTGATACTTCGCAGCTAAATCGGGCTTATAGCTGGGATACGTGCTAATGTCGGATCCTCGGAAGCTTGTAATACAGGGTCTGGCAAATTCTCGTAGGAAATCAATCTGATCCACTGCTGTACCGCCAAACTCAAAATGGTAGACATCGCCGCGAATCCCAATTAACTTAAACAGTTTCCGCGCCGGTTTAACTCTATTGAGTAAGGATCCATATCGTTTGGTGGCTTTCCAATAACGAGATTTCTCGCTGGTTGATGAACAAAAAGCCTTTGCAAAAATATAAAACAAAGCTAACACCCTTTGTACCCAGTTACCTTCATCGGTGGGAATATACTCAATCTTGATATTCTCATGACCGGCTACCAAATTGAGATGCGTTGGTTGTTCAGGCCGGCCAAAAGAGACCACAAGAATCTGAGCGCCTTGCTCAGCCAGGGCTTTAACTTTACGTACAATAAATGTCTGTGACATCGACGGAAATCCATCAATGAATAGGACGATTTTCATTTTTTCTCAGGCTCAATCAATTTATGCAGAAAACTACCTTCGAAACCGATAAGATAAGAGAGTGGCACCTTTTGAAATCCAGTAGATAACGGAGGCTAGTTATCCTCTCAACATCCAGAACATAGGTACAGATTGGTAGGATCTATTCGGATAGATTTTCTTAATTTTTCTTTTTACCTTTTCGAATATAGTCGTAGGGCAGTAATAATGCTCGGAATTTGTTATTGGAAAAAGACCAAACTCGGACAAAATATTAGACAGGCTATCGATAGTAAAATAATTTAAGTGCTCCCATGGATTTATTTCCTTTGGTATAGGTCTACCGAGGGAAATTAATTTGCGTATTTCATCCCAGCGGTTCTCTTGGACTGCCTGGATAATGCAAGTGATTAAGGCAATCCCACCTGGCTTGAGAAGTGAAGTCATTTCCGCAAGTACGGCTCGCGGCGAATGCAGATGTTCTAACACGTCGGTTGATATGAGAATGTCGAAAGGGGCATGGTTTTTAAGGTCAGATGAAGAAGTGTATATTGTCAGGCCTTGTTGGCGAGCCCATTCAACTTTCCAGTCCGTTACATCGAAACCAACCACTTGAACACCTGGACCGCGGGCAACCAATAGAAGCGTACCGAATCCACAGCCATAATCCAAAACCTTCAAGTCGATTTCCCCAGGTTTTGTCTTTTCGATTATGGATAATAAATATATCCATTTCTTTAGATCTTTGATGCGCTTCGAAATCGTAAGCTTCTTCGCGGCGCTTCGTTCAGCGTCGATGATATGGTTATAAACAAATGCCTCGTATTCATCATCAAGATGAAACAAGCTATAAATCATGCTGCATTTTCGGCACTGAACAATCGGGTAAGGTTGCAACGGGTCCAGGTTCACCTCGCTCAATTTATCAAATCGATATGTTGGGTTAGACGTAATAAAGTTTTCCATTTTCAATGAGACTAGCTCAACAAATTCTGATGAGCAACAAACTGGACAGATCCGAGTGATAAGATGCATATTACCCTGTTATCTTAACCGATTTTAACTTCTCCAAAAAGCTGTAAGTTGCAAACTTAAACCGAAGTGTGAGATTACCTCAAGTTGCTATCCATAGAAGTATCTCTTCTTGCTGGTCTGGTAACATCGATAGGTTTCACTTCAATTCAATTAAGATGGCAGCGACGGATGCGGTAATTGTCACATATGGGGTCTGGAAAGCTACCAATAAAATTGATCAAGTTTTCATTAAGCGACTTCCAGGTGTCGAGTCTCATAAAGTTTTATCACTCGTATTTTGGTAGAGTCTCACAAAGTCGTATTACTTCTGCGATTTTGGGATGCTGAAAAGGCAAAATGCCTTTTGAAGCCTCGTTAATATTTACCAACCAGCTTTGTATTGCTACAAGGTTTTTCAACAGTGACCTATTTTTGTCATGAGCCAGCATAACTACCCCAAGATGCCGATTTGCCCTGGCTGTGTACGTCATAGGTGATACGACTTTTCGAGACTATTGCGAATCAAGCCATGATACGACTTAATGAGACTCAACACAGGTTTCACCTAAAAGGTGAAGAAAGTACCAAAATAGATCGGCTAAACGATGCCAGCGACTATAAAACGTTTTCAACAAGTCTTCACAAAGGTGGGAAACTGCTGCATTCTGGCTATTCATGCGACTGTTTTTGCTGCTTTAGCGAATGGAAATTTGCCAGAAGACACATGGATATCTATTTTAACTTCATCCAAGGTTAGAACTTGGGTAAATTATGATTGTTTCAGTGCAAACTTGATATTAACAAGTGAAACTGTAACCATCCAGGAGATTCCAAGACCGTCTCTTCTTTAACCGGTTTTCTTAGAACTGGAAATATATAAAAGGTGATGCGCTAACCGGTGAGAAAAAAAAGATAACAATTATCTCCATCATCATAATTGCAATTGTATAAGAATGCTGCAAGCGTAGGATTGGCCATCCAAATTTAAAACGCCTAGCTAGGAACCCCCCAAACAATACAATGAACAGACCCACCATGGCGCTTGTCCAATGCCACTCGATTTGATATTCATTATGTAAAAAAGCAAGCTTTTGGAATATGATAATTGTAGTCTCAAAGGACTGAGAACGAAACGGTACCCAGGTGATAGATACAAGCAGAAAAACAAACATAGCTTTAAACCATGCCTTTGGAGAAGTCCAGTTGGTTTGGGCTGGCCTATTGCCAAATAGCAGCTTTTCGATAACAAGATAACTACCGTGCAATCCTCCCCATAAGACGAAATTCCAACTTGCCCCGTGCCATAGTCCTCCTAATAGCATCGTTATCATCAAGTTTATATGGGTTCGCACTTTACCTTTCCGGTTGCCGCCTAGAGGAATGTAGAGGTAATCGCGAAGCCAGGTCGAAAGGGAAATATGCCATCGATTCCAAAATTCAGTTATGCTTTGAGCAGTATAAGGCAGGTCGAAATTAAGGGGAAGTTCGAAGCCAAGTATCCTTGCGATCCCGCGAGCCATATCCGTATAACCCCAGAAATCACACAAAATTTGAACCGAATAAGCACCAACTGCCATCCAAACCGTGGTTGGGGAAAAAACCGACGGAGCCGAATATACTTGATCCACCATAATGGCTGCATTATCTGCCAATACCAATTTTTTAATCATTCCTCTCAGAAACAATTGTGATCCGGAGATAATATTTTCATAATTCAGGTGTATCCCTTTTTCTAATTGTGGTAAGAACTGCGTGGCTCTCATGATCGGGCCTGCAACTAACCTAGGGAAAAAAGTAATAAAGATTGCATAATCCAGTAAACTATGAGCCGGTCGGGCATTACCACGATATACATCGATAACATAACTTAAGGTCTCAAAAGTATAAAAGGATATCCCGATCGGGAGAATAATTGTGACTGTTGATAGATTCCAGCCAAGAGGCTCAAAAATGGTATTAAAGGTTCCAATGAAAAAGTTAAAATATTTAAATATCGCCAAAAGACCCAAATTTACGACGAGACTAGTGGTTAATAGGAGTTTGCGAGTCCGATTAGAAGTTGACCGGACAAGAAAAACTGAAACATAATAATCCAGTATGGTGACCAGGACTAATAGTCCCAAGAATCTCCAATCCCAATACGCATAAAAGAAACAACTAGCTGATAATAGGATAACTTTACGAATCTGCGGATTATTAATTAATAATATTAGAGATAGAACAACAATAATTAATATAGCAAATTCTTTGGTTACAAAGCTCATTTCATAACCGCCTTTATCTTTTCTGCCAATATCAAGCCTACAATATGGTTACCTATCGAATTTAGATGACCGCTCCCAGGTGCCGTGTTGTTGAAACCGCGTGGTAAATTTCCAGTTTTTGCTAATTCATTAAATTCTGTCTGTGGGTTGATAACCTCCCAATCAGGATATTTCGATAGTTTTGATAGAAGCAAGTTGAATTCGGGATCATCTAATACTATGTTCCCGTTCTTGATGTAGGGGGTATCAGGCAGGACAAGAATCAGGATCTTCAAATCCAAATCGCGAACAACCTTGTTTAAACCTTCTAGTTGAATATCCATAGACTCTTCAAAAGTCACAATTTGCACTTGCGCTCGTGCCTGTTTATCCATTTTTTTTATCTTAAAATAATAATTCTCGAATAAATTCCCGAATAATGGATATTTGGTCTCCTTATGTGGGGCTGATGCCTGAAAAGTCGGGGTTATCAATTCATAACCGTCATTATCGGTGCGCTTAAAATAAGCTCCCCAACCTTTAGGGGTAAAACCGTCCACTCCATTAAAATCCTGTACACTAATTTGAATTACAACGAGAGAAGGGTGGTAGAGGTTATTTAGGCCAGGTAAAACCGCTGCATAACTTGCAAGAGATAGGCCAGATGCCGATAAATTGTGTAAATTTAAATGCAAATTATTTTGGTGTAATTGTTCTTCTGCCACTGAGGTAAACTTTTCATTTTGCTTAACCTGAAAACACTCGGTTTGGGAATCCCCTAAAACAAGAATATCTATGCCATCGTTGTATGGTGTAGATATTTCTCCAGGCGCAATATATTGAGTATATCCTCGCCCTTCATCGGTCCAAAATATGGATGATCCTACTGTCGGTACACTTCCAAGAACAGGATCAATGACGATAAACCTCTTATCTTTAAAACCCACAATTCCCAAAACAAAATCTGTAATTAATAGAGCTACTAACACCCATGCAGCAGACTTTACCAAAAGTTGATAAATTAACTCGGCTTTTCTTGAAAAGATAAATCTGCGAAAGTAGGGTGAGAGAATAGAGCTTGAAAGAACAATCAGTACAAATCCAGCTATTGATACTGTAATCCTTAAAATCCCCCATTCACCTCCACTGTCTATTCCTAACAGTTCCGCGGCAAAGGCGATGGCAAGAAGTGAAGAGCCAGAAATAAATAAAATGATGTGGGCAAGAGATTGCCAAAAAAGGGATTTGATATTCCTGATAGACGCCATATTATCCATTGCGGTTAAGTAATGGGTGGTTACGAGTCAGAGAATAGACACCCAAGTATAAAATGTGTGGATCTGAATTAGTTGTCAGTCAATCGGATCTAGCTCAAATACCTATAGCTAGTATTTATATTCTGTAGAGATGATTACTATATTATGGAGTTATACCTGTATTGGTAGATCTGGGAAATATTCAGGATGCTGTAGAGCCATTTTTTTGCGACGTTCAACAAGCTCGTCTACGGTGCAAATCATTCGAGCAGGATTGCCAGCTACCACTGTTCCTGCTAATACATCGGATGTCACGACTGATCCTGCACCAACGATTGCGCCGCGTCCGACTCTGACCCCCATTAGGATGATTGCCCCATGCCCAATAAAACAATCATCCTCGATAATCACCGGAATCGCCGGTGAGCTACTTATTCCAAGGATGCGGTTTGTGCATGCATCGTGGCCCAAGATTGCACAGTTTACCAGAACACAGTTGCTACCGATAACAATTGGATCTTTCCCCCCACGACCAAAAGTTACTTGTCCAACGAGATGTGTATTCTCCCCAATACTGAGGCCCTTTTTTCGCCATAGCTCTGCCTCCCTCAGTGATTTCGGTAGGGAGCTATCCTCTTCCCTTCGGTTAAGGAGATGATAAAGCCGGCGAACAAAACGATGAAGTGAATTGCTTATGTAACAGCGCACTGAAGTCCTTTATCAATCTAATATAGAAAGGTAATTTTCCGGGTTGCAAAGCGTTGTAAAGAGATACCCAATAAGCTTACTCTCCGCCCGATCCGCCACAAGAGAGCGTAAAACGGATTACCTGATTGTTGATGCAAGTAGCTTCCTTTTATTATAGGAGTCAGTTGCACACCTTCTGTAAATACACACTCTTCAAATTGCTTTTCGAAAATAGTTTCACCCTGTTCCAAAGATAATGCACTTTTTTCCATAATATTGTTGGCCAATAAAAGTACCTCTGTTTCTGTTTTCCATTGATTCGCATCCAGGTGAATGTGTTCCGATGATCCGATTCCAACTCTGATACCCCAGTTCGCCACCAAGAAATCTGTGTCGTACCTGGAATTCTGTATAGCCCTACCAAGTAATGAATCTCTGCGGTTTGGGCTTTTTCTTGAACGCACTACCATTTTTCGATATATATCTTTGTAATACTGCTCGTAATCATGTAAGCCAAAAGCCCTTTCAATCCGCCCCCAATCATAGCCCGCCTTTTTCATTTCACCTTTTACATAAGTTTCGGGTCGGAATATTGGGGAGTACTTTAACTCCTCACGGCTCAAGGTTCCCTCAATTTTTTCAGAAGCATTCGATATTTGGTCATGGCTTGTTCCGGGGATATGAGTTATAGCCAACGGCAATAAAGTTGTCCGATAAAGATGCAATCCTCCGGGCAGCCTCTCACCCAGGAATTTGTCGTAGACATAGCCTGAGATGCTAAATATATCAGAAGGAAATTGAGCAGCATCCTCAATCAATTCAATTATTGCATTTTTGCGAACTAACACATCTGCGTCGATGCACAAGGTCCATTCCAGCCCCGCTTCAATCCCAATTTCAAACGACCGGCGCAGTGCAACTGTGAATGGCCGCTCATGAATCACCGTCATCTGTTCTGTTAGAATTTGCTGCTGAACCAAGTGGACGCATAGATCTTCAGTGCGTTCATGGGCGCTGCGGATGATAACGAACAGATTTTTACCTGACATTCCAGGAATGCTCAATTAAAAAAGGACCGTGATGATTAGGCCTGGGTAATTTCCCTGTTCCGAAGAAATCACCTTCACTAACATCAATATAAAAAGCATTTTCAATCCGGTCGGCAGCCTGTCCTTCACACGATGCCCACAACCCGATATAATACCGACCATAAAGGAGGGGAAATCTTTCAATCTGACACATTATCGTGCCTGAGGTGGGAAATAGTTTGATCTTCGTCTTATTATATTCCATAGAACAAACCAGTAAGCGATTGCCAAATATGTCAGTAAATTGAATTGCTACTTTGACATCTAATAAACTCTTCCCCCCTTCGGTTACATAATCCAAAGATATTACAACTGTATCACCACAGCGGACAACTGGAATATTTGATGTACAGTTCCACGTACTGAAACTTTTAAATCGTATTTTCCCATTTCCGGCTCGATCAGTGCGATCAGCAAGTGTTATCTCATTGGATTGTACTTGGCTAGAATAGTATTGGGAAATCGTCTCTTGTAAATCTCCAGATTTCAAGATTGATCCTCTTTCAAGCAAGATCCCTCTGGAACAAAGTGCCGAAATTGCAGACATATTATGGCTTACGAACACAATGGTCCGACCGGTCTTGGCAACTTCTCCCATTTTGCCCAAACATTTATTTTGAAATTCAATATCCCCTACCGCCAAAACCTCATCTACTAGAAGGATTTCTGGTTCAAGGTGTGCAGCTACCGAGAAAGCTAAACGTACGCGCATTCCGCTTGAATAGTGCTTGACCTGCGTATCGAGAAACTTCTCCACTCCAGAGAACTCAACAATCTCGTCAAACTTGCGGTCGATCTCCGCTTTGCGCATGCCCAAGATGGTTCCATTCAGGTAGACGTTCTCGCGCCCGGTCAGCTCGGGGTGGAAGCCTGTGCCGACCTCAAGCAGGCTGGAAATGCGCCCATGGAGCTCAACTCGCCCGCTGGTTGGCTGTGTAATCCGGGCGAGGATCTTGAGCAGCGTGCTTTTACCGGCGCCATTTCGG
>CAZVYK010000009.1:0-20599 GCA_964630915.1 uncultured Caldisericales bacterium | reverse complement strand
CTGAAGTTCAAACAGGAAATTGGCATCTCGATTGAGCCGATGACTCCTTCACAGATTTCCATTGTGGAAGGGAATTACGGAAACCTTTACCTGTCCTATGGCAATTACTACACCATCTTTGAACAGGGTAAGATGAGCAACGGAAGTTTCTTTGATGAGAAGATCAATCTGGATATGCTGGTGAACAATCTCCAGTTGACCATCATGGATTTGCTCTATCAGAATCCGAAAGTTCCGCAGACTGATGCAGGTGTGACCCAGTTGATTCAATGCTGTAACGAAGCGTGTGAAGAAGCCGTGCGGATCGGATTCCTTGGACCGGGAACATGGAAAGGCGTGAATGTTCTGAATCTGGCATACGATGATCCACTTCCCAATGGGTATTTGGTTCAGGCAGAAGCATTGGCAGATCAGTCACAGGCAGATCGTGAAGCGAGGGAATCTGTTCCTCTTTATGTTGCCATCAAAGAAGCTGGAGCAGTCCATTCAGTTCTGATTGGTGTTTACGTCAACAGATAAGGTGAAGCGATGTTTGGATTAGCAGACAGCACCACATACAGTTTTTTGGATTTGTCGGGTTCGATGTTTCACCCGAAGACTGGTCCCTTTATCTTTACTGGTAATGGGGTGGGTCGTATTACCATCCAACCTACAACGGAAAGAACGATTCACGAATATGCTTCTGATGGAACAGTTCAGATTGCGAAAGTTCCTGACCTTGGGGGGAAGATCATTATTCAATGTCAGCAGGTGAGTACGGTGAACAGTTGGCTGTCATGGGCATACATGATCATATCCACTTTTGGTGAAGACAAGGATTGGGGCAGGATGGTCATGCTGATCAGAGATATTCAGCATGGGACTCAATACAACATCAGAGGAGTTTCATTCACAAATTCCCCCATTGTGAATTTTGAAGCAAGGGGAGATGTTGTGAATTGGATATTGATGTATGCGGCAATGATGATTTTTCCACCACATCCAACAGGAGCAGGACAGTTATCAGCAATTGCAAAAAGTATTTTCAATATATAAAACAGGAGGAGAAAAATGGAACATACTACATACAGTTTTTTGGACATGAGTGGATCATTATCCCACACTCTTCTGGGGGATTATGTGTTCACAGGTCAGGGGGTCGGAAGCTTGACGGTTTCTTACTCCACGGAAAAATCGGCACACAATGTTGCGGCAGACGGTGTTGTAATGGTCAGTAAGATTGCTGGTCATAACGGAATGCTGACAATTTCCTGCCAGCAGACAAGTGCGTTGCACAAATGGTTGCTGAAATCCAGTAACACTTTGTATGATGCAGAAACAGCACAATGGGCGCAAATGTCGGCAACCCTGCGAAACACGTCTGATGGAACAAGCCACATTGTAAAAGGAATTTCGTTTGGGAAGCATCCTGATAAGGCATATGCGGCACAGGGTGGAATGGTAAACTGGTCGTTGTTTGCTGCGGATATTCGTTCATTAACTGCATAACAGAAAGGAAATTTCATTATGATTAAAAAGAGAGAGTTGTTTAAGGATGTTGAAATTGGTGGACGCAAGTGGAGAATCGGCAGATTTGATGCTTTGACAGGAAGTTATATCACGATGCTTGTTCTGATGCAGATGCTCCCGATGGGTTTGGATGAACAGGTTGGATTGGGGTCGGTTGGAAAAGGAAGATCGTTGATGGACAAGAAAACATTCTTTGATGTCCAATGTGATTGCCTGAAGGTCTGTTCTGAAGTACAGACCATCGGAAATGCCGATGCTCCGACATTGGTAATGCTTCCCGATGGGAGGTGGGGAGTGGGTGGAGTGGAGAATGATTCCATTACAATTCTTGCACTCACTCTTCATGCTTTGATTTTCAACATATCTGATTTTTTTCAAGAAGGGGCGTTGAACGATCTGACAAACACGTTTCAGGGTCTGGGTTTGAACCAGCAAGATACGAAGGAATAGATCCGTTTGCCTTTGCCCCAGTATTTGCTGGAGATTGGAAACAGCACGAAGTTTGGGATGGAACATACACATTTAAGGATTTGCTTGATTGGCATGAGATGTATGATGTGAAGATGGAAAATGAACGTAGAGCAAGACAATGGCAGGAAACAATGAATAACGCAGAGGTCAGGTAATGATTGGAACTGTGCTAAAAGATTATTTGGTAAAGTTGGGTGTGCAGGTTGACACTCAAGCTTTTGCAAATATGCAAAGGTTGCTTGTCGATATTGAACAAATGATGGGCAAGACTGCCACTTCCATCGGAGCACAAATGTTTAAAGGTGCTGGTATGGTTGTCGGAGCTATTACCACCATCGATGCTGCCATTGTTATGAACATTAAGAAAGTTGCTGATATGGATATGCAGTATCAGTTGCTTTCACAGAAGATGCACATTTCCGTTGATGCGGTAAAAGCCTTTAAACTTGCCACGGACACTCTTGGACATTCCATCGATGAGATTGCTTGGAATGCTGAACTGCAAGGGCAGTATTTTGCACTGGTCAAGCAGGTTCAGGATTTGCGGAATCCAGAAGATTTTAAAGCCTATATGCGTGAGGTCAGGGAAGTTGATTTTGCGTTCAAGCAGTTGAAACTTGGTGCAAAATTGACGATGGAAAGCATTGCCTATGAAATTCTGAAAGCAAATGAGGGCAAGCTCAAAGACCTGAAGAAACTCTTGGAAGACATCACGAAAAATATGATCCAAGGAATTCCTGAATACGCTAGGATGTTGAGCAATATCCTAGGGATGTTTTTACAGGTCACAGAAAGCACAGCAAGATTTTTTATCCAGTTCTGGGATTTGTTGCAACCGATCCGAGATGGTGTGAAGCAGGTGGTGGCTTTCTTTAGTGATTTGGGTAGTGATAAACTACCTGCCACCATCATGCAAGCTGTCGGTTTAGCTTCTGTGCTTGGTTCAATTTTCCTCATCTCTTCTCCCATAATGAAAGGCATTGCCCTGTTCATTTCATCACTCCTGCTCATCGATGATTACATGGCATTCAAGGAAGGTCGGGAATCAATGCTGGCGTTGATTCCTGTGTGGGAGAATTTGGAGAGGGTTGTTCACGGACTCACCACAACGATGGGGTTGCTTTATATCATCTGGCAACATTTCCTTGCCCTGATTACAGGGGAAACGATGGAAAAGACTTTGTTCAAGGACATGGAAGATTTTATCATGTTCAGTTCAAGGGAACTCGATGCTCGTGAGAAAGAACGTCAGGGCAAACTGCAAGAGAATATCTTGAATAAAAAAGCATGGTCGTTGTGGGAAGAGGAACAGGCAGGAAAAGTCCCACCCGGAACAACGGAAAAATACATGAGGGAAAATAAACTTGGTGATTATGGAGTAAAGAAAGGAACGAGAGGAAGTCTTACACAGGAGCAGATCGAACACGCTTACAAGATGGCAGAAAAATATGATGTTCCTGTGGATATGCTTTTTGCTGTCATGCAACAGGAAAGTGGAAGGAACCCGAATGTTGGTGATTCCCCTGCTGGTGCAAGAGGGTTGATGCAGTTGATGCCTCCAACAGCAAAAGCTCTGGAGGTTGACAGGGACGATCCTCTCCAGAATATTGAAGGAGGAGCGAAACTTTTATCCCAACTACACAAGAAGTATGGAAACTGGGAACTGGCACTTGCAGATTACAATTCAGGTGCTGTGGAAAAATATGGGGGTAAAATCCCCCCATATGATGAAACCATAAGATTTGTGCAAAATGTTATGAGGATGTACGAGTCTAAAACATTTACTCCTTCACTAACTCCTCCTGTTGAAGAAACTCCATCTGCTGAAACTTCATCTGGGGGAACTCCATATGATAAGGGTATTGCTGATCTTGAGAAAAAGATTTCCGAGAAGGGTTCTATATATCAGGCAAAGGACTTGTTAAACCAACTTGAAGGACTTAAAAAGAAACAAAGAGAGTATCTGGGAAAACAAAAACCCACTACAATACCTACAATACCTACAACGCCTACTCTTCCTAGTGCAGAAACATTGACAGATACCGATTATATAGCTTCACGGTGGACAAATACAGCATTGTTGGACACAGCAAAACTGTCCTATGACAGATTGAATCGGGCAACTAATTGGGGAGCAGGACTGTTTGCAGATGCTGGAAAATACTGGGGAGGAAAGGTGGCAGGATCTTTCCAAGGTGGTTTAGAACAACAAAAAAGTATTGTAAACAATAATACAACTGTGAATGTCACCCTTCCGAATGTAACTGACGGCAAGGGTTTCACAGATTATTTGAAGCGTTGGTGGAAAGAAGAACAAGCAAAGGAAACTAGGAGAGCCAGAATACAAGTTGGAGGTGGAGGATAACCGATGGTAGTTGCTTCTTTAAAATCAGCATTTCTGGTTGCGAAGGATAATTGGAGTACATTCACCACCAAATTTTCTCCCTCTGCCTTGGTGTCAAAATTCTTGGGGGATTCCTACCGTCCTGTTGGTTGGGGCAGTCATCCTGCATCAGATGCAAAAGATAAACTGTTTATGCAGTCCCTTCCCAACATTTCCGAGATGCAGGATTCTGGTGGTGGTTTTGGAATAGAGTATGGATACTTCTTTGATGCCTTTCTTTCAGAGAGCCATACAGGATCTGTGCGGATAACGGAACATCCTGTGCAGAGTGGTGCAAATATCAGTGACCATGCTTACAATCTTCCCGACAAACTGACTCTTCAGATTTTTGTTTCAGACAGCATGGATTGTGTGGTCACAAATCAGTTTTCAGATTTTTCCACAAAATCCATTTCCGCTTACCAGAAGTTGCGTGAGTTGAAGGAGAAAAGATTACCGTTGTCCGTCAGGACAAGACTACACAGATACACGAATATGCTGATCGAGAACATGGTGGTCAATGACGAGTACAAAAGTGCAAGCAGTATGCGATGCACAGTGATGCTACGACAGATCATGATGGCAGAGGTTAAAGCTCAAGAAGTTGATCCTGCAACTGCATATGGAACTGAACAGGGAGGTTCAGGAAAGAAAGATACAAAAACTCCACCGGGAGGATTGAAAAAACCTGAAAGTGGAAGTGTTCTTTCAGGAACAAATCCAGATTAAAAGGAAATAAATATGATTCAGGAAATACCCATAACCCCAACACACAATTATGAATTGACGGTAAATGTGCAGTTGTTTGAAACAAACAGGCTGATGAAGATCATTCAGCATTACAACAAGACTGCTGGTTACTGGGTTGTGACGATTGTCGATCCGACAACAGAGGAAATTCTGATTGATTCTTTACCTCTTGTGACAGGGAAAATTTACACAGAGAGTTTGAACATCATAAGAGCGTTGGGGTATCTGCTGATTGGGAATATTTACCTTCAGCCGAGGGTATCCATTCCAACTTCTGATTTTCCCAATGAAACAAATTTAGAAACAGATTTTCAATTTATATGGGCAGACGAATGACAGACATCAGCAAAACAGCAGCATACACAGATAAGCTTTATGGAAGAAAATGGAAGGTTTCTGTTTTAGTTCCAAAGAATAAAGCAACTGCCTCGACAACGAGTCCCGACACAGATTATGTTGAATATATTCTTTCAGACAGCACCGATGAGGACAAGGCATTGAGGGTCACATTTAACATCAACAAACATCATGGTGTTGCCAACACTTTGTCCGAAGTGTGCATATACAATCTGAATGTGGCTACAGAAAATATGCTGATTGAAAACGGTTATATTTGCAGAGTTGAAGCAGGATATACAGCTAAAGATGCAGAGTATGGGCTGATTCTTGATTCTGTTATCTATCAGCCGATGTGGGAAAGAGAAGACAATGTCACCAAGAAACTGACATTGATCACGATGGATAATCTGCACCTGTTGGATCAGAAATTTGTTCTGACCCACGGAGCAAAGATGACTTGTCAGAAAACAATGGTTGCAGGGATGGCTGCAAAATCTTCCATCGCAACTCCTGTAGATATAAGTGAAGGAATGTCAAACAAAACGTTCCCACGAGATAAGGTTTTCTGCAATTATCCCATGTTTTATTATCGTCAGTATTGTCAGCAATCAGGAACATTGCCAACGGTTATCGGGAATAAAAAGGTAAAGCTTGAAAGACTGCAAGATCCCTTGTCACCAGAAGCACAGAAAAATGTCATCGTGATAACAGCAGGAACAACAAACAGCAGAGGGTCGCTTGTTGGCACTCCACAGCAGACACAGAATGGAGTCACCCTGACCTGCCTGTTAAACCCGAACATCACCGTGGTAGATCCTCCGAATCTGATTAAGTTGGATAATTCAAGGATCAGGCAGATTCAGATTGAGTATGGTAATACAAAATTTGCCAACATGGATCAGGATTGGTTGTATCGGGTGATAGGTGTTACCCATGTCGGAGATACCAGAGGGAATGAATGGTACTCCCATATAATCGGAGTGAACCAGAACATGGAAGGATATCTCCCTTATCCCATGCCAACAAAGGATTACCCTGCTACATAGGAGAGTAGAATGCCAGTGCATGATATACCCATAACCGCAAGGTACAATGATCCTGTAGAAGCTAGTGAACGAAGACACGAGAAGACATCAAGGGATATCCGTGTCGCTTGTCCAGGAATCATAACAAAATTTGATGCTGACAAGCAAACTGTTTCTGTTCAGCTTGCGATCCGTGAACGGATGAGTTTTCAAGGAAAACCTTTTGAGGATTTTGACATTCCCGAATTGCGTGATGTTCCAATCTATATGCCAAGAGCAGGGAATTTTGTTTTGACGATGCCTGTGACAGTTGGAGATGAATGTCTGGTGATATTTGCTGATATGTGCATTGACAGTTGGTATCAGTCTGGTGGGTCAAAAAATACCCAGATGGATAATCGCAGACATGATCTTTCTGATGGATTTGCTCTGCTGGGAGTGTGGAGTCAACCAAAGGTGATTGGTTCTTATTCAACCGACTCCACTTTCTTGAGAAATCTTGACAATGATTCCTACATTGAAATCAGGGACGATGACATTAACATCAAGACACCGAATAAGATTTATGTGGAAGCTGGTGCTGAAGTGGAAGTGAAAGCTCCGACAGTCAAAGTCAATGCTACCAATGTGGAAGTGAATGCTTCCGATGTTCAGGTCAATTCCCCGACAGTTGCAGTTACTGGAGGGACAATAACTTTAACAGGATCATCCACGGTAAATATCGCTGGTGGCAATGCTCAAATTGACGGCAAGGATTTCCTGCTACACACCCACACAAATGTTCAGGGTGGTTCCGGTAATTCAGGACCAGTAACATAAGGAGAAACAAATGCGATACAGGCGTTTAGATGAAAATCACGATTTCTGCTTTGGCAGAGGAAAAGGGGATTATCTGGAAGACTCTGTGGAAAATCCGGTTGCCATTGCACAGGCAATAAAAACAAGACTGATGCTTTATTATGGGGAATGGTTCATGGACATCAAGGACGGACTCCCATTATGGCAACAGATTCTTGGTCATAGGATAAAGAAAAAGGGAATCATCGATGAAATCATCACGAACCGCATCAAGGGATTGCTGACTCCTGATAATCAATATGCGGTAACTATGGTCAGTCAGGTGGATTCCACTTATGATGAAACAACCAGAAGGTATGAATATAGTTGTGTTGCGGATACCATTTTTGGGAAAGTTTATGTGACAAACGCAGATCAAATTCAGAGAGGGACATAAAATGACATATTTTGCTCCTTATTTAGACGGATCGGGGTTACACTTGCCGACATTTGCCGATATGTTGGAAAAACGATTAAATGATGCCAGAAGCATTTTCGGTCAGGATATTTATCTTGGTAATGATTCTGCCGATTATCAATTGATTGCCGTGGAGACTTTGGCTCTCTATGATGCGATGCAAGCAATTCAACTGGCATACAATCAGGCAAGTCCTGTAACAGCAATCGGTGTTGGGCTTTCCAGCCTTGTTCAGTTGAACGGTATCACAAGAACCCCTGCATCTTATTCCACCTGCGATGTGACCTTGATCGGGACTTCTGCTGCGGTAATTACCAATGGAGTGGTTCAGGATGTGGCAGGATATTTGTGGGATCTTCCATCACCAATCACTTTACAACCAGCAGGTTCTCCTCTGGGTGAATATTATGCTTTGACAGTTACCGCAACTTGCCAGACAATCGGAGCTATAACGGCATTGGCAGGAGATATCAATATTATCAATACTCCGACAGCAGGATGGACAAGCGTTTCCAATGCAACGGCAGCGATTGCAGGTCAGGCAGTAGAAACAGATTCCGAATTGCGTGAACGACAAAGAATTTCTGTTGCTCTTCCTTCCCAGACCATGCTTCAAGGAACAATCGCAGCGATTGCGGCATTACTTGGTGTGACACGATACAAAGTTTACGAAAATGCCACCAACTCCACTCACTATGGTGATGACGGCGTTCCTTTTGAGGGATCACCAGCACATTCCATTACAGCTATTGTTGAAGGTGGAGATATTGATGACATCGCTGAAGCTATTTATTACAATCGTGGATTGGGTTGTTATACGGATGGAGATGTAGTCACGAATATTACTGATCCCGATTCTGGTGAAATCACTCCAATAAGATTTTACCGTCCTGATTACGTTCCGGTATATATTGAGATGACAATCAAAATGCTGTCAGGGTGGGGAACTGGTGATGAAGACGCAATCAAGGAAGCAGTTGCCGATTACATCAACACATTGGAAATTAGTGAAGACCTTTATCTGTCTTCCATCATTTGTGCTGCGGTTGATGTGAATACGAATAAAGCAAAACCGACATTTTCTGTAACTCAAGTTTTAATGGGGACTGATCCGTCAAGTCCACCGTTGAGTGCAACTGATATCACGGTGGGGTATAAAGAAGTGGTGCAGGGAAGTGTTGACAACATTACAATTACATTGGTGTAAAGTATGGCAGAGATAACTTCAATAGAAATAATTCCGTCAGATGCGATCCTGTATTTGGGGGTATCCCAGCAGTTTCAGGCATTGGCTACAATGGATGATGGGTCGGTGGAAGATATCACCGATCTTGCTGATTGGTCAGTAAGTGGATCACCTGCGATTGGAAGTTTCGATGCTACCACGAAAGGATTATTTCTTCCGTCAGGAGTTGGAACAGGATATGTTTATGTGGATTATGGAAGTCCGGTATATTCCACTCCAATCATCATTCACAATCCCTTGATAGTTGTTCAGACTGCTGACCGATATGCTTATGACCCTGATGTTCAAACCTATCTTGATTTGATTACCAGCCAATACCAGAACTCACCAAAGTATCTGCATTGGATAAGAACCTATCTTGAGATGGTGATGGATATCCGTAGATTGGCAAATAGTTTGATGTGTTATTTCTCGTTCAATCGGATTGTGACTCCCGATGTTATAGGATATATTGAAAATGCATGGACGGTCAGGAGAGACATCGATTTCACTTTCTTTGATTTTGAGGCTTGTGTCGGTGACCAGTTGGATATTCTGGGAGTGATTCTTGGGCAATCAAGAACGGTTCATTATAAGGCAGAACCTCTGGCAAGTCCTCCGACAGATGCTGTCAATGAAACCTTGAGTGATTATTATTACCGCATTCTTTTGAAGAGCAAGGTTTATTATAATTGTTGGGATGGCAAGGCACAATCCCTTCAGGAAAAGTGGAAGGAATTGTTTTCGGGTGGAACGATTACCGTAGTGGACAATCAGGATATGAGTATTGATGTCCTGATTACAGGAGCAATAGACGCTACAATAATAAATTTGATTATCAATGATTACATTATTCCAAGACCGCAGGGAGTGAGAATCAATTACAGTTATGGAACGACTCCGTTCTTTGGATTTGACCGACAAGATGATTATATCGCTGGGTTTGATACAGGCAATTGGACATAAATAGGGAGGAAGCATATGGCAGCAACAAATAATTTTTTACAATGGAATTCAGGAAAGGTAAATCAACTTACTGATGGTGAGTATGTATTAGAAACACAACGAGTCAATGGTGCTGTTTCTGGAATATTCCCCTCAAAGTTAGCGAACAAGCTCTTCTATCAATGTACAATCATGGTTGCGGCACTGGGCGAGATGATGAAGGGTAAAGGATTTGAAATGTCTGATGCGGTCTTTGCTGACCTCATCACTTCATTATCCCACATTCTGACAGATGCTCAATTCGGTTCTACTGCCGGAACGGTTTGTCAAGGCAATGATCCACGATTGGATAGAGAATTACCGACAGCAACAAAGGTCTGGTTCTGGCAGAATGTTGCCCCGACAGGTTGGACGATTGATGCTACTGCTGCAACCGATGCGGTGCTTGCCGTAAAAGCTGGGGCAGGAACGTATGCTGTGGCAGGTGGAAGTAGCGCAGGAACGTGGACACAACCGAATCATTTACATACTACTGGTGACCACACATTATCTGTCGCTGAAATTCCATCACATACCCATGTTGCGTGGAGTTTGAGTGTTGGTATTGGTGCAGCTTCTGGTTCTGGTTATATTCAGAATACTACAGCCACTTCTCCAACTGGTGGGGGTGGATCACATAATCATGGCAACACAGGAAATTCTGCAACAGCAAACACATGGAGACCAGTGGCGAATGTTGGAATCATTTGTTCAAGAGATGCGTAGAAACACAAATAAAGGGAGGATAAAAAGTGGAGAATACTTGCAAAGGAAAAGATTGTTGGTTTTATTTATTGATTAAGGATTTGAGTGGAGACAAATCTGACCCTGATATTCAAAATTGTCCCTTCTATGTCGAAATGATGTTCACACCGAATCCTGTCGGTGGGAAAATCGAAACCGCAAAACTAATCAAAGATTGTGTGAATAAGAGAAGTCTTCTGATGCTTCTTGAAGAGGTGCAACCTCGTCTTATTGGTGTTCAGAAATCCAATGAAGAGATGAGGAACAGGAGTGCCGAAGCCGTGCAGACTGTGGATCAGTTTATGAATGTATTGAGCAGGATGAGAAGAGAACCTGAATTGAAAACCTATGTTCCACCAGTTGAAATTGAAGGGCATAAGGAATGAATACTGTGATTGCCATTATAGGTCGTGCTCCTTGCTGGGGAATGGATTTTCTTTCTCTCCAAAGTTTTATCAGCAAGGATCAAATAGACATTATGACCATTGGCAAGGATTGTGAGTATTCAGGTCATGTTGATTTTTTTGCAACCTATCATCCTGCTGATATTCCTACTTATCGTGCAAAGAGAAAACTGGCAGGACAGAATACGGATTACAAAGTGATTTGTCATGTGAATGAGGAAAATAGACCTGCTGATTTGGTATTTCGTTATGAGCATCCCTCTGGTTCATCTGCATTGCTGGGAACGCAAGCAGCAATTTATTCCGGGTATAATAAGATCGTTCTTTGTGGATGTCCAATGGAAGGAGTGAATGAGAATAATTATTCTTACTCCTCATTTCAAAAAGGATGGATAAAACACAAGGCAGGTTTAGAAAATAAAGTCCGATCCATGAGTGGATGGACGGCAAAGTTTCTAGGAACACCGGACAAGGAGTGGTTAGGATTATGATGTCAGAAAAGTTAAAGCCATTCATGGCACATAGTAATTATCAGACATTTGACTTTCTGGGCGAAGAGATGAAAGCCAGTAATAGTGCAGAGAAATACGATTTGTCCAGACTGACTACTTTTGACCTTGAAAATAAAAACATTCTGGATGTTGGGTGCAATGCAGGATATTTTATGTTCAAACTGCTGGGCAAAAATCCGAATTGGGTTATGGGAATTGATGCCCATCGCCCTTATATTGATATTGCAAGACGGATTAATGAAGAATGTTTTCAATCCACAAAGTTGGATTTCCATGTGGGAGATTTCTTTGAATACAAATTCCCCATGAAGAAAATATTTGATTTGATCTATTGCTTTTCCACTTTTCATTATTTTTATGAGCAACAGCAATTGTTTTTTGATAAATGTTATGAACTGCTGAATAAAGATGGAATCCTCTTGCTGGAAATAGAAGAAAGTCCCGATCAAGGCGAAGCAAAGATATTCAGCCCTCCAAGACCAGCAGACGGCAAATGTTATTTTTATCCGAATCCTGCAATGGTCAAGGAAATGACAAAAGGCATTTTTCAGATTGTTGATAAATATGTTTCCGTAAAACAGAATGGAGCAGTTTATGACAGGCAGTTCTACGTCTTCAAAAAATTGTAATATTGATCCTGTATTGTATGCAAGACCTTTAGCCAGAAGCCTTTTATTTGTTGCGGATAAAATGTCAATTTCATAATTATAGATTGTGGAGCATTGAGAGGATCGTATGAGATTGCATCTGGGTTGTGGAGATAATTATATTGCTGGCTGGGTCAATATTGACATTGCTGGCAAAGTTGATTTGCTTGCTGATTTGAGAAATCCTTTGCCGTTTATGGGTCAATCTATCAGTTTCATTTTTAGCGAACATTTTATTGAGCATTTGACTTATGATGAAGGATTAAATTTTTTGGCAGAATGTTATCGGGTGTTAAAACCCGAAGGAGTGGTGAGGATTTCCACACCCAGTTTGGATTATCTTATAGAATGTTATGAGCGAAGAAAAATTTGGATATTCTCTGATATGGGGTGGACTCCGCAATCACCTTGCAAATTTATCAATGAGGGAATGAGATTGTGGGGGCATCTTTTTGTTTATGACTTTGAGGAATTGGTTAATTCGTTTCAAAAAACTGGATTCTGCAAGATCAGTTCAAGGGATTGGAGAGAAAGCAAATATAAGGAACTGGAAAATTTGGAACGAAGACCACCTCATAAGGAAATAATTTTGGAGGCAACCAAGTGATCGGTATTGTAATAGCGACATATAGAAGACCAGATGATAAGACTCCTTTTTATCTGCGGAGATTATTGAGAACCATTTTCAACCAAACCTTTAAGGATTTCAGGGTTTATGTTATCGGGGATAAGTATGAAAATGATCAGGAGTTTGTAAACATCCTGCGATGGTTTCCAATGAACCAGATTTATTTTAAGAACCTTCCGATTGCAATGGAACGGAGTCAATATTTCGATGATCCAAAGGCGTTGTGGTGCGTGGGTGGAGTGAATGCTGTGAGTTTCGGGATTGATGTTGCCCAAGCGGACGGATGCAATTACCTGTGCTTTCCTGACCATGATGATTACTGGGAACCGAATCACCTTGAAGTGATTGCAAACCTTATTAATGCTGAACAGGCAGATTGGATATGTACCCGATCCATTTATGGTGACAGAGTATTTCCTGAAAACATTACTGAAGAGGAGATTCAGCCTTTTCTTCCGCTGGCAGGAGGGATTATCAAGTCATCTGTCTGTATGAATACGAAAACAATCCCTATGCGATTTCGTGACACTTACAAGGAATTGCCAGAGGGCAGACCTTCCGATGCTGATTTGTGGGATAGATGTAAGGAATGGATTATCGATAAAGGTTTGAAAAGTTATCTTATCAATAAGATAACTTGCGTCCATGCGGAAGAGGGATATGTCCTTTACGGAGGATTTTATAAATGAAGATAGCTTTTATGACATTCAACTTTTTCGATTATGAATATGTTCTTCCAGTTCCAAAAGGCGTTCCCGAATACATGGAAACGGTTTACCTTACGGACACTATTGAGAATGCTGGATTGGCAGTAGAAGCAGGATGGAAAGAGGTGTTTTGTGTAAGGGATTTTGTTCATATCGCAGATAACTTTGGGAAGAGAAGAGCAATCGGAGCAATCAAGACTTTCCCTGAAGCGTATGTGCAAGAACTTGGTGAGTATGACAAAATCTTTATGACTGATCCAAATACGTTGGTGTTGGATTCCAATTATTCAAAGTTTGTTGAGTCCTTTGAAGATAAATATACTCTGTGCATCACCACCGGATATTGGAAGCAGACAGGAATGTGGTTTGAATTAACCATGTCCCTTGGGCAACCAAGATGGCAGTATAACGCAAAAGAAATGACTGATGCCTATAACCGATATGTAAAAGAACTGGGGGAATATGGAGCATTGAAATGCCCTCTTGTCTCCGCTCGTTATATTGGGTGGAACATGAAGAATAAAAAGACAAACGACCTTGCTCAAATATATCTTCAGGAGTCCAATGCTCATATTCAGGGTAACATGATCCTGACATATTTATATGCCAAATGTCCTGATATGATTTTTGCTTATGGTGGGTTTCTTAATGATGGAGCAAATACAGGACATAAAAGACATGGAGAATATTAGAGATGGAGTTTAAATGGATCGGCAAGGATTGTAGAATAAGTGATCGTGCTGTATTTTACAATCCAGAGAAAATCACCATTGGAAATAATGTCCGCATTGATGATTTCTGTGTAATCTCTGGTGGTGATGGTATTGTGATTGGCAGTCATATCCATATTGCCTGTGGGGTTTATTTGTTTGGAGGGGCTGGAATTATTCTGGAGGATTTTGTTCAGATATCCAACAGGAGTTGCATACTAACTCAATCCGATGATTTTCATGGCAACTCGTTGGTTGGTCCGACAATACCAATGAAGTATAAACCTGATCTGAAATCAGGGCAGGTGATATTGCAACGTCATGTTTTTCTTGGTGCAGGAGTTACTGTCCTACCAGCAGTTAAGATTGCAGAAGGTGGTTCTTTTGGAGCACATTCTTTGATCAATAAAGATACGTTGCCGTGGTCAATATATGTTGGAATACCAGCAAAGAAAATTGATAACCGTAGTAAGAAAATGCTTGAATTGGAGAAACAATTTCTGGAGGAGTATAATGGCAGAGGGGATATATAAAATCACAGAAGACTTTGAGAAAGCATTGTGTGATTATACTGGAGCAAAGTATGCCGTGACTGTGGACAATGCTTCCAATGCTCTGTACCTCTGTCTCTGCTATGAAGGGATTGAAGGGAAAGAAATTACGATTCCTGCAAGAACCTACCCATCAGTTCCGTGTGCCATTATCATGGCAGGTGGAAAAGTAAAATTTTATCCGGTGAAAGGGAAGACCATTAAAGGCGCATACCTCCTTGAAGGCAGTCGAACATGGGATTCATGTTTGAGATTTACTTGTGATATGCACATCCCAAATTCCTTTATGTGTCTTTCCTTTACCGGACAATTTAAACATTTGAAATTGAGCAAGGGTGGAGCAATTCTGACAGACGATTATCAGGCAATGTTATGGTTCAAGCGAGCAAGATTTTCTGGCAGGAGGGAATGCTCCTATCACATCGATAATTTGGATTTCATCGGAATGAATTGTTACATGATGCCCGAAATAGCAACGAGAGGATTATTGCTGATGCAACAATTTTATGATCCGATTACAGGAAATCCAGTACCAAATGAAGACAAGGAACTGCCTTATCCCGATTTGAGTCAATTCCCAATTTACACAAAAGCAAGGCGGATTGGCGGAAAGGAAGATCAGTAGTATGGAACCAAATGAAGTAATAACAGGCGTGACCGTTAGCTGGAACTCTGTGGACTTGGTGAAAAAATCTATCGGGTCAATCAGGCAGTTTCATCCAACTATGCAGATCATCATTGTGGATGGTTCACCAAAGGATTCGGATTGCAAAAGTTATGTGAGATATTTGCCGACTATTGATGAAAATATAACAGCATTGCTTGTAGAGTATAATATCGGTCATGGTCTGGGAATGAATCTTGGAATCGAGTATGTGGAAACCCCCTATGTCCTTTTCTTTGATACCGATATTATAATGGTCAAATCTCCATTGCAGGGAATGTTGGACATGATGGAAGATGATACATTTGGTGTTGGGTATTCTGAAATAGTTGCTCCTGACGGTCATGATTATGGTGTTCATGCAAGGCATAAAATAAACAATGCTCCAAGAGTTAGATATTTGCATCCTTATTTTCAACTGGTGCAAGTGAAGGAATATAAAAAATACAAACCCTATATCCACCATGGTGCTCCCTGCATTTCAACGATGTGGCAATTGCATAAAATGGGTCTGTCAGATAAAGTGCTGAAGGAATTCCCGGGACTTGGTCATACCAAAGGTCGGGGAACTTCATGGGTTCCTTGCGCTGGGGAATGGGTGTTGCATGATGTGGAGCATTTCGGTGGGACAGGACGGCTTCGTTTATCCATGAAACTCCCTCATATTGAAGGAGAATGGGACAATAGTTATGTTTAATAATTTTACTGTGATTACTGCTACTGGAGATCGTCCTCTTTGTTTTTCTCTTCTGAAAAAGTGGATGCAGGATCAGACTTGTCAACCAGCAAACTGGGTCATTATTGATGATGGAAAGACTGCAATGAAGGAATCAGAATATGATGACCTGCCTGAATATGCGACTTTGTTGCGGAGAAATCCAAGGTCGGATGACCCGAAGCAGACATTGAACATCAACCTGATGGCATCACTACTCTATGTCGAAGGAGATTTCATTATCTTTGCGGAAGATGATGAATACTACGCACCAGAATATCTGGCAACGATGTCAAGGTTTTTGCAGGAGTATGAAGTAGTCGGGGTTTGTTGTTCAAGGTATTATCACCTTCCCACTTACCGATATTACGTTCATCCAAATTATGACCATGCTTCATTGGCTCAAACAGGATTCAGGACGAGTTTCATTCCAAAGTTTAAGGAACTGCTCAATGGTGACCCTTTCATTGACATGAGAATCTGGAAAGAAGTTGGTAATAAGGCAGAACTTTTATGGGACAAGGCAAAGTTTAAGACCAAAGGCAGGGAGATCAACGGCAAAAAAGGGTATCTGTTTGATGATGCCATTGGTGACCGTTTCATTTATGTCGGTATGAAGGGCATGGCTGGTAGGGGTGGAATCGGAAGTGGACATAAAGGTATGGGTGCTTATGATGCTGACCAATCTGTTTTGAGAAAATGGATCAGGAACGAAGAACATTTCAGGCGTTACATGGAATTGGCAAATGTGGTTTCAACTCCAGTTCCAGCAAACAAAAGACCAAAGAGAATGATGTCCATGAAGGAAAAGGAACTGCTTTTATTTCCAATGAGGTGAAATGATGAATCTCATGGATGTGTGGTGGGAATGGTATCAATGGTATGTGGATACTATTTATCAATGGAAAAACATCATAAGGGATTTGGACAACATAATTCAAAACAAGAGGGTTGGTAGATGACTGATGAAACCAAAAATGGCTGGAATGAATGGGCTAAAAAAGTTCTTTTCGACATTGAGCGGATTGACAAGGAACAGGAGTCTATCTACAACCGTGTGGATAAAAGCTACAGAGAACTTCAGGACTCTATTAATTCCTTGCGAGTGGAAATTGCAGTCATCAAGACCAAGGCAGGAATATACGGTGCTATATGGGGTGCGATTGTCGGCATGATTACAACCATTATTGCAGCGGCAATTATCAAGCACATTTGAGGTATTGGAGATGGAAAAAGAAGCAAGTTTACGAGAATTGACCGAAGCGTTGACTTATCGGGATATGCTCATGAAGGAAAATGAAAAAAACTTTCAGGATATGTTTTTCCTCAATCCTGTTGCCATGGTCATCACGCAGATGAATGGCATCATTATTAAAATCAATGAAGCGGTGACCAGAATTTTCGGCTATACGAAAGACGACATTTACGGAACGTCTGTTATTGATTTGTATGCGGATAAAAGTGAGCGGACAAAAATTCTAAATCTCCTGCGGAAGAACGGTCATATCCTGCATTACCCTGCCCTGTTTTTGAGCAAGGAGAAGAAAATTATACCCTGCATCATGTCCAGTAAAATTATCAAATTGAGAGGGGAAGACCATATTTTAAGTGCCTTGTTTGATGTCTCTTGGGGAAAGGAGGGAATGGAAGATGAAACAGTACACCAATGAGGAGATGGTTAAGAATTTTGGTGTTCCAAATCAATCTGGAACTTATCTTGCCAATGCAAAGATTCCTTTCCCTTTGGTCATTGCATGGGATCATTCACAGATTGTTTCCAGAATACGATGTCATAAGATGGTTGTGAATGAAGTGGAATCCATCTTTCAGGATATTCTTAATGGGTATGGATTGGATAAAATTCAGGCATTGGGTATTAATTTGTATGGGGGTTGTTTTAATTACAGACAGATGCGTGGGGGAACTTCATGGTCAAGACACGCATGGGGTACTGCCATTGATCTTGATCCTGAACGCAATCAATTGCATGAAACTAAAAAGACTGCTCGGTTTGCCAGACCTGAATATAAAAAGATGATAGACATTTTTGAATCTCATGGATGGTTGAGTCTTGGCAGACTGAAAAATTATGATTGGATGCATTTCGAAGCCGCATTGACAAAAACATTTTGAAGTAGGTAAAAAATAATGAAAACTAAACAACAAATATACGCCCATGAAAGATATTTGTTTCGTATTTCAAATCCAGAAAATGTTGAAAAAATGAAACAAAGAAAAAAAGAATGGGTCAAAAATAATTCCGATAAAAACAAAGAAACATTAGTACGTTTTTATGAAAATAACCCTGATAAGAAAAAAGAGTATGCAGAAAAATATAAAGAAACACGAAACATAAAGGCAAGAGAAAGATACAAACAAAACAGAGAAAAAGAAATTGCTAGATCATTAAAATATAATCAGGAGCATTTGGAGAACACACGAAGATTACGAAAAGAACATCATAAAAGAATCAGAAATACAGTAAAAGGAAGGTTGTCACAAAGTATGAGAGGAGGTATCAATTATTCTCTTAAATTAAAGGGTAGTAGAAAGTGGTGTAGTTGGATTAACATGGTGGATTATACAATTGATCAATTAAAAACTCATTTAGAAAAGCAATTCACACCAAAAATGAACTGGGATAATTATGGAACATATTGGCACATTGATCATAAAATCCCTATAGCTTATTTTGATTTTAAAAGTTCTGATGATGTTGGTTTTAAATTATGCTGGGCATTAAAAAATCTTCAACCGTTAGAGAAAATAGCTAATATGAAAAAAGGGGCAAAAATAGATTCTTCATACTTACCTTTATTAGCAGTAGGAGGTTGACATGAAACCGTGGGAATGGTTGTGGGTACAAAGAACAATAGATTTTATGCGTAAGTGGTCTTTTTTTGATACTTACATATGGGGTTTGAGTATTAATTATGAAGACCTTTTTCGCAATCCGGCAGAGGTATTGCGTGACAATTGCTTCCCTTTTGTCATTAAAAATATCAAGCCATATTCGTTATTCAATTTGCGATTGGGGTATAAGTATTTTCAGGCAGAAAAAATTAGTGAGTATTTGGATGAGGGAACAGCACACGGATATACGCTTGCCCCAAATACTTACTGGAGTGTGCCATTGGGTGACAAGAGGGTTTTGAATTGGAAGATAAAGAACTGGTCAGTATTTGATTTGCGAGTATGGAATAAGTTCTGGACTAAATATGTCAATGCCTTTATGTTCTTTCAGATCATTGTTTCAATGAAGTGGTTTATCCCGATTCCCTACTTTGTGTTTTGCTTCAGACCAACAAGAGAATGGTATTTCCAGTTTGGGTTAGGCTACAGTCCACAGTTTCAAAAAGATAGTTTGGAAAAATATGATACGGTGATGACTGCAAAGTTTAGAATTGCGGATCATAAAAGTGAATCGGCATGGAATCCGTCTGATGTGTATGGGTATTGGGAGGGAACGATATGAAAAAGTGGAGCAGGGGTAAAATAACTGGAGGGTTCTGTTTAAAAGGGTGTGGCAGCCTTGCTGGACGGATCGTGAAAGAAATGGAGTCTCTGCTCCACCTCGTAATCTTTATTTTTCTGATTGCCAGTGTTACTCCGGTTTATTCACAAGACTGTATTGGGTGTTCAGCTAAATTTGATGTTGGTCAAAAGGTTGTGCTGACCAACACTCCGAAAGAAGGTTATTATTTTGCAGGATGGCTTTCAGATATGTGTTACGGAACTGGTCAATGCAGTTTCATCATGCCAAACAGGGATGTCCATGTCGATGCAATTAATCTCCCGATTGCGATGGAGGAATTACACATATATGCTTATGGAAAAGAAGGTGGACGAGTTGTAAGTTCCCCGATTGGGATTGATTGTACTGCTCCGAATATTTGTAAAGCTTCTTTCCCCAGAGATACAAAGGTGACATTGACATCAACATCACCGCATAAGTGGAGAGGGTATAATTGTGCAGTCACTGCATCTAGTTGTGTGGTGACAATGACCAAGGGCAAAGCAGGAAACGTGATGTTTTATTAAGGGAGAGTGGGATGTGGTTCCTTATTGGGGTTGTTTTAATTATAATATTTGGGTTTTGGTGCTTGATACGAAGTGGAAAACAAGGTGACATGATGATTAAAAAAGTTCAAGAAGAACGAAGAAAAGGTGATGATTGTTTTGGTCACTTTATGCCTGAAAGACGAAGAGGGGAAAGGAGGGTTTCACAATGACCAGATTAATTGAAGGATTTTCTTTTCAGATGCTTTTATTGTGTATGGCATTGGGAGTGTTTGGTCAACTCCTGCGGTTTATCATTGGTATGTATAAAATTTACAATGATGAAACCAGAACCATAAAAGGATCATTCAACAAAG
>CAZVYK010000008.1:20000-21728 GCA_964630915.1 uncultured Caldisericales bacterium | reverse complement strand
TCCTTTTCACAGAGAATTTCTCTGGATTCAGCACTATCAATGACGGACACTGCAAAGGATTGCAAACCATACTTATTCAAGGCTTTCTGAATATAAGATTTGTTTTCTGCAATATGTCCGGCAATTCTTTTACTCAAGTCTTTTGTTGTCAGACCGATGTAAACTTTACCGTTGATATTGTTTTCAATCTTATAAATTATCATCATAAACCTCGTAAGTAGTTGATTTAACTCATATACCGTCGGCGTATCGGATTGTCTCGGGATAGACGAACTCCACACAACCCAAACGACCGAAATAAGTGGTCAACTGATACAGACTGCGGTATTCCAACGGAGTCCTCTGAAGAGGAACCATCGGGTAACGTACCCTGTCAACATCCTGCGTGTAACAAACCATGCGGTCAGTTGCAGTCGAAGGAGAACCAGCGGCAACACCACGGCCAGTCAGCCATTTGCAGGGCTGAATGTCGAGTTTCTTTCCATTGATCTTCAGGGAAATTGAATTGTCTTCCAAGAAGGTCAGGATGGAAACGTTACCGGCAGTGGATACTTTCTGGCTGGTGATGTATGCGAACTGGGCAGGAGGAAGCAAAAGCTTGCTCGGGCAAATCGCATAACCAGCAGACTGCCAACATTCCTGAATCAGGGTATTAACATCTTCAAGAATTTCATCAGCCGTCTTGGTGGTCCACTGGGTCGTGGTGGAAACACCTGGATCAACGAATCCGGCGGTGACCAGAGAAGAATTGAGCAATCCTTCTTTACCAACAACGGTGTCACCAATGTAAACCATTTCGTCAATGTCCATCTGATGTTTCAACTGCATACCCTTGAACTTCTGTTCATCGACCGGACGACCCAACTGCTGTGCGGAAAGCAGTTCAGGAATCGTGTAGCCGATTTCCATTGCCCAAAGATACAAAGGCTGAGAAGTCTTGCCGATATCCAAAGCAATGCCTGCAATCGCATTTGAATTTTTGCCAACAAAATTCTTGCCAGAAGAATTCATTGACCCTGCTGCGGCAAACGCTGAATTGGTAAAGCTGGACGCTTCATCAGCAATCGTAATATCTTCACGAAGATCAATGTCCCGTGTCCACGTTACAGCAACCAACGGCTCGTGCAGTTTCTGATCCAGTCTTTCCAGCTCACCAATCAAAAATGCGCCGGTACTGTCTATTGTCATTTCATCGTAAGTAATCATATTTCCAGTTCCTCCAATTAAAATTAAATTTATTTATTATGTTTTAACACTTTATCCTTTACAACTAGATGTTGTAGGAAATTTCCACATTACCATCTGCATCAGCAGAACCCATGAAAATCGCACCTGTAATGGCAACGCAATCACTACCATCCGCCGCTGCTTCGATGCCACCCAACGGCTGAGTGGACAGACCGGAATCAACAACACGGACATACACAGCACCACCGAGTGCAGGAGTTCCGGCATTGTTCTTTACAGTCATGTAACCACTTCTCATAACGTCAATCGGCTGAACCGGATTCGGCGTGCCTGCTGCCAACGCTTCACTTGTTGCGGCCTGAAACGGGTACGGACGAACTGCAAATCCGTAAGGAACAACCGAACTATCACCAGTCGTGAACGGAGCCACTTTTTCAGTGACCAGTTTCACCGGAACACCGTAAACCAATACCGGAGTAGTAGAATCCATGAAGCGGGGTTCCACTTTGGACAACTCTTTCCGGCTAATATCTCCTGCAA
>CAZVYK010000008.1:0-19900 GCA_964630915.1 uncultured Caldisericales bacterium | reverse complement strand
TCCATGAAGCGGGGTTCCACTTTGGACAACTCTTTCCGGCTAATATCTCCTGCAACACCGCAGGGCATTCTTGTTAAATATGCATTACTCATGTTTATTTCCTCCTAAATTTTTAATGTTTACTATTTATAAACCATGCTTCGGTTTACTTCCTCGCTTTACTTTTTCCAGAATTCCTTGTTGCGCCGATTCATCTCCGCAAGCTCACTGTGGCTGCTGAGGTCTTTCATCTGCATAGATTTCTTCTGGAGCTTGCCATTGTTGATTCTCCGGATCATTTCGGAAGCAGCAACAAAAACTGTATCCAGAGCATCTTCAGTCAACTGAGTAATCTTGCGGCCACGGAGAAGAGGTTTGATAATAGACGCATGGTCTTTGGTCATGCCTTCACTCAACGCTCTCCGCTTCACAGCAGATACCACTTTCTTCAGGTTTGCTGCTTTGGGTTTTGAAGCAACGATTCCCGGTGCAATAAGATCAGCTCTGCTGATGGTGTTAGTCCAGAGTGAGTCTTTGGTTTCGAGACCACTTTTTTCCTCTGACATTTCTTCAGCGATGTTTTCGTCTTCACCTTCATCTTCTGTTTCTTTTTCACCTTCAGCAAACTCCTCGTTGTCCTGATCTTTGCTTTCCAATTCTTCGTTGCCTTCAGCTCCCTCGGTACCCTCTTCCATACTCTCTTCAGCACCGGCACCTTCGGCACCTTCCTCTTCATCTCCACCAGCAATGATGTCGATCAATTCCTGAACCAAAGAAGCGAGGGCATCAATTTTGGAATTGACTGTTTCCAAAGAAACTGCTTCACCAGCACCCTCTTCTTGATCAATGTTTTCTGCTTCAGGTTCCGGTTCTATCGTTGCTTCCTCATTGCCATTACCGTTTCCTGCCACAACATTTTGCGCAGCTTCGGACGCCTGCTTTGCAGCCTCAACTGCCTGCACCGCTGCTTCCTTCGCTTCTGCTGCTGCCTGCTGAGCAACTTCCACTTCACTTCCCGCTGATGTACCTTCACCAATCTCCAAATCTTCATCCTTAACATGATCAAGATTTAACTTGGGGAAGATTTTCCTCAATACATCTTTTACTCCTGCTTTTGTTTTAGTCATTTTGGGTTCACCCTCCTTCTCTAAAATATTTTTTCCACATGTACAACTCGCACAACATTCACACGCTTTATCCATAATTGCGCACCTGTTTCCTGCCCTCCCTTTTACGACCAAGGCAAGATGATTGCCTGCGATTTCTTTTTGTTTTCCAAGCCCCGGTTCGATTTGGTCGTATTGTGCATCGTAACCCAGACTCACTTCTCTCAATCCTGCCTTTATTAATTTAATTGCGTCTTCTGTTGTAATAACCAAATCAGCAACCAATAAATCCGATTGCTCTCCTTCCCCTCTTCTTGTATTCTGAATTGTCCCATGAGCCAAATTTTTCCAATTCTCTGGGGTAACAAAATCATTTGGATGGTTAATGGTTACTGGCTTTCCATTAAAAGATTGAATAGCTTCTTCGGAAAATACTTCATCTTCATCCCTGATTATCTTAACAAGACCATCTTTACCGCCTTCAATAGGAACTTCACTAGATTTGTATACATATTCCCCTGTTCTAGCAACAGGAACATCCATGCATACCAAAAACCCCTCAGGAGTTTCATACATATGCTCCGATAATCTTTCTGTCACATAAAAATTATTTCTTACATTATCTGACATAATCTGTCTCCGAAAATTGCTCTGTGGTGTAGAATCGTTTTGTTTCCATGTTATGCCCCTAACTATTCAACGACAATGAATTGATATGCGCCAGTCTCTGGGAATGTTTTTGTGCCTCTTTAATATTACCACTTCGCCTTGCGTTTTCAATGTACTTTTGCAGATTAGCTCTTTCTTTCCTTCTTTCCTTATGAGTAGAAGGATCGGGAATATGTGCCGACTTATGACCTTTTTGACCACTCCCAGGACCACCATCCGATGCCGCCTGTCCCTGTGCCTTTGACAAGTTCTTTGCCGCCGCAATATTCTTGGGCTTGGTTGCTTCATAAGCGTCTTTGGAATCACCCTTCGCAAAACGATAAGCCGATTCATAATCATTGAATCTTTTAATCACATCTCCATCTTTCATAACTACCCAAGTCCGTGATTCAGGGCTTGGTCTAATTTCATAACCATTTACCAAAACAACGTCTTTGGTTTTGGAATCCATAATAATTACTCTTTCAGCAGAACCTTTTTCAACAGAAGGTATACCAGCTTTATTGATATGTTCTACTAGTTCATTTGCTTCCTCTAAAGCCAGAGGCTTGTTATTAAATTTTTGTCTCCGACCATCTCTTTTAGCAAAAACATCATAGAAACTATCTTTGGTCTTTGCATCCTTCGTAATCACCCTGCCGTTCTTTATCTCTTTTATTTTACTTACCAGCATTTTCGTTTCTCCTTTATAATGGTATTTGTCCCGCACTCAACTCTGCAAAATCTGCTTTTCTCATTCTGACAATGCTTCCATTGTGATATACTTTTGCTGGCCATGAAACATCATCAATCCTTAAAAGGGGGCGAGCATAACAACGGCAGTTGAAGATTTCTCCCGGATGATAATGACCATAACTCCTTTTTGCCCCATCCAATGTTTCAGGTGATGCAGGATCATCCCATGCCACCAACACCTGATCCATCAGTTTATGCGAACTTCGCACCCTAATATCATGCGTTGATCGCCACACATACCAATTGATATCTGACGATACCGCTCTTGCCTTAACCAGTCCTGTGGACATCTTTGCAATCTCTGTACGGGCAATCAGCTTTGCTCTTGATCGCATAGAATCGGGAAGCTTGCCAATTTCCATTACAATGTCCGTCAGGCTTTCTGCTCGTTCTGCTCCGGTCTTTAAATTTTCCAGCACGATCTTTTCAATCTTTTTTGCGGCATTTAAAGGCACGGACTGAATTAGCCTTACATTTTCTTCCATGTACTGCTTGAGCAAGCCTTTGATAGGTGCCTTTTCCATTTCGATTCTCAAAAACTTTGAAATGTTGGCTGACTGCTTTTTCCATTTCTTCTCTGAATCATCATTCAAATTGTAAATGATGCCACCAATTTTTCCTTTTGCCCAGTCCTTCAGCCTCTCCGAATAGGACTGCAGCTCCTTGATCACCTTTACTGATGTTCTGGGATCTTTGGGATCAAATTTCTTCAAAATTTTCTCCACGTTTTTGACCACTCCATTGAGAAGGGCATTGTATTCCCTCTCCCACCTTGGGTTGCTAGAAAAGATGGGTTTTGCGTCCTCTGTAATTTGAGGTTCAAAATCTTTAGGAGCAGCCATCGTATACATCAATCACACCTTCGTTACATGCAATCTTTCGTTCCTGCCCGTTCCAAACTTCCTGCGGTAAACGTTCATCGCCTGCGTGCACTCATCATATGTTCCCTTGCTCAAGATCTTGGAAACAAATTTGAACCCACGCTTTTCCGTAAGCACCAGAACATGAGTAGGAAGAACGGGAAGTTCCTGTCCTTCCGTGTCCACCGTGGCGACCACGATAGGAAGCATCTTGTTGATGATCTGCTGAGTCTTCACAGGTTCAAACACAGGTTCGGGAATTTCCTGCACCACCTTCACAGCTTTTTCCTGACCGGCTTCTGAAACGATCTTCTTTTTCCCTCTTTTAATTTCCATGACCTTCTCCTTTGTTCTCAGTATCCACACTGTCAATGAAGCTTTTTGCCAGTTCAAGATTTTCCGTGTGGGCAACCAATGCCCCACCCATGGAGTAAATATCAAACTCTCCGGTCTCCTTCACAGGCATGATGGTGAACCCCTTGTACTCTTCAGGCTGAACTTCTGTAGCCTTTCCCTTTTCTTCCGGTTCCGGAACCACCCTGTCATCCTCAATGGTGATGGTAATCTTGGTGTCTTTAGTTTTGGAGTCTGTCGTACTCTTTAAATTAATATTTGGGATCATATCAATTTTCCCGTTTTCAATAATAAAAACTCTTGACAGGCCCTCTGAAGTACGCATGATCTTCCCATGCATACCTTCAAACCTACCTTCAATTATTTTTACCACTTCGCCCACTTGAAAAGCATCTCTGGTTTTGACGTCCCTCGTCCGTATCTTCTCCAGCACCTTGCTGTCTTTAACATTTTTTACCATTCGGTGAACTAGCATCTTCTTTTCCTCTTATGAATAAAAGAGTCCACGGTCAGATTAATTCCCTTCTTGCCTTTCTCCTCCAATATCTCTTTAAACTGATCAATCGGCATTTCAATAATCCTGCCGAGGGCCTTCTGATCATCGTAGTGAGCAAGAAATGCATCTCTTGCTTGTTCTTCACTATTGAATCCGAGCATCACTTTATCTTCATGATCATCAATGCCAATTCGTATCACATAAACATTAGGGGCTGATTCATCATTCCCTATGAAACAATCAATCTCATCACCATCTCTGCCTAATGTGCTCTTAATATATCCATAAGGATAAAACATCTTTACTGATCCATGTTCATACTCACGAATAGATCCTGCCGGATTTTCAATCACAATCGGCAGACCTTGAAAATTTTTTAATTCTAGATCATAGGCATCTTCAATTTCATCATTGAACAATTCATCAGGATTAACGCCCATCGCTTCAATCATTTCTTTCGTTGCGGGCTTATCAGTGGCATCATCTAGATCATCATCTTTCTCTTTATACTTCCGCCAATCAATATCAGCCACTTTTTTATCGCCGATGTAATCTTCTAGATACTTTACTTTTTCCATTATTCAATACCTGCTTTCGTTTTCCAATCTGCCCATACACTTGATACAATGTAGCTCTTTAAAGCAGTGGCAGGAGTATCGTTGAGTCGCTCCCCAACCACAACAGCCACTTTCTTCATTGCTTTCTTATATTCCTTTAAGTTCGTTGGAGCTGGCATGGAAGCAATTGTATCCATTGCCAGATCTGTAGCTATCTTTGTTCTGAAATTATGAGGAGTAAACCCACCGCCATCTAATTCTCCGACATAGCCAAGCACATCATTATATTTTTCGCTGAATAGCCTGCCATTATCTCCTGTTCTTTGTTTTAACTTCAGCAACTCTCTAACTACTTGTTTATCATTTACGACATAAATATTTCGTTTATTTCGTTTGCCAATAAAGTCCAAAGTAACTGAGCCATCTTTCTGTTGAACGATATGTCTTCCTTCAAGAGTAGAAACTCCATATGTCTTTCCTTTTGGACTCAATGCTTCTTCGCTACTTCCTATTCTTGCCCCTGTAAGCACAAGGACTTTGGTAATAAGGGCTTTTTGATAAGTCTCTTTTGATTTCTGCCCTTCATCCAATTGTTTTAAAACCACATCAAGGTTATTATTCAAATCACTCAGCATTGCATCTTTTCTAACATCTCGTTCTGATACATGCTTGGGGCTATAAACAGATCCGCCTCTTTTTCCGTTTTCATCAAACCCAATCAACCAACATTTTCCATTTTTATCAGGATTGATCAATACATTTTTCCATGCCGGCGGAATAGCAACATGCTGTAAATGTTTAGGGAGAGGTTTACCATCGCCCATAACCAGTTTTCCTTCTGCATTTCTTCTTGCATGTTTAAACTCTGCTGTCCTTACTGTTCGTCTTGTTCCTTCCTTCTTTGATATAGCCTTGAGGTTTTGTTTTAAAGCCATCAGTTTTTTCTTATCAAGTTTCTTTGCAGCCAAAGAAGTTTTTTTAGTGCTTTTCTTTGCAGCAGGTGCTTGCTTGGCTGCGGATCCTTCTTTCTGCATCTTTTTATATGCAGCAGCAAATCCGCCAGCTGCAGGAATAAACTCGCCACCTTTAAATTTTTTTCCTTTTACAGTCACTCCACCTTTGGGTGCGCGAAGTTGCTCATCACCAGTAAATATTCGTTTAAAGGAATCCCACGCTCTTGACAATAATCCTTTATTATCTATTGTCATTTTCTTTGTCGGTGTAATTGGCATTGAAGTATCAATTTCATTCAATTGCTTTTCCAACTTCATCAGTTCAGGATCAGTATTAACTTTAATGTTTCTTAAAGCTTCTTCCAGTTGTTCAAATGTCGGTTCTGGTCCAAGTTTACTTAATTCTTTCTCAAGTTGTTCAAGTGTAGGAGGATCAAGTTTTCTTAATTCTGCTTCCAAGCCTTCAAGAGTTTTTCCTTCCGACCCACCCAACCCATTGAGTTCCATTTCCAATTGCTCAAGGCTTTTCTTTTCAACCACATCATCTGCTTCCGGCTCTGGTTCTTTCTGACCTAACTTTTCCTGTAATCCCTTTAAATCTACTTCTTGATTTTCTTCCTCACCAAGACCACCCATGCCCTGATGTTCTGGCGGTTCCTCTTCTGCTTTCTCAATATCCTCATCGGTGATATTGGAGAACCGGCCAGTAACATGGGAACGTTGTGCCAGTTCTTTCATGGCAATCTTCTTAGTAATCATACCAGACTGGAATGCCGTATTGAGTGCCGTGACATCATTGTTGACAATCTGCGATTTCTCTACTTCACTCGGTTGCCATAATGAATTAAAATCAAACTCAAAATCTTCCGGTAAAGGCTTGCCATTGACTGACATGCACAAGGTATCAAGTATCTTGAAAACAGGCATACGCAACATGGACTCTTGTAACTTGCCAACGTTGTCATAATAGTTCCGCAAATCCGCTTCGCCGGAATTGAAACCAGATGGTGATTGTCCAAACAACCTGACCAATGGAATATTGACAGCACCGGAAATCTGCTGCCCGAATTGAATCAGCATCTCGGCTAATCCAGAAAACGTATATTGATGAGGAGTAAAGGTATCATTCTTATCCAACAGAGTAATACCTTCATTCGTCTGCATCAACCGGATATACTGGAACTGCTTGATGACTGCCGATTCCGTCTTACCACCCATTGCCAATGCCTGACGCAAACCATCGATCTGCACCACTCTCAAATGAGCTTTGTAAATCAACTGTGCTGCACCTTGCGTGGCACTATCAAACGCCATCAAGCGGTCAAGCATTCTTTCAATAACACTCATGCCCCAGAGATTGTCATATTTCTTTTGGTAATAAGGCATCTCGATTCCTTCCAGCCGTATCACCCTTGAATAATGCACCTTGATGGTGGACATGGTTTCCATTGCCGGAAGAATAGTATAGAATTTTGGCTTGCCCATATCAGGACCAAGCTCAGTGACCAGATCATTATATGAGGGTTCGAGTTGCCATCGGTCAAATACCGCCAATCCTTTAAAGGAGCCTTTCCTGACTTTGGTTGCATCAAATGGTTTTGTATAATCAGCACCATCAATCAGCATGACTGCAATCGCCCCACCATACAATCTTGCCCACTTGATGGTCGAGCATAATTTCTGCCAGATACCCAACTCGGTCAAACTCGCACTCATTTTTTGGATATCGTCAGGAGATAATTTGGACATCATTGTGATGCCTTCCTTGGTCATATCCTCTGCTACTGTATCAATGACCTGTCCTGCAATCCATGATGTCCGGTAAATGGATTCAAGCTGAACATGATTCCTGCTGATCAGGTTCCCAAGGGTATAAGTAGCCACAGAAGGCAGAGCTTCTGTCTGCAGCCCTAACTTGGCAGTAAAATTATTGTAGCCGTCTGCAGTCTGCTTGTCTGTCACCAGATTCTTTTTAGTCATGATCTTTTTCTTTATCGGTTTACTCATATCAGTTTCTCGCCTGTCTTGCTTTTTATTTTCAATTGTGCCTTGAATTCATAAAAAGGCATTTCTGTTATCACTCCTATATATCCCTGACTCTGATAGTGGGCCAAATAAGCGTCCCTTGCACTTTCTTTTGAAGAAAACCCCAACATCACCTTATCTTCATCAAAATTTCTCTGACCATCCGTCTGATGGATGATGAATACCTTGTCAGAAGTCGGATCATTGCCAATGAAGCAATCCACTCCTTCTTTATCCGCTCCCTTGGTATTGAATATGTATCCATACGGATAATAAAATTTTGTCTGCCAAGGTTCACCTGCTTTATCCACACCTGTCCTGACTGAACCTACAGGATTCTCAATGACAATTGGGAGTCCCTTAAAGTTTGTTATGCTTTTGAACCTTTTTTTCAGAAGCATTATCTCCATCCTGCCTTGATAAAATATTTACCACCATCAGAATAACTGATGCCACAGCAGTTCCAATTGTCAACGCAAATAGTAAATCCATCATTCATAAAATGCTCTGTACATTCCATCCGCAAAAAGAATCAGAAGCAACACCACAATTGTTATGCCAATGATCCACCACACAGATTAGTCCTCATACACAATCTGAAGTCTGGTGATCCTGATCATCCAATAATGTTCAAACAGCATGATGGTGTAAAAGGTTTCTGACCCTTTGACTTCTCTTTTGATAAAAAAGTATTTGCTCATTTCTCCTCCTCTGCCATTGCTTCTGCCTTGGTTTTCTGCACCCGATCCGGTGGATGATTCGGTGGAGCATAGATTGTGTACAGCTTCAATCCTTCGTTCCCGGCAATAATGTTATGCTTCGTTCCCTGTTTAATCAGGATTGAGCTCCCTGCTTCAATCGGATTGCTTTCTCCTTCAACAACCGCTTCACCAGATCCTTCCTCGATGCGAAAAAACTGGTCCACTTTATCATGAGTCTCTTCCCCGATGTCTTCATTCGGAAGCAGTGACATCAATACCAGTTGCATAGTCTTTCCAGTAAAAACAACTTTACGGAAATTATTATTATCAATGCTTTCTTGCTCAATATTGCGGACATCAAAACCTTCAGAATCGGTATCTTGAGCTTTAATCATCATTCTGCTTTTCCCACATTGATTGCATTGCTCGGCGGTTTTCACTCTGTTCCCAGACAACTCTTCTAAATTAGTCAAAATAAATTTTCCACCACAGGGACATTTCTGACCACTTGCATTTGTTCTGATTGCAGATGGTCTGGATATAGACGTATAGTCAGCATCCTTTACAACTCTCTTAAAAACCTTATCCGCCGGATTAATCTTCAGTCGTTTGGTCAACATTGTTTATCCTTCTAAACAATTACATTTTTAAACCAATAGACAGGGAGATGTCTGCTGGTTAGTAAATTAATAACATCTGTCTATTGTTTTTCCTTCATCATTCAGGATAAACACTTCATCCATACCCAACAGCAAGAACATATTGTTATCATCGGGGTCTTTCATTACACCAATAATCCCAATGTCTCTTGTCGGGCCAACGTCATGCAGATTAGCATTAAAAACAACTGAGGGATTAAATTTTTCCTCTTTCCCCCATGCTGAATAATAATAAGGCTCTGTCGCATCCTCCTTATTACATACAACTTTTTTGACATTAAAATAATGTATCTCTTTAAATCCCTCGATCAACTTCCAATCCGTTTGTCCGTACTTAAATTTTAATATCATGTGTCTATCTCCTATCTATCTCCCTGTCTATTTTCTCCTAATTTCTTCATTTGCCCCAATGCCAACCATACCCCATGTCAATCAACTGTTGCTTGGTTGCAATGATCTCATCCATCTTTGTGATATAGCCGCCACCATAAGGATTTTTCTTTGTCTTGAATGCAGTTTCCGCATGACGCAAATTCACTCTTGCTTCTTCTTTTGTGCGGAACGGACCTTCAATATGGCTACCGCCTGCCGTGGTAATATACCATTCTTCATCCTTCATCTGAATGCCATTTGTCCGTCTGTTATATTGTTCAACCATTCTGGAAACTAACATAACATTCCTTCAGAACTCATAAACGATATTACTGACCTGCATCAGGTTCTCTGCCAGAAATACATTTCGATCAAACTGGAAAGGATGCCACCCAAAGGAAACGGCCGATGTAAAACAACCCAGTCCGGCAGCAAGTAAACAATTAGCGGTCAACTCATGGCAATACAATTTTGTCGGATCATTGAAAAGGAAATCATACTCCATTGCACTATTCAAATAAATCAATGCCTGTTGGGTTGCCTTATCTGAGTGATTCTTATCTGCATATCTAGGTCTCAAAATAACGAAGCCATCACAGTCCTTGACGAAATCCATCGGGTGAATAATTCCTACACCCTCTGCTACACTATGAATGACTTCACTCTGACTCAAGACGATTCCTGAATGGGTATATTTGCCTGGAATCAGATAGGAGTCAAGATAGTAGGTATATCTCCGGCAAATGATATCCCCTGCTTGAATCATATTCAACATCTCAAGGATCTGCTTTGACCGGACTCGTGGAGGCTTGGTAGCAACCATCAAATCCCCGATCCAAGTCATAAAGCGTTTATAAAGGGTGTAAAGCTTTTCGTTGATCATTTTAACCTTTCCTTGACTGCACTCATCTCGTTTCTAAAACCCCATTTCCTTTTGTTTTATCAAATTGGCCAGCCACTCTGTTTCCTGACAGATATGCAAACAAAATCTCTCCTGTCTGTTCAACTCTTCCTCCAATTGTCCTAACAGCAGTTCTCCAATCATTTTCTGAAGCAAAACTTTTTACGCTATCTTTTGTCTTTTCGTCAACACCACTGATCGTTCCTTTATTCTTGCTGGCGTAGAAAACCTGTTCACCTTTCTTTTTCCCATAATACTTTTTCATGTTTGCCATGATGGTCTTGCCCTTGGGTGTCAGGGGATCACCAGTAAATTTGTCTTTCTGATACCCTCCTCTGAATACACCCGGTTTGATTTCCCCTATCGAACCTACTTGCTTTCCACCAATTCCTCCGATACGAGCAATGTATTCTTGACCGCCTCCTCTGAATGAAGTTGGTCCAGAAATATTTGCGTCAGAGAAAATGCTTTTGATAATCTTTTTCCATTCTTCTGCTGAACCTTCAAAGAAGTAAGTGCCATCTTTGGTTTTCCTATCAGCACTGCCTTTGGTGTATGTGTCTTTGACCACAAGATTGCTTCCGGAGAATGTTACTTCACCATTATCCCATTTCACTTCATATCCATTCGGTACAACCTGAACAATTGTGCCTGCTCTGTTGCCTTTTGCTTCTTTGACCTTATCCCCGACCTTTAATCCCATTTCATCTTTAGTCTTCTTTGCCAATGCTTTCAACTGGAACAGCTTGTCATCCTTTATTATAAAGCGGTGGGATCTGCCGCCATAGAATTTCTTGTCTTTGGTTTTTGAATCACCTATTTCACGTTTCAGAAAATCTGTAAGACCCCCTTCTTTTTGGATCTCTAAACGTGTTCTTTCAGCAAGATCATCTGCATTTACTTTATTAGCAATATTTCCCATGTATAGTTTGCCGTCAATATACACCCCATACCAATCACTTCTCTCCGACATTTTTTTAACAGTGACATTGTGCTGGGCATCCTTCATCTTCTGCTTCATTACATCTTCATCTTGCTTCACCCAGTAAGCATCAATCTTCCTTTTGATTTCTTCCATCGAACCTTCATACTGCTGGCCGTTCTCATTCTTTGCTACGAATAAAGCAGGATTTTTATCCATCTTGTAAACCATAAAGCCCTTGATAATCTGATCATTGACCTTGAAGCCACGAGGATCGGCGTCTTTGGATTTGGAGTCTTCCGTCTCCCCGATAATTCTTTTTGCCATAGCCAAAGACGTGGCTACCGAAAACAGTTGCTTGCTTCTCTTTTCCACAATATAAAATTTACCATCTTTATCAGATTTAAAAACAATAAAAACCCCTTGTCTATTTTTCTGTACATGTACAGGAGTGTACCCGCTTCCCATTGCATCAATAAGATTATCTTTGGATAAGGACAAATCTGCAGCATCGGTCGATCTCTGCAACATATCAAATAGCTTCTTTGCTTCTTCTTTACTCAGACCAGGATAGGCAGACATCAGATCCTCTTCATCATACTCCCGCCGGTCATCAAGCAGATGCTGACTTTTAAACTGCTGGTAAAGTTGCTGGGCAGTATAAGCATCTTTTGTTTTGATCTTGTGGAGCACCTTACTATTTTTGATATCTTTGACCATGCGATGAACTAACATAATTCATTCTCCTCTAAGTGTTAATAATTGATTCCCAATCCGTCTCTGTGCTCTGAATCAATTCTTCTAATGCGTATCTCAAAGAATCAATACAATGATTAAAACTATCTAACAAGATCGGAAGGACCTCTCCAGTCTTTTTATCCGTCTTAAAAGAATAATGATCAAACTCATCTCTAGTATGTTTGCATCTAGAATGAATATGGATTTTGTCAAACTTGCGAAGGAATGATATTCCGTCTCTGACAAATCCTATCTTTGTTGTTTTGACTTGTGCGCCTGCTGACTTTCTGCACGCACGGATAATGAATCCTTGTCTCTTTACATAAGATATTGTTTCTGGTCTTGCACTATCAGCAATAATCAAATTGTCTCTTGAGCCAGGAATGGTGTCAAACAATTGCGGTATCTCTTCAAACTCTACTCCAGTTCCACAAGCCTCATGATCAATGTAAAGATCGTTGCCGACGATGAAGCAGCGGATCAATGCAGTAGGATCATTTGCAAATCCCCAGTCGCCTCCATAATAAAATCTGATTCCATCAGGAGCTTCGAAATCTTCTATAACATATTTTCCTTTGAAGACCAGTGCTTCTGACTGTCTTAATGGTTGACCTTCCCAAATGTGCAGATATGCATCCCGATCAACCCGTCTGCAATATTCCATTTCTTTTCTTAATGTCTCTGGAAAGAAAGGATTGTCTTTGAATGTAAGAAGCTTACTGACGCAATCCGGTGGTTTATTTATTACGAATCTTTGATAAGTTGGATCCTTTTCTTCCCCTGTATTCCAGCTTAACCATATCTCACTATTGTCTTTTCGTATGGTAGGAATTAAAAAACGCCAGCTCTCTTCTGACACGTTCTGCGCTTCTTCTAGCCAGACAACATCAATTCCTTCTATTGATTTTATTTCTAGAGGATGCTGTAGCCCCTTGAAAATAAATTCACTTCCTATCTTGCTGAATATTTCTGTCTTGTTGATGTTGTAATAAGGATTGAGATTTAACTCATCGATTTGATCGCATAACACTTTGTAGACCGAATCTTTGATGCTGTTCTGGTATTCTCTTGTGCAAAGGATTCTTTTTTTCTGATACGAAGCGAGGGTTAAAAGAACTCTAGCGAATGACCATGATGCTCCCCTGCCTCGTCCGCCATAGGCTGATTTATACCTATGTGGTTCTAGAAGAAATTGAAAAGCTTCGGGGATGTCTACCGAAACATCACTCATCCTTTTTTTCCTTTTTCACAAAATTGAAAGTAATATTTGTCGGCACTTGGGGAATCAGATCTTTCCCTTCTGATCCTGTAATCTGCATTTTGTCAGAATATTTTCTTGGAAGCAAATGGGCAGCAAGCCACTTTCTGCTTTCTACTCTAAGCTGTGATCTTTTAATGTGGTCGATGTCAGTTTTTGTTTCTAGTTTTTTTGTTTTTTCATTGTATACTTTGTAGGTGTCGTTCGATCCATCATCAGCAATATCTTTTATTTCATCTGCTAGCACTTCAGCTTGAATTTCTCTTGCCATAACATATGCTTCTAAAAAATCTGGTTCATAGGTTTTTGAATTTTTATTCAGCCAAGCATAAACTGTCGGCATTGTCGGCATCCCTTTATCTTTTAAGATAGAAGTCAGGGATCTGCCCCGCATCAAGTGTTCACAAATATAAATTCCAATTTCTTTTTTGTAGGCCGGACGACGACCTGTTTTAATTTTTTCTTGAGGAATCTCTGTTGTCTTTTTTTTCTTTGACATTTAAACACACCAATGGAGTTAAGACTATTATTCTTTTTTTTGTTATTACTCTTCTTTTCTACTTAGCCCAGTTTCTTCTATAACTCTCAAAAGGGACAACTCGCCTAGCAGCAAAGATTTATATAATAGGGATTTTTAAAGTAGTTTTTTATAAATTTTTGCCTACTTTTTTAAAAAAGCCTAGTGATTTAAATATGTTATGAAGCAAAATTTTCTTTATCTTCCTAAATTTAGTTTAAAAAAACCTTGTTTTTAATCTAACTCATTGAAATCATTAAGCTTTATATCATTAATCTTTGTAACTCATTGAAATCGTTATTAAAAAAAGTAGTGTATTTTTATTTAAATTTATTTACTATTTTATAAAAATATCTTAAATAATAAATGAAATTAAATAGTTCTTTGACAAATTAAAAAATCGAAAGGCAAGGGGAACCATAAGCCCCGAGAGACTAGATCCCAGAGGGAACCTGCTGGCGACAGTTTAAAGGAAAACGGACATGGGGGAGGTCGAAGGGCTTGGCGTCAATTAAAAGCTAGAACCGAACCAGAAAATTTTTTACATACTGAAAAAAATTTTTCCATCTTGAAAAATTTTGAGTAGGATTTTTTTACAACCTTTTTTAATTTGAAAAAAGGTAGCGTGGCTCATGGGCAAGAAAACCTAGCGCCACCCAGAGAAGAGAACCTGAAACGTAGGGCGCTATCAATAATATGAAGCGAGAGCTACGAGACTTCGGTCCAAGAGCCGTGGTGACTGAACACCAAAATCTTTCCAGCCTTAATAGTTGTCAACACTACCATGCGTGAGCATCGTGCAGCATCGTGTTGGGGCGATGGAATCATTACCATGCGTGAGCATCGTAGTCATTTTTACCATTCTGTGAAGATCGTAATCCATAATGACAAATTCCAATAGGCTGTCCGTTAGACGGACAGGGACAACGACCTTGGGGCACTTCTGGGTGCTTTTGGTAAATAGGGAAAATCTACAAGCAATGACCCTGTGATTAAAAGAGCCGATATGCAACATCTTGATTGATGGCTTAATGCATTGAGGCTCTTTTCTTCGGCATCTAAAATAAAAGGGTGGAAGGATGCAGCCTTGAAAAAACATATAACAAAAAAAGGAGGAAACATTATGAACAAGATTGAAAATGGAAGCGGTATTGAATTTACAGCAATGATTAACGGGGACAAGGTAACATATCAACTAACCCTGGCAGAAAGAAAAGGATGGCGGGCTAATAAAAAAGGCGATCTGGTTTACATCTTTGTTTCTACCGACAAAAAATTCTATGCAACTAGCATCTACACAGGAGGTAAAACAGGATTCGGTATTTCCAATTATGACATAAGAAAAATAGACGAAGATTTTTATAAAGAATACGTTCTGCTGACATCTGATTTAAACTTAATCAATCAGCTTGCTGATGCCGAGGAAGAATGGGAAAAGGAAGAAAAAGAAAAGTTCGATCAGAAGCAAAAAGAAAAAGCTGAACGAATCAACAAACTCCCAAAGATCTTTGATTCCATTCTCCCTGAGTTTTACTTTGAAAGATCCGATGCTGACTATCGACCTGCTTATTCAAGGTCGATTCAGGGACCGCATCTTTCCTTGAACAAAAAGAACGACAGAGGGTCCTATTGGAGCATAGACGATTTTGTTACGAGAGATGGTAAAAGAAAGATCAAAGACTTCACAAAAACTTATGGGGAATTTCTTAAGAATAAAAATCCGAAAGAAGTTTTAGAAGCCCTGATCATACAACAAGAAGAAATCAAGAACATGATTAAAAATGCCTAGCCGTTACTAACCAATAAAAACAAACTTTAAAAAAGGAGAAGAAACCATGTTGACGAAAGAAGCAAAAAAGGAAATGGCGGAATTGAAGAAGCAGAAAAAAGCAACTACTGATCGACATAAGTTAATAGATCTCGATGCAAAAATTGAGAGCATTGAAAATAACCAGATGTCCACTTCTGAATTAGCCGCTTTGAGGAAGGACATTGAAAAAAGTCATCTTGATGTTGACAAAAAGATAGCAAAAGAAAAATCTGAAAAACTTGGAAAAAGATTGGCGGAAAAAGCATTGCTGGCAGATCTTACCATTTCCAGTTGGAACGGCAGCATCACAGACAAAAAAACAACGAATGAAATTTTAGATAACAAAAGTGCAAACAGAGACAGAGGACGTTTCACAAAGAAGTTGTTCATGGATATAACCCCTCTCAAAACAATCACGAGAAGAATGTATCACGAATACAGATCTAAAACTGCAGCATGGGAAGAAGGACGCAGGCTTCTTCCGGTCGAGTTCTTTGAATACTTAACAAAACTTCATCGGGATTGTTCGGATGAACTCGAAACTGCTCTCGAAGAATTTGGGAAAAATTATGATCAGTATAAGGAGGAAGCTAAGAAATCAATCACTGGACTCGGCGATCTTTATAACGAAGAAGAATTTCCGACCTTTGATGAATTTAAAAGAAAATGGAAGATCAGACTTGACTTCTTCCCTATCCCTGAAAAAAATCATTTCATTCTTAAAGCCGAAAAGAATTTGATCGATGAAATGAAATCTTCTTTTGAACAATCAATGAGTTCTAAAGAAGATGTGGCGGTCCAGGAATTGAAAGATCGAGTATTTGAATCAATCGGAAAAATCGTCGAAAGACTTTCTGACAAGAAAATTCATTTCAGCAAGAAGGGAAAAGAAATAATGAATCCCGTCAGAGAACTGGTTGATGTTCTTCCGACCCTCAATTTATTTGACGACAAAAACATTGCAAAGATGATTGACGATCTCAAAAAGAATCTTTACGAAGTTACAGACGAAGATTTAAAACAAGATAAAAAAAGGAAAGCTATTTTGAAAAATACAAAAGAGCTTCTCGAAAAAATGGCAGACTATGCATAAAACTTGTAAATCAACAATTCATCAACAATAAAAAAAGGAGAATTAAAATGAAAGCATCAGCAATAAAGAAAGCAATCACCACAATGGCAAAGACAGGCAGACCCATTATGATATGGGGTTCATACGGACTTGGTAAATCAACCGTCGCAAGGCAGTGGGTCAAAGAAAATAAAAGGCAGTTGTTTGAAATGACGACAACAGCTCTTGAGCCGATCGACCTTCGAGGCCTCTGCTCGATTAAAAATGGAAAAACGATTTGGAATCCTCCTGCGTTTCTTCCTGACAAACCCGGCTGCGTCCTTTTGATTGAAGACCTGACCAACGGACACCCTCAAGTTCTGACAGCTCTTTATGCTTTGATCCTTGATGGCCGTCTTGGTGATTACATCCTTCCAAAAGATACGATCATCATTGCCAATGGTAACCGGGAAACAGATGCTTCTTATGCGACTAAGATGCCAATGGCATTAGCTACTCGGTTCGTTCATATCAATTTTGAATTTGATTTAAACGACTTTATCAACAATGCCATTGACAATCAGTTCGACATGAGCACGATTTGCTTTGGCAGAGCATTCCCGAAACTCATCAATGTTCCTGATCCTAAAGGCAAAGAAAAAGCACAGCCTGTTCCCAGAACATGGGAATTCGTTTCCGACATTATGAGAACCGAACCTGATCTTGACATTCGGTTTGAACTGATTGCCGGAACAGTTGGTGAAGGAGCAGCAATGGAATTCTGTGCATTTTTAGAAGTTTTTAATGAACTTCCTGACATCACAGCAACGCTGAAAAATCCATCGACTTTAAAAGAGCTCCCGACAAAGCCTTCTGTGATGTATGCTTTCATTGGAGCAATGAGCAGAAGAGTTGATGACAAAACAATGAAAAACTTATTAATAGTTGCTGACCGAATGATCAAAGAAGGCTTTGCAGAGTTTGCCATCACCATGGTCAATGATGCAACCCGATACAATCCCAAACTGAAAGAAACTAAAGATTACATTGCTTGGATTTCTAAGAATCAAGACTTTTACAAATAAAAGTTTTATAGAGCTCGTCATTCAAAGGAGGATATTATGACAGGGCAAGAAAAATTTGAAAAAGCGAAGCAGAGAGTTTTGCTTGAACACAGATTCTTTGCTTCAATGATGATGCGGATGAAGTGGGTGGCCGATGAATCTTGTAACACAGCATGGGTGAACGGAAGAACAGTCGGCTACAATCCAAAATACTTTGAACAAATAACAGTAAGACAGGGCATGGGAGTTGTCGTCCATGAAATCTTTCATCCAATGTTGAAACATCATTTAAGAATTGGAAATAAAGATTTTGAATTATGGAATGAAGCTGGCGACTATGCAATCAACCCTTTGATTATTCGATATGGATTTGAACTTCCTGAAGGAGTTCTGCTTGATTATAGATTCGAGGGGATGTCAGCAGAACAAATTTATTCGATCTTGGTGCAGGAAAGACAAGAGGAAAAGCAAAAGCAAAAAGAAAAAGAAAAGAATCAAGATCAATCCGATAATCAAGACGGGCAGGATGAACAGAGTGGGGGTCAAGATCAACCTGATAATCAAGATCAATCTAGTGATCAAGACGACAATCAAAAAGAATCTGGCAATCAAGACGGGCAGGATGAAGACCAGAAAGAATCTGGTGATCAAGATCAAGACGATCAAGATCAAGACGATCATGATCAATCTGAAAGCGATCAAAGCGGACAAGGAATTCAAAACGAAAAGAAAAGTTTTCGGGATGAGGTTAGACCTGCAGTCGATGAATCTGGTAAGGAAGCTGATGAAGCTGAACGCACAGCACAAGAAATCGAGATTGATATTGCAGTGACGCAAGCTGCCAAATTCGCAGAAAAAGCTGGTCAGGGATTTTCTGGGATGGATCGGTTGGTAAAAGATATTTCGACAACCGAAACTCCTTGGCAACAAATCCTACAAAACTTCCTTTACGAATCTGCAAAAACTGAATACAATTGGTCAAGACCTTCTAGACGACATGAACAATATTTTCCTTCTCTTCAAAATTATGAAGCAGGAAATATCGCAATTGTCATCGACAGTTCTGGCTCAATCAACGACGACGTATTCAACAGATTCATTAATGAAATATCAACTACTCTTGAAAACATATCTTCAGAAGTTTGGGTGATTGTTGCCGATGATCAAATTCAAGAAGCAAAACAAATCAGTGCTGATGATTTGAGAGAACTTAAACCTAAAGGATTTGGCGGAACAGATTTTATACCTGCTTTCAAATGGCTTGAAGAAAACGATGTGCAACCAAAGGCTCTCATTTATCTGACCGATCTTGAATGCAACAGTTTCCCAGAAGAACCAAACTTTCCAGTTCTCTGGGCAGCCTATGGACGATCTGCTCATCATGCAGAACATATGCCCTTCGGCGAAAAAATAATTCTTAGATAAATTAAAGCTGACCTAACGGCTACACGGGGAGATGATGAAAGTTAATCCGCATTTTGATTTTCAAACAATGGATAGAAAGAAAGGAGAAAGAAAATGCCAACAGAACAATTATTGCTGCCGAAAGAAGATCCTAAAGAAGTCTTTTTTTACAAACATGGAGATATTGCTGTTATGAATCCAGCAACTCCGGGAGTTCCGGTTCAGGCTTTCTTCATTACAAGAAATGATCTGAACGGATTATGGGGTATATTCATCGGAGAAACAAGATAGCAGAGGGGGCGGAGCTAACAACTCCGTCTAATGCACAATCACCGTCCCAAGTCGGTGAAGAAAGGAGAAAGAAAGAAATGAACTACCAAGAAGTGAGGGAAAAATCGAAGGAGTTCAAAGAAGTATCCAAAGAATTGGATGATCGTTTAATAAAAATTGCCAATATGACATGGCAAACAATTGCTGGAGATGTTTTTGATTGTATCGGCAAAGATACAATGAAAAGATCCGAAGTGATTGAATGTGTAGGGGATGCGGACTACATGTTCACACATGGAAACGATCCTGAAGCTTATGCTTATTTTCTTTACCTGTTCCATAACAATGAAAAACATCTTCAGAAAGTTATGAAACAGGCTTTTCCGTATGCAAAATATTGTTACTAGCAGAGGGGACGGGGCTTTTGCTCCGTCTAATGCACAGTCACCGTCCCAAGTCGGTGAAATAGAGAGAGAAAGAAAGGAGAATGACTATGGGA
>CAZVYK010000007.1:0-23453 GCA_964630915.1 uncultured Caldisericales bacterium | reverse complement strand
TTTACATGCGGTTTTGTTCTTTCAAATTTCTCTTTTGCTGCCATGGTTACCTCCTTCTAAGTTACTTACAAGTATATAAAAAAATAATAATTATCATGGAGCCCACGACCAGGATTGAACTGGTGACCTCGTCCTTACCAAGGACGCGCTCTACCGACTGAGCTACATGGGCTCTATAAATACAAACATGGTCGCGGGGGCTGGATTTGAACCAGCGACCTCCGGGTTATGAGCCCGACGAGCTACCTGGCTGCTCCACCCCGCAACCTGGAGCGGGAGACGGGAATCGAACCCGCGACAATCAGCTTGGAAGGCTGATGCTCTACCACTGAGCCACTCCCGCGTGGTGGGCAGGGAGGGATTCGAACCCCCGAAGGCGCACGGCCAACAGATTTACAGTCTGTCGCCTTTAACCACTTGGCTACCTACCCACCTGGAGCCGACGAGCCGACTTGAACGGCTAACCTACTGATTACAAATCAGTTGCTCTGCCTATTGAGCTACGTCGGCGTTCCGAAATCTATTATATTGATTGTAAATTGTTTGTCAAGAGCGTTTCTCGGTTAAACAAAGCTTTTATTTACTGCTTTTCTATGAAATTAGCTGCCTTCTTTTTTATTCTCTGAATGGCATTGTCTACAGATTTGTAGCTCATCCCTGTCTTATCAGCAATTTCCCTAATCTTAAGCCCCTTTAGGTACAATCTGAAAACTTCCCTTTCAACATTAGCCAAGGTTTTAGAAAACTCTCTTATTTCATCCTTCACAATGAGAGACTCTTCAATGTCAACTTCACTCTTTACAGGCAACCTTACATTTGAAAATAGCCTTTTTCTTGACGATATTACGTCAAACACTGCATTTCTCACGGATACGAACAGGACATTCTCAAAAGGGCCCTTTTTCATATCATAGTTCGATACTACACGAAGAAGTGCGAGCAGTCCTTCGAGAAACAAGTCCTCTCTTTCGCTTCTATCCAGAAATATTCCATAATATCGAACAACTTTCTTAATGAAAGGTGCATAGGTCTTTACTATTTTTGATATAGCTTCTCTATCCTTACTCTTCGCTCTCTCAATAAGACTGAGCAACTCTTCGCGGTCAAAACTCTCCATTTTGCTCTTTCACTTCAATGATTTTTGAAAGTACAATGCCAGTCGCAACTGCAACATTCAAAGAATTGACTTGTCCTCTCATTGGTATGGATACTGAATAGTCGCACTTCTGCAGCAGACCTTTCCTAATCCCTTCACCTTCGTTCCCCATGATTACAGCAAAAGGAACTTTTTTATAGTCAATCGAATAGTATGGGGTTTCAGCCGAGATATCTGTTGCCACGATCCAAACACCTTTTTTCTTAAGGAAATCTACAGCCATTGCAAGATTAGCCACCTTCACAATCTTCACGTGAAAAACCGCTCCAGAGGAGATAGACATAACAGTCTCCGTTACATCAACTGCTTCCCTCTCAGGGATAATGATACCTTGTACCCCGCAACACTCAGCTGTCCTTATTATTGCCCCAAAGTTCTGTGGATCTTGTATTCTATCAAGAACTAGGAAAACTGAGGTACTTTTGAACTTTAGGTCCTCGAGATTGTAATACCTGTATGGCAACCCAACTGCAACCACTCCCTGAGGATTTAGAATTCTGAACCTTCTTTCATACCACCGACTATCCCTCTCAAGCACCTGTATCTCCTGTTTCCTTGCATGGTTGTAGATGCTTTTTGTGATCTCATCCCTGGTAAGACCTCGTTCAAAGATAACCAGCCTGATCGGGTAATGAGCTCTCAACGCCTCCAGAACTGTTCTCTTTCCTATAATGAAGTATTCACTCTTTTTTTCTGTCATCTGTCATCACCAGCTTAAACTTGGTCCCTTCCTTTGTATCCTCCAAAACCACTCCTATGTCTCTCAGGGCGTCTCTTACAAGATCTGCTTCAGAAAACCTCTTCTCTTTCCTCATCTGTTCCCTAATTGATACCACCTTCAGAAGAAGATCTGAAGCTTCAAGATTTCTGTCTATATCAACAAAGTACTTGCCACAAGAAGAACTTTTAGATAGCATTTCAATAACGCTTACGATTTCATCCTTGATCGTGCCAACCGCAAAGGTACTTTCCTGCCCAATCCTGTCGAGCCCTAACACTCTAAAAACGTCATTAATCAATGCACCAAATGCGTCGAGACTGCTCTTTGAAACCCTGTCAATATTCGCATTAAGAAATCTAAACATCTCAAACAGCAGAGCTATCACTACTGGTGTGTTAAAGTCATCATTCATTGCGTTTTCAAAATCAGCTCTCCATTTTGCTACCTGCTCTGAAATATCAAACTCGCCACCAGTGCTTTTTCTTAAAGAGCCGAGAAGTTTTAAGTAGCTTTCTCTTAAATACTCGTAAGTCTTTTTAGCATTTTCAAGACCTTCAACGTCAAAGTTTAGCGGTTTCCTGTAGGAGACTGAGATGAAGAATAGCCTTACGACCTCTCCACCATAAACCTCCAGTAGTTTGTGAAGAACAAAGAAGTTCTTTAGAGATTTGCTCATTTTTTCTTTTCCAACAACAACCATCCCGTTATGTATCCAGAATCTAGCAAAGGGCTCTTGTCCAGTGCAAGCTTCAGACTGAGCGATTTCATTTTCATGGTGAGGGAATATCAGATCGTCTCCTCCACCATGTATGTCAAATCCATTCCCAAGGTATCTTAAAGACATTGCAGAGCACTCAATGTGCCAACCGGGTCTTCCTTTACCCCAAGGGCTATCCCATGAAGGCTCCCCCGGCTTTGCTTTTTTCCAAAGCGCAAAGTCAAGAGGATTCTTCTTCTCGGGATTCACTTCCACTCTTGCACCACTTACCAGATCTCTAATGTCCCTGTGAGAAAGCTTGCCATAGGAATCAAACTTTGAGATATCAAAATAGACGCCATCAGAGATTTCATAGGCATAACCCTTTTCAACTAACCGCTTGACCATATCAATGATTTCCTGCATATGCTCGGTAGCTCTGGGATATGCAGTAAGCCTCTTAACATTGAGCTTCTCCAGCTCACTAAGGAAAACTTCAGCATAAGTATCCGATAGCTGTCTATAGTCAATCCCGGTTTCGTTTGATCTTTCAATAATCTTGTCGTCAATGTCAGTGAAGTTTGATATGTGAACGACCTCGTAGCCGAGATATTCAAAGTAACGATGCATTACATCATATACAACAGCTGATCTACCGTGCCCAACATGAGGATAATCGTAAGGAGTAAGGCCACACACATACATATATACTTTTCCTTTTTCCCTGGTTGTAAACTCTTCCAGTCTTTGCGTGAGTGTATTGTATACTTTAAGCATTCATCCCTCCCAGCACCAAGCTAATTCTCCTTATTGCTTCCTCTTTGCCAATGAAGAAAATGTATTCGTAAACCTCAATTCCTTCGCTTTTTCCTGTTACAGCTAATCTTACAGGAAAATAGAGTTCTTTACCTTTCCTGCTACACTTTTTCCCTGCCTCTCGTATTGCTGTAAGCACCGACTCCCTGCTCCAAAATTCAATCTTTTCCAGCCCATCAACAAGCTTCTTTAGAACCTCAAATGCATTCATTTCTTTTAGATTCTTGATTACTTCCTCTTTTATTTCGAACTCCTCCAGAACTAGCTTCGACAATCGCTCTACATCTCGTATAGTTTCCAGGTGCTCCTTCATATCACTTACGAAACTCACCCACCAAGAATCGCTACGAGCGCTCATGTCGATACCAATCTCGCTTGCGGCTTGAAGAATCTGTGCTGGGCTTAGCTGCTCGATATACTTATGATTCATCCACTTAAGCTTGTTTATATCGAACACGGCAGGAGCTTTGTTTACTGATTCAAGAGTAAAGAGACGTATGAGCTCGTCTTTTGTGAAGAATTCCCTGTTGTCCTTTGGAGACCAGCCAAGAAGTGCAAGGAAGTTGAATAGTGCTTCTGGGAGTATGCCCATCTCTTTGAACTGCCCTATTGAGGTTGCACCATGTCTTTTTGAAAGCTTTGTCCTGTCTTCTGCAAGAATCAGTGAAATGTGGGCAAACAGCGGGAGGTCAAAGCCAAGTGCTTTGAATACCAGAATCTGCTTTGGTGTGTTTGATAGATGCTCTTCAGCTCTTATGACATGTGTTATCTTCATCAATGCATCATCTATGACTGTTGCATAATTGTATACGGGGATGCCGTTGCTTCTCTTTATCACAAAATCATTGAACTCAGAAGAATTGAAGTGAACCTCCCCTCTTACAAGATCATCAATCCTTATGTCTATTCCTTCTTCCACTCTGAAAACGACAGCAGGAGATAATCCTTTCTCTTTAAACTCTCTTACCTTACTTTCAGGTTCACTTTCCTTTATCTTCCTGTAGGAGAATGTAGTAAGTGTCTTATCGCACTCTTCCTTGATTTGCTGTATCTCTTCCTCTGTGTAGTACAGCTCATATGCAGAACCATTCTTTAGAAGAACATCAACGTAATGGTTGTATATGTCTCCTCTCTCACTCTGTCTGTATGGTCCATATGGTCCACCCTTAAGGTATCCTTCATCCCAGTCAAGTCCAAGCCAGGTAATGTCTCTTACCATGCTTTCAATTGCCTCATCTGTTGACCTCTTCCTGTCGGTATCATCAAGTCTCAGGATGAATGTACCATTATTGTGTCTTGCAAAGAGATAATTAAACAATGCTGTTCTTGCATTGCCTATATGAATCTCTCCTGTAGGAGAAGGTGCATACCTTACTCTAACCATTCATTACCTCCAAAGGTTTGATAATATGTTAATTGAATTGTAAAAAAAACAAAAGGGGCTTCTATAAGCCCCTTGCAAAAAAGTCCACCAAAACTATCTCTTTCTGTACTGCCTGTCTTTTCTCGCAGAGTGAAGTCCGTATTTCTTTCTCTCTTTTTCTCTTGGATCTCTTGTCAATAAGCCTTCTTGTTTAAGAACCTGCTTTAGTGACTCGTCAAGCTTCAACAGAGCCCTGGCTATTCCAAGCTTTATTGCATCTGCCTGACCTCTAATCCCGCCACCTTCCACTTTTACTTTTATGTTCACTTTGTCCTTAAAATTCGCAACATCCAGTGGTTTGTATACCTCCGGAAGGAGTGACTTGACAGTAAAATAGTCCTCGACAGGTTTGCCATTCACGCTTATTTCGCCAGCTCCCCTTTTCATATAGACTCTTGCTACAGAGGTTTTCCTTCTTCCAGTTGCAATTATTATGTCCTTTTCCACCTATGCCTCCCTTTTCTCAATGTCGACTATTCTTTCAACTCTCAGTTCTTTTGGGAAACTATCCTCGGCGAATACTCGCAAGCCCTTCAGCATCTTACTTGCAAGTCTATTCTTCGGAAGCATCAACCTAACTGCCTTCTGCATTGCATATTCTGGTTTGTTCGACAGTATTTCATGCAGTGTGAAAACCTTCATATTACCAACATAGCCAGAATGTCTATAGTAAAGCTTCTGGTTGAGCTTTCCACCGGTCACCTTCACCTTCGCCGAGTTTATTATGATTACATTGTCACCCATATTCACGTTTGGTGTATAGTTTGGCTTATCTTTCCCTTGAAGGATTTTTGCAGCTACTGTGGCAACTCTGCCAATAGATTGCCCCTTTGCATCTATAAGAACCCATTTCTTGGCAGTTTCGTTCTTATGCAAAAACCGCGTAACATTAGTCATTTCGCTTTTCCTCCTATAGTAAATTATCCTAATAATGATAGCAAAAAAACCATTTTAGTCAATAAATTTGTTGGTACAATTTCCCATAAAATCGCTATTCAAAAAGCACATCCACCAGGAAAAGAGGCTCAGGCGGCAGAACCTGTCGACTGTAAGGGATTTTTTCCTCTTTGAATGGGTCGAGCAAAATATGACTAGGCACTTTCCCTGAAGAACACTTCAATAGATAGTATACTAACCTTCTTACCATGTGATACAGAAATCTGTTTCCGTAGAAGTAAACAGCGAAGTACTGTTTCTGTTTATCTATACCCGCTTTGAACAGCTCACAATTAGTATCTCTTTCCGGTTGTGATCTGTCAACATTGGCAAAGCTCGCGAAATTATGCTTGCCTATTATGCCCTGAGCTGCTCTTTCGAGTAGCCCAAACTCAACAGGCTCCCTGTAAAGATACACATACGGGAAAAGGAACATTGCCTGTTCAAGATCCTGCGTAATTAGGTAAGCATAAATTTTCCCTTTTGCACTCCTTCTTGCGTGAAAATTCAAATCCACTGCTTGAAGATCTTTCACAAATATCCCCTTTTTGTAGAGTAGCCCATTCAGTTTGTCTTTCAGCTTCTCAGGCTCAAATGACCTGCTACAATAGAAATTCGCATATTGATTCAACGCATTTACTCCCCTGTCTGTTCTTGCCGATCCAGAAATTGAGATTTTTTCTTGTAACAGAAGTGAAAGCGTCTCTTCCAAAACGCCCTGAACCGTTGGAAGATTTGGCTGCTTTTGAAATCCGTAAAACATGCGCCCTATATACTGAAGTCTTAGAAGGTAATTTTCCATAAACCCCTGTCAAACATTAATATAAAGAGGCAAAAAGCAAAAACTATGATGACACTTGCAGCATCCACTCGCGATAGTTTTCTTTCATAATAGGAGGTTCTTTTGGCACCGACAACAAAGCCTCTTGATTCCATTGCCATTGCGAGCTGGTCTGCTCTTTCAAACGCATTCACAAGTAATGGAAGAATTATGGGAAAGAAACTCTTTCCTCTTTTAATAACGTTGCCCTCGTTAAAATCCACTCCTCTTGAAGCCTGTGCTTTCATTATTCTATCCGCTTCGTTGAACAAAATTGGTATAAACTGTAGCGCAATAGATATCATTAAGGCAAGCTCTTCTGATGGAAAACGCACTCGCTTTAGAGGAGCTATCAGCCGCCTTAGAGCGTCTGCCAATTCAACAGTGGAAGTTGTAGATGTTAAAAGAAAAGTCAATAAGCTTAAAATCACCAATCTCAACGTAATGTAAAGAGCAAGTATTAAGCCTTCTTCGGTGATTCTTAGGCAACCAAACCTGAATACCGCTCTGCCCGGAGTGAAAAACACCTGAAAGATCGTACTAAATACGATAAGAAAAATGATTGGCCTTAAAGCAACAAAAATACTCCTCGGCTTAGCTTTCGCAATTAGCATTATAAAAAAGATAATTACCAGGAGCACAATGTAAGAAAAGTACGATTTCAAGAAGAAAGTGAATACAATCAAGGCAAAAACAAGAGTTATCTTTATCCTTGCGTCTATCCTGTGTAGAATTGTCTGCTCATACTGATACTTGCCAAAAAAACTAATCTGCTTCAACTCTTTTCTTCCTGTTTGATAGGTAGTTTACTATTTCATCTATGGATGTCAAAAGAGGCACATCAAAATTGCAACTCTCGAGCTTCTTTGCAATCCTGATGCCAAAAGGCACTGCCAATCCCGTTTTTTGTACCTTGCTTATGTCAGTGAAGAAGTCCTCAGGAATGCCATCGAACCCAATACTTCCGCGATCCAGGACCACTAATCTCTTTCCAACCGCTAGGGCTTCCTCCATATCATGTGTAATGAGGACAACACCCTCACCTCGTTTTGCGCGCTCTGTCAATGCAGAAAGAATTAGTTTTCTTCCCTCGAAATCCATGCCTGCCGTAGGTTCATCAAGCACAAGTAGCTTTGGATTCATTGCAATTACACTGGCAATTGCTATCCTTCTCTTTTCACCACCGCTCAAAGCTAAAGGACTCCTATCCCTTACCTTTTCAAACTCAATCCCCATTGACAGAACTGCCTTCTCGACTAGTTCCTTGACTTCATTCTCACCAAACCCAAGATTTCTTGGGCCAAATGCCACTTCGTCAAATACAGTCTCCGCAAATAGCTGGTCTTCAGGATACTGAAAGACAAGGCCAATTCTTCTGATTATTTCTCTTCTCTTAATGCCGTCCTTTGTTATGTCAATTCCATCAAGCAAGACTCTGCCGCTTGTCGGCTTTATTAACCCATTGAACAACTGTATAAGCGTGGATTTTCCTGAACCAATCTTTCCCACAACAGCCACAACATCACTTAAGTCAATTCTCAAGTTTACGTTGTTTAAAGCCTCTCTTTGAAACTTCGTATCGGGGTCATAAACAACACTAACATTCTCTAGCTCGAGCACAGTTCATTCACCAAAGTTTCAACTAACACATGCTTTTTAGTCACCAGTTTTTTCTCAAGTAGTCTTGTCGAAAGGATACAAGTGAGCGGGGCTGAAACACCCGACCTTTCAAGAAAGTCAACATCTGTCAAAATGCTACTCGGAGGGCCTTCCCTTACAACCTTGCCATTGTGAAGAACCAACACTTTGTCCATAGACACCAGCTCTTCAGAATTGTGTGTCACGTATAGCACTCCAACTTTGCTTTGCCTCGCAATGTCAATAACCACGCCCAGTATTAAAGACCTCTCTATTGGGTCAAGAAGTGAAGTTACTTCATCAAGAATTAGAAAAGATGGCCTCAGAACTAATGCTGAAGCGATTGCGATCTTTTGCTTCTCGCCGCCAGAAAGAAGATTTGGAGGGTACTTTAGAAAGTCCTTTATACCAATTGCAGTTGACACTTCCTCAATTCTTTGCAGAGCTTCTTGGCGTGGAACATTCATATTCTCAAGCCCAAAGGCAAGATCTTCTTCAACCGTTATTCCAATGAACTGGTTATCGGGATTTTGGAACACTAACCCTACTTTGGCTTTTGCTTCACTTTCCTTTGATCGAATATCGGTGCCATTAAGTAGCACTCTTCCCTTATTAGGTGTTAATAGCCCGTTCGCTAAACGGGCTATTGTTGACTTTCCAGAACCATTTTTCCCAAGGAGACCTACCAGTTCTCCTGCTCCTATTTTAAGACTCAGATCCTTTACTATCCAGTTTTCACCATCATACGAGAAAGAAACACTATCAAATACTAGCATGTTGCTATTTAACAAGCTCAACAATGACTAAAGGTGCACCGTCTCCTTTTCTGACTTTTGCAAGCTTTACAATTCTTGTGTACCCGCCATTTCTGTCTGCGTAGCTATTCTTCGCAATGTCAAACAACTTTGATACAGCATCTTTCTTAAAAAGGTAGGAATATGCTTCTCTTCTTGAATTCAGATTATCCTCTTTTGCCTTTGTAATAAGCTTCTCTACTACACGCCTGAGCTCTTTAGCTCTCGCTTCAGTGGTCTCAATCTTGCCATTCAGTATCAAAGAAGTTGCAAGATTTCTGAGCACACTTCTCCTGTAACTACTATACATTCCAAGTTTTCTCATTGAAATCCCATGATTCATAAGTCCTCCTTGTCTACTCCTCTCTTAATTTGAGGTTCATTTTCTTTAGCGCATCCTTAACCTGCTCAAGAGATGTTTTCCCAAACTTGTCAAAGTTAAGAAGATCGGACTCTGAGTAGTTCAGAAGATCTCCAACGGTTTTTACATCTTTCTTCTTGAGGACATTGAGTGGTCTCTCAGGCAGACCCAGTTTCTCTACCTCCATTTGCCTGATATCCTCAGGTATCTCCTCTTCCCTCATACCACTCAACAGGTCTTGAAATCTCTGACAATAGTCAATTAGCACTCTCACTGATGCTTTCAAGGCTTCCTCAGGTCGGACATTGCCTTTAGTAAGAACTCCCACTATCAGCCCGTCAAAATCAACTGACTCTTCAAATCTCACTTGCTCGACTTTAAAGTTCGCCTTCAAAACCGGAGAAAAGTAAGCATCTACAGGTATTACGGATTGAGGGAAATCTTCCAACTTTTCTACTTCTTCCTCAAGAAGATACCCTTTACCCTTTCTAATATATATCTCTCCGCTCAGCTTTCCCCTTGAAGAGGAAATCGTTGCTATATGTAGCTCGGGATTATGTATTACGACCTCGCTTGTATGGATTAAGTCAGCTGCCTTCAGTTCTCCCTCTCCCTGCTTTGAGAATCTAATGACAGCTCTATCAGTAGCTTCGAGAGAAACAACAAGCTTCTTAACGTTTAGTATTATCTGCTCAACATCCTCGACCACACCGTCTATCGTGCTAAATTCGTGAATTACTCCGTCAATGTATATGCCAACCGGTGCATACCCTTCTGTCGAACTGAGCATTGCTCTTCTTATTGCTGTGCCCAGGGTAAGTCCAAAACCACTCTCGAGCGGTGCGAATTTGTACTCACCGAAGTTTCCTTCTTCCCTTACTATTTCGTATCTAATTGCGTCAAGGTTCCACATAATCGATCACTTCCTTACTTAGAATACAGCTCTACTATGAGAGTTGGATTGATTCCAAGTGCAAGTTCGGGAATATTGGGTACTTCTCTTACAACCCCCTTATAGGAATCTTTGTTAACCTCAAGCCATGCTGGAACAGGCCTTGAGCTCTCTAAAGATGCCTGTATTACGGGAATCTGTCTGCTTGTCGTCTTTATCTCGATCTCGTCACCTTTGTCTAAAATGTAAGAAGGGATGTCAACCTTTTGCCCATTCACAAGAACATGACCGTGAGAAACAAGTTGACGAGCAGTCTTTCTATTAGGAGCAAAACCCATCCTGTAAACAACATTATCAAGTCTGCGCTCTAAAAGTTCAATAAGCTTGTCGCCAGTTGGTATTTCTTTCTGCCTTATCGCTATGTCAAAATATCTTCTGAACTGCCTTTCAAGCACTCCATACATGCTCTTCACTTTTTGCTTTTCCAGTAAATGCATTTTGTAGTCAGAGGGCTTACTCATATGCAAAACAACCTGCTTCTTACCAGGAATGCCCCTTCCCTTATCAAGAGGACACTTTCTTGTGAAGCACTTATCGCCTTTCAGGAAAAGCTTGCTTCCCTGAGCTCTGCAAACCCTGCATAAAGGACCATTGTAAACTGCCATCTTTTTCCTCCTTAAACCCTTCTAAGTTTTCTAGGCCTGCAACCGTTGTGAGGTATTGGCGTAATATCCTTTATTTCTTCAATATCAAGACCTGCCGATTGCAAAGCTCTAATAGCAACTTCCCTTCCAGGACCCCCACCTTTTACAAGGACTGAGACTTTCTTTGCTCCTGCATTTAGTGCCACTTCTGCAGCCTTTTGAGCAGCTACCTGAGCTGCAAAGGGGGTTCCTTTCTTAGTTCCCTTAAAACCATTTGCTCCGGCAGATGACCAGCTTACAACATTGCCAACTTCATCAGTAATAGTGACTATTGTATTGTTAAAGGTGGAATTAATATAGACTCTCGCCTTTCCAGCAATCTTCTGGACTTTTTTCTTAGCACCAGTTCTGCTCTTTTTCATGCGCTACCTCCTTAACTTGCTTTCCTGACCGAGCCAACGGTTTTCTTAGGTCCTTTTCTTGTCCTTGAGTTCGTTCTCGTTCTCTGTCCTCTTACCGGGAGACCTCTCTTATGTCTTATACCTCTGTAGCAATTAATCTCGATCAGCTTCTTTATGTTTGTTGCTACAGTCTTCCTTAAATCCCCTTCGACCACATACTTTTCTCTTATTACTTCCTCAATAGACTTGATTTCCTCAGGGGTTAAGTCTTTCACCTTCTTAAGAGCTACTTTTGCCTCTTTCAATACATCCTTGCAGTTCTGTTTACCTATTCCGTAGATATAGGTAAGCGCAATGTCTACTCTTTTATCCTTTGGTAAATCAACACCAGCAATACGCGCCAAAGTTCACCTCCTACTTTTGTCTTTGTTTATGTTTGGGGTTGTCACATACTATTGTTAACTTCCCTCTTCTTCGAACAATTTTGCATTTTGGGCACATTTTTCTTACTGAAGATCTTACCTTCATAATTCTCTCCTTTCTACAATCTATAGACAATCCTTGCAGTATTTAAGTCATAAGGACTGAATTCAAGTTTCACTCTGTCACCAGGCAAAATCTTTATGAAATTCAACCTCATCTTACCGCTTATGTGAGCTAGAACTATCTTGCCGTTGGCAAGTTTTACCCTAAACATTGTTCCTGGCAATGTCTCCACAACAACACCTTCAGCCTCAATTACTCTTCCCTTTCCCATAACAATTCTCCTAAAGAGTCAACACTTCAGGACCGTTGCATGTAATAGCAACGGTATGCTCAAAATGTGCTGTTTTAGAGCCATCCATAGTTCTAACAGTCCAGCCATCTTTACCAACAAACAACTCATACGACCCAGATGTCACCATAGGTTCGATAGCAATAACCATGCCCTCCTTTAATGTAATTCCCTTTCCTTTCGTGCCAAAGTTCGGAACCGAGGGGTCTTCGTGTAACCTGCGCCCAAGACCATGCCCCGAGTAATCTCTCACCACAGAAAACCCCGAACTCTCAACAAGATTCTGAATGCAGTATCCAATGTCTCCTGTTGTGTTTCCTTCTTTGGCAGCCGCAATTCCAACCTCGAGTGCCCTCTCGGTAATGCGTACAAGTCTCGCGTCGTCGTCAGACAAAGGTTTTCCCGCAATTACAGTAAATGCTGAGTCCGAAAACCAACCGTCAAAAAGCACCCCGCCGTCAACCTTAACTATGTCTCCTTCCATTATTAGTCTGTCACCGGGGATCCCGTGAATCAGCTCATCATTAATGGAAATACACAAAGCTTGAGGAAAACCTCTGTAACCTTTAAAAGCAGGGGCTGCTCCTTCTGCGAGAATATATTCTTCAGCTAACCTGCTTAACTCGCCAGTGGTAATACCGGGTTTTATTCTATCTTTTACGAGGTCCAAAACAAACCTTAAAATTTTACCAGATTTCCTTATTTTTTCAACTTCTTCGCGGGTTTTAATCTCGACCATTCACAACCTCTAGAATATTCTTGAAAACTTCTTCAGGGCTACCTTCACCATCTACATCTGAAAGCAGATTTCTTCCTTTATAGAATTCAACCAAAGGAAAAGTGGATTTGGCATATACTTCAAGCCTTGTCCTGACCGAAGCCTCAGAATCATCAGGTCTCTGCACCAATTCTCCTCCACACTTATCGCACAAATCTCCCTTAGAGGACGGCGAATAATAGACATTGTATACAGCTCCACAGCAAGAACAAGTACGCCTTCCACTAAGTCTTTTTACAACTTCTGAGTCGCTGACAGCAAGATTCACTACCAGCTCAATCTTTCGATTCCTTCCGAGAAGAAAACCGTCAAGAAATTCCGCTTGAGGAATAGTACGTGGAAATCCGTTAAGTACAAAGCCATTTGAAACATCGTTCCTTTCAAAAAGCATTCTAACAAAGTCAAACATATCAGAGTCGGGCACAAGCAATCCCCTTCCAATAAGATCACTAAATCTGCGTCCAATCTCTGTTCCTCTGGATATCTCCTCTCTAAGAGCCTCTCCCGTAGAAATAAGCGGCACTTCCATATGCTGGGACAACCGTTTGCCCTGCGTGTCCTTACCACTTCCAGGAGGACCCATTAAGATGATGAATTTCTTCATTTCAAGAAACCTTGATACTGTCTCATGAGTAAATACGCCTCTATTTCATGCATCGTCTCAAGAGCAACACCTATGATTATGAGTATAGAGGTTCCACCGAAGATGAATGATGAAATAGACATTCTTCTGAATATGAGATTCGGAACAACAGCAACTAAGCCAAGAAAGATAGAAGTCGGGAAAACAATTCTCTTAAGAATTGTGGCGATGTACTCTGCAGTGGGCATTCCAGGTCTTATTCCTGGAATAAAGCCTCCGTACTTCTTCAGGTCATCGCTCAATTTAGCAGGGTCATAAGTAAGCTCGGTATTGAAGTATGTGAATCCCACAATAAGCAGGAAGTATATCAGGTTGTACCATATACTTGTAGTAGTTCCAAAAATGGGTTGTGCGATATGCTTCGTAAACCAGGAGGTAGGCCAAAACTGCCCTATTGTGTACGGGAACGACATAACTGACACTGCGAATATTATTGGCAGTACTCCTGCTTGAACAAGCCTCAAGGGTATGTATGTAGACTGGCCTCCGTATACCTTCCTTCCCACAATTCTCTTTGCATACTGAACAGGAATTCTTCTTTCAGATTGATAAGCATATAGAACGAGCACTATCATAGCTATAAGTGCAAGTATTTCACCCAATACTGCCACAATGGTGATGGACTTAGCTGAAAGCAGTTGCCTTATCTCTACTATGCTTACGGGTATTCTGCTTATTATTCCTGCAAAGATGATAAGTGAGACACCATTACCAATTCCCCTTTCAGTCATCACCTCTCCAAGCCATAGCACAATGTACGATCCGGCAACAAGGCTTGCCATAATAACTATCTTAAGGAGTATGCTGTCATTCACAAGGTAGTTTCTAAACATGACAATCAAAGAAAAGGCCTGCAAGGCAGCAAGAGCAACCGTGAGATATCTTGTGTACCTGGCAATCTTCTTCCTTCCTTCTTCCCCGCCCTCTCTCGCCAGTCTTTCCAGACCAGGTATGATTGACTGAAGCAAGTTCAATATAATTGAGGCATTAATGTATGGGAAAACTGACATGGCAAAGATGGAGAAATTACTATAACCTCCGCCAGAGAACAGGTCAAGCAAGGCAAGAAAACCTCCTTGCTGGATGATGTTCTTTATCTGCGTCTTGTCAATTCCTACAACGGGAATGAAAGTGCCAAGCCTAAAAAGAACGAACAGAAAAAGAGTGAACCAAATTCTCTTTCTTAATTCCTTAAGCTTAAATGCCCTCTTAATTGTTTCCCACATGTTAGATTACCTCAGCCTTTCCATTAGCTTTTTCAATTTTCTCCTTTGCAGAAGTTGAGAAACTTGAAGCTTTAACCACCACAGGGACCGAGATTTCTCCTCTGCCAAGGACCTTAACCTTTCCACCAAACATCTGGTCTAAATTAATCTCTGAACTCTCACCAGCAATCTTGCTGAGATGCTCAACATTAATTTCTATAAAATGCTCCTTTGCAATGGGTTTAAAACCCTTAAACTTCGGAATTCTCTTGTATATTGGTGTTTGGCCTCCTTCAAAGCCTTTCGCCTTCTTTCCACCAGATCGAGACTTCTGCCCTTTGCATCCGTAGGTAGAATAAGTTCCCTTACCGGAACCATTGCCTCTTCCTACTCTCGTCTTGCTCTTAACAGAGCCTGTTTTTGGCTTCAGATCGTTAAGCTTCATTCTTACCTCCCGAAAAGACCCTTCTCCTCTCCTCGCTTATCGATATTACTCTCGAAAGGTCCTTAAAAGCTTTTATTGTAGCGTTGGCAACATTCAAAGGATTGGAGGTTCCCATCGATTTTGAAAGAATATCTTTGATTCCAGCCTTCTCTGCAATCATTCTAATTACCCTTCCCGCAACAAGACCAGTACCTTCTACAGCAGGAGCCAGAAACACATGCGCAGTATCTATTTTTGCAGTAATCCTTGCTGGAATTGTACTGTTCTTAAGAGGTACACTTACCAAGTTTCTCTTAGCATCAGAGATTCCCTTTGCAACAGCTGAAGGAATTTCCCTTGCTTTACCTACACCTATTCCAACTCTCCCTTTTTTGTCTCCTATTACAACTACTACTCTGAATCTGAGTATCTTTCCTCCCTTTACCACTTTGGATACTCTGTCAATCTGAAGAATGGACTCTTCAAACTCCTTTGCTTCAACACGTCTATCTACATTAGCCACAGTAACCTCCTAGAATTTTAGCCCAACACTTCTTGCTTCCTCAGCAAGAGCTTTTATTCTGCCATGAAATCTATAACCGCCCCTGTCAAAAACAATCTCTGTTATCCCTTTTTCAATTGCTTTCTTCGCTACACTGGTACCAACAATTTTAGCTACTTCAGTCATTTTCTTACCCTTAACAATGTCCCTCAGGTCCTTGTCGAGCGAAGAAGCTGAAGTTATTGTCTTGCCCGAGTCATCATCTATAAGTTGAACATAAATATGTTTCAAGCTTATAAAAACAGACATTCTGGGTTTATCGGCAGTACCCCTTAATTTCTTTCTTATTCTCTGGTGTCTTACTTTTCGCAACTCATTCTTACTATTAGTCTTTATCATATTCCACTCTCCTACTTAGAAGTAGCAACGGTCTTACCGACCTTCCTGCGAATTTTCTCACCTTCGTATATGATGCCCTTGACCTTATAAGGGTCAACCTTTCTAAGGTGGCGAATCTTCTGCGAAAAAGCGCCGACAAGTTCCTTATCAAGACCAGATACGGTTATTGTTTGTCCCTCTACTGTCACCGTCAACCCATCCGGTACATCCATGCTAATCGGGTGGCTATAGCCAAGGCTAAGCTCAACCCGTTTTCCATTAACATTTGCCTTATATGTCTTTTCGTTGATAATAAGTCTCTTGGAGAATCCTTGAGAGACTCCCAGGATCATATTATTTATCAGAGCCCTTGTTGTACCATGAATTGCTCTGTAATAAGGCTCGTCTGAAGGCCTTTCAACAAATATCTGTCCGTCTGTTATATCTATTTTCATATCGTCACTAAACTTGCGTGAAAGCGTACCCTTCGGTCCCTTTACTGACACAACATTTTCCTCAGAGATTTTTACATCAACACCTTTGGGAATTACGATTGGTTTGCGTCCTATCCTTGACATATCTTTCCTCCTACCAGATGAAGCAAATAACTTCTCCACCAACTCCAAGTTTACGAGCTTTTTTGTCGCTCATAATTCCCTTTGAGGTGGAGATTATAGCTGTTCCTAGCCCATCGAGTACTCTTGGCAAGTTTTCCTTATCCGCGTAAATTCTTCTTCCTGGCCTGCTGATTCTTCTTACACCAATAATGTAGGCCTCCCTATTATTGTTGTATCTTAGCTGTATTCTCAAGTACTTCTTTCCCTCTATCTCCAATGCTTCAAAATCCTTGATATAGCCCTCCTCTTTCATTACCTCAAGCAAAGATGCAACAACTCCTGAATAATGCACTATGAGAGTCTTGTGCTTCGCGTTGCTAGCATTCTTAACTCTCGTTAGAACATCTGAAATGGGATCGTTTACCATTTTCCATACCCCCTTCTACCAACTTGCCTTCTTCACGCCCGGAAGTTCGCCCCTCAAAGCAAGCTTCCTTAAGCAATGACGGCAAATTCCAAATCTACTGTAATATGCGCGAGGTCTGCCACAAATCGAACACCTATTGTGCTGTCTTACCTTAAACTTGGGTTCCCTCTTTGCCTTCTCAATCATAGCCTTTCTTGCCATATCTCACCTCTAGCTTTTTCTAAACGGAAAGCCAACAAATTCCAAAAGAGCTTTTGCTTCCTCGTCTGTTTTTGCAGTTGTAACAATAGTGACGTTGAAACCCCTAACCTTATCAACCATGTCATAGTCAATCTCGGGAAATATCAGCTGCTCTTTTATGCCAAACGTGTAGTTTCCTCTTCCGTCGAAAGAATCACTGGGAAGGCCTTTGAAGTCCCTAATTCTCGGAAGAGCCTCGTTTATCAGTTTTTCAAGGAAAGTGTACATTTTATTACCTCTGAGCGTTACCCTGCAACCGACAGGAGCCCCCTCTCTAACCCTAAAAGAGGCTATCGATTTCTTAGCACGAGTTATAGTAGGCTTGCTTCTTGTGATCAGTATGAACTCGTTGATTGTCTTTTCAACGGCAGCTGGATTCTCGGTTGCTTCCCCTATACCTCTATTCACAGAGATGCTTACTATGCGAGGGACTTGCATTATATTCCTGTAGCCAAATCTCTCAATCATCCGTTTTGTCACTTCCTTTTCGTATTTAGCTTTCAAAGGAGAAACAGGAAGCTTCTCTTTTAGCATCTCTTCATATTTACTGTCTATCTTTATTGAACTCTTCTTAGCCATACCCACCTCTCAAACTAGACCTTGTCAATAACTTCTCTGCAGTTCTTGCAGGATCTAACGCTCTTTCCATTGTCAAGAACCTTGTGTCCTACCCTTGTCGGTTCGTGGCAGTGAGGACATATAACCAAGACCTTAGAAGCAAGAATCGGGCCTTCTCTCTGTGTTATCTTGCCCTGCGGCATGTCCTGCGTTGGCCTCAAAAAATGAGTTTGTAGATTTACACCTTCAACTATAACTTTTCTTTCAGAAGGAATCGTCCTAAGAATCTTGCCTTTCTTCCCTTTGTCCTTTCCAGAAATCACAAATACTAGATCACCTTTCCTAACGTCAAGATATTTTGTCTTGTTCATCGCATCCTCCTAAAGAACCTCTGGTGCAAGCGATACAATTTTCAGGTAACCTTTCTTCCTAAGCTCTCTGGCAACAGGTCCGAATACTCTGGTCCCTTTGGGATTACCTTCCTCATCAATTATTACTGCAGCGTTATCATCAAACCTTATTACGCTACCGTCCTCTCTCCTTATCGGGTATGAAGTCCTGACAATTACAGCTTTTACAACAGTTCCTTTGGGAATTGCGCTATTTGGAACAGCTTTCTTTACGGTAGCCACGATCTTGTCACCCACTTCTCCTGTAGGTCTGTGACCAACGCCAAGTACCGTTATACAGGAAATCTCTTTTACACCAGTATTATCAGCAACAACCAGTCGTGAATACTGCCTTATCATTGTCCACCTCCGCTCATTACCTCTACCACACGCCACCTTTTTAGCTTACTTAAAGGTCTTGTTTCAACAATCCTGACAATATCCCCGACCTGCGCCTTCATTTCTTCATCGTGAGCATAAAACTTAGTGAACTTCCTCACTTGTTTCAGGTAAAGAGGATGACCAGCTATTCTCTCAACCTTCACAACCACAGTCTTTTGATAGCTGCTTATAACTTCTCCAATTAGTTCCTTTTTCTTTCCCATCCTACACCTCTTTTTGGAGCTCTCTTTCTCTCTTTATCGTAAGAAGTCTTGCAATGTCTTTTTTCACGATTCTCAATCGTGCAGGATTATGCAGCTGTCTGGTTGCAAGCTGAAACCTGAGATTGAAAAGCTCCTTCCTCAAATTCTTCAACTGTTCTTCAATTTCCCTATCAGTCATATCTCTGATTTTTTCGGGTTTCATCTTAACCCTCCTCACGTTTCAAAAGGCAAACCTTTACAGGCAACTTAAAACCTACCTGTCTTACCAAGTCCTCGGCAGTCTTCTCATCCACGCCCGAAAACTCAAACATGACTCTTCCAGGTTTTACAACTGCTACCCAATGGTCAACATCGCCTTTTCCGCCACCCATTCTTGTTTCGGCTGGCTTTTTGGTAACAGACTTGTCTGGGAAGATTCTTAACCAGAGTCTTCCCGTCTTCCTTACAGCTTGTATCAGTACAACTCTTACAGCTTCAATCTGTCTTGCTGTTATCCACCCTGGTTCAAGTGCCTGTACTCCGTATTCCCCGAAGTGCACAGAAGTCGCACCTTTTGACTTACCTCTGGTTCTTCCTCTGTGCATTTTTCTGTACTTTACTCGTTCTGGCATTAACATCTCTATCAACCTCCGTCATTTACTGGCGAAAAACTCGGGCGCCTTTGCTTCTCCTTTGTACACCCAAACCTTTACGCCTATTCTTCCAAATTTTGTTAGAGCAGGCTCTTCTGCATAATCTATGTCAGCAAAGATAGTATGAAGCGGAACTCTGCCTTCCCTGTACCAAACAGTTCTTGCAATTTCCGCACCTTCAAGTCTACCTGACACCTGAATCTTTATTCCTTTCACACCAGCCCTCAGAGCGCTTGAAATTGCCTGCTTTATTGCCCTCTTGTAGGATATTTTTTGTTCTATTTTCATAACAACACTTTGGGCAATCAGCTCGGCGTCAAGCTCGGGATGCTTAACATCTTTAACATCTACCTTAACAAGGTCATATTTCGATATAAGATTTTTGCGCACCATTTCCTCGAGTTTACCAACTTCAGCACCCTTTTTGCCTATAAGCATTCCTGGCCTTGCACTGTTAATAACAACCTTCAGTTCGCTTTCTCCTCTTCTTATAATTTCAACAGAAGATATAGCAGCGTTAGGCCCAAGTTTCTTTAGCTCTTTTCTTATATTGAAATCCTCTAAAAGGTACTTTTTGTAGTCCTTCTTACCTGTATACCACTTACTGTACCAGTCTTTCGTAATCCCAACTCTAAAACCATAAGGATGAGTTTTCTGGCCCATTCTACGCCTCCTCTCTTTCCTCTACGACAATCTTGATTCTGCTGACAGGCCTTCTAATAACATCCGCTCTTCCAAAACCTCTTGGTAATAGTCTCTTCATAGGTCCTTCAGAGTCAACAACAGCTGTACCTACAACCATTTTTTCTCGATCCATCTTGAAATTGTTCTCACCATTTGCAATGGCTGAATCAAGAGTCTTTTCAAGCACTCTTGCAGCCTTGTGCGGTAGAGCCTTTAGTATCGCTCTAGCTTCGTCAACCTGCTTATTCACAATAAGCCTTGCCACAAGTCTAGCCTTAGAAGCAGAAAGTCTTACGTGTTTTGTAATTGCGTACGCTTCCATAAAGCTCCTCCTTAAGTCTTCGTAATAACTCTAGCGGTTGGAGCTCTGTGCCCATGGAATGTTCTTGTAGATGCAAATTCTCCAAGTTTATGTCCAACCATATCAGGCGTAATGTACACAGCAATGTGCGTTTTCCCATTATGAACAGCAATAGTATGCCCAATCATTTCTTCAGTTATAGTTGATCTTCTGCACCAGACCTTGATGACTTTCTTTTCTCCTCTTTCATTCATTTTTCTGATCTTCTCGAGAAGTTTCTGATCAACATAATCTCCTGTTTTACCCATGTCTACTTCCTCCTCTTAATAATGAACTTGTCAGAAGTGTTTTTCTTCTTTCTTGTCTTGTATCCAAGCGCAGGCTTACCCCATGGAGTAAGAGGTCCAGGGTGACCAACAGGTGCTCTTCCTTCGCCACCACCGTGAGGGTGATCTACCGGGTTCATTGCCGTACCTCTTACAGTTGGCCGTATGCCTAAATGCCTTTTAGCACCTGCCTTCCCCAAGTTCACGTTCTCGTGATCAAGGTTGCCAACCTGCCCTACTGTAGCTTTGCACTCAAGTCTAATCTTGCGAATTTCGCCAGAAGTAAGCCTTATGTGTGCATACTGCCCTTCTTTTGCAATTACCTGTGCCACTGCACCAGCAGATCTTGCGATTTTTCCACCCTTACCAGGAACAAGCTCAATATTGTGGACAAACGTTCCTACTGGAATGTTCTTCAAGGTAAGAGCATTACCTATGGCAATTTCAGCATTCTCTCCTGACATGACTATATCTCCGGTTTTTAGTCCTTGCGGTGCGAGTATGTATCTTTTCTCACCATCCGCGTAAGTCAAGAGGGCAATATAGGAAGATCTGTTAGGATCGTACTCAATTGAACTAACCTTTGCTTCAATTCCGTCCTTATCTCTCTTAAAGTCAATAACTCTGTAAAGCCTTTTGTTGCCTCCTCCTCTGTGCCTTACGGTAATCTTTCCTGTGTTGTTTCTGCCACCACTCTTGGTAATCCCCTTTACAAGGGATTTCTCTGGTTTCCCTTTCGTGATGGTTTCGCTGTGCTTAATTACCGCTTTCCCTCTTAACCCTGGTGTTGTCGGTTTGTATATTTTTAGTGCCATCCTAACCTCCGTCAAGCATTCTGAACTATTTCAATCTTATGACCAGGATGCAGAGTTACAATCGCTTTTTTGTGCTCAGGAGTCTTGCTGAAACTCCAGCGAGTTCTCTTTCTCTTGCCATACACCCTGCCAACATTTACACTTTTCACTTTCACCGAAAAGATCTCTTCAACTGCATTCCTGACCATCTCAGCACTTGCTCTATAATCGACTATGAAAGTATATTTTCCTTTCTCCATCTGAGCTGTTGTTTTCTCTGTGATGACAGGTTTGATGATTATCTCGAAACTATTCATTTCCCCACCACCTTCTAATTCCGTCTACAGCCTCTCTAGTAATTACAACATAGTCGCCACTCATGAGATCATATGCGTTTATGAACTTGTAATTAAGAGGCTTACAGTAAGCTATATTCCTTGCCGCACGCTCTAATTCGCCGTTTTCCTCTGCAAAGACTAACAACACATTACCCGTTTCTCTTGACGCAGCCGTTTTCACTTTTTCAAGAATCTCAACTACTTCTTTTGTCTTGCCTTCTACTTTTACCCCGTCCACAACCAGAAGCTCTCCGTCAGAAAGTCTTGAAGATAGCGCTGAAAATATAGCAGCTTTAATCTCCTTTTTATTCATTTTCATGTAGAAATCCCTGGGGTGAGGGCCGAACACGACAGCTCCACCTTTCCAGATATTTGATGTTCTAGCACCTTGTCTTGACCTTCCAGTACCTTTCTGCGGTCTCACTTTTGCAGTACTGTATGCAACATCTCCTCTTTCCTGAGTATCAGCAGTGCCACGTCTCATGTTAGCAAGATATCTCTTTGCAGCTTGATAAATAAGGTGTTTCTTTATCTCTCTTCCAAAAAACTCATCTGGGAGATCTATTGTTTCCACTGTATTTGAAAGCAGATTAATTACGTTTCCCTTCATCCTATCCTCCTTAGACCCTTATTATGAGGAGTTTTTTCTCTGACCCAGGAACGCTTCCTTTTACAAGAACCAGGTCTTTTTCCGGGATAATCTTCACAATTTCAAGGTTTCTAACAGTAACAAGGTCCGTCCCCATATGGCCGGCCATTTTCATACCCTTAAACACTCTTCCAGGGGTTGCTCTCTGCCCTATTGAGCCAGGTCTTCGGGTTGCCTCAGAACCGTGAGATTGCGGCCATCCGCCGAATCCCCACCTCTTTACGACCCCCTGAAAGCCTTTTCCCTTTGTTACACCAGTAACCTTTATCTTCTTTACATCCTTTAAAACTTCAACTGTCACTGTGTCTCCAACTTCACCATCCATGTCCCTGAATTCCTTTACAAATCTGAACGCTGGGACATTGCTCTTCTTAAAAACTCCCTGAAGTGGTTTGCTCAGTTTCTTTGGTTCCACCTCAACAAAGCCAAGCTTAACTGCAGAATAACCATCCTTCTCAGCAGTCTTCTTGCCAACCACTACACATGGTCCAGCTTTTATTACTGTAACAGGAACAAGCTTGTCACCTTCATAGATTGAGGTCATTCCAACTTTTAGCCCCAGGATACCTTTCGCCATAGCAGCCTCCATCATATCTTTATCTCAACTTCAACACCCTGTGGAATGTCCATGTTTGCCAATTTCTGGGTTATCTCAGGTGTTGCATCAAGAATTTCTATCAATCTCTTATGCACGCAAATTTCAAACTCCTCTTGCGAGTCCTTATCAATATTTGGAGCTCTTAAAACATTAAACACAGTTCTTTTTGTTGGAAGAGGTATTGGACCAGAAACAGTTGCTCCGCTCGCTCTCGCAACCTCAACAATCTTTGCAGACCACAGATCAAGGATTCTGTTATCGAATGCTTTTAGTCTTATTCTCAGTCTTTCTTTCTTCATCTCTCCTCACCTTCTACTCAATAACCTTTGTTATGACTCCAGCACCTACAGT
>CAZVYK010000006.1:0-30442 GCA_964630915.1 uncultured Caldisericales bacterium | reverse complement strand
CGATACTGCTGCAGAAAGCGCGCACGCGCTGGTAAATAATGAGGCTGCTGAGGTCGAGGCCAAGGTAGAAGCCCCATCCAGTGAAGAAACAGCAGATGCGCCGGCCAAAATAAGGGTTAATCAAACCCCCACACGCCCAACAGCACCTCGCCACAAAAACACTTGCGCCCAGACCCTGGTGCTGGCGATCCTGGCACTGCTGGCCCTGGGCTCGGTGGCAGCATTGGGCTACCTGCTGTGGCGGGAAGGTTTGCTGCCGTTCGGGAATCCTCCTGAGGTAGGCGATGGCGCGATCCCAACCCAGGTTGGAATGCTGCGAACACCCATCCCGACCTGGACAGCTACCGCATCTCCGGTACCCAGCGCAACAGCAATCCAGCTTCCCCCCACGGCGACACCAATCCCAGCGACACCGGCGCCTTCGATCACACCGCTCCAGCCCGGCAGGATGATTGTGATCGGACGCTCTGTCGATATGCGCCCGATCGAGGTCGTGCGCTTCGGCAGCGGACCGAATGCCCGCCTGATCGTGGCAGGGATGCATCCCAGTAAAGGGCAACCGGGGATGGCCCTGGCCGAGCGCCTGATCGAGCACCTACAGCAGAATCCGCAAATCATACCGGAAGGCGCCAGCCTGTACATCCTACGCAGCCTGAATCCCGATGGCGAGGCATTGGCTTCCGCCCCAGAGAGCCGCTTGAATGCCCAGGGAGTGGACCTGGATCGCAATTTCGAGGCAAATTGGAAGGAGACCTGGGCCACAGGCGCCTGCCCATCTCCCGCGGGTACCGCCGGGGAAGCGCCCGGTTCCGAGCCGGAGACGAAGGCGCTGGTTGACTTCATCGTGGCGAGAGGTATCCAGGGGCTGTTGGTATATGAATCCATACCCGAGGGAATCGCCCTGGGTGGCAAGTCACAGCTGGAAGCGGTCACCGATCTGACCCGCAGCCTGGCTGAGATCTTACAGTTATCTTATCCACCGCCAGCACCTCGCTGCCCACGCAGCGGCGCGTTGATCGACTGGGCGGCAGCCAACGGCGTACCGGCAGCGATCACCATCCACGTTGGACCCGAGGAGCCGGATCTACAGGCGCACCTGAAGGCCCTGGAAATGTTGCTATCCTGGGAAGCCCCGCCGCCGCCCACAGCAGCGGCAACCGCTTCCTCAACCGCCACGGAGGAGAATGAGACGCCCACGGGTACTTCAGCTACTGCATCATCCACACCCGTTGTTACGGCTTCCCCAGGCGCGACACCCTGATCACTTATCTCTGAACGTAAAAGCGGACCGGTTGCTGCCTGGTCCGCTTTAATTACTCATCACCCGAAGCGCCCTGTCGCAGTCGTTTGATCAGGCCACGATGGCGCTTAGCCTCCAGGCGCTGGCGTTTGGATTCAGCGCTGGGGGCTGTCTTTTTACGGAACTTCGGCTTTTTGGCTGCCTGGCGCACCAATGCCACCAACCGGTCCAGCGCATCCTGGCGGTTTTGCTCTTGCGTGCGATAGCTCCTGGCATCGATCACTAATACGCCATCTTTCGTCATCCGGCTTCCGGCTAACCTGACCAGGCGCTCACGCACCCCATCTGTAAGCGAGGGCGAATTTTCCACATTGAAGCGAAGCTGCACTGAAGTAGAGACTTTATTTACACACTGGACGACAAGCTGTACACTTTGCTTTGGTAATTGATTACCCTATACGCCGATCGTTCTTGTTTGAAAACGTCTAATCAACATCAACACGCCGTCGCATTTGTTTGAGCTCTTTGTGGTGCCGTTTTGATTCTAGGCGGTCCTCGATAGATGCCTTGCTTGGTTTTGTTTTACGTCGAGTTTTGGGCTTCTCTGTTGCTTTGCGGATTAGCTCAACCAATCGGTTGATGGCGTCTGCTCGATTTTGCTCTTGGGTCCGATAACGTTTAGCATCAATGAGCAAGATGCCTTCATCAACAATTCGGTTCTTAGCAACCACCTGTAAGCGTGCTCTAACCTCATCGGGAAGGGATGGAGAATTCGTATCAAAACGCAGCTGAACTTTGCTAGCCACCTTATTTACATTTTGGCCTCCAGGTCCGGAGGATTGAACGAAATCGACCTGAATCTCGTCTTCCTTGATCGAAAGGGTATCGGTAATTTCTATCATTGCCATAGGATTATCCAGACTAAAAAATCGCAGACTATGCACAAAAGATTGGAGGAATGGCCAAAGCTATTGATCTCCACTAGATTACCAAATATATGCTATTTTGAATAGGACGAGAAGATGGGGGGCACGAGAACGTCAGGCGGAAAAAGGTACCAGGCGAAATCCATAAGGGTATTGTAACTGGACAAGCATCAATGGGATTGATGCCTTTTCGGGATGGTTCTTTGAGCGTGTGTGAGGGAAGAATTCATACCCTCGTGAAAACGATACCTCCGTGAAAACATACCTCCGTGAAAACCATACCCCCGCGAAAACGTTACCTCAGCAAAGATACGGGATTACCCCCGCGAAAACGATACCCCTATGTACATGATACACACGAGTTCATCCTTCACAGGGTAATACAATCTCTTCCTGGCAATCTGTTTGGTATAGCTATTCTGGGAATAGGTTGCTTATAGTGGCTGAGCTCTTATTCTTCGTCGACGAAGGACTCAGCTATAGAGAGTGTAAATATCATCGAATCATCTGTAATCATCTGCAGTAAAGTGCCATTTTCGTCGACGAAACTCCGACGAAAGAAACTCCCTTCGCTATCACTATTCCGTAGCCAATTGGGCTTACCCTAAAATCCGAATTCGAGTTTCTCCATATCAAAGGCACCGGCCGTTGGTCTAGATTGCTTGACCTCATTGCTCATTTTCTATTAATGCCCTATAATCCTTTAAAATAGGGGTGTTCCTTCACAACCATACATCGTTCCCCTTCCTCTTCCAAAAGCACAAAACATATCCGGAGGCCCAAAGATGCCGCGCAAACTCATCTCATGGATCAGCATCCTGGTCCTGTTTGCATTGTTCAGCGAGCCAGTGCAGTTCCTTGCGGCTGGCCATGCAACTGCGGATTTGTCGCCAGAAGCTACTTACAGCATCTCAGGACGGGTGACTGACAGCAGCGGGAATCCCGCAATTGGTATCGAAGTTACTGCTTATCCACATTCGGATTCCATACAGGTGAAAGATGAAACAGGAAACCCGGTAAGTGGAGCACAGGTGTTTCGTAACAGCACTTTAGCAGGTACGACGAATTCGGATGGGATAATCACTATACCTTCCCTGGCAATCGGCGATAAATTAGTAGCGCGCAGTCGTATTCTTGAAGTAGCTACAAAGAAGAACAACCATAATCAGGATTCAGCCGAAAACTGGGCCTATCGGGTATACATCACCAGTCTCGACATTCCTAAGGATTCTGAACCTATTCCATTTACTGTGAGTGACTTATCTTCACCCCAACAGTTAGTGGTTAAAAGGAGCAATACTCTTATCGGTTTCAATATCTTGGCAGTCGTCGAGTGGGATGCAAATAATACCTATCTAAACGAGATGCAACAAGGATTCGAAGGTGCATCCAAATATCTTTACGACGCAACAGATGGTCAAATGTTGCTGGAAAGAGTAACCATTTTTGATAACAACCAACACATGGGAGATGCAGATTACCAGATTAGGGCCAGCAATCAGGAATGGCCGAGGGCTCATATAAGCGGAATACTGAGCAACGAGAATTTACACATATTTCTTGGGCGGTATTTTAATGGTAAAAGCGCTAATCAGGGCATCTGGTCCAACAAAAACGGTTTTCGCACCGAAATTCACGAATTTGGGCATTATGGGTTAGGTTTATTTGATTCGTATTTCTACAATGATGGTTGGAATAAGAAGGATGGGCATTGCCTTTCAGCTGAAATTCGCACCAATTCTACCGATCAGATAAATGTTACTCTGATGGATTTCCAATACAACACAAGCGAATTCTCCATGAAGGGTGTCGCTCACTTATGGTCAAGTGAATGCGAAAATACTGAACAATACAAAAAAACAGGCAAATCAGATTGGCAAGCGATATTTGACTTGTACAAAGACTCTGTTTCTCCAGCGCGTTGGACCTTAAAAACACCGGCAACCTATAATGGGGTAGTAGTCGGACCAAACAATATCCCGGTCAGTCGTTGGTCGAATGTTAATATTGACACCAACGCTAACACCGGAGTATGTGAGCCGCCAGTGGCCTATCTTGTCGAGCATTTATGGGGTGCACCGGCTAAAGGTGCAGATGTAGTCCTGCGAAAGGGCGATCGAGACATTCAGCAAGGTAAGACGGATGATCTAGGCGAGATTACCATCCTGGGTGCATCAAACGGCGACCGAGTAGTTGTTAATTTATGGGGAGTTGACCTGAAGATCAATTCAACACAGGTTACCTGCGGTAACAAGCCTGCTGCAATCCAGGAGGCTTCAACTAATGCCAGGACAATTATTCTCTCATCCGCAGCATTTGACTTGGCCATATCAACCCTACCAGGAAATACAAACGACCAGGTGAAAGTAATTATCAAGGCATCCACTTCTCTTCCTGGAGCACCGCAGGCGAAGTTGAGCCAGCACGGTGCTCCCGAGACTGCGGTTAACTTCACCTATGACAATGGATTATTGGCTTATGTTGGCTTCGTAACCCTGGAGGCCAGTCTGCCCAGGTCCGGTGTTATTGTTGCCAGTGCAACGGATGCTCAAAACCAAACCGTTGAAGTATCGTCAACCTTCAGTACTGAAACCGCTCCACAGAATCAGGATATTACAATTTGGTCGAGCGACGGTCAGGCAGAGTTATACCTGCCAAAAGGGACGCTCTCTGGCGACAGCCAGATCAGTCTAAATCAGGCTCAATCTTCAATCCCAATTCCGCAAGGCAAGGTTCTGCTGAGCGGTCCTTATTCGATTAGCACATCAACTGGGGTGAATCTGATTGGAAAGGCCAATATGTCGCTTTACTACCTGGACTTGACCGGCTCACTCATCCACGCCAATCTAAACAGCGCCAAAATCTACCAAAACATTTCTGGAAACTGGATACCTGTTGCCAGTTCTTCTTCTCAGACAGAGCAGGTCGTGAATGGTTCAATCTCTTCCTTCGGCGTTTATGCTGTCCTGGCTGATTGGGAGGCGAAACTCTTCCTGCCAATGGTGGTCCGTAATGCCCAAGCAAATATTAACTTGTTGTCTGTAAATTCCTTAGAATGGCAAGTCCCGGAAGATAATCAGCAACATGAGGATTTCGCAATCCCATCAGAAAGCTTAGAAGTAACTCAAATGGTCTTAACCTACACAACCATGACTGATGCCCATGGAGATTATATTTTTAGCAACCTACCATCTGGCACATATAAGATCGAACCAGTCCAGAGTGAGTATTCCTTCAACCCGTCTTCTCGCCAGGTGACGCTACCGCCGGATGCAGCCAGCCAAAACTTTACCCGCACATCCAGCAACCTTAGCGAGATGGTCGACATCCCCGCCGGGAGTTTCCCGATGGGCTGCGACCCGGACCACAACGGTATATGGTGGTGCTCCAGTCATCAGCTGCCACTGCACACCATCTACCTGGACACCTACCGCATCGACAAGACCGAAGTCACCAACGCTCAGTATGCCCAGTGCGTTGCCGCCGGCGCTTGCGCCGCGCCGTACCACTTCGCTTCGTACACCCGCGCCTCGTACTACGACAATCCGGCATACGCCGATTACCCGGTCATCTTTGTAAATTGGTACAAGGCTCATGATTACTGCGCCTGGGCCGGCAAGCGCCTGCCGACCGAGGCCGAATGGGAGAAAGCCGCCCGCGGGACCAGCGTACGCGCTTTCCCGTGGGGCGACGATGCCCCCACCTGCTCATTGGCGAACTTCCGTTTGTTTAGTTCTTCGCCCTGCGTAGGCGACACAGCCAAGGTAGGCTCTTACCCATACGGCGCCAGCCCCTACGGCGTGCTGGACATGGCCGGCAACGTAGTGGAGTGGGTCCAGGATTGGTATCAGGATGACTATTACACTGGCTCGCCGGGGAGCAACCCACAGGGGCCGGCCACAGGGAGCACCCGGGTGCTGCGTGGGGGCAGCTGGCACGATAACGATTCCGCCCTGCGAGTGTCCGCCCGCAGAGACGCCGGCCCCAGCAGATCGGCCGGTGTCCCCACTTGGGGCACTCTCTGGGGTTTTCGGTGTGCAGCACCCTCATCACCCTGATCTCCTGGGCTTTTGATTTTATCCTCCCCTGAAATGGATCGTAAATTGTAAAACTTTTACGGATGAACGGCTCCAGACAGAAGGATAATCAACCTCGAAGGACATCTTCGTCGACGAACAATCCTGGAAGGCAGCATACCTTCACAAGCCATATATAATAGATTTATCAGCCAGAAGTAAATCAAATATTCGGAAATCTCCCGCGGTGATACTCTATGCCATTACAACCCGGACAGATTCTAAACAATCGTTACCGCGTTGACCGATTACTTGGCCAGGGTGGCTTTGGTGCCGTTTATTTAGCATGGGATCAAAACCTTAATGCCCAGGTTGCGATTAAAGAGAACATTGATTTCTCGCCAGCGAGCGAGAAGCAATTCCGGAGCGAGGCTGGCCTTCTTTTCAAGCTGCATCATTCCAACCTGCCGCGTGTACATGATTGCTTCTCGGTCTCCAACCAGGGTCTTTACCTTACCATGGATTATATCGATGGTGAGAGCCTGGAAAACAGACTATTACGCCATGGCGGCCCTTTGCCAGTGGAACAGGTTTTAGCTTGGATCGGGCCCATATGTGATGCACTGGAATATCTACATCATCAAGTGCCGCCGGTAATCCATAGAGATATCAAGCCAGCCAACATTATCGTCCGTCGTGATGGTTGTCCTTTTTTAGTAGACTTTGGCATCTCCAAGGTCTTCGACCTTGAACGTAAGACAACATTGGGTGCGCGAGCTTACACTCCTGGCTACTCTCCCCCAGAGCAATATGGCACAGCTCCGACAGATGTTCGCTCAGATATCTACTCTCTAGGGGCAACTGTATATCACCTGCTATCTGGTAAAGTTCCACCATCCTCGATGGACATCAGTTCTGGGGTTGTGTCGCCACCTGAGCCCCTACAGATACATAACCCATCTGTTCCTCAGTCTGCTAACCTGGCGGTTATTAAAGCGATGCAGATAAACCGTACACAGCGCTGGAACAACTCAGTGGAATTCAAGCAGGCGCTGTTAGGAAGGCACAGATTACAAGAGGCATCTGCCACACAGGTTGTTCAGCTAACCCAAGCTGGTGTCCACTATGCGCCGGGTAGTATTCCACAGACCCAGGTGGTGCCAGTCATATCGAGGACATCTCACACAGCGACGATAACGGAACACATCACACCAAAGAGAGTATGGAGTGCAGGATTGTTCCTTGTAATTGGCGGGGGAATTCTGCTTGTGCTAATAGTGGGTATGCTGCTAGGATTGCAAGCTATCCAGAATACCCGGCATACAGAGGTTGCGGCGGTAATCGATACAGCTACATCTAAGCCAACAGAAGCTGGTAGATCAACATCAGTTATCATGCCAACAGAAGTTGTCATACCAACCGAAGCTGTCGTGCCAACCGAAGCTGTCATACCAACTGATGTCCCTGAGCCAACTCAAGATATTCCAGTTATCCTGGATACAAAAAAACCAATAGTCACACAAATTCAGAAATGGCCAGTCAGCGAAACGGGTGTTGAAGCTTGCCATATTTCCAGCGGAGCTTTACTATATGTTGGTGAAAATGCTCGCATCTGGTCAAAACCTGACGTTGTTGATGGAGAGTATTTGTATCCCATCCCTAGCAATTCTCAAATAGAGGTTTTAGGCGGACCTGTGTGGGGTAGAGTCATAGCAAGCCCTGCTCACTACGGGTGGTGGTGGGAGGTTACCGTTGATGGGGTTAGCGGATGGGTTTGGCAAAGTCGTATCAAGGAATGTGGTGGGAATTAGCAGGTGTAATCTTGATTGGCTGGCTGCTTTAGTTATTCACGAACGAACATGATGGCTGAGGGGGCAAGTCCACGCTCCGAGGCAAGCTTGAGTGTGTTTGGATTGATGGTCATGGTCGTCAGGGTAGGGCAGAGAGGCTTTGGTTCTGTCTACAATGCCCAAGATTTGAAGTTTCATTTACAGATGCCAATTAAAGGCAAAACAAGGGCCTAAAGAAGCAGGATGGGCTAGAAGCCAAACTGGCTATTTATAGAACGATTAATGTGGTCTTTTACTGGGGACTTGGTTGCTATTTGGGATAATGTTTTTAGAAATTAGGCTTGGTCTTTTAGTGGCAGTACTTGGTCGGCGCAGATTATACGCCGATTCTGCTTCTTCTTATCTTAAAAATACCACCTTATGGAGCCTTGGAGTGGATTGGGTATCAAATAGGGAACATAAAGAACTGGCATGGACTGCTGATGCATGCTCAATTGATGTTTGGGAGGGGCTTAGACTGGAGCATCTTGCGGCTAATCATTGAGAAGAGCTTTCCCGAATAATCTGGTGCAAGAATCCTTCGTCGACGAAAGCCAGGTTGAGAAAAATCTGTAAATCCTTCGTCGACGAAGAACTCTCTGGTGGCCTGGCTATATGCTATTCTCACGGGTAAAGATAGACCAGCAAGTATAGAAGTGGTTTTCCTCTCACCATGAGAGTAATAGTATTGTCTCAAAAGGTGATACTTACAATAAGGAACTACTCAGTTGATGGGTAGTTCCTTTTTGTTAGCTAAGAGAAAGGTGATTATCTTGCGATGTAGATATAATTGAGCTATCAGTCAGAAGTAAAAAGAAACATATCAGGGGAAAAATTTATGGACACCAAAAATCTGATACTCGAGATCGAACAGGCCTTAGCCAATAACGATCGTCGAACAGCAGGTATTCTTCTCAAACGAGTTCTTGAAACCGACTTTAATAACCAACAAGCCTGGCGCTTATTGCACAAGATGCTTGCTGCCGATCAACCATTTGATACATTTCAAAAATCCTTTGTTGCGAAATACTATCCCCAAAAAGCGCATTTATTAGAACCAGCTATTCCGGTTCCGCCCTTGCAGAGCAATCGTGCGCAGCCTGGGATAGGTGTTCCTCAGAGACCAACTGCTGTGCAGCCTGTAACTGCTATTTGCCCGAAATGCAAGGCTGAAATCACCGGTTACAGAAAATTCTGTTCCAATTGTGGCGCTGCGTTACCAGGATATGATGCCGTGCAGACAGCCTCCCCGGCTGAGAATAGCGCACCAACTCATAAACCAACTAAAAAGAAATCGAAGATTGTCCCTTGCCTAGTTGTCTTGGCGATCCTTTCCCTGGTTGCCTGTCTCCTGATCTTCTGGGCAGCCGATCTGAATTCGATTAGTGTACAGAAGATATTCAATCTTCTACCATTCGGAAGTAAGTCTACTTGCGATAATCTGGTTGGAGAATGGGAAGGCAAAAGGCTCAAGGTAAGCATTCAAAAAAGTGCATCTGGGTATGTTTGGGAAGACCAATTTGGTCGCTTTCCCGCGGTATGTAAAGACGGCCAGTTGAATATTTCTTTAGGCATGCCTGGTGGAGATGGCGTAGCCTTTTATGATGAGGGGACGAAGCGTTTGCGATTTATTGCGCCTGGCATGGATTACAATCGCGGCAATGAAGACCTGGCCAGAAAAGGGGGCTCGAATAAAATTGAACCCACCAAAAGGGTTCCCGTGCAGGCAACCATAAAACCGTCAATCACCGAAAGTGTGCCTGTACAGGAAAACATAGAACCGTCACCCTATGACCCTACAACTGACTGGTTAGTTCCTGATTCTCCCGGTCCTGGCTATATGGATATCATCTCATGTTCGGCCACTCCTGTAGATTCGGGAGGTGTGGAATTTGTCCTCGAAGTAGCAGCTGAAATTCCTCAAAACCCGGGTAGATATACTGCATTTGTGTGGGGAATGGATACTGACAAAAATAGTGTCAGTGGTTATGGCAAAGGTTATTATTTCTCTACTGACATTGGAATAGATTATCTGGCAAGAGTAGCATTTAGCAGAGGCAAATGGTCTGGTTTTCTTGATAAAGCTGGTCCAGGTGGTGTTGCTCAGAATCAAATTGTTATCAACCATTTCTCCATAAACGGGTCAACGGTCACAATCCTTATTTCCCAACCTGCCTTCAAACTACCCCCATCATTCTTTTGGACAGCACATACTTTGCAAGAATCGACCTATTATGATGTAGCACCAAATTCAGGACATTTTGCATTTCCTTAATAATCTGGAGGAAGAAAGACCTTTAATAGATTTCAATAGGTATAGGCCATAAGTAGCAGGGGCAGTATCGGCGGAGGAGTAAAAAATGAAAGCAAAAAAAGCCTTGGCCATATTATCCATGTTGGTGATGTTTTTCCTTCTACCGGGTGCAATCCGCTTTAGTGCTCATGCGCAAAATTTCAGTAATGGAACTGATTCAAAATGGCGGATCGGCTACGCTGACTATGACTATAAGGCAGTTTGGATTGCTGGTTTAGATGGAAGTGAAAAAAAGCAAATCCGAATTATTGCTGAAGATGAACGTTTCGGGCAACTTCTGTTTTCGTTTGATGGAAAGTACTTAGCTACGACATTCTCAGCAAAGACGGGCGATGGCTATTTGGAGCCTGTGGGTACGCGGGTAATTGAGACGGAATCTCAGCAAGTGATCCTCGAGATCCCAGGTTTATATATAGAACAATGGTCAAAGGGAGATTATCGTTTCTTATATACTCAAAATGATGGCCCTAATCCTAATAAATATGGTTTGTATAATGTCCAGACTTCCGAGCAAATATCTGTGGGGATAGCGGAAGGTGAATTTATTAACTATTGGTCAAGTTCAGGTAGATATATTGTAACAAATCGGTGCGTTCGGGAAAAAGAAACAGATTTTGACATGAACAGACTATGTTCAGATAAATCGTATATCAAAATTTATGATCTCGAGCGGAATTCATCCTCTTCGGAAATTCCGTATTCTGGCTTTGTCTTTTACTATTTTGGGGGTGTTGGAATATCCCCGGATGAAACCAAATTTGCCTTTTTCCCATTTGATAGTCCAAACAATCAATTGAACGGTCATCTAATCGTAACCAATATGGACGGTTCGAATATCCATGTCTATGATAATGTTACGTTTGATGCTCATTATACCGATACGGATATTCCCCAACCAGGCTTTAACTTTTCTGCGGATGGCAACGCTATCTACTTAGTGGAAGCTGTGGAATTTGGCGAAATCAAGAAGCTGGACCTAAGAACGGGAAATATTACTTCAATTCGTACATTGCCGGCAGTGTTCAGGGGGTTTTCTCCCGATGGTCAGTGGGTGGTATCTCAAGCATACGATGGTACTGAGTCGATTTATATCGAAAGCGTTGAAGGAAACCAGAGATATATTCATGATTACTTTGATGCCTTTAGTATTTCTTGGCTCAAGGTACCAGAAGAAGATGAACTATCTAATTTTGTCGAAAGTAATAACAGGAGTTGGCAAATTTCTTACCTTAAGAATGAAGACGAGGGGGTTGAGATCTGGAAAATTGATAGCTCTGGGGAGAACAAAAGCAAAATCACACTTGAGCCTGGGAAAATTTGGGATAATTGGGGGATAGGTTGGTCATTTGATGGCAGTCATCTGGCATATACGTATGAATCTAGATTAGAACAAGACCTTATCGGTATTCATGTAATCAATGCTGATAACCGGATGATAGGCATCGATATTCCACATTCGAAGTTTGGAAAATGGTCGAAAATCTCGAACAGGTTCTTATACAGACCTGAAGGGGACAACATCTATCTTTATGACATGCAAACATCCACTAGAACACCCTTACCTGTAAATATACCTGACAATGAAGAAATCTTGGATTGGTCGCCATCCGATCAAAATATTGTTACTGGTAGTTGTAGTAAATCTAAATCCATATACAGAGAGGTTTCTTGCGGTGAAGAATCGTATTACAAAATTTACGACTTCATTTCGGGAAACATCCTGCGATCAATAACGGTACCAAACATTAGCTTGCCATATTCAGTATTTTCTCCAAATGCAAATGTGTTGGCATTTCTAGGTCCTGGTGATCGCATCAACACTTTGAATATCCTTACAGGGAGTCAGGAAGAATTTACATCAACATATGTTGGCGCTCTTGGTGAATCCGCTCCATCATGGAATTGTCCATTTATTTTCTCAGCAGATGGGCGATCGATTATCTATGTGAGTGATGATTTATTTAATGGCATCTTGAAGAATCTTGACCTCGAGACAAGATCTGTTACCACAATCCGCCCATTGCCTGGACCATTTATCTCGTTTTCTCCAGATGGAGAATGGCTGGCTTACTACGGGGAGTGGAATAGCTTTAGGGCTGATGTGAGTCGAATCTCTGGTGAAAATGCAAAATCCTTGGATTATGGTGTAGAGGGACTTACCTGGAGGCCAATCCTTGAGCAAAACTTTCCAATTGAAACAATACAATACAAAGTCTCCGGTTGGGTCGTTGACGCTAACGGTAATCCTGTGCCGGATGTTGCAGTTTTTCTAGATGGGCAGCAAAGAACTACTACGGATGGGGCAGGGTATTATGAAATATCAGGACTCTCGCAAGGGACCTATCAGGTATCCGTACAGAAAGAAGGCTTTACTTCTGAAGAAGCAGCCAAAAGCATTAGCGTGCCTCCAGATGCTACTGGGCAGGATTTTGTTCTGCTGCCACTTAATATCTATTCAATCTCCGGAATTGTACTCCCATTATCAGGTGTTCCTGTAGATGGATTGACCTTATCCCTGGGAAGCGGGGAGATAGTTTCCACAGGTAAGGATGGCAAATTTGTCTTTACCAATTTGGGAACCGGGACTTATACGGTCACTCCATCAAAAGAAGGCTATTTTTTCTCTCCAGAGAGCCAGGTCGTTACTATTCCGAAAGATACCGGCCAAGTCATCTTCACTGCAGCCATTGTGCCTATTTTCCAGATCCAGCATTTTGAAATTAACCAGGCCGTGCAAGACGATGATAACGGGGTCGTGCTGATCGCAAATAAACCAACCCTGGTGAGAGTTTACCTGTCCTGTCAAAAGAATTGTTACCGAGGTGTCCAGGTCAAGGGGGTATTACATGGTTTACAGCACTCCTCGGGCCAGGCACTTGGGGAAGAACTTTCAATAAATAAGGTTGATGCAGTCCTCCAGTATGATAATTGGCAAGAACAGCATGATAATAAATACGCCACACTAAATTTTATTCTGCCAATAGAATGGACACGCAAAGGAACGATCGGTTTCGAGATTGAGGTCGAGGGAATTACATATCCGGACCCCGATCTGGAGAGAAAAGAGAAGGGGTATAAATTTGAGCCGGGTAAAAAGCTGCGGATTGCATGGGTTCCCATGCGTTATGAAGATGATGCAGGAAAAGTACATGTACCCGATTATGCGATTGCAGATGACGGGATCTTGGAATTAGTTGAAATGTATCCCGTTTCTGCGGATGATGTGGATTATTTTCTTCAACCAAATTTTTCCGCGATTCTAAAGGAGAACTTTTTCCCATCAACGAATTTTCTACAAGAAGGCCTGAATGTTGGTATTCCGTTGTTAAATTGTTCGTCGTGCAAATATCTTCGTGAACTCAACAAATATTGGCAGCACATGTCTGAAGAAGGTAAATGGGTGAATGGGATCCAGCCAGACCGCCTTTATGGTTGGATCCCAAGGGCAGCCGCGGGTGATAAGAAAGGGGGGTTGTGTGGACAAGCGGATGCTGCTGTAATAGGGGTCGGTTTACCGCAATTCCGTGTTGCTGCCGGATTAGATATATGTGGTCCTGGGACCTTAGCGCACGAGATAGGGCACCTATTTAATAGGGACAACGGAGAGCTAAAACATCCTTATGTCGATGAAAAAACAGGCTGTGGGGGTACAACCACAGATGATAATGACAAGAGCTACCCTAATGTATCCCCCCAAGGTTCTATTATTGGGTGGGGAGTCAAATTCACATCTAAGGATAGCTTTCGAATTTTTAGCCCTGAGTCGACCTTTGATTTTATGACCTATTGCAATACCACATGGATTTCTACACACAATTATTCAAAACTCCATCAAGGTTTTCAGGATCTTTCCAGCGAAATTTATCATAGTGGGAGAGAAGTGGCCTCCAACAACATCTTGCCAATCCTTGAAGCAGAGCAAACCCTAATTGAACCAGAAAATCAATGGATTATATCCGGTGCAATCTCTAAAAATCCGCACAAGGCTGTTTTCGATCCCATCTTTATGATCAAATCGAAGTTTCCTGTCACTTTATCCAATAGCGGATCATTCTGTCTGGAACAACGTGATGCCAACGAGCAGGAAATCGATAGGCGATGTTTTGAGCTTGCTTTTCTGGAACCAGAGACTGGCAGACCGATTGCTGAAGACTACTTTGTGGTGAATGTACCGGCATTCCCCGAAACACGCGCGATTGCACTTGTAAATAATGGCACCGAATTAGGTAGGGTTTCATCCAGTCCCAATCTCCCAACGGTTAACCTGATAAGCCCGGTGGGAAGTGACCATTGGGATAATGATCAAAGCTACACAATATCTTGGAGTGGCAGCGACCTGGATGGACAGGAGCTTCATTACTCGGTTTCTTATAGTGATGACGATGGCATCCACTGGAATCCGATCGTTTTGGATACCACTGATAATCAATGGGAGGTCAAGGCGAATGATTTCCCAGGTAGCAGTAAGGCGCGTATACGCGTCCAGGTCAGTGATGGTTTTTACTCCAGTAATGCGATTTCTGACCCATTCATCATCGCCACTCACAAACCTCAGCCAATAATTATCAAACCATCAGAGACTGATAATGGGTCTTACGATACACTTGTTGTTCTTCAAGGTTATGCTTACGATTTGGAAGATGGGGTATTAGAAAATCATGCTTTGATCTGGTATTCTAGCCTGGATGGTCCACTCGGGGATGGACGACAGGTGCTAGCGAATCTCTCACCTGGGAAACACCTGGTTTCATTATCGGCAGCAGACAGTGAGGGTAACATCAGTTCGGATAGTGTGACAATCCAGATCGGGCAGGATAACAGTAATAATATACAGCCGCCTGCTTCCGAGCACACTCAAAAGTTCTTACCACAATGGGCATGGTGGGTTGGCGGGGGTACATGTTTTATCCTGGTATTGGTCATTATCGCAGGAGGAGCATGGATCATCGGACGCCGCAAACCATCTAGCAAGCATAGCGGTAGGACAGCGCCGGCTCCACAGACTTCCAGCACGCTTGCTGCTGGGCTAGAAACGCCAGTTCAGAAGGGTATCCATCAGGTAAGAAGTGGTCATTATGCCGAAGGGCTGAAAACCCTCAGGCATGTGTTGCGTGACAATCCAGATGATCCGAATGCAAATCTGTTCGCTGGGTGGGCTGCCGCCCAACTGGAAGATTCCCGAACTGCAAGACAGTACTTATTGCGAGCACAAGAGCTGGGCCATCCGCAGGCATCGAAGGCACTAGACCGCTTGCGGTAGCAAATGGAGTGACATCTCAATGTCCAAAGAACACCGATCTGAAATTGCAGAAAGAGTCTTGCGCTATCTTTTGGAGAAAGAGGGAAATCATGAACATCCAGAGAAAAGTCACACGTAGATTTCTTGTATTTTTGATTTCTTTGACGTTGTTCATCGGGTCTTCTGAAATATCAGCATCGAGCAACGAGATTACATCTGAAACCGTCAGGCCGATTATTTCAGCACGCGACGAAGCGGCCTTTCAATGTCCTGGTGCCCCATTTATTCTTCCATCTGGCAACTATATGAGCGCTGGATATTTCTATTGCCGAGGAGCGGATCAATGTGCGCACCCGGAACTGGGTTTTCATCAAGGGATTGATATCAAGCAATATGAAAATGGATCTCCGGTTAACACTCCAGGAGTTGTACCAGTCTATGCAGCATATGCTGGTACTGTTATTTTGGACCCGGGCCATGGGAACGCTCCTCGCTGGTTAGATATTCGGCACTCTAACGTTAATGGTCAGCCGGTTGTTTATTCATTTTATACCCACCTTGCTAACACTGACTGCTCTCAGAGTTATATCTTAGTTAATGATGGTCAATGGGTGGAGCAAGGCCAGCTTATAGCTTATCAAGGCAACTGTGGAGCGCAATCCGTTCATTTACATTTTTCGGTAAATTATCCCGAACTTAATGAGTATTACAATAACCAGGACCCATCACCTTTTCTTGGTATGAATGTCAACGGGAATAATGGCGCTCCTGCCGGATATCTAACATCAAGATGTTATACCGGGAACATTAACGATTTTAATGGTGATGGGAAGCAAGATATCTATGGAGTATTGAAAGCTGGCAGTGGTAGTGGTATGACAGAGGTCCACGTGCTTAACGGTGCAAATAACTTCCAATCATTCCTTATAAATATTCCTACTGTTCATCATTCCACTGAGACGGATGGTACCTGGGTTTACAATTTAGGTGACTATAATCGTGATGGGAAACGTGATCTTTATGCAATAAACAAAGCTACTGGAGCTAGTGGAACCACAGAAGTTCACATTCTCGATGGATCCAATCAATTTCAATCTTACTTATTAAATACTGGTACGGTATTACACAGGACCGGTTCAGATAACTCCTGGGAGTTCAATCTGGGAGACTACAATAACGACGGAAATTTAGATTTATATGCAGTAAATAAATATACCGGTAGTAGTGGTATGACAGAAGTCCACGTGCTTAATGGCGCAAATAACTTTCAGTCATTCCTTTTGAACAAGGCAACAATTCTGCACCTGACGGGATCTGATGGCTCGTGGACATTTAGTCTTGGTGATTTTAACGGGGATAGCAAACCCGATCTTTACGCTATCAACAAGGCTACAGGTAATAGCGGAACAACCGAAGTTCACATACTTAATGGAGCTAACGAATTCCAATCCTTTTTACTCAATACTGCAACTGGACTGCACCCTACCGGTAGCGATGACTCTTGGGAGTTCAACATCGGAAATTATAACGTTGATGGGAAGTTAGATATTTACGCTATAAATAAAGCTGGTAGTACCAGTGGCAAAACAGAAATACATGTTTTAAATGGTGCTGATAATTTTCAATCGTTCTTAGCACATGAGGCAAGCGCTCTTCATGTCACTGGGTTTGACTGTCAATGGAATTTTATAACCGGGCAGTGCGGCTATAAACAAACACACCTCTATATTCCAATGGTTTTCAATTACTATCGGCCATTCATTCGATTGAGCCTGCAAACCGACCCATCCGGAGATTGGATATCACCGACCCCTCGCGCTGCCTCAATGGATATTCGCCAAACAAGCGTATGGCTAATTAATTCAAACTATTTGCGTTTCGAGATGCAATTAGAAGGCGCTATCCCTGCTACTTCATCGAGTTGGCGCTTTTATGGTTGGTTTCTGGATACCGATTTGAACTCTGGCACAGGTCAGCAATACAATGATATTGGCAGCGATTACAATGTTCAGATTACATACTTTCCTGAACGAGGTTGGGTCGGACAGATATTTGATATTCGAAATAGCGGCCTTATAGAATTAAATTCGATCACTGTTACTGGGAATACAGTTAAATTCATCGTTCCCCTAAATACCATTGGGTCGCCGAAGGTTTTCAATTGGATATCGATCGATCAAGACGATGCTCAATATTATGCAGATAAAACACCAAATACAGGGCATATTCACACGGCGCTGCCATCAAAATAATAAAATGATTAATGCGCTAAATACAACTGGGAAAATAATGATGCGTTTACTCTGTACATGCAGCTTGGTAACAGCAGCGTAAGTCCTAATAATGTTGCTTTTTGCGAAACATTATCTTTCGGTTCGCTCATTTTTAGGATAGTTTTTCAGATTCGGCCTAAAAACTAGTGTCAGCTGTATTACTAACCTTCTCTCCGTTCACTCGTTTCGCCAGCCGCTTCGACAAGTGTAGCCCGGTGCTCCATTGAACCCAAGAACTGAAAATCAGGTTGTGGAAAAGTGGAAAGATGCTTGCTATCCACAAGCTTATTGATTTCGTGGTTCATAGACACATTCTAATGTGAAACGATGTCTATGAATCACACAGCTTATTTTCGTCGACGAACTTTTCGACGTGGTAGAGCTGCTAGAATAACCATTACCAGAATTATCGGCAATATCCCCAGACCATTGTAAAGCCCAAACACTTGTCTCGTCATGTCTGGCGCAACGAGAAATATAACAATCCCAAGAACCGTAAGCAGAACAAGGTTGCCTAGAAAATTTTTCATTTGTTACTCCACTTGTTGCCAGGCTGCCAAATTACTATCTGTATGACAAATACGTCAGTGCTCTGTTTCCAGAAAATACTTTCGGATTTAAAGGGTCAATACATGGAATGCAGCAATACTGTAAAACTACATAACCGTAATTTGGCCGTAAGCCCTCTCACTTTGTAATGAGAGAAATCAGGGAGTAATCCCTAATAGCCAAGCGATACCGTTTATCCAAAATCATCCTGTGGATATTATTGTGATTTTGGGCTATCTGGCTGCGGTGACAAACACGATACGCACATTGGAAGAAAACAATCTGCGTCGAAAAATCAAAATCGCCACTGCCGATTGCTGGTTTGGGGCCCAGAAAGAAGCGGTGAAAGAAGCTGGAGTAGATATATTTCTCCCTGAAAATCAGGGAATTGCTGATGTAGTATTAGCTTCGCTTGGCAAATAGAAGGAATTCTGTAGGCCAATCGCCACTTCCCTGAGTAACATTCTAATTTTGAAATTCCTCGCCTGAATGGCTAGTCGTTCGCGTCTTCATCTTCGGGTTCTCGAAGCGATCCATCGCAATCGATTAGCTCGTCTATGACTTGAATCACATCATCCCAGAGCTCAGCGGGCATAACAAATTCATCTCCTACCAGCTCGGGGCGCTCATCTCCCAACGCTTCCCGCCACTGCTTAACATTTCCTCTCTTTGCCATGTAATCATGGATTGAAGAAACAGATCCGATCCAGAACGGCAGGTCTTCCGGTGTTTTTTCTAACCGGTTAATCGCTGTATCGAGGATATCCAACGGGCTCGCATGTTTCGCTAGAATGGATTGGTCGATGAAATTAGCGATCTCTTGATAGACCCCATCCAGCTCGACAGAATCCGCCGGGGCGTCACCTCCGCTGTCGACTGAATAGCCTAATACCACCCATCGAAACCATAACAGGCAATCCATAATCGTTGGGAAAATGGTCGGGTATCCGCCAACCGGCGCATATGGTTCCGAATAATAACCAGCGCAAACTACCCAAGAAGTTGGCAGAATTGGCCCTACACCGAAAGAATATCCATCTCCGAGTATATTGATTAACGGGCGGGTCTTCCAAAATTCATCATCGAAATAAGATTTGAACTCAGAAGGGTTTGTCATAACCTCTCCTCCAACGAAAGATCACCGGTAACCTGTTCAATCCTTTCTTCCCCGCCGGCTATTCGTTTTGGGGGAAAGAAAAAAAACGGATGCCCCTGGCTGGGCTATCCATAAAAGGTGAAACGAATAAACGATCTGGACAACTGACCCTAGTATAAAAGCACTTTTATTATAGCTTCGTCTTTGTCAACCTCCCAAAATTAGTACCATTTGAGAGTGGAAAAATCAGGCATGTTCTGCTGCATACTGATAGGGTGACAAGCCCTGTAATGCTTCATGCGGCCGGATGGCATTGTATTCTTCGAGCCACTGCTCTGTGATATCCCAGATTTCACTCAATGAACTGAAGAGATATGCATCCAAGACATCTTCGCGGAAAGTACGATTGAATCTTTATGGAATACACAGCCAGTTCGCGGCGCTCGTCAGGCTTTATAGCTTTTTTGCACAATATCCTTGAGCGCCTGGTGCTCCAGGCTCAAATCGGCGTACATCTGCTTCAGCCGCCGGTTTTCTTCTTCGAGTTCCTTCATCCGCCTCAAAGCGCTGGTATCCATACCGCTGTATTTGGCTTTCCACTTGTAGAAGGCACTTTGACTAAAGCCGTGTTTCCGGCTGAGTTCTGTCACAGGAATGCCAGCTTCTGCCTCCTTCAAGATATTGACGATCTGTGTCTCGCTAAACTTAGTCTGCTTCATGTGGTTGCTCCTGGGTCTAATTTTGCCAGAAGTTTCCACTTTCAGCTGGTACTATTTTACGGGAGGGTTACCGTTGATTACCCCAAGGATACAGATTATCTAGGTAACCCTACCGTTGCATGAAAGGCAAATAAAGATAAAATGCGGGCAAGCCACTTAATTTATAGACTCCTTCACCCCACACCTCTGCATAGATATTACTGGGATTTCCTGGATCAATAGCAATTCCGTAAATATCATTTTCGGTAGTCAGTACATTGCCAAGTTGTATCCAACTATCACCTCCATCGGTGCTCTGGTAAACGGTGCCATTCATACTTGCGTAGATTCGCTGTGGGTTATTGGGGGTAATGGCTACTGAGCGAAATCTCGCAAAAGTAGTAGGAAAACCATTATTGATAGATTTCCAAGTTATTCCCCCATCTATAGAGCGATACATCCCATCATACCAAGATCCCAGGTAAAGTTTCAAAGGATTATTTGGATCGACGGCTAGACTTACTCCTATTCCGTCAATGATTGAATTGGATTTGGTCCATGTATCTCCTCCATCAGTGCTTCGGAGAAGGATGCCTTGGTCGTAATAATGGATGGAGGCTAAGGCATATACATAATTGGAGTTTGAGGGAGATATATTGAGCCAGCGGATATAAACTTTTTCACTCGTGCCTAAGAATTCCTGAGCATTGAGTACTTCAACCCAGTAAGTTCCACCCACGGTGGATCGTTGGATGCGTCCCTGTCAAAAACTGCCTGTATAGATAATACTTGGATTGGTAGCAGAAATCGCCAGTGTAGCCAGGTTATTACACGTCATGCCTTCCACATAATTTGTCCATGTATCTCCTCCATCTGTGCTCTTATAAAAACTCGGCCCAGTATAGATGATGTCACTATTATTAGGATCAATAACCAGTGCACGAAAAATACCTTCAAGACATAGATTCCAGGTTGAGCCACGATCTGTAGATCGATAAATACCATTGCCTGTAGCCGCATAGAGGCGCATAGGATGCTGGAGATCAACATCAACATCCATAACATACTCACCGCCAGTGGGACCAATTAATTTCCACCCCCAGCTATGAGTACCGATCGACGCTGGTAAGGGATTAATCGTCTGTTGCCCAAGTAAGAGAAAACTCATGATGGAAGTTAGAATTTGCGTCCAATGTCTTAATTTGAGTAGATACATAGTGCCTCCCTGCTTTGCTTATTTATACTTTTGAACAATAATGCTTCGCAAAAAGCAACATTATTAGGACTTACGCAGTTACCAAGCTGCATGTACAGAGTAAACGCATCATTATTTTTCCCGGTTGTACTTAGCACAATAATCATTTGCTTATTTTGATGGCAGCGTTGTGTGAATATGCCCTGTATTCGGTGTTATATCTGCAGAATATGGAACATCGTCTTGATCGATCGATATCCAATTGAAAACCCCCGGCGATCCAATGGCGTTCAGAGGAACAGTGAAATTCGCTGTATTCCCGCTAACAACAATGGAATTTAATTCTATAAGGCCGCTATTTTTAATATCAAATATCTGTCCGACCCAGCCTCGGTCAGGAAAGTATGTAACCTGGACATTGTAATCGCTGCCAATATCATTGTATTGCTGACCTGTGTTTGAGTTCAAATCGGTATCCAGAAACCAACCATAGAAGCGCCAAATCAATGAAGCTGCAGGGATAGCGCCCTCCAATTGCATCTCGAAACGCAAATAGTTTGCATCAATCAACCAGACGCTTGTTTGACGAATATCCATTGAGGTATTGCGAGGGGTCGGTGATATCCAATCGTTGGATGGATCGGTTTGTAGGCTCAATCGTATGAATGGTCGATAGTTGTTGAATACTATCGGAATATAGACTGGCCGTATCACATTATCCATGATTTGCCCGAATACAGTATATGCTGATGTGAAGAGGGATGAATCTATCGGATAATGGTAAGAATTGCTAAATATGCTGGAAAGGTTTTGTCTCATTGCAGCACTAACTAGTGCAGCAAATATCGTATGTTGATCACTCTCGCTTAAATTGTCTAGTATGACAGATAACCGAGTTGCGTATCCAGGTTGAAGTGGTCGAAAGAAGCGTTGAGCAAAGTCGTCCGGATGTTGTGAATAGTAATGTAACCATATCCCGTCAACAATATCTGGATCCAACCTACCGAAATCTGCCCCACTATTCAGCCAATTCTTGAACCTGTTCAACATATTTTCATTCAACATCGTATACTGCCGTCGGAGTGAAGCAGTTGCATCGGTCCCAATGGAATATATGCTAGGATTATTCAAAATCGTCTGAATAGTGGCGGCTGAAATGGCAGTCGCCACCCCCTCACTATATTCGAACCTGCTCAAGCATTGACCAAACGTCTGAGAAGCCCAGGTGAAATTATGCCCCAACTCGTGATACATTACATCCCATACAGGAGATCGTGGCGCAATATTGGGCGTAAGAAAACAGTTCTGCCATTCGTTTCCATGGATGTACCAACCCAATCGGATCGGATTACCAGAAATTCCGCATACCCATTGTGTCTCGCCTTCGCCAAAATCGACTTCGAAAACTTGTCTGGCACCATTGAAAGGAATCACCCCCATAAGTTGATGTTGAATTGAATATGCGTACTCATTCACCAGTGGAATCTGATGGCGTGTCACATAGGTTGACAGATTCTCCCCATTGACATTTGTTGGATAATATAACACTGTATTTTCTCCCGTTAGCTGAGAAAATGGGACAGCAAGTTCTTTGGAAAACACTCGCACGACTGTAGTGTTTGCAACAGGGACTTCATTGATAGTTGCATGTACCCAAGTCCCAATCTCCGAGGATCTTTCTGCTCTTAATGCAGTGACATACCCACTTCCTGAGATTGAGATCAAGCTGGTGTCGTATCCATGATAGGTAACGTTTCCTGATACAGTCTTCCCATTATCATCGACTATAGTCAGGGGGACAACGCTGGTAACACCGGCAGCAAGATGAAGATTGGGAGGATACACGTAGTAGGAAGTGTTAGCCGTTGATGTCTCAAAGAGTGGTTGAGCTGCGGCAGCCTGTATCTCGCAAAGCATTGCTACTAGAACAATGCATAAGACGATAGTTGTATGCTGCTGTGCTCTCACTGCCCCTCCTTACATGGGATGGCTCTTGCCCTTACCATCAATTTATATAGATAAACGCTCAATATGAGCCTAGACCCAACTTCACTATATCATCATATCCGTCTGGGAACCCTTTCATGTTTGTAAAGTAATTGATTGTTATTACGATAATGAATGAACATGCATGGTAAACTCGGATCAGCTTGATAAGCAGCTCCCCAGTTTGTTAAATCTGCAACGCAGGAGTATATGCGTAGACCTTTTATTGCAGATTACATGGTTCGCGTTCAGAGGATTTCATTATCATGCTTCTCCAAAAACTATTCTATTGGGATCAATTTCATGTCCGGTATTCGCCGCCAATCCGGATAATCTGGTTGATTATCGCCATTTGCGCAGGGGTTTTTATCACTCAGGTCATACCTATCGAGATTGAAAGTCTGCTCCCGGGTAATATAAACGGATTTATTCGTTGGATTTTGTGGATTTTTATTGGAGCACTGATCGGCATAGCACTTTTCGTTATTTCCATCTTTATGGTGTTCCTCCCACCAATAAAAAACGATCGAAAAGCCCAATCTTTCCGCCGAGTATTTCTGGTTAGTTTTTCGATCACCGCCTCTATCTGGCTCATATTCCTGTTTGCTTTCTGGCCAGGGTTTATGACCGGAGATTCGATCGATCAGTGGTGGCAGTTTACAACAGGCAAGTACCGTAACCTTGCACCGCTTTTCCATACGCTCTCGGTTTGGGCGATTACCAGGTTATGGCATTCACCTGCGGCCGTGGCGATCATTCAGATCCTCGTTTTGAGCAGTGTTTTTGCTGCGGGTCTTGCATGGTTGCACCGAGCTTTTAACTTCCCTGTGTTGGGAATAGTTACTGTGGCGTCCCTTTTTGCCCTATCCCCGGTAAATGCTGTTTCGATCAACACCTTATGGAAAGACATACCCTATAGCATATGCATATTTGGTCTCTCAATTCTCATGTTGTATATCGTGACAAACGATGGTATATGGTTTAAAAAGAAGGTTTCAGGTTTAATTTTGGGTCTGGTTTGCGCTGGGGTTGTGTTGTTCAGGCACAATGGCCTGCCAGTAGCTCTCGGATCCCTGGTTCTTATAGGAGTAGTCTATAGGACGGCCTGGCGTCAGTTGCTCATTGCTGGATGTCTGGCTTTAACGCTCTGGTACGCATGCCAAAGGCCGTTGCAGCAATTGCTGGGGATGAACGCAGGAATGAATCCCATCAACCAGATATATATTCATCAGATTGCAGCCCATCTAAATGCAGGTACGCCATTTTCCGAGGATGAGCTTCAAAGGCTGGCTGCTGTGCATCCCGCTCCTCAAGATTGGGACTATAACTGCTATACACACGCACCTACCACTAATCCATTTGATTGGAATTTACTGCTCGAGTCAAACCCAGATCTCCCCCAAATTTTTTGGACCACTTTGAAACGCAATCCGTCTGTAAATTTGAGTCATATTGTGTGTAGTAGCTCAATTGTGTGGCGTATTACGAAACCTAAGAAGGTTCAGATGGTTACGTATATGATTTTTGTCCAGGGGAAGAAAATTTCCTCTATTCCAATAAATGAGTTGGGTTTGCGATCTCGTCCAATACTACCGCGCCTTCAGACATGGTTATATGAAAATTATTTAACCCCGACTCACACCCCCTTCTATTGGCGTCCCGCCTTTTATCTCTACCTGGGGATCTTCTTAACTGTGATCTTATCTTTACGCCTGCGATCGTGGCGTTTCGTTTTATTCCTTGCTCCGGTGTTTCTCCAGTCTGTTACGATGTGCATTATCAATATATCCCAGGAAGTTCGTTACCAGTACGCAGCGTACCTTTTGGCATTGTTCGCCCTAAGTTTCATCTTTATAAGCGCTCGTAGGGGCCCTCCAACGGAAGAGCAGGCTAAATTCACATGTGAGCCATAGAATAATTAGCATAGCCATGGTGAAGATCTGGAACACATTAAACCGCGGTTAGCGCATAAATCATTGATTGCTCAGATCCATTGGCTTTCCACAGTGTGCTCATTTTGCGCATTGCCCGTGTTGATCGTGGATTTTGGCTCTAGCAGCATCACCTGAACTTCTTCATCTGCTACCGGACAGTGTTCCACTCCCCTTGGGATAATAGCGAACTCGCCTTCATGAATCCATAGATCCCGATCACGCAGCCGGATCAGTAGCCGGCCTCTGATCACCAGGAACATTTCATCTTCTGTTTCGTGCTGGTGCCAGACAAACTCCCCTTTGAGCCTGGCCAGTTTCACATAAGCCTCGTTGATCTCTCCCACAATTTTGGGGCTCCAGTATTCCCGGAACAGATCAAACTTCTGGGCAATATTGATTGGCTCGATCGTGTTTTCGCTCATTTTCAATATTCCTTTTCCCATGGCTCGGAGATATCGTGTTCAGGACCCATCACAGAGAAATACAGCGAATTTGCCGCTTCAGAATATCCCCCCACAAAGGCAACCTTGCATCCCATTTGTTTGAGGCGATGCAGCCCTGCTATCATGACCGCTTTTCCCAAACCTCGGCGCTGGTGGGCGGGTGCAGTCGCCACCGGCTCGAAATAGGCCGTGCGGGTGACATCATCGAACCAGATGGTGCAAAAAGAAGCAATTGATCCATCATCGGCGACTGCCACCAGGTCCAGGTCACGACGGTAGAGCGGCGCAGATTGAATGTGGTGATACCAGCCTGGATGGTCGTGTCACTGATCACCCTATAATGTACCAGTGGCATTCATCCACAGTGTACTAGAGATATTCACCAACAATGGGTTTCTTCCGCATATTTCGTTAAGCGATTACGAATTAGGGTAACTAAAATTCCGGAATGTGTCAACGATTTGAGACATCTTGTTTCTCCCTCCGCCCTGCACCCTAAATTATTGGCTAGAGTTGTCTCACTATAATAGTCGCAGAGGGCAACCCTAAAAATGAACGATACCAAGGGATGCTGTGGTGAGAATAGAAAGGGCTACTTTTTGCGCAAAAATAAGGTGTGAATCATTCACATCAGGTTTGGGACTCCCCGTCTCTGCATAACTTGTAAGGAAGCGAACCGATCTCAACTTCTAATCCCTGATTATCCTTTTTCCACCTCCTCCAGATCCCCCGCCACCCCTTCCTCTACCGGTAATGAAAACCCACCAAGTGCCAAGATCAGCATAAATATAAGTACCATTTACATTGGCCCGTACCTGCCAATAATATGACTTATTATAGCTATATAGTGTGATGCCCTTCCATGTATTGGTGCCCACATTCTTCCATGGTACGGGGCAATCTGTACTATTGATAGAAGAAGCCATAGTAGTTATGCATACTTCATAATTAATTGCACCAGGTAATACAGACCAATTCAGAATGGTTTTGTACAACAGCCCCGTCAGTCCATTAGAGGGACTCTCTTTTTGGAATGTTGGACAGGGCACAATACTTATCGATATGTCGTAGCTTTCAATCTCCTGGTCCTGTCCATACTCTCCTACTAAGGCATAGTATGTTCCAGGCGGTAGAACCCACCCCCCACAGCTCCATTCGATTTTGGCAAGATCGCTTCCGCCGTTCGCGCGATCGTGTAAGATCGGGACGAGTTGCGGGTCGAACACCCGCATCTCATTATCTCCACCTGACCCGCTGGTGGTAATCTGGAAACTAGAGGTTTCGGTCAGCTCAAACTTGACCCAATCGTAATCATTAGCAGGAACAATGGAATGGGTCTGGCTTTCCCCATTCGATATTAATTTGGCCTGGGATGGAATATTATCAGGCTCGTATCCGTCCTGGATGATAGAGTTTGTTGTAAAGCTCCACCAAGTCCCACCATCCGCATCTACCTTACCGCTTGAGGTCACGGCGCGAACTTGCCAGTAGTAGGAGGTCTCAGTGTTCAATCCCTGTTGATAGATTCCTGTATTACCGGTGACCGTCTGCCAATTCGTATCGCAGTTATTGTTATTACTTGTATCTAGACAGAATTCATAGCTGTTTGCTCCGTTGCTATCAGCCCAGTCAAACATCAACGAAGTTTCTTGGTCAGACGCACCGTTTACTGGCGTAAGTTTTCTAAATGTTGTGTCCAGTTGCAGGTAATTATCCTTGACTAATGCACTAGCTAAGTTATTAGCCTGATCATAAGCATAAACAAAGAAAGAAACATGAGTGCCTAGTGGTAAACTTGGAGGTGCCCAAGTCATCCCCCATCCATTACTACCATCAGAATCGATGCCAATTTGATGCCAATATTCAGAGGAATTATCATTATAACCAGCGAAGAATTTTATTTCTCGGATGGCACATCCTGTTCCATTGGCAGAAACAACTAACTCAATATCACCAGCAGGATGAATTGTATTTTCTTGAGGACGTTCAAATGAAACTTGTGGGGGTTTTCTATCAAGTTCAACTTCAACCCACCCTTCAGAGTTTATTGAATTCTTCCCAGTATTATCATAAACACGAGCATCTAACCAAATATGTCTGTCTCCAACAAAACTCCAGTCCCAGCTTAGAGAATAGGGTGCGGAATTACTGGTTCCAATCTCATGCCATGCACCATTTGGTTGGTTTTCATCGGCATACCATACAGAATAAACAACCCTGTTTACGCCGCTAGCATCATCCGAAGTTTCAGCATCTATATTTAAAATTGTCTGGTTGGTAGCGGATAAATGAGAAGGTCTGGTTATTCTCACAAACGGTGGATTATTATCTGGTTTTGGATATCCCGCTCCATACCAAACCACATGAAGAAAAGCATCACCTGTATCCTCAAAATATTCAACTTTCACTTCATGATCGCCTTGATTTATATTTAAACCAACATCATGGATTCCGTTTCCAGGCCAATTAGCCTTTAGAATATTATTGCCGTCGAGATATAGCATTAAACCATCATCATGTTCTGTGTGGAACTCATAATACCCACCTGGGAAATATACATTTTTCCATAACTGCATAGAGAATTGATCTCCCCCCCATCCGAAAGGTCCGCCACTTCCAAAATCCCACCATATATATGGATCACCATTGGGCTGGGTGTATTTACCCTCATAGTTAACCCAACCAGCCATATACCTATTCTGCCATGCTTTCACATTCCAGGAGTTTCCATGGATAAGATCACCCCCTGAACAGGTATAAGACTTTGATATATGGGGATTACTACCGTGCTCGCTCCATAAAAATTTATTGTTCGCATTATCCCAAATCTCCATCCCAATTTCTACATCCCCATCCGGTACACCACTGTTGCACATATCCCAATTTATTGAGTAGGGAGAGCTACTATCAAAACCAATGCCATGCCAGCTTCCACCCCACTTGGCGCTGAATCTCACTTCTTTTACTCCACTAGAATCATCACCAGCATTGACTGAAATAATAACTGAACGGTGGTGCGTAGAACCGTTCGATGGACTGGTGAAGTAACCTGAAGGTGGAGTAACATCATTGCCAGATGGTAAAGGAACAGCATGGTTGGTTGAGTATAGAATTCCTCCTCCTCCGCTGAATTTTCCCTGATCTGCAAAAACAGTTAAGTTTGGATAGTTTATTTCACAATTCGTCGAGGACGGACATCCAAATAAAGGATGAACAAAGGCAAGAACCTTGCGTGGTATACCGTTATCTTTGTAAGGAAAATTCAGATACGGTATTGCCGTAGCGCCTTTAACCGCAGATCCATCGTAATTAAAAATAGTGTCACAGTCAGCACCGGGAGCACAACCATTCTCAGAATCAAAGTACCCTGATATATAGTGCTTGTCAATAAACTTGCGACCATCCCAACCAATCGGACTACCGGCAAAACCAATATCGCCGCATTCAGCATAACATGTTGCGCCATCTCTAAATTCAATATGAAGATGAATTGGAGAACCAACATTTTGACCTGAATTACTTGCCATACCGAGGGGTGTTCCTTGGGAATACCATTTATAAAGTTGCAAACTATTTGATGGAGCAGTATGGCTCGAATTCGGCAAAAGATGAGCATAAATCATAACACTGCCACCAATATCGTGTTTTATTGCTACAATACAACCCAAACCTGCCTTTCCACAAGTATTTGCTGTAACAATTCCAGAAGCCATAGAAATAACTTCAAAGGTTTTACCTGGATAAGCAAAGTCTAAACCATTACCTACGCTAGCACTAATTTTATCGGTTAGATGTTCTTGGCCTCCTTTTGACCAAGAGTGTGGCCCCCCCGTCCATAGAACATTTCCGTTGTACTTACCACTATCCCAAGGCAAAATGAAGTCCGGGTATGATAAGTTAGTCTGATATTCTAAAACATCATTAGCGAGCGGCTGTCCGGTTATCTCTTGTTTCCTCTGTAAAGCCATTGTTAGCTGACTGGGGAGAATTTCTACCGAAGTAATTATTTTTTCAAGGATCTCTCTATAGGTACCAGGGGCTGAAATGGCTTTTACCGCTTCGAGTTTATATATATTTCCCTCTACATCTAGCAAAATTGTAATGAATTCGTTGTAGTCCTCATTTGAACCGTCTATCCTATATCCTTCGTAATTCGACACACTAATCGGGCGTTTAGAATTGAAAGGGTTCAATAATCTCAATTGTTCCGAATAATTGTCGATATTATCTTCATACAAAGGAAGAACCACCAGGTTTATAGATGCACCCTGTATAGGGCGATCGATTGGATTAGCTTTATAGTCAGGACTGTGAACTATAAAATAATCCATTGATAAAGGGTTTTTATCGACTACCCAATCAACAGGGTAAGCGATCTGTATTGCCGATCCTTCGTCAATGTAATGGCTCCAGCTTTCATAATCCTGAAGCTGCGAGGTAGGTTCAATTGGTTGATCAGAGAGTGGAGGCGGAGAGCTAGGGCCAATAGTCTCTTGTGCGTAGGATGTAAATCTATTGAGACTAATTACAAAGAGGCAGAGAAAAATAGCCGATATTGCAAATGCCTTACGAGCCATAATAAACCCCTTTATTCAGTCGAAAGAGATAGTTCCACTTTGCTTTTTCGTTACTTATTGTAAACTTCTTTCGTAACTGCTCAGGCTGGTGAACTCAGTCGAGCGTGAAGGACAGGAGGAACGAAAG
>CAZVYK010000005.1:0-64572 GCA_964630915.1 uncultured Caldisericales bacterium | reverse complement strand
TCAGCTCGTGTCGTGAGATGTTGGGTTAAGTCCCGCAACGAGCGCAACCCTCGTCCTTAGTTGCTAACGCAGCCGAAAGGTGGCGTGCACTCTAAGGAGACTGCCGGCGAGAAGCCGGAGGAAGGCGGGGATGATGTCAAGTCCTCATGGCCCTTATGTCCCGGGCTACACACACGCTACAATGGCCTGAACAATGGGTTGCGAGACCGCGAGGTGGAGCCAATCCCACAAATCAGGCCCCAGTTCGGATTGCAGGCTGCAACTCGCCTGCATGAAGCCGGAGTTGCTAGTAACCGCAGGTCAGCTATACTGCGGTGAATGCGTTCTCGGGGTTTGTACACACCGCCCGTCAAACCACCCGAGTCTAGTGCACCCGAAGCCACTTTATCCAACCCGTAAGGGAGGAGGGTGTCGAAGGTGTGCTCGGTAAGGGGGGTTAAGTCGTAACAAGGTAGCCGTACGGGAACGTGCGGCTGGATCACCTCCTTTCTAAGGAGCAGCGACACGGTGCTCGCTGAGAAAGGACGGAGCTTCCTTTGCGAAGGAATCGTCCGGCTCCTTCAAAGTCCTACACTGTTTAGTTTTGAGGGTATAACCCTCAGAGAGACCGGGGAAGAAAGGGCGCAACCCTTTCTTTTTTGGCTCTGGTTCAGTTGAGCTGAACTGTTGAACCTTGAAAACTGCATAGGGTAACAAAACTGCAAGAATGCCGATAGGTCAAGCAAACGAAGGGCGTACGGTGGATGCCTTGGCGTTCAGGGGCCGATGAAGGGCGTAGCAAGCTGCGATATTCTTCGGTGAGCTGCAAGCGAGCGTTGATCCGAGGGATCCCGAATGGGGAAACCCGGCGCGGTTTACCGCGTCATCTCGCGTTGAATCCATAGGCGCGAGAAGGTAAGCAGGGGAACTGAAACATCTAAGTACCCTGAGGAAGAGAAAGCAAAATGCGATTCCCCCAGTAGTGGCGAGCGAAAAGGGAACCAGTCTAAACCAACGGAATGTCAAGCCTGCAGGCGTTGTTCCGTTGGGGTCGTAAGGCGTTGCGTTCCGTCCTGCAGGACGGAGGAGAAGTAAGAAAGCAGGAGCTTAACCGAGTGGCTCTGGAAAGACCAACCACAGAGGGTGAAAGTCCCGTAGGTGAAAAGCGACTGCCTTCTCTGCAGCGTCCTTGAGTACTGCGGGAGTTAACCCGTAGGAATCCGGGAGAACCATCTCCTAAGACTAAACACCCCTGACGACCGATAGCGAACAAAGTACCGTGAGGGAAAGGTGAAAAGAACCCCGGGAGGGGAGTGAAATAGAACCTGAAACCGTATGCCTACAAGCGGTGGGAGGACCATGTGAAGTGAGCTTCGGCGAGCTTCACGGTCTGACCGCATGCCTATTGAAGAATGAGCCGGCGAGTTATAGTGTCTGGCGTAGGTTAAGGAGTGATATCCGGAGCCGTAGCGAAAGCGAGTCTGAATAGGGCGCCGTCGTCGAGCAATCGACGACAAGTCAGGCATTATAGACCCGAAACCGGGTGATCTACCCATGGCCAGGGTGAAACGGAACTAACCTTCCGTGGAGGCCCGAACCTGTGGGGGGTTAAAACTCCTAGGATGAGCTGTGGGTAGCGGAGAAATTCCAATCGAACCCGGAGATAGCTGGTTCTCCCCGAAATGCATTTAGGTGCAGCTTCAGGTGACTAGCGGGCGGTGGTAGAGCACTGAATGGGCTAGGGGTCCTACCAGACTACCAAACCCAATCAAACTCCGAATGCCGCCTTGCCATACCCTGGAAGTGAGACTGTGGGGGCTAAGCCTCATAGTCGAAAGGGAAACAGCCCAGATCGCCAGCTAAGGTCCCTAAATCTAGGCTAAGTGTATACCAAGGAAGTGAGATCGCTCAGACAGCCAGGATGTTGGCTCAGAAGCAGCCATCATTTAAAGAGTGCGTAACAGCTCACTGGTCAAGCGGCCTCGCACCGACAATGTTTCGGGACTCAAGCCTAGTACCGAAGCTGCGGGTGTCGAACTTCGGTTCGACGCGGTAGGGGAGCGTTCCATCTGGGGAGAAGGAAGACCGTAAGGACTTCTGGACTGGATGGAAGTGAGAATGCACGGCATAAGTAGCGAAAAGCAAGGCGAGAATCCTTGCCGCCGTAAGCCCAAGGTTTCCTGGGGAAGGTTCGTCCGCCCAGGGTAAGCCGGGCCTAAGCCGAGGCCGAAAGGCGTAGGTAATGGAAAAATCGGTTAATATTCCGATGCCATGTGACGGCCGTAAAAAGCGATGGGGGGACGCGGAAGGGTAATCGGAGCCGGTTAATGGTTGTACCGGTCTAAGTCTGTAGGGTGGCTCCCAGGTAAATCCAGGAGCCATTAAACCCGAGGGATGAATGGGAGCTGCAGTCTTCTGTGGCGAACTCCGCCCAACCAGCCGCCAAGAAAAGCCTCTAGCATTGGAAGTCACATGTCCGTACCGCAATCCGACACAGGTAGGCAGGCAGATTTCTGCTAAGGCGCGCGGAAGAACTCTAGTTAAGGAACTCGGCAATCTAGCCCCGTAACTTCGGGAGAAGGGGTGCCTCTCCAACCCAAAGAATTCACTTTTGCGGGAGGGAGAGGCCGCAGTGAACAGGCTCGAGCGACTGTTTAACAAAAACACAGGTCTCTGCTAAGCCGCAAGGCGATGTATAGGGGCCGACGCCTGCCCAGTGCAGGAAGGTTACGAGGAGGGGTTAGCGCAAGCGAAGCTCTGAATCTAAGCCCCTGTGAACGGCGGCCGTAAGACAGTTGCGGCTCCGCGAGAGCAATCTTGCGGAACAAACCTGGCTATATGCTGGGACACCTGAGAATGTCAGGCTACTGCGTTAGAATGCGCCTATGGAATGGGAGGCGCATTCGCTCAGTGACAAAGCCATGACTGCAGGCAATCAGCAGGAAAGGCCACTGGATGCTGCTTGTTCTACCCGGATTCCAATTGAACTTGGTTAACTACCTCGCGGGTTTTAGCGATGGAGAGGGAAGCTTCAACGTCTCTTTCAGGAGAAGGAAAGATTACTCCGTGCCCTGGAAAGTCTCTTTGAGCTTCAATACCTCCCAGCGCGACGACTCGATGTGCCGGACTTTCCAGGAAGCACTCGGATGCGGCACAATTCGGTACAGAAAGGACGGGATCTGTTATTTCGAAGTAACTGATCTCCGTCAGATCATCGAACGGGTAGTGCCTTTCTTCAGACGATTTCCTCTGCTATCGAAGAAGCGTTTTGACTTCGAAGCGCTGGCCGAAATTGCTCGCATGATGGAATCCGGTGAGCATCTGACTCATCAAAGGCTTCGAAAGATCATCAGAATTCGAAAGCCGATGAACAATGGTGGAAAGCGCAAATACTCGGAAGAAGAGATTCTTGCGAGTGGGCGTCCAGTGGAATCCTCAGAGGCCATACGCCAGGCCCCTCGTTGAGAACGCGAGGGTGAAGATATGGTCCACCCCCCATGGTGACTTGGGGAATTGGTGAACTATAACGGTCCTAAGGTTTCATGATGAATGTAGCCTTCTCGCTCGGTAACGAGCGAGCTCATATCCGGCTGTATGCGGGAACACCCTTAGAGCCCAGTGCTACTCAAGACCAACAGTCTGAGTAAAAATGCCTGGGATTGGGCAATCCGCAGGAAATCCGTAAGGAGATCCTCAGAGACTGTACGCCGGACATCCTGCAAAGGATGAAGATACAGTCCGTTCCCTGTGGAAACACAGGGAGGTCGGCAGAAATGACCGATCCGCCTGGCAAAAATCCAGGTCTACAAAGTAACAGGAAAGAGCGAAATTCCTTGTCGGGTAAGTTCCGACCCGCATGAATGGCGTAACGACTTGAGCGCTGTCTCGACTAGAGATCCGGCGAAATTGCAGTGCCCGTGAAGATGCGGGCTACCCGCGACAGGACGGAAAGACCCCGTGGAGCTTTACTGTATCTTGACATTGGATTTTGGCACATCTTGTGCAGGATAGGTGGGAGGCTGAGAAACCGGGACGCTAGTTTCGGTGGAGCCAACCTTGAGATACCACCCTTGATATGCTGGGATTCTAACCTCGAGCCGTTATCCGGCAGGGGAACAGTGTCAGGTGGGCAGTTTGACTGGGGCGGTCGCCTCCCAAACGGTAACGGAGGCGCCCAAAGGTTCCCTCAGGCTGGTTGGCAATCAGCTGTCGAGTGCAAAGGCATAAGGGAGCCTAACTGCGAGACCCACAAGTCGAGCAGATGCGAAAGCAGGGCTTAGTGATCCTCGGACCCCGCGTGGAAGGGTCCGGGCTTAACGGATAAAAGCTACCCCGGGGATAACAGGCTGATCCTTCCCAAGAGTCCATATCGACGGGAGGGTTTGGCACCTCGATGTCGGCTCGTCTTATCCTGGGGCTGAAGTAGGTCCCAAGGGTTGGGCTGTTCGCCCATTAAAAAGGCACGCGAGCTGGGTTCAGAACGTCGTGAGACAGTTCGGTCCTAATCCGTCGTGGGCGCAAGGAAACTTGAGGAGTGCTGTCCCTAGTATGAGAAGACCGGGATAGACAGGCCTCTAGTGTACCGGTTGTCACGCCAGTGGCAGAAGCCGGGTAGCTATGCCTGGTGAGATAAGCGCTGAAAGCATCTAAGCGCGAAGCTCTCTCCAAGATTAGGTTTCCCTCACCGTCATGGTGGTAAGGCCCCTGGTAGACTACCAGGTTGATAGGCTGGAGGTGTAAGCTCAGTAATGGGTTGAGCTGACCAGTACTAATAGGCCGAGCGGCTTGACCTATTGGTTTTGAACTCATCATTCAGAACCTCTACACCCTATGCAGTTTTCAGGGTTCAACCAAGTGTTGAATTGCCCTGGTGGCTATAGTGGAGGGGAAACACCCGTTCCCATTCCGAACACGGAAGTTAAGCCCTCCAACGCCGATGGTACTCTGGGGGAAACCCCACGGGAGAGTAGGTCGCTGCCAGGGCATTTTTGTTTCACTATTCCCCGATCGCCCGGAGGGCTACGGCCCTGAAATTCAGTTCGACATACGCCCTCTCCTCCTCGATCCGGGCCCGGCGCCCCGGCATGAACGAGCTCACCCACTCGTCCGCCGTCTCGGGATTGTAGAAGCGGTAGAGCATCAGATAGACCCCGATTTCCAAAAGCTTGGTGAAGCGGGGCAGTTCAGTGATCAAGAAGAGATCGAGCGTTTTCTCCGCGGCGTAGCCCAAGAGAAGGTTCTCGAGGAAGCGCCCGGCAAATCGCTCCTTATCGGGACCCCTGTAAAGGACTAGGATATCGAAAAGCAGCATGGCGATATCCATCAGGTACCAGCCGTAGGCGCAATCGTCGAAATCGAAGAAGGTGATTTTCCTCTTTTCCCGCTCCACGTAGAAATTCGCGAAGTGGAGGTCGAGGTGGGCCAGGCCGTAGTTCTCCCGATCCCGGGGAAGCTCCCGGATCGAGGCCAGCACCTTCTCCCGTTTCTTCAGGATCAGGGGATCGGCGTCCGTGAGCGATTCTGCCGGATGGAAGCAGCTTCCTCCGAGTTCCCACTCCGGCCTCTTCAAATCCTCGCGCGGGGGAACGTATTCCTGAGCGATGCTGTGGCATTTCCCCAGGGCGCGGCCCAGCGCCTGGAAGAGCTCGTCGTCCCAGTCTTTAGGAGAGAATGTCTCGGCCAGGATCCCTGGTGCCTTCTCGAATGCGGTGGCGAGGTAGGTATTTCCCTCGGACTCCAGCGATTCGATCAGGTTGCCGCCGCGGGAGCGGAGCGGGGGAACAACGGGCCCGCCGCGGGCAGAGAGGAAGGCCAGCCACTCGAGGATGGAGCGCATGGAATGCAGGTCGAGGTCGCTATGCGGCGGCGAGATGCGCAGGATGCAGGCCCGCCCTTCCTCGTCGTATTCATAAACGTGGGAGAAGTGGCCCCCGGTAGCGGGCCTGAGCCGGGAAGCGGAGGTGCTGTAGAGCCCGGCTATTTCCTCAAGCAGGGCCGGGGAGAGGCTCATTCCTCGCTCTTTCTCTTGTTCAAGCTGCGGCCTTTACTTGCGATTTGCTTTCCCCGTCGAGCGCGGTTTTGCTCATACAGGCAATTATAAAGGGAGATGTCGGGGATAGAAAACGATGACCTGTTTTTTGTTATCCGGGTATAATTATGACAATAAGTATTGAGACGAGGGGAGGTTATCGATTATGCCCTTGATCAATTGCCCTGATTGCGGCAGAGAGGTTTCAGACATTGCTCCTACCTGCCTCCATTGCGGCAGACCCATGGTAGAGCCCTCCGCCAGGACAGTGCAGGTGCGGCGCAAAGGCGGGATATACGAAGCAATCGGTTTCCTCATCATTGTAGCCGGCATTATCTCCTACTTTTGGATCGGCGATCTTGCCTGGTTTCTGGCGGGAGCGGGATTCATCGTTTTTCTGATCGGGAGGTTTATGTAGGAGGAAGTCACTTTGAAAGAAAGCGGGGGAAGACAAAGGCAAGAAATGAAATGATATCAGGTAGAATAAGTAAAACCTTCATAATTTTGTCTCTTCTCCTCTTTTGGCTACCGCTTGTTCTCCTCAGCCTTATCAGAATAAGAAGGAATTCAAGCCCTTCTACTGCACGGACGGAACACCCGTCAGGGGAACCGGTCTTACCTCACTCTCACTGTAACACAGCATCCCATTGGCCCGACTGTTCCGGGGAAGGGCCTAATCTTTGAGATAAAAATGACAAACACGGGAAGCGCGATGCTTGAAGTAATATATTCCTTCGAGTTGAAAGAGCGAGGAGGGAAGGTAGTCTGGGAGACCCCCATGTATCTTGGACTACCCTTTAAGATTGCTCCGGGAGAAGAAAGGAGCTTCAAGATCCAACCGATAAGTGTCCGGGAGGAAGGGCAATACGAAGGCATTGCTTCAATCTGGCCCAGAGTTTCGGGAGCAACCCGTGGGAGAGAAGTTCAAGGTATAGAGTTAAAGCTAACTGTGCAAGTGCAGTTAACCTAATCGGGTGAAGCCCTTTTCCTTCTCGCCACGGAGAGCCAGCCTACTGCCCCTATTGCCAGAAGAGCGCTGCAGCCGATCAGCACCCATCCCCACCAGGGAAAGCCTTTTTCTTCCAGAGACTCCAGTTCCTCTGGAGGAATCTTGTCCTTCAGGACTCTCAGCTCCTCGTCGACCAGGGAGAGGTGCTTGGTGTTCCCCAGCTTCAGCAGGAGCTCTCGCATCCCCCGATAGTCCCTGTAAGCCGCGAGTCAGCTTTCCTCCTTTAGCCTTTCCTCCACCTCCTGAGAAAGCTGTAAAAGCTGCTTGGCGGCCGTGGTCAGCTCTTCCAACTCTCCGATTTGCTGGTCGAGGACGGCTAACCCATCATCCCCGAGAGGCTCATGCGGGAAATTGAGCCCGAACTCCTTTTGTGCCAGCCTGGGGAAATCCTGGAGATTGAATCTGCTCTGTCCCTGCTGTTTCTCAAATAAACCGTCCAGATCTGTCATGATCGAGTCCAGTTTAACAACTCGTGCGAAAGTCGTCTCCCACTGCGCCGTAGGATGCCGGCGGAGGAAATCCAGCCACTCCTCCTCCAGGGAGGAAGCGGATTTACCGTAAGCGCGCAGGAGTCCTTCGTTCAGAGCCTGCAGTTGATCCTCCGAAGTTGGCTCGCTCTGCCAAAAGTCTACGTAGTTCGTCCAGGGGTAATACTCCAGAACGTAGAGAAGGAAGGAACCTCTGCCCGCCCAGTGCTCTATCTCTCCGAGAGGAGGTATGCCGGAAAGGAGATCCTTCATAGAAATATTCAGGATAGAGCTTTACTGTGATGCAGGCAGAAGGCTTTAAATTTAGCCTGCGCTGAAATTTGCTTTCCAGGTCAGCGAGGGTCGACTCGCAGAGATTGATGACCTTCTCTCAATCCAAGTCGGTCTTTGAGCCTTTCTCCACGAAGAAAAGGAAATGCTCGTCTCCGTAATTTGTCCAGGGGCGGGAAGTATAGGCAGAAGGAGACGAGAGGAGAACTTCTCCCCCGTCTCCGGTTTGGGCATCAGCGCCGAAGGGAAAAAGAAGACATACGAGGAGAGCGGCGAAAAGTCCCATTTTGCATATTCTTCTCATACTTCATTGCCTCCCCTTCGCTTTAATAATAGCAGAGGAGAAGGCTTTCTCAAAAAGAGAGCAACTTTTTTCAGGGAGGGAGTTATTTAAATCGACGGTGGAAAAGAATTATCACCAGAGTGAACATTCCGAAGAGTTTTACGTCTTTAATATTGAAGGTGTGAGTATGAAAACCTCGCAATGGAGGCATCGAAATGGAACAAAAAAGCGATGAAAACTCTTACCGGGCGCGAAGAGGAAATACTGCGATTGTTAGCCTCGGGCTTGAAGACATCCTCGATCAAAGAGAAGTTATCGATCAGCGAAAAGACCCTGAAAAAACACATCGAACATATCTACCGCAAATTGGACGCCCACTCCCGCTATCAAGCAGTGGCCTGGGCCTGGAAAAACGGGCTGGTCGGGAAAAGCTCCAATTCAGCCAAATAGGTGCGCCCTTGTAGTTCAGCAATGTATGTAGAGAGGCAATTGGGGTTCAAAATACGTCATTTTCCGTATTTACAGGGCTCCAGGCTGACGTTATTGTCTTATATTGAAGGTGTGTGTGAAAGCACCCAAATGGAAGGTGAGGAAAGATGAAAAGCTTAAGAATCTTCAAGACAGGATTGTTTTTAGTGGTGTTTGCTTTTTTAGCAGTGCTTTGTCCTCTAAAAAGCCCGGGTATTTTAGCTAATTCTTCTCAATTCCAGCAACCAGAACCAAGAAGGCCGATTTCCAATGAGCAAAAGAAATTAGATGAAACTGTAGAGAAGAAGTTTGAGCAGTGGAAGGCTCAATTGCAGGATATAGGGATACTATCAGGACAGTCTCGGATTTTAGCTGTTAATGCAGTCGACCAAATATACGATAATTGGTGCGGTCCCGCTACTACCAAGGAAATCCTTGATTACCGGGGGGATTACCACTCTCTGTCCACATTGGCAAGCTGGTTGGGAACTGACAGCACCGGAACGAGAATCGACAACGTTATTTCTCTTCTTAACGCCCACCAGTGGAGGCAGTACATTCGCTATAATACTGATTATTACCCCACTTCCCCTTCTTGGCAGTACCAATGGTTCCTGAAAGTTTATAACGACATTTGGAACTATGTTTCTCCAAATTTAGTGCAGGTCAGGTTGGACGACTTTGATCCTTACTATATTCCAAATGGAGCTCACTACCTGGCCATTAAGGGGTTTTATTACGATACTTCTGGACAAAGCGATACTACGGTAACTTGGGTGGATTCGTATAACAAGGTGATAAATGGAGTGAATCCTTTTGGCACCCATACAATGGAATACCGGGATTTTGCCAGGAATATTTGGGTTTCAGCTGTAGGATTTCCCTGAGATGAGGATGAATCGACTTCTATCCTCTCTCTCGATCATTTCCGCATTATTTTTGATCGGTTGCAGCGCTTCCCCCAGCCCCGCCGTTTCAAAGTGGCCGGATGTTGCCGACTTCACTCTCCCGTTCCCTTCCATCGGAGAGGGGGTTGTCTGGGGAAAAATTGACACAGGGGAGGTAGTCGTTTCAGCATGTGATCTTCCCCGCGGTTCTCAATACGGTGATGATCCCTATCCCAATTCCCGTTTGCTTCTTCTCCGTCCGGATGGAAGTATGGAGGAATTCTACCGGCCTCCGGAAGAGTTGGTGGAAGCCCAGCATGTAGTAGCAGAGGGCAACTGGATTGTATGGACAGTTGCCGATCGGATGTATGCGCTCGATCGAAAGTCGGGGAAAAGGCAGGAAATTCCCGCCAAACTAGGGCTCATGACCAATCTTTCCCTATCCGATGGCAAAGCTGTCTGGCGAGAGGATGAAGGACCGCATAACGGACATCTGAAGATGTGGGATTTGGAAAGAAATCAACTCCTGGAACTAAAGAATATCCCGGAACCTACCTCGGATTCCCATACTATGGCGGTATACTGCAAAGGCAAGCTCTTCACCTGCACCCCTTCGACTCTGGTACTACTGGATCTGGAAAAAGGCCAGGCGCTGAAGGCCTTCGACTGGAAAGGGGAAACCTGGCCCGGTACCACAGAATATGGGCCCTGGCGGCTCTATTTAGCTGGTCATCATCTCGCCTGGATCGAATTAGGGAAATTAGCCCAACCTAATAGAGGCGGGACCGATATGTGCTCCCGTCTGGTAGTCGTTGACCTGCAAACGGGAGATATGTCAATCCTGGGACAAGGAGGGAAAGAACAGCCCGAGGGCGGGAACGCCATCACCGCCGCTCTGACCGACCAGTTCGTCGCCTGGCGTGGTTGGCCCAAGGACAGCTTTTCTCGCGATTCAATCGAATCAAAAATTTTTCTCTACTATTTTTCCGATAAAAGACAGGCCTCCTTCGCCGGAACGCCCGGGGGAGGCCAGGTGCCCGTTGCCCTCGATGAAGAGACGATCGCTTGGCTAACCTTGTCGCCGGCCTGGTTCGAAAGTCCTAAGCCGTTAGAATCTGTCGCACTGCGTATCGTCAGGCCGATGGAAGTGAAGACTCCATGATTAGCAGATCAAATTTTTTAGACGAGCGGCCCTCTGGATCCTCATCCCTCTTTTCGGTATTTTTCTCTATTCTTCATTTACGGCGCCAGAACGGGCGAGAACCTCGGTTTCGGCTACACTCCATACGTGACCGTCCTCCCAGGGCAATGAAATCATAAGGTGAGGATACTGCGGTCGCATATGAAAATAGGGGAAATATTTGAGCTGTACTCCTTTTGAATCAGTATAAGCTAGTGTTCGACGGTGGAAAAGAATTATCACCAGAGTGAACATTCCGAAGAGTTTTACGTCTTTAATATTGAAGGTGTGAGTATGAAAACCTCGCAATGGAGGCATCGAAATGGAACAAAAAAGCGATGAAAACTCTTACCGGGCGCGAAGAGGAAATACTGCGATTGTTAGCCTCGGGCTTGAAGACATCCTCGATCAAAGAGAAGTTATCGATCAGCGAAAAGACCCTGAAAAAACACATCGAACATATCTACCGCAAATTGGACGCCCACTCCCGCTATCAAGCAGTGGCCTGGGCCTGGAAAAACGGGCTGGTCGGGAAAAGCTCCAATTCAGAGGCAAATAGCTCCAATCGAGGCCCCGGAATACACCTTTTTCCGTATTGACAGGGTCCCAGGCTGGGCTTAATTATTGAAGGTGTGAAAGCACCTAAATTGGAGGTGAGGAAATGAAAGGAGAAATTATTAAAGGGCTGGTTGCTGTGTTTCTGGCTTCCCTTATCACGATGGGACTTCCTCTGAGCGCAATTATCACAGGTGCTTATTCTAAAAGTAATTTCATTTTTCCAGAGACTACTTTTGATAATGCCTTAACTTTTGAGGAACAGGGATCACTACAAGCTATTGAAAATGATCAGGAGCTCATTCGCGCTGTCGAAAATGATCAGAAACTCATTCTCGCTGTTGAACAGAAAATTGCCCAAAAGAATGATTTGGATGGGAAAGAATTTTTGCCAAAATCTTTTACTCCAACGAGCAATTATGAACCGAAATGGTATTCCTATATTCCTGTAAGTGGTTCCATGCAACACACAGAGTCGATCTGGTATAGATGTTATTCCGGCATGGACTGCTTAATAATTCAGGTCAACTGGGTGCCCGCTTCTCTACAACTCACCACAGTAATTTTAGATGTTACTAATGGAAATAGCACCCAATACAGATGGGTTGGGGGTTCGGGAAGTGTAACATGTAATGTCGATCCTTCCCACGCCTATCTGGTTGGTTTCATGAATTACGCCGGAGCTGGCACCACTATCACTTTTAATGGGACTTTAACTCTTGTTTTCCACTGATCTTCTGCTTTTGCCTTGAAATAGAATTCCTTGAAAAAGCTGCACATTTTTGAAATTTGTTCGTCTTTTATATTGAGGGTGTGTGCAAGAGGAAGCACCCAAAAATAATTTATAGGTGAAGAAAAGGAGAAAATTCTTTCTCTTCTCCTTCATCTAATTTAAGAGAATCTTTCGTTTGAAAAAGCTGAAAATGGGTAGGAGGTAGGAGAAAGGGGCGTTCAGAACTCCAAGTCCGCACTTTTGGATTTACAGGGATTTAACAAGTATTGTGATAAAAGTATGGTGATAAGCCCTGCGCGAAAAACGTGGTACGAAGCTGAAGAGAGTCTCTGGCTCTTAAGGAAGTTAAAAATATTTAGGAAAAATGGGTACATCTTTGAGGGAAAGTTCGTCTTACAAATAAAGGGTATATCCAAAGAAGAAATACCTCTAATTGGAGGTGAAAAAATGAAAAAAGTTTTTGGGCTCTTTTTGAGCGTATTTGTCCTCTTCGCCTTCGGATTTCCTACCCCTTCTTTCTCCCAGGCTATGCCAACAACCGGTCAATCCGTTTCCTTTGAAGAGGTGGAGAACTTCATCCAGCAAGCATATCAGTTGAGGACGAACGCCGTCACAAATCCTGGTTCCTTTTCCCTGCTTAGCAAGCTTTACGCTTCAAGTTCCTCTAAGTTACAGGAATACGAGCAGAGGCGGGCTGAGTTCTGGCGGAACTGGGGCAATCTCTATGGCCAAGTTTTGAGCTTTACTTCCACTGCCTCTCTTATTCCGGGCACCTTGAAACAACAAAATGATTTGACCCTTTTAGTACAAGCCAGGGAGATTCTGACCATAACATGGAAGCCAGACACCACCACTGGCATGAAAAACTGGCAAGAGAAATTGGCCCAAGCCAAAACCGATGAGGAGAGAAAACAGGCCGAACAAGCCATAGATAACATCAAAGCCTTTCCCCAAATAGTCAACTCCAAGATTGGCGTCACCCACTCCCTGGAATTGGCTTGGACAGGCCAGGGCTTCCAAATTATCAAGGACGGATATAGTGAAGTTTCCAAAGGCGGGGAATTTCCGGCTTCGCCAGGCTATTTACTTACATCCTCGTGTAGAGAATCGACTCGGCCTTCTCCTGGTGTTTTGCCTCAGTCAAAGACATTAAAACAAAATCAATATGCGCCGCAGTGGTATACTCTTTGCACTTATTACAGGAATTCAGCAGTAAATTACGCTAGGAAATACGCCCTAAACTACAATCCCTACTACAAGAGATTTGACCCTCCCTACGGAAATGGTGATTGTGCCAACTTTTGTTCCCAGTCTATTTATGCAGGAAACCAGGTGATGGTTTGGCCGGGCATGTATGGCACTCAATGGTGGTATGACCACCATGGGACTTATGATACGAGTGATGACACCTATAGCTTCAACTGGATCAACACCTATCTGCTTGATTTCCTCACTACTCAGACACGGGCTTCTGTCACCGATGGCAATCAGATGAGCGCCGGAAGTTTGTTAGCTGGCGACCTGGTTGACTGGTGGAATCACTCTCACGTTGTTATTGTGGATACCCCGGGTAGCCCTCCCTTGGTTGATGCGCACACTGATGATTGGCTACAATATCCCTTACCTGCTGGGAGTTATCACCTATACCATCTCTACGATCAATACTATGTCGGCGGTCCGTAGGTTCCTCCCCTTATTCCTGCTTCTCCTTTTCCTCGCTTCCTGCATTGGAGGACAGGCTCCCTCCGGAGGCCAAACCCTGCTTCTAGCCGATCCTCAGAACGAGGCAATACTCCTCAGTGATTGGAGAAATCCAGAAGAGAAAAGAGTGACCCTGACCTCTACCATCGATAGTGAAGCTAATTTTATATTGATAAATGGAGGAACCGGTCTTCTTGCCTTCCGTCCTGACGGAAGCTGGGAGATCAAACACCCGGAAGGAGGAAATCCGGAGAAAGGCAATTTTGGGGGAAAGGCCTCCTTAGCCTTTGACTATAAAAGAGATAAAGCCTTGGTCCAGGTGAAAGATGGGGATGGCTTCTCGTATTTCCTCTGGGATCTGAAGGCCAATCAGAGGGAAAGCTGGGTCCCTCAATTTCCCGATACCTTCGGAAAACAGAGAGAGGTAGAGGGAAACATAGCCCTGGAGGGAAACATCATCGCCATGGTTACCCAGGACCCTCTGGGGAGATATCACCTTTGGGACATTACCGATAAGGAGATTCATCACCTCCTGGAACCCCCGAGCTTAATTCGACCTTTCTCACGATTACCTCGGCCTACGGGAAGCGTGATTGGTTCTCTTCTTTCCATTTCCCCTGACGGCCGCTGGATTGTCATGCTGGCGGGTTTTATTCCCGGCATGGGAACTCCGTATTTCATCGTGGATCGTGAGCACGGCTGGCATTATGTCGAATTCTGGCCCGAGCATTTCAATTCTCCTCTTAAGTATATTTTTTGGAGCCCTGATTCTCATCACCTCATAGTCTCCTCGGAGATGCTTGATAGCTCGGGAACGTCTTTTCTTTTCGATCTTCCCCCATCTAAGAAGGAACGCCTCGATGAATTAGCTTTTTGGGCAAGCGAGGACTGGCTCCTTCTCTATCACACCGCTCCTCCTGTAGAAGTTGCTTCCCCACCAGTGGAGGCCACGCTCCGCTCCATCCGCTCTGGAGAAGAGAGAAAAGTGGACCTCTCTAACTATATCGGAATACTCGATGTGCTCCCCAGGGCTTTGGGCACACCAGAGGAGCGCTAAGATTTTACTCCTGCATCCTCTGTCAATTAAGAATCCAGCCTAGTTACTCACCTGGACTCATCGGAGGCCAGATACAAGTTTATGGAGACGGCATCGATGTGAGTTATGAAGAACTCTATTCCCGCTATCAAGCAGTAGCCTGGGCATGGAAAACCAGCTAGTAGAGAAAAGCTCCAATTCAGCCAAATAGGTGCGCCCTTGTAGTTCATAAATCGAATGCGGAGCGGAGGGACGAAGCTCAAAAATACGCCGTTTGCCGTATTGACAGGGCCCCAGACTGGGTCTAATTGTCCTGTATTGAAGGTGTGTGTGAAAGAACCGAAATTGGAGGTGAAAAAATGAAAAAAGTTTTTGGGCTCTTTTTGAGCGTATTTGTCCTCTTCGCCTTCGGATTTCCTACCCCTTCTTTCTCCCAAACTTCAAGGCAAGAAGAAAAGGCAGTAAAAGAGGCAGTATCGAGGTTCTTAGAAACCCACTGGCAGCTCCCGCTCAACCTTAATGCACCTCTGGAAAATTATTACGACCTCTCCTCTCCTCAAGCCTTAGAACCTATGAGAATCGAGAGGGAAAAGGTCAAGATGCGCTACCTGAAACCTGCTCAGGACGATGGCCTTATTTATACTGGTGTTGCCGTCCGTCAGAAGATCCAGAGTTTGTCAATAGTTAGTGATCGTGCCGTGGTCAAGACCACAGTTGATGTGGAATACACCTCCTATTTTCCTGAAGGACCGGATACCCGAACCATTTTGAGCAAGGAAGCAGGACTTGAATTTGAAATTACCCTGATAAAGCGAGGCGAAAAGTGGAAGATTCTAAAAAATGACTATCTGGAAATTTGGGAAAGACCTGATCCCTGGCCCAACTGGCACCCAGCGCCATATATTTCTTCAAATTCAAACAAACTAAATTCATCTCTGCAGAGGATTAACTCTAATATCAAGCCGAACTGGTACCTCTATTGCAATAGAAGTGGTGCTATACAATACGCAGATACCTGGTGGAATAGCTCTAATTCGAAATACGTCTATTTCCCGGATTCTGATTGTGCCAATTATGTTTCCCGGTGCTGTTATGAAGGAGGCCGGGCATTAATGGCTTGGCGGTCACCCTATGTATGGTGGTATAACTTCACTCAACCGCCATCGTATTCTTCTAGCTGGACGGTGGCACCAGATCAAGCTTATCACTTATCGAACAACACAGATGTTGATGAAATGAGGGGATCTTTTGTCTCTCAGCCAAGCCAGTTGCAAATCGGAGATATCATCTATTATGATTGGAATCCTGTTGATCATATTAACCACGCAGCAATTGTTGTCCGAATTGTAAATGGAGTTCCTTTTGTCGATGCTCACAGCATTAATCAATATCATGTTCATTGGAATATGGGAGCGGCAGCGACTTACTTTTTCCACATTACAGACTGGTTCTGGGTGAACTGAGAGGAAAGTATGAAAACGACGCACCATTTTTCGGCGCTCTCAGTTTTTCTTTTGATTTGTTTGTTGTTCGTAGGGCTTACTCCTGGATGCACCCCTGGAAAAAGACCTATTCCGCAAGAGACCCCTACAGGTTTTGAGGATATTCCCCTTCATCCCCAGGCGGAAGATGTTTCATATGGAATAGAGCTCTGGGAATCAAAACAAAACAGGGTGAGCTTCCTTGTGCCTACTGAGGACTGGCAAACTGTTTTGAAGTTCTATCAATCAGCCATGAAAGAGCGGAGCTGGGAATATGTAACACAAATGGGATATGGATATATTTTCCAAAAAGGAGGGAAGGCAGTACTAATCGCCATTGAGCATCGACCATCCTGGGTCTATACCCATTTGAAGATTTCGGATTACTCTCAGCCTCCCGATATCCCTGGGTTTCCAGAAGTTCCTTTCTATTCTAAGGCCGTAGATATCCAGTATTTAGAAGGAGCAGTTTCCTTCATTGTACCCAATAACGATTCCGCTATTCTAACTGAGTTTTATACTAAGGCTATGAAGGAAAAAGGATGGTTGTATGTGAACCAGCTCGGGGAAGGACATGTTTTCAGAAAAGGAGAAAAACAAATAATCATTACCATTTCTTATTTACCTTATTGGAAAAACACCCATGTTGCTGTTTCTTACTACCCTGGCCTGCCAGGTACACCTTGATCTGATTTGAAATAGAGCGCATTGATGTTGAATAGGGAGCAAAAAGAAAAAATTTTTAAAAAAAAGCTGCACATTTTCGAGATTTTTCCGTCTTTTATATTGAGGGTATATGCAAGAAGAAACGCCCAAAATTGGAGGTGAAGGAATGAAAAGATTGAGAATCTGCAAGGTATTAATGCTTTTGGTTTTAATCTTTGCATTTATCCTTCTCCCCGCACCTGCCTTTGCTTTGAGCAAGGAATATAGAGATCTCTGCACTTTCAACTTTTTCTACCCAGTCCAGGGAGTCTACCAACCGGTAGCAGTGGTCACATCAAGGATTGGAGGTTTCAATTATTACTACAATGGAAGTGGCTACTATTGCACTTGTATTGTGTACTGGCACGAACACGGAGGGTTTTTTAAAAACATAAGCACCTGGCCCGACGGATTCTTGGTAGATTGTACTGGAAGAAATAGGTATTACGCCAATGGAAGCTTTGTGGCTGAGGTTCAAATCCCCGATAATTGGTATGGGAGAGTATGGATTCCCATAGGCGAGGAAGTTTGGGGAGGAGATATTGACCAGGACATTAATCTCTGGCCCGCCTATAATGATTCTTGCAATGCTGTAACAGAGGCTTTTTCTAACGCCATGCCCTGGTATATATCAAATACGGCCCTGATTGGCTTTTAAAGTAAGGTGAGCCATGAACAAACCCCCCCCTTTCCTTTTTTTAGGAATAGTTTTGGTTGTCATTCTTAGCGCCACCCTGGGCGTTCTCTTCTCCTATCATGGCCTGAGAGGGCAATCTACGGCATTCTTTGTAGGAGAAAATTGGAGAAATAAAGCCGATCGAGTGTTCCTTACCGTGAATGGGGAACCTATCACCGAGAGGTGGTGGACTACGGCCTACGATAATGTGCGCTTAAACCCTAAGAATGCTCAGATGCCGGAGGAAGAAGCTAAAGTTGCGGCTCTGCATAGTATCTTGAGGCAAGCTGTATTGTATACCGAGGCGCTCAAGAAAGGATTTTTGGTGTCTGAGGAAGAGGCAAAGTCTTTCGCGGAAGAGCAGCGCAAGCTCCTGGAAGCCCCTGAAGCGGATCCCGAAGGGAAGGAATTCCTCAAGGAACTCCTCAAGGGAATGGGGATTACCGAGGAGGAATATTGGAGCCAGATGGCCCTCGCATCTTACCGTGTTACTCTCACCATCAATCGCTTGAAAGATAGTCTACGTCAGAGCCTGCCTGCACCTATCCCAGAGGAGGTCCAGGATTTCAAATCCAGACATCCAGAATTTAAGGATGCCCCTCAAGGAATTTTAGAGCATGGGCTTTTAAAGGAAAAATTTCAGCAGTTCTGGGATAATTTCACAGAGCAATTAACCTCTCAGGCTAAGATTGAGGTCATTGATCCTCAGTTTAGTGATCTTCTCCCCAAAGCCCTGAGTCCTTAAACTGTGAATATTGCTAGTTATTATCGCAGCTTTGAACCAAATGATTGCGCTAACTTTGTTTCGCAATCCCTTGTAAATGGTAATCAAATTTTCGATTATAATTACCCTTATCCCTGGTGGTATAATCACAATGGAACCTACGACAGTTATGACGACTCTTGGTCGGATGCCTGGGATGATACACAGGTGATGTTCTTCTTACGGGACAGGTATAGAGCCACTGTTTCACAAGGCCTTTATGTTGCTGACCTGAAGCCGGGTGATTTAGTAGCATGGCCTGACTGTAACGGTAATGGATATCCTGACCATATTGTGATAATAGATTCCAGCGGGAACCCTCCTCTTTTTGATGCCCACTCTATTGCCGCTTATCAAGTTCCTCTTCCCTCTAATCCACCTCCAGACAACCAAGGGAGACCTACCTGCTGGTATCGAATTTATATGCGCGATATTTACTAATTCTATGAGAGGAACCTTGAAGAAAAGCCTCTTTAGATGTTTTTAATTATCTCCTCGCTCCTTAACGGCTGTATTAAAGAAAAAGAGCCACCAAAGGGTCAGTTTCTGCTTTTGGGAAAAGGAGATCAGATGATCCTCGTTTCCCACTGGTTGACTGCTCAAGAAAAAAGGAGAAATTTCGATTCCCCCTCAGGCCAGTACCTCTGTTTCCTTCTAGAAGGGGAGGACGTCATCGCTATTGAGAAACCAGAGGATCTCTTCAGCGGAGAAACCGGGAGGAGAATCCAGATATACAGGGAAGGAAGGCTTCAGGAAGAAAGGGAATTTTCCGGATCATTTTGGTTTGCGCTGGACGAGGAGAGGAAAAATGGGGTCTTTCAGTGGAAGGAAAAAGACCTGTGTCATTACCTGCTCTGGAATTTCAAGAGTGGAGAGAAACAAGAATTGTCAATCAGACTGCCAGAGGGCTTTAAGGAAATTCCCGGATATCTGGCTCTGGAAAAGGATAAGGTTTTCCTTTTAGCTTGCCTTCAGGATAAAGCTGAGGTTATCATTCAGGAAAAGGGCCAAATCAGGGAGCTAAAGCTGCCGGAGGAATTTCTCCCTTTGTCCGATCCTGCCCCCTATTCCCAAGCCTTTTTTAGGATGGCTCCATCTCCCGATGGAGAGAGATTAGCGCTCTACGGTACTTCTAATAAGGATAAGAGCCATGTTTTGCATGTTTTTCTCTTAGAGCTCTCCTCAGGAAAGGTACTCCGCCTGGATTTAACCCAACTATGGAATATCCCGGGCAGGATTTCCTGGAGCCCGGATGGAAAACATTTTATGGTCATCTACTCCGCTGACAGCGTGAGCGAGGCTACCGTTTTTGCCGACAATGGAACAGAAGTCCTTTCTGAACCCTGCTTTTCTGCCTATTGGTTGGACAGCAAGTGGATTTTGGTGGTGGAATGGAATTGTATAACGGGAGGAAAGGCTAAATTCATAGCGGTTTCCCTGGATGGAACGAAAATAGAGATTCCCAATTCCGAAGAGGGTTTCCTCGAAGATCTTCTTACAACACAATAGGGTCAGGTTCTGCAATCACGAATTTTGATTCCCGGTCGCCCCCGTTCATGAGGATGATGCTTCCCCGCTTGCTATTGAGCACAATAGGGTTGGGCCTTGAAATCCATATTTTGTTCACATACTTCTCTGCTTTTGTGAAAGGCGCCTCTCCGCTTACAACTCATTGCTTTGTGAATTATTGTCGGATTTTTCGATGGTGACTTGTTCGCACCGTATTGTTGGATTGTAATCCACGCTCTTAAACTGTAAATTCTGTTTTCCTGGTTTTCTCTTCCATTTCCTCTTCCTGTATGGGATTCAACAAGAATTATATTCTATCGACTACTCCCAGCGGAAGAACTTGATCGCCAGTCCCAAGGCGCCCACCGCCCAGGCGGCGACGATGAGGAGCGACTTCCAGATCTCCCCGATTCCCGCCCCACTTACGATGACTAGCCTCAGGGCGTCCCCCATATGGCTCGAGGGAAGGGTGTTGGCGACGACCTGGAGGAAGGGGGGGAATATGTTCGCTGGGATGAAGATGCTCCCCAAGAACATCATCAGGAAGAAGACGCTCATGCAGATCGGAGTGGCGCTGCGGGCGCTGCGGATCAGCCCGGTGAGGGCGAAGCCAATGCCGATGAACGAGAGCGCTCCCACAGTCAGCACGAGCCAGAAGAGGAAGAAATTCCCCGCGATCTTCACGCTGAAGGCCAGGACCGCAACGAGGAGAAGGAGGGCGGTCTGGACGAGGACGATCAGGTAGCGGTGGAGGAGCTGACCGACAATGAGGGTCGAGCGCTTGAGGGGAGTGAGCGAGAGCCGGCGGTAGACCCCCTTCTCTCTTTCCTCCGTAAAACCGATCGCCGTCGCCATGATCCCCGTCACGAGCACCGCCATCACAATCACACCGGGAAAGAGGTAGTCGATGGCCCTCATCCCGTAATCCCCCCACACCTGGCCGCCGTAGGTGATGCCGTAGAGGACCATGAAGAACATGGGGAAGGCCATGGTCCAGAAAAGGTCGTCCTTCCTCCGCAGGAAGAGCCTCGTTTCCAGTGCTATCTGACCTAAAAGCACCCTCATACCTCCTCCTATTCCCTCAACCTCTTCCCCGTGAGGGAGAGGAAGACATCCTCTAAAGTGGCCTTCTTCACGCCGATATTCTTCAGCTCGATTTCGTTCTCCGCGAATATGCGGGCGATCTCCTGGACGACGCGGGCGGCTTCCTTAGTCTGGAGGAGAAAACTCCCGCCCTCCCCTTTGATCGTTCCCAGCCCGGCGAGCTTCGGCGCGATCCGCTCGCTCTCCCGGGGAGAGCAACTGAACTCGACCGTCGATTCCAGGCCGGAGTTGGCGATCAGATTGCCGGGCGAGTCCATGGCGATGATCTTCCCCTGGTCGATGATCCCCACTCTGCTGCAGAGCTCCTCCGCCTCCTCCATGTAGTGAGTGGTGAGGATGATGGTCTTTCCCTTCCCCCTCAGGTTTTCGATCACGCTCCAGACGTTTCTCCGCGCCTGCGGGTCGAGGCCCGTCGTCGGCTCGTCGAGGAAGAGCACCAATGGATCGTTGACCAGGGCCAGGGCCATCGCCAGGCGCTGCTTCAATCCGCCGGAGAGGGTTTCGACGTAGCTCGCCTGCTTCTCGACGAGGGATACTTCCTCGAGGATCCGGAGAGAGGAGAGCGATTTGCTGTAGTAGCTGCCGAAGAGCTCGACCGCTTCCCTGACACGGATCTTCTCGTAGAGGGAGGTGGTCTGGAGCTGGACGCCGATGACCTCTTTGAGCCTGAGGGGTTCCTTCCGGGCGTCGATGCCGCACACCGCGATCGAGCCTGAATCCGGCCTGCGCAGGCCTTCGATCATCTCCACGGTGGTCGTCTTCCCGGCGCCGTTCGGCCCCAGGAGCCCGAAGACCTCGCCTTTTTCCACCGCGAAGCTGACCTCGTTCACGGCCACGAGCTGGCCGTACCTTTTCGTCAGATCCCTGACCCTTACCGCAACGTCCAAAAGGCTCACCTTGAGTACGGGTTTGAACTGAAGGACTTCCCGCCTATTATAATAAAACGAGCGGAGGGTAACAAGAAAAGGAGGAGCTGATGTTCGAACTGCCTGAGACGGTCACCTTAGCCCGCCAGATGCGGGAGAGCCTGACCGGCAAGGTCGTAAAGAGAGGAACCCTGGGGAATTCCCCCCACAGGTTCGTCTGGTACAATCGCAGTCCCGAGGAGTTCGAGCGGTTGACTGAAGGGAAGGAAGTAGGGGAGGCCCGGGCGCGGGGAAGGTGGATCTTCCTTCCTCTTTTACCCGGATACGTCCTCGTCCTGGGAGAGTGCGGTGGGAAGCTCCTTCTCCATCCCGAAGGAGCGCGGATGCCGGACAGGTATCACCTCGCTCTCTTCTTCGCGGAGGGAACCTTCCTCACCCTGATGACCCAGATGTGGGGGGCGATGGAGCTCTACGAGAAGGGGAAGGAGAGCGAAAGGCAGTATGTGAAGGACATGCGTCCCACCCCACTCGATCCGGAGTTCAGTTTCGATTACTTCAGTCGCCTCGTCGATTCCCTCCTCAAAGCGGGAAAGAGGAGCGTCAAGGGGCTCCTCACCCAGGAACAGCTCATCCCCGGCCTGGGGAACTCGATCGCTCAGGACATCCTCTTCAAGGCCGGCCTCCACCCGAAGCGTCCTTTGAGCGAGCTGGGCCCGGCGGAAAGGCGGAGGCTCTACGGGGCGATCCTCGCGGTCGTGAAGGAGGCGGTCAAAGAGGGAGGGCGCGCAGACGAGCTCGACCTCTACGGCAGGCCGGGAGGATACGTCCGCTTGATGGAGAGCCGCAAAGTCGGCCTTCCCTGCCCGGTCTGCGGGCGCAGGATCGAGAAGGTCCAGTACCTGGGGGGAGCCTGCTACTTCTGCCCGAACTGCCAGACCTGAAAGCCCTTGTCCTTCCGCGTAAAGTGAGGGAGAATATGCGCAGGTGAGGGGGAATACCTGCCGGGTCACCGGTTAAGGGCCGATCATCAGGATCGGCAGAAGAGGTTAAAGGAGGAGAAATGAAGAGACTGTTCGTTTTTGGGTTGGTCTTAGCGGTTTTAGTTCTGAGTCTGGGCTTTCTTCCCCCGCGCGGGGGAAGCGTCGCCCAGCCGATCGTGACCTACGATTTCCTCGCCAACGCGGGAAGCGCTTCCTGGAACAAATGGACCTCGGCCGGCGCCAGCTCCATCACCTTCAAAGTGGACGACACCTCGTTCACCGCCGCCGACGGGATGGCAGCCCTCGTTACAGCCGGCGTCACCATGGAGGACGGCGCCAAATACCTGCCCTCCCTCTGGATTGCGACTCCCATGGAGCCCGGCGCCAGCGGTACCGCGATCACCGGCGATTACTACAACATCTACATTCCCTACAATGCTTCCCTGCACATCACCTTCGGCCTGAGCATTGGAAATACCGGTGAGACCGGGATCGTCTCCGGGGTGGCCTTCGCCGAGACCGATCCCACGAAGCCGGTGATGGAGTTGATCACGGAGACCAAGGACTACGACGGTTCCCTCAGGGATGTGACGGTGGACCTCTCCAGTTGGGGCGGGAAGACCGGAGGATTCCAGCTCTTCGTACGCACTCCCCACCCCGACGACGTGGACGGAGCGATCTTCACCTACGCCGCCATCGAGGTGACTCCTCCTCCCACGACCCCGCCCATCACCATCGTTCCCACCGTCCTGCACTTCTTCATCGGCAACACCACCTATTTCGTCGGCACCACCCCCAAGGTGATGGATACCGCTCCGGTGATCGTGGAGAGCCGCACCTTCCTTCCCATCCGCTACGTGGCGGAGGAATTGGGGGCCCTGGTGACCTGGTACGACAGCGAGCGGAAGGTGCAGATCGACTTTGCCGGGAAAAAGATCGAGCTCTGGATTGGGAAGAACTCGGCGGCGGTGGACGGCGTTTTTGTTTTGATCGATCCCTCCAATCCAAACGTGATCCCCTTCATCCAGCCCCCGGGAAGGACGATGATGCCCCTGCGCTTCATATCGGAGAACCTGGGCTCCCTGGTGGAGTGGTTCAACCCGATCCAGGAAGCGAGGGTGACCTACCCCCATCCTTGAACGAAGGTTAAAAACAGAGGATTGAGCGCTCCCGGAAGGACCTTTCCCCGGGTGTGAGCTTCTTTTAGCTTTCTTCATCGGGTCCCTCAGGGCAGGCGGTCTCAGGAGAGCACTTCTCCCGTTGTTGCCTCTTGGCCGTTTATCTTCGCCCGCACCGACCACCCTCCACTGACTCCCAGGACGATAGCAGCCAACAGAGCCACTACCACTGACCAGCGAAACACTGTCTTCAACATTTTCCCCTCCCTTTAACCCTCGAATTCTTGAAATGAATGTAGCTCAGCCTTGAGGGAAATGTCAAGAAAGCGGAGCCACGATTGATCACAATTCCGACACCGGTCAGGCCCTACTGAACATACCGAAGACGATCATTTACTACTGAGGAAAGGAGGTGATAAAATAAATAATTTCGGACTGTTCCTGTCTATCTTCATTCCGGTACTGGCTTTCGGGCTTGCCGCCCTAGCTGTCTATCTGAAGAAAAAGCTTCCACCGGCCAAGCTGGAGAAAGGAAAGGAGCTCGCCCGGATAGCAATTGAAGCCTTGCTGAATCTGGCCAGGGCCCAGGATTGGGACGAGAGCTTCCTGGCCTCGAGGCTGGTTGAGTTAGCGGGAAAAACCGGTCTCAAGCTGACCGAGGATCAGATCAAGAGGCTAATCGAGGCGCGGAGAGTTTCGGTTGCATTGAGTGACCCGCTAATAAGGGGACTGAAAGTGACGCGCTGGCGGCGGTCAGCATTCCCGCCGTCGAAATCCACCTCAGCAACATTATTCGCCAGGGAGGAATTCAGGAGGGTTTCGATAACCGGGGGGGGCCGTAACCGGCCTGATAGCAGGGCTGGGTCCGGCAGGGTATCTAGACGCTCTGGAATACCTGGCCGATATCGGGTGTAGTACAGGCTCAAAGTAACGAAGATGGAGGCAAGAGGATGTATTCCATAGGAGCGCTGTGCCGCGAGTTTGGTCTTTCGCGAAGCACTCTTCTTTATTACGACACCATTGGATTATTGACCGCTTCCGAACGTACCCATAGCAATTACAGGCAGTACTCGGAAGAGGACAAAAAACGTCTGAGCCGGATATGTGCCTTCCGGGAAGCGGGAGTACCTCTGAATCAGATAAAGGCCGTACTTGATTCGGATGGCGTGGATGAAGGCAGTGTCTTGGAGGAGCGTTTAGGGGAGCTAAATCATGAAATACGATATCTACGGCTTCAGCAAAAGCTGATCGTCGAAATGCTCAAGGGAAATGATCTATCGAGTAGCAAGATGCCGGCGGATAGCCAAACATTTGTCTCAATACTTAGGTCAATAGGACTCGATGAAGAAGCATTGAACCATTTCCATGTTCAGTTCGAGAAGAATTCGCCAGATTCCCATCAGTTTTTTCTCGAATTCCTAGGCATATCTGATGAAGAGATAAGGCGTATAAGAGCGTCTTGCAGAACGAAAGAAGAATAGGCTCGTGATAGGGATATGCAGTGCTCCATCGTCAAAATCGCTGCTTTCGGTTGCGTCCATCTGCCTCGAGCAAACGTCCGCAAGAACACAGTAGACAAGCAGTTCGAAATCTCCTTTCCGGCGTCTGCTTGACTTGACTATAGCTTTATAGTTCATGATGCCCTACAAGGACATGAAACGCCGGGATAACAGGTGATTAACAGGAACTTCGCTTTACTGTGGTTAGGACAGATTATCTCCCAGTTGGGAGATAAGTTTTATGCCATAGCACTTGCATGGTGGATTCTGCAGAAGACCAATTCCCCTTCCATTATGGGTTCTTTCTTGCTGGCATCAGCACTTCCGGGACTAATCCTCGGCTTTTTCGCCGGAGCGATGACAGATCGATGGAAACGACAAACCATGCTGGTTGTGACAGATATTATCCGGGGTTGTCTTGTGCTTGGCATATCGTATTTGTCAATGACTGGCGTCCTCGAAATATGGCACGTTTATCTGGTCGGCATCAGCTTGTCCTTGGCTACAGCCTTTTTTGATCCTGCCATGCAGGCGATTATTCCTGAAATAGTTGAAAAGAATAACCTGACAAAAGCAAATGGAATGAGTCAAATGGTGGGCGGAATTTGTACTGTGACAGGACCTCTTCTCGGTGCGATAGCGGTAAGCTCGCTGGGGTTGACATGGGTGTTTCTGGCAAATGGCATTTCCTATTTTATTTCTGCGCTGCTTGCCTTTTTCATGAAAACCGGCAGTCATTGTAAAATCCCCGACGAAAAGGCAAGTATTTGGAAAGAAATATTGGAAGGCGTTAAGTTTGTTAAGAACCAAAGGCGAATTGCCCTAATATTAGTAGTGATTGCTTTGGTCCACTTCTTCTTCGGAAGTTTGTCAGTTTCACTCCCTTTTCTAGCCAACGGACTCGATGGAAGCGGCGTGAACAACCTCGGGTACCTAGAAATGATGCTGGGAGTTGGATTGTTTGCACAATCCGCATTTATGAGTCTCAAAAGGAAAACTCTCGTAAATGAACGAGCACTACTTCTATTTATCATGATACTGGGACTTTGCTTCATGACAATCAGTATTTCGCAGTTCTTGAAAATCGAAACCGTATACGCATACATGCCGATAACGATGATTATCGGTGCTTGCGTCGCTGGAGCATTCGTGTTTTGGCAGACTCTATTACAAACATACACACCGAGCACCATGACCGGTAGAGTGTTCAGTTTATCGACATTGATAGGCAATGCGTCTCTTCCGGTTGCTTACGGAGTATTCGGAGTCTTGCTGAATCGCAGTTCCATTTATAGCTTAACAACAGCATGCGGTGCATGCCTAATCGTCCTGGGATATTACCTGCACCTACGAAACTGAAGGTGGTTCTCATGCTGAGACCATTTGTGTCCTCCGCGGAGTTGCATTGAGTGACCTGCTAATAAGGGGACTGAAAGATGGACGGAAGAGGGCAGGGACGGGGCCCTGCCCCTACCAACGCCTACTTTCCTGTTGAATTCGGATGTTTTTCGGGAGTATAATGATTTGGGTTCATAAGGCCGGAGGAGATACGCAAAACAGGTTCCGGCCGGTTTTTCGTGGAAGATGAGAGGAAACTCCGGGCGGCTTGGTGTTTGCCTGGAAGGGGCCACGGGCGGGAGCTTGCCGGATGCCGTTCACCCATCGAGGGGGCTCTTGACGCCAAGAAAGTTCCGGCTGGCAACATGAGTATAGATCATGGTGGTTTGCAGGTTCCTGTGTCCCAGCAATTCCTGGATCGTGCGGATGTCATACCCTTTTTCCAGAAGATGAGTGGCAAAGCTGTGTCGTAGAGTATGAACGGAGGCATTTTTAGTGATTCCAGATTTCCCCAATGCCTCCTTGAAGGCTTTTTGCAGCGTTTGCGGATGCAGATGATGGCGGCGTACAACCATTGAGCGTGGATCTACCGACAATGATTTGGACGGAAAAAGCCAGAACCAGGGCCATTCCTTTCCGGCATTCGGATATTTGCGCTCCAGCGCATTGGGCAGAAAAACACCGGAAATATCCCGGGAACGATCCGAGTCATAGAGGGAACGAATGGCATCGAGGTGACGGATGAGATCGTCCTTGACTGCATCGGGGAGAACCGTGCGCCGGTCAGTATCGCCTTTACCTCCCCGTACGATGAGAACATTTCTCTCAAAATCAATATCTTTGACCCGCAGGCGGAGGCATTCCATAATGCGCAACCCGCAGCCATACGTCAGTTTGGCCATTAACCTGTTCACATCCGATAACTCATCGATGACTCGGCGGACCTCCGGCTCGGAAAGGACAACGGGCAGACGTCGTTTCACGTTGGCCCGGACCGCATTGATTTGTTCTGAGAGGTCTTTATCCAGCACATGACGATACATGAAAATCAGGGCATTCAGCGCTTGATTCTGGGTGGCGGAGGAGACTCGGCGTTTCACGGCCAGATGGCTGAGAAAATTCTGCAAATCATCGGCTTTCAGTTGATCCGCCTCTGGATATTCGAGAAACGACGCAAAACTCCTCAACCAGGCGCAGTATGTCTTTTCGGTGCTGGGGGAGCGATGACGCAAGTGTATGGCCTGTCTCATTTGTTCTTCGATCTTTTGCCAACCTTCGGGAGTTGTGCTTTTCGCCGAAGATTTTTTTTGCTTGGCAAGAAAAAACTGGTAGAAACGGATGGCTGTATCGGCCTGCTTCACTTGCCAATCTTCGTGGTTTTTTGCCAGATGGGTCAGGTATCGGTTTTTCTGTTCTATAGTAAGCGGCTCCTCGGGGGGAATAGTAAGAAAACGATAACAATCGTAAACCCGCTTGACCATAAAGGAAATGCTGTTGGGATTGTATTGTTTCTGATCCTTCAAAAAACTTTGGAAATCATAATTGCTTTTCATTATTGTTTTTGTTTATGCATAATGCCATTTTATTTATTATTATACATACTAAGTGGACCAAAATCAACAATTTTTTTAATATGTTGACTTCTTAAAGTTTATTTCCTAAAATTTTATAGTAATGAATAGAATAAAGATAAAAAAGAATGTTCGCAGAGAAAACATGAAAGAGATTCCGACAATTGAAACAGAACGCCTGATACTAAGACCGTTTAGCATTGCTGACGCTACGGAAGTCATGCGGTTGGCAGGAGATCGCGCAATCGCCGACACAACGACCAACATTCCTCATCCCTACAAAGAAGGAATGGCTGACCAATGGATCTCCAAACACGCCGAGACCTTCGAGAATGACCGAGGCATCGCGTGGGCAATTACGCGAAAAGCAGATAGTGCTCTACTTGGGGCAATCAGTCTCATGGGAATGGTGAAGGGCCATCAGGCTGAACTTGGCTACTGGATCGGGAAACCCTACTGGAAAAAAGGCTACTGCACGGAGGCGGGACGCGCTGTCCTGCGATATGCGTTTCGAGAACTTGAACTTTGCCGTGTCCACGCATCCCATTTCACCCGCAATCCGGCATCGGGTCGTGTCATGCAGAAGATCGGGATGCGGCATGAAGGATGTCGACGGCAGCACGTGAAGAAGTGGGACAAGACGGAAGATCTCGAATTATACGGTGTACTCAAACATGAATGGGAAAAATCTGCGAACAAAGCGTCGGAACCTACCTCGCTACGCTCGGAGGTTCAACGTTGACGTTATGTGCAATGAGTGAGGTCTCAAAATGACTTACATTTCTTTGACAAAAGCGAACATAAAGAATGAGCACATTTGCTGTGCTTTTTCCGACAAGAAGTGTGCACAGAGCTACGAAGCAAAAAAGCGATGGCTATCTGCTGAATTCGAAAACGGCTATGTATTCAGAAGACTTGATGAGCGGGCGAAGGTGTTCATTGAGTATGGTCCCGCCGAGAAAGCTTGGGTGCCCGTGACAGCGCCTGACTACATCATGATTGGTTGCTTCTGGGTTTCAGGGCAATACAAAGGTGCTGGTCATGGAAAAGCCTTGCTACAAGCGGCTATTAATGATGCAAAAAGACAAGAGAAAAAAGGCCTTGTGACTGTAGTGGGCACAAAGAAATACCACTTCATGAGTGACACCAACTGGTTGTTGGGGCAAGGCTTTAAGGTATGCGAAAGCACTCCCACAGGCTTTAGCTTAATATCACTGGAATTCAATAAATCCGGCAGCAAACCCTGTTTCAACGATTCGGTCAAGAAAGGCAAATGTTCTTCTGAAAATGGGATTGTTGTCTACTACTCAAACCGATGCCCCTATTCAGAATACCATGTTCAAGAATCTCTAGCCGAAACAGCGTTCAAGCGTAACCTGCCCCTTAAGGCGATCAAGCTTGAAACAATGGAGCAGGCGCAGTCCTGTCCTTCACCTGTGACGATTTTCAGCCTGTACATAGACGGTAAGTTTATCACCACAGACATCAGCGTATGTATGGACAGTCGCTTTGATAAAATCGTGGGGAAACGATAAGCACATAACAACGGGTTGCAGGCGACGTTGCTCCGCTGCGCTCCGCAACGCGCCTGAACCCGACCGTTGGGCATAAAGGAGAAATATATGGCAAAGATAGCTGATGCGACGTTTAAAGGGAAGACCGGAAGCTACGCCTTTGAAGTGTATCCAGCGGACACCTCGTTCAATGCCGTGGGCGCTGTTTACATCTTTACAAAACGCGAGGTCGGCTCCGACGGCAAGGGGACACACACCTTCCTCTATATCGGCGAAACCGACTCCTTAAAAGACAGAATTCCGAATCACGAGAAATGGCCTTGTATAACTCGAAACGGTGTCAACTGCATTTGCGTCCATCGCGACGACAACGACAAATCGCGTCTTGCTAAAGAGATAGACCTTCGCGATGGAAACAGCACACCGTGTAACGATCAGTAAATCACGTGGGAGAAAGGAGGATTCATAATGGCACGTAAGGCGTTCTACAGCTTTCATTACAAGCCAGATAACTGGCGCGCATCCCAGGTACGCAATATGGGGGTCATAGAGGGAAACACGCCTGTGTCAGACAACGACTGGGAATCCATTACGGCGGGAGGTGATGAGAAAATTAGGAAGTGGATAGATGAACAGATTTCCGGAAAGTCCGTTGCAATCGTTCTGATCGGTGCTGCCACAGCTGGTCGCAAGTGGATCAATTACGAAATAAAGAAAGCATGGGGTGATGGTAGGGGTGTGCTTGGTATTTATATCCATAACCTGAAAAACCGGGATGGAGAGCAATCGAGCAAAGGCAACAATCCCTTTGACGCTTTCACCATTGATGGAAAGAGCATGGCCAGCATCGTTAAGGTCTATGATCCACCATACTCCACAAGTAGCTACGTGTACGATCACATCAAGGACAATTTGGCGGATTGGGTGGAGAAAGCAGTTGAGATAAGGGGTAACTATGACTGACGAGCAAACACATCGTGACCTAAACGAGGCCTCACCGTCCGTTCAGGCCCATCTCGGTATTTTGCAGGGTGTAATTGAGCGAATGAGTTCAAATAGCACGTCATGTAAGGCTTGGTGCATCGCGCTTGTCTCGGCGGTCTTGGTAGTTATTGCCGATAAAGAGAAACCCGATCTCGCATTTCTTGCTTTGATTCCTACGGCTTTATTCCTATCTCTTGATGCCTACTATCTCGCGTTGGAGAAAGGCTTTCGCAACGCTTACAAGTCCTTCGTGACAAAAGTACACAGCGGGACATTAAGGGCCGACGATCTTTATTCTGTTTCACCTGAAGGGAAATCGCTTAATCTGCATATTGCAGCTTTGAAATCCTTTTCAGTATGGGGATTCTATGGTTCTTTGGCGATTCTGATCCTTGTCGCACGTTCCGTTGTACTGTCGTAGCATGCCCAATTGGTCAAGAGGAGAAATAGAAACTTGAAGGACTTCGCACAACCTGTCCCGCAAGGACTGCTCAATATAGAGGATAAGAATCGGGCAAACCTTTTCGCTTGGCGCGGACAGTTTTCGCCCCAACTGATCGAATGTTTGCTTGATGCCTACTGCTTACCCGAGTCGGTTGTCCTTGATCCGTTTGCCGGAAGTGGCACCGTCTTGCTTGAATCTGCCACGATGTCGTTACGTGCTTTCGGCTTTGAAGTAAATCCTGCGGCATGGAGCTTCAGCAAACTTTACGAATTTGCCAATATAGCTCCGGAAGAACGGGAACATCGCATTGCCGAGTTGCGCCACAGAATCGAGGAGGAATTCCCCTTCATTCTTTTCTCGGATCAAGAACTATCTCCTGAAGTAGTCCAGGAGCGCATAATTCGGATTGGCCAATCAATCCAAGACAAGGCGAAGATACTCTTTAACGCTCTGGTTGTTCTGCTGGACATCTACAACAATCGGCTTTCAAATGAGTTGGTTCAGAGCAAACTGACTGCCCTGTCTCAACTAGTTCGACGCCTTCCCTACAGCACGGCCGAGATTAAGGCAGACCTTCAAGATGCTCGAAGCCTCCCGCTTGCCAATCAGTCTATCGATTTCGTCATCACATCTCCCCCCTACATCAATGTCTTCAATTATCACCAGAACTACCGCCGCTCCGTGGAAATTCTCGGTTGGGATCTGCTTCGCGTTGCCCGATCAGAAATCGGCTCGAACCGTGCGAACCGTGGTAACAGATTTTATACTGTAGTTCAATACTGTATCGATATGGCCACCGCATTGCAGGAGATGGCGCGCGTCCTTAAACCTGGCGCACGAGTTGTCCTCATTGTTGGATACGAGTCTCGTGTTCTTGGGTCTCCGTTTCACAATGCGGAAATTGTTGACACTATTGCCAACGAACTGAACATGTTTTCCACCGTCCTCCGTCAACAGCGAGCCTTCACAAACCGCTTTGGGCAGGTGATACGGGAGGACATACTCAACCTTACCAGAGAAGCCTACACAAACGGAAGCCAGTTGGCTATCGCAACTGGTCGCCGGGTTGCCGAAGAAGCGCTCCGCCGTGCCGTAGATCAAACACCAGAAAAGAATCACCCTTTTCTTATGGATGCGCTTTCATCAGTTTCCGACATTGAAGGCACTCCTGTCTTTAATAGTGTTTCTTATTCAGCATATCAGACGCGTGATTACGTGATGATGGTGAAAGAAAGGAGACAACCGTATATGGACACTCACACGCCTACGTTGCCAACTCCGCACTTGGCCAAATTAAAAACCCTTCTTAGGAATCGCCGACTTCCGAAAGCGGACAGGCCAAGAGTTGAGGAAGGGCTAAAACGCTATGAAAAGTGGATCGAGGAGATGCAATCGGTCAAACCTGGACACAAGGGCGCAGTTCAGAAGTTGGTCGATGCCACTAATCGCTACAAAATGTTCATTGAGCTCGACTTGATTTTCGACAGTCCCGAGAACTTTCTCTATAGGCAAAAGGGCCAATTGAAGCTTGACAATACCATCTTAGAGGAATTTCTCCCGCAGATCCTCTATCGGGGATTGTTCTTAATTGGAGCGATAAAATGAGCACCCAAATTCTATGGTTAGTTCCTGTTGCCTATGCGATTCACATCTTGGAAGAAACTCCGCGCTTTGTCCCATGGACCCAAAAATATCCATGGCTTTTTACATCCCGTTTTACAATGCCGTTGTTTATCGTAGGAAATGCAATCTTCATGGCGTATGTGCTCATTGCAGTATTCCTGGCCACAACTTTTCCAAGTCAATGGACTTTCATTTTGGGTTTGTCCACTGCCAGTTGGATATTTGCCAATTTCCTGCTCCATGCGGTCATGACCTTATTTACCGGGGTGTATGCCCCAGGTCTGGTAACGGCAGGCGCCATTTATGTGCCTGTCTCACTCTTTATCTATGGCTCATTCTGGCAAGCAGGAATGCTCACCCCTTCCGTGGTTATCTGGTCAATTCTGGTGGGTTTTGCGGTCATGTATTTGCCGCAACTAAATGCAATGCGAGTGGCGCGTGAAGACAGAAAACGTAAAATGTAGCAATATCCAAAAAGCTCAAGCCGGTAAACCAAGCGGGCTAACACAGCGTTCTCAGAAACAAAGACATCACGAGCCTCTGGGCTAACGCTCCGCTTCGTCGGCGGGCGGGCTAACAACGGGTTGCAGCCGACCGTTATGGAGAAAAAAATGGATAAAAATCTATCGGTGTGTGGATGCAATTGCCTAACGTGTGAGCATTACAAAAAATTGAATTGTGCCGGATGTGCGGAGATTAAAGGTAGGGTTTGGTGGGCAAGTTATATCTCTGTTGAAGTTTGCCCTGTCTACAATTGTGTAGTGAATGAACGCAAATTGGAACATTGCGGGAAATGTCATGAAATACCATGTAAAATATGGCGAGACTTAAAAGATCCAAGCTATACCAACGAACAGCATGAGGCAAGTATAATAGAGAGGGTTAAAATATTAAAAGGATAAATCTCTTATAACCAGTCATTTCAGCCGACGCAAACAGCGCGCGGCTGAAATCTATGTTGGGCTGAAGAAAAATATCAATCATGACAGTAATAAAAAAGAAAAAAAAGACATCAATTCCCACAAATTTGATTGCACCTTGCGGAATGAACTGCCGTCTTTGCTTGAGATATATTAGAGATAAAAATACATGTCCAGGCTGCCGAATGATCGAAATACAAGATAGTAAAAAATCAGAGTACCGTAATAGATGCAGAATTATAAATTGCGAACAAATTGAAAGTGGCAAAATCAAATATTGTTTCGACAGTTGTGGCAAATTCCCGTGCGCCAGGCTGAAACAGTTGGATAAGCGCTATAGAACAAAGTATGGAATGAGCATGATCGACAATCTCAAAATGATAAATGAATTTGGGATCAGGCATTTCATTCAGAAAGAAAAAGAGAAATGGCTTTGTCCAGAATGTGGTGAGATGATTTGTGTCCATAGACCGGCATGCCTTTCTTGTGGGTATAAATGGCATTAAAGGCAAAACAGCCCAAACATTTACTGGCGGCGACCCGGCCGCTTTTGGCCGGGCCGCACAGTTCAATCGTTATGTGCAGGGGGCATGAATAAAATGAGGGACTTCGAGAAAACAGTCGGCAATATGATCGACAATACGAATGTTTCCATCATCAGCTCCGTAGACGAAGCCGGCTTCCCCAACACCAAGGCCATTTTTCCTCCTCGAAAGAGGGAGGGTATCAAGTGTATCTACTTTACTACCAACACGTCCTCCATGCGCGTCAAACAATACATCAACAACCCGAAGGCTTGCGTCTATTTTTTTGAAAAGCGGTTTTACCGAGGAGTCATGCTGAAAGGGACGATGGAGGTCCTACGAGACAGCACCTCAAAGAAGATGATTTGGCGGGACGGTGATGAAATGTATTACCCGAAAGGTGTCACAGATCCCGACTACTGCGTGTTGAAGTTCACTGCCGAAAACGGTAGGTTTTACAGCAATTTTAAATCGGAGAATTTTGAGGTCGGAAAATAGCACATAACTCGTTTTAGCCAGCATACCAGGAAGGAGTAATGAATGCCTAGGGTTCAGACCGATGATATACAGACATACTATGAGATTCGGGGAGAAGGCTCTCCGCTACTTTTGCTGCACGGGGGGTTTGTAGACCATCGGATGTGGCAACCCCAAATTCTAGCCTTTGCTCAAGACTTCCAAGTGATCGTGTACGATATGCGTGGACATGGCAAGACCGGGGGGTCACAAAAACGCCGCTACTCCACCCAACTGTTCGCCAGGGACTTGGATGCTTTGCTTCAACAACTCGAGATTGAACAGGCCATTGTGTGCGGCTTATCGCTTGGGGGCATCATTGCGCAAGCCTTTGCCGCCTTGTACCCGGAACGTATCTCGGCATTGATCCTATGCGACACCGCGGTTTCAACCACCCTGACTTGGAGTGACAAAATTCAGATCTATCTGCTGGGATGGAGCTTATCGCCCAGTGTCAGGCTCATGGGAGCGCGTCGCTTCGTCGACTACGCGTTTTGGTTTGCCCGGCTCACGCGTGGGGAAGCCTGGTTTGGGCAAAACGCTGAGGTGCGCGAGTACGTTCGAGATTGTATGCGTTCATTTGACACGCGCGAGATGGCAAAACTGTACAATCTGATCGTCGGCTTTCATGGGGTAGACCTTGCAAAGATCAAGGTCCCTGCACTCGTCATCAACGGCGAATATGAATCTGCAAATGTTTTACAGCACACAGCGTACATACAGCGACGCATTCCCCATGCCAAGACAGCAGTCATTCCGGGTGCCGGTCACACCTCGAACATGGAAAATCCTCAGGTTTTCAACGAAGTTGTCCTGCATTTCTTGCGAGAGGCTTTTGGAGGGGATGGCTAACTCGCGCTTGCACCCGACGCTTGCTTCGCTCGCGCGGGTGAAGCGGAGCGTTAGCCCTGAAAAGGTGGCAGCATGGAGAAGATTGATTTCAAGAAGAAGCTGAAGCACCTGTACCAGCCGTCCGCAAAGCAAGTCGTACAGGTGGAGGTTCCGGAGATGAACTATCTGATAATCGACGGGGAGGGAGATCCAAACACCTCAACGGCTTACCAAGCCGCTGTGGAAACTCTATTCACCCTTTCCTATGCCATCAAATTCATGGCCAAGAAGGGTTCCCTGGCTGTTGACTACGGCGTTATGCCGCTCGAAGGGCTCTGGTGGGCGGACGATATATCCAGCTTCTCTGTGGACGACAAGTCCAACTGGAAGTGGACCATGATGATCATGCAGCCGGATTTCATCACCCGTGACATGATCGGCAGGTCGATTGAGGATGTTCGACGGAAGAAAAAACTGCCCGTGCTCGGGGAGGTACGGTTTGCACCTCTAAAGGAAGGGATGTGCGCGCAGATCATGCATATCGGCCCCTTCCCGTCGGAAGGGCAGACGATTGAGCGGCTACACCAGTTCATTGCCGACGCCGGCTGTAAGCCCGCTGGAAAACATCATGAAATATACCTCAGCGACATCAGGAGAGCGGACCCGGAGAAATGGAAGACGGTCATCCGACAATCCATGCAATGAACCCTGGTTCGCGATCGACGCCCGCCATATTGAGAATGCTTAAAGGCGGCGACAGGCGCTCTATTGGGAAATCGAACGAAGTGGTTGCCATGGTACTGAAGGAGCCAGAGTTGTTTGATGCCCTGTTTTCCGGGCTCTTAGCGGACGACCCGGTGATACGCATGCGCAGCGCCGACGCAGCGGAAAAGAGCACAGCAGTTCATCCGGAATGCCTAGAGCCATACAAGACGACGCTGCTGGAGGTGCTCGCCGAGGTCGAACAAGCGGAAGTGTGTTGGCATGTGGCGCCCATGTTGGCCCGGTTGCCGCTCTCGGATCTCGGAGTCGGAGCAGGCAGCCGTAATCAATAGGCTGACGGACTACATCCAATGACCGTAGCAGTATTGTAAAAACAATGGCCATACAGGCGCTCAACGACCTCGCCAGGCGATACGAGGCGTTGCGGCCTGTCGCGCTGTTGCACATCAAAGAACTCGTTGTCATTGGTACTCTAGCAACGAAGGCGCGCGGCCAGAAACTGCTTGCGAAGTTGAATCAGCTAACAACCGCTTCAACCAGGACGGCTTTTCCGCTGGCGCTCCAAAGCCGGCCTGGTTATGCGGAGCGTTAGCTGGACGCTGCGCGCGCAGAGGAACAACAGAAGTTGACTGGTTTTTGTAAGGAGAGCTATTTTGAATCATAAACGCCTTGGAATACTTGCTGGTATGGGCCCAAGATCTACTAGTCCATTTCTTGAGCTTGTTTTATGATGAGTGTCAGAAGCAATATAATGCTAAATATGATATTGATTATCCTGAAATCGTCATCTACTCTTGGCCTACCCATTCTATATATTGATAGACCAATTGACGATAGTGCATTAGCAAATGCAGTTAAAGAAGGACTTCTTGAACTAAGTAAAGCAAAAGTATCAATAATTGCAATGCCATGCAATACAGCACATAAGTATTTTGACCAACTAGAAAAAAGTAGAGATGGCGATATCAGCGAAATACGCTCATACTAATCTGATTGCCAAGGATTGGCAGCGGCTTTCGACATTCTACCAGGATGTTTTCGGATGCATTGCCGTTCCACCTGAACGGCATCTGCGCGGTCTAGACCTCGAACGCGGTACAGGAGTGGCGGACTCAGAGGTCCATGGAGTGCATCTTCGACTGCCAGGAAATGCTGAGGCTGGGCCCACGCTCGAAATCTTCTCGTACACAAAACTTTCAAGCGGAGATCTGCCGGTAATCAATCGTCCGGGATTCGCACACATAGCTTTTGTGGTTCCGAATGTTGCCGAAGCTCAGCAGACAGTCATTCGAGCAGGAGGCAGTCAGGTCGGAGACGTGGTCACGCTTCAGCTATCGACGGGGGCAGATGATGCCCCGGAAGAGTCTCGTGGTAGACGGTCGACTAAGGTCACGTGGTGTTACGTGAGGGATCCGGAAGGCAACATCATCGAACTCCAGTCGTGGGGCTGACTCGTTTTCGGATGCTTGGTGCGTTGCCTAACATGCGGCTGCACCTAACGCCGCGTCGGGGTTGGTGGTGTAAGTGACCGTGGTCGTCTGCCAATTGTAAGGCAAGGGAATTGGTCGTATTCTTTCAATTGAAGTGTACGTTCCGCGGCGCAGGTGAGCCGCGTCCGTCATGAAACATCGGAAAAAGGAGGCGCTATGCCAGAGCAAAGTCCGTTCATTTGGCATGAACTCGTAACTCCAGACCAGAAGAGCAGCGGTGCGTTCTTCAGCACACTGTTCGGGTGGACACGCAAGGAAATCGATGCCGGGCCATTCGGTATCTACACCCTGTTTCAGAACAATGGCCAAGATGTTGCTGGAATGATGAATCCAACACCCGATACCCCGGGTAAAGGGTCTTATTGGCACTCCTATATTGCAGTCGAGGATATTGAGGAATGTGCCAAGCAAGCCCCGTTGCTCGGCGGAAGTGTTGTTGTACCCCCGCATGACGTTCCGGATGTTGGCCGCGTCTGTGCCGTAGCAGACCCTACCGGGGCGGTCGCGCACTTAATGCAGCCGTTGAAGCAATGACGCATAACAAGCCCATCAACTTGGATAGCATTCGGCCGATGAACAGAGAGGCAGACATCATGAATGACGCAGAAAAGATAGCGCCGTGTGGAATTGACTGCACAGCATGCAGTCTTCTTCGCGCACCGACGGACGAGCAGGCCGCAGGGGCGCTTGTTGGCTGGTTCAGGAGCCAGGGCTGGCTCAAACCTGAGGAGGGGGCTGGAGAGATCATGAGCCGCGGACCGTACTGCAGCGGCTGTCGGGGCGACCGCGCCGTCCAGTGGTCTGGGGACTGCGCAATCCGTCAGTGCTGCACAGACAGCCGGCATCTTCGTTCCTGCAGCGACTGCACGGACTTCCCTTGCCAGAACTTGGTTAGGTGGGGCGAGAACGCTCCGCATCATGCCGCGGCTTTGATTCGGCTGCGCTCAATGTGCACAAGTCCCGGCACATAAGTAGCCGAACAACGGCGAGGTGCCCGCGGCGGGTACCTCGCGGCACACGCCGGGCATTCGGCCATCACGTCGATGAAGATCATAGACATCGATGCCCAGAGCGCGGGCTGTGATCCAGAGGTACCAGCGCACGCGCGAAGGATGTACGACCTGTTGGGCTCCAACATGACCGCGCTCTTCGGGGATGACGGTCGCGACTGGCGGAATGAAGCCGAGTTTGCCCACGTGGCATGACAACGCCTTTCTGGACGGTCTGTCGAAGGGAGCATATTGATAGAAAGTGACCACGGCTACAATGACCCACCTGCTGCTATCACGTGCAGGATTGAATGGGTTGAGCATCTGGTTGCCCGACAATTCAAACTTGACGTGCAAGAAGTGCGCAAACTTGTCTGGCGAAACCTGGCTATAATCGTTCATAAAACAGGAACACAGACTTTTTTGCCAGAGTGCATCGCTGCCCTCTTGTCTGAATTGAATGTGCAAAAGCAAAGGTAAGTGCTTGTGGTTTCAGCGGCTAACACGAACGTTATGCGCAAGTAGGAAGTCTTAGCTTCAAAAGGGTGCTTAAGGTGAAAGTCTACGTCATTTGCGATCTGGAGGGTACATCAACCGTAGTTGATCACAGAATGCAGTGTTGGTTTGATGGAGACTACTACCAACAAGCACGAACTATTGCTACCCGGGAGCTCAATGCGCTCACAGAAGGTTTGATCGAGAGCGGCGTGAATGAGATCGTTGCCTGGGACGGTCATGGAGACTTTCCTGGTGGAATTGATCCAGAGCTTGTACACGCTGAATGCAAGATCATCATAGGGGCCGGAGAAGGTGGCCCTATTGGTCTAGATTCTTCCTTTGATGCAGTCCTTCTCCTCGGACTGCACGCGATGGCTGGGACAACGAAAGCGGTGCTTGCGCACAGCTTCATGCCGCAGATCAGAAGATGTTGGCTCAATGAGTTGTTGGTCGGAGAGATCGGGCTGAACTGTGCAACCGCAGGTCAATTTGGCCTCCCTACGATCTTTGTCAGTGGAGACAAAGCAGCGATTGATGAAGCGAAGGCAATAGTTCCTCAAATTGAAGGGGTGATTGTAAAAGAAAGTTTGAAACCGGAGGCCACAGGTCTTGCACAAACGCCAACACTGAGCTTGTCACCCGAAAAGGCACGAGAGAGAATCAAGGCTGGTGCAAAGAAAGCAGCACAAAAGCTTAAGTGCATTGATCCATTTGTCATTCGGCCCCCTTATTGCTTAAGGACCGAGTTCGCTGATAAAGAAAGCGCGGACCGAGCATCCACATCGCGTACCTTACGAATTAGTGAAACAACGATTGAAGTCAAAGGTAATGATCTATTGGATATGTAGTACTTGCATAACAAGCCGTTGGAGCCGACCCCTTAAGTGCGTCCTTAGTACGGTTAGGGGCCATAGAGGCTCGGTGGGGGGGCTTCGCCATGGGGTGTACGGCGGGGCGGCTTAACTCTATGTTGGGCGGCCAAAAGCCTGTGTTCGAGAAGAGAATCAAAGGAATCGATATATGGTTAAAGAAGACTCTGAAGACGTCGCTGGTTGGGACGAATTCTTCGACAAGCATGTCAATTTAGGTAATAAGTCCATCTGGAGAATATACCTTTGAAAGTACACCAACATTAATTAAGAGGCTCATTAGTATAAGCGACCCCAAACCTGATGAAATAGTAATGGATATGGGAGCAGGTTGGGGGAAAGTGACAACGGCGATAGCGCCGCTAGTAAAGAGAGTAATTGCCGTGGAGCCAGCTAAAAAGAACATTGCCGCAGCCATTGAAGAGATAAAGAAAAGGGGTCTAACCAATGTTGAATTTATCAGAGGAGGGTTTCTTAACCCTGGCACCAGTGAGCGAATAGACTTGTTCATATCATCAGCTGCCTTTCACCATGTGACTGAAAAAGACAAGGGTAAGGCCATAGCAATAATATATAATTTGCTAAAGGAAAATGGCAGAGTAGTAATAAGTGATCCGTTTATCTTCTTCGATCCTGAAGAGGATCCGGAAAGGTTTAATAGGATATATCGATATTTGACACCAAAAACATTGCCTGAAAAGATATATAAATCCTACCTAGAACCTCACTTCAACAGTAATCCTAAATATATCTATACTTGGGAGGATATGAAAAGATATACACCAAAGGAAGGACAGTATTGATAAGGTTACGGATCTAATATCGTTATTTGAGAAGCAGGGTTTTAGAATCACTCAATGCGATGAGCTTGCGCCTTTCTTTGGGATTATCTGTGCCAAGAAATGAAACGCCAAACAAGCGCGCGCAGCCGACCGCTTCGCTCACTCGTGGCGGCTGACGCGCCAGTCGTTGGCCTGGGAGGATACAGATGGCAAAGCATGTTGGAATCGTAGGTTGTAGCGCCGAAGGTGCCGCACTCTGTTACCGCACGTTGTGTTCTGAGGCACCTTCCATAATGGGTGAACACATGCACCCCGAAGTGTCCATGCATACATACCCACTGGGTGAGTACATGGTTCACATCCGTTCTGGAAATTGGTCGAAAGTGGCGATGCTAATGCTATCCTCCGTGAAACATCTCGCGACAATCGGAGCCCAGTTCGCCATTTGTCCGGACAATACCATCCACCAAGCGTTTGACATAGTTGCGGCTCAGTCTCCCATTCCTTGGCTCCACATTGCCGAGGTTGTGGCCGAAGAGGCGCGAATGAAGGGACTTAAGACGCTGGCCATCACAGGCACAAAGTACCTGATGACCGGGCCGGTGTATCCTGACACATTGAGCAGGTTTGGCGTAGTTGTCCGGATCCCAGACGAACCGGATCGGGAACGCATCAACATGATCATCTTCAAGGAACTTGTCAACGGCGTGCTCACTGAGGAATCCCGAATGTATTTCAACAAGGTTATCGGGAGGATGCGGGATCAAGGGTGTGACGCTGTCGTCTTAGGCTGCACCGAGATCCCGTTGCTTGTTGATCCCAAAGACTGCCCATTGCCCACACTCGATTCAACTCGTCTGCTGGCACGAGCTGCTTTGCGAGAAGCAACAAAGGATTGCCAACCATCGGTTTTAGTCGACGCGCCTACGGCGCGCGGCTGAGCCGTAACGTTATGTGATTCAGAAAAACCAAGGATAGTCGATGATCCTTACGCCAAAATCGCTGGAGAAACTCAGGCTCCTCATTAATGAAGAGACAGAGTACCGGTCAGGGCCGCAACTTGTGCTGTTCTTTAATGCTCTTGGGTTTAATGATTCTTATGATCAGGGTTTCCCGTCTTGTTGGGTATTCACGGATGAAAAGCTGAAGGCTATCAATGGTTCTCCAGAGATAGACAAGTGCATACAAGCCGTCTTCTCACCTGCCAACTTTGTTGGACGAATTAACGAACTGGACAATCACATTGCCGGTTGGGCAGCCGTAGAACAGACAATCTTTAAAATTGGAGGTATGAAATGGAGGAGAATAAACCGAGAATAATGCTCGATTATAGAGAAATGAAAAATAAGTTCACAGATTTTATTACATCGAAAGAAAATGCAGTTATGGTATTGGCTACATCATGTGATAATTGCGTTCAGTCGCGAACTGTTTTGATAATGAGCGATGGAACCAATATCTACCTCTTTACATGGAAATATTCCCGTAAATGTAAGCAAATTCAAAGGAATCCTAATGTATCCTTATGCAAGGATAACGTACATTTCGAAGGGGTTGCAGAAATTATAGGCGGATTTAATGAAGAAGGAGCAAAGAGGTATACGGAAATATTTCGAGCAACATTCCCGGGCGTTATTGAAAAATGGGAACAAAGACCCAATATGCTAATCATTCGAGTAAAACCTACCATTGCATCAATAGGTGGTAGTGATGAGACACCAAGGTTAGATTTTATTGACTTTGAGAAGGGTGTAGCCTTTTCCGAGGAGTGGGCTTGCTATTAATAAAACAGAGGCTGCCCAACGCAGGCCGTTATGTGAGCGGGAAACTCGAATAGTCCATTTGGGAGAAAGCCGAATGAAACACGTTTACAATTGCATGGGGCACGAAATCAAGATTCCAAACGTTGTTGATAGTTGCGGATGCTACGTAATCGATGAATATAGGACGAGGTATCTGGATCTTGAGTCAGGGGTCTGGTGCGCGGCACTGGGCCATAAAAACGAGAGAATAGTGCAAGCAGTAACCGAACAGTTGAATCGGCTAATGCATGCCGGATATTGCTATTCGAACGACGTCGTCGAAGAAGCCGCAAAACTTGTGGTTGGAGCTGCTAACTTTCAAGAGGGGAAGTGTGTATTTCTAAGCTCCGGAAGCGAGGCAATTGAGATCTCACGACAGATTGCCCGACATATCACCGGCAAACCGTTGTCGATGACGCTCAACGACTCCTACCTCGGGGCGTATAGCTCTGTCACGGACCGGTCTCGCGGATGGTACATGTTCAACTGGGAGAGGTGTAAATCATGCGGTGACCGCGAATCCTGCAATCCTGAGTGTCGTCAACTGAGGGACATCCCGAGCGAGATATCAGACTTTGTATTTGAACCCGGGAGTTCGTCAGGATTCGTCAGGTTTCCTCCGAAGGCAGTGATCAAGAGCATCACCCAGCGGGTCAGAGGCAACGGTGGGAAGGTCATTGCGAACGAAGTGACGACGGGAACCGGAAGAACTGGGAAATGGTTTGGCTACCAGCACTACGAGATAGTTCCTGACATGATCGCGGTTGGCAAAGGAATAGGAAACGGATACCCCGTCAGCGTCGCGGTCATTGACGGAGCCACCGTTGAGGAACTGGACCGGAAGTCTTTCAAGTATGGGCAGTCGCACATGAATGACCCGCTTGGGGCGGCAATCGTTCGCGAGGTGGTGAGGATTATCACCGAAGAGGACTTGATAGCCGAATCCTATCGCAAGGGAGAGGTCTTCCTTAACCAACTCCGGTCTCTGGTTGACGCAGAGACCATACCTGAGGTGCGCGGGAGGGGGCTCATGATGGCGGTAGATGTGCCAAACCCGGAAAGAGCCAGTGCCATTTATGAGCAGCTATTGAGACGAGGTTTCATAGTGAGCAACCGAAAGACTGCATTCCGAATAGACCCTCCGCTGATTATCAGCGAGATGGAGTTTGGAGGATTCATTGACAGCTTTCGGGACATACTCACAGTATTGAAAGCAGCCATATAACTACGGGATGCAGCCAACCGGTAACATGGGCGGTCAAATGTCCGAGGGGCTTATTAGGCGATTGTGTTGCCCTACCGCCCGGCGGCTGATCCAGGCGTTGGCACAAGGAATAGAGATGAAGGTACCATCGGGGTCAGGTCTCAACGGGCTGTTGCCCAAATCCAGAACAGCAGGATAATTTTTCGGTGTTCACAATTGAATTGATATTGGGCCACCAACGGTGATCATGAAGATGATGATTCTGCTGTTTATGTACACGTGCGTTCGGAGCGGGAAATGATGGGGACGATCGCGGAGCGGCTGGACTGGTTGTGGTTTTTGGGTTACGACATCGATGATGATGTGCCCAATCACAGCGTGTTGAGCAAGGCGCGGCGCTGGGGGGAAGAAGTTTTCAAGGAGTTGTTCCGCCGCGCGGTTCAGCAGGCGGTGGAGGCGGGACTGGTGGATGGTTGCATTGAGTGACCCGCTAATAAGGGGACTGAAAGCAATGGAACGTTTGTCAACCAGCCGCTGGCTGGCGCGCCCCATGTATCCGAGACGCTGCATCCCGGCGACCGTGTGTCGTTTGGCACGGCCAGCGTGTGGACGGTGACGGCGGGGTAGGGATCGTGCGCTGGCCTATCTAAAAAAGTAATCGCATGTCAAAATGCTTGGCTGGCAGCGGTTGTGGAGGATAACAGATGAAGGTAACGCGAATGCTCTATGTGAAAAATCGAGACGAATGGCGTGCATGGCTGGAAAAGAATCACGCTACAGAAACGGAAGTTTGGCTGGTTTATTACAAGAAACATACTCGCCGGCCTGGCATCGCTTACGACGATGCCGTTGAAGAGGCATTGTGCTTTGGCTGGATCGATAGCCTGATTCAGAGAATAGACGACGAAAAATATGCTCGCAAGTTTACGCCGCGCAAGTCCAATAGCAAATGGTCGGCGCTCAACAAGAGGCGAGTCGCAAAAATGATTCGAGAAGGCAGAATGACCGAGGCGGGACTGGCCAAAGTCGGCTATTCGGGCCTTGAGGATGACTATGGCAGAACCCCACCATCCAAAACGGAAGAACAGGATATTCCCGAGTATTTCAAGCAAGTGTTGATGGACAATCGGAAGGCTTGGGAGCATTTCAACGGCCTTGCTCCCTCATACCGCAGAAACTATATTCGATGGATAGCGGCTGCCAAAACAGACGAGACGAGAGACAGACGACTGGCGGAGGCTGTGCAACTTTTGGCGCAGAACAAGAAGCTCGGCTTGAGGTAAAAGCGAACAGAATGGTGGGCTGTAGTTACGGGGATTTAACATACCTGAGCGCTCGTCGGAGATTGTCCCTTGACCGGTTGGTCGATCACCAGCGTCACATCGCCGGCTTTGAATCGGTTGCATTGAGCGCCCCGCTAATAAGGGGACTGAAAGGTGCCCTAATCTCTGACGAAGAAGGTGATCATTATCGATCGCCTTCCTGCACCTCTATTTGTTCAACGTTTTTTCGCTATAATATCTATATAAATTAGAGAAAACACTGGAGAATCAACCATTTTATTTCATGATTTCAGGAGGGCAATATGCTGGTATATGAACGTATGAGTCATCCTGTTATTACTGTGCAATCCGACTTGCCTGTAAACGACGCGTTGAACCTGATGAGGCGTGAACGTATTCGACGCACCCCGGTCATCAAGAACGGCAAATTGGTCGGGATCATCTCAGAGAAAGACCTGCTGAATGCCGCGCCTTCTTCCGCCACCTCGCTCAGCGTCTGGGAAATCGGCTACTTGATCAGCAAGATCAAAGTGGCCGAAGTTATGACGAAAAACGTCCTTACGGTCTCCGAGGATACCCCAATCGAGGAGGCCGCGAGAATTATGGCAGACAACAAGATTGGCGGACTGCCGGTGATGCGGGGCGATCATATCGTCGGGATAATCACCGAGACCGACCTTTTTAAAATTTTCCTGGAGCTGATGGGTGCCCGGGAAAATGGCGTGCGTGCCACAATCCTTGTGCGCGAAGAGCGCGGTCAGTTGGTGAAATTGACCCAGGCCATTAACAATGCCAACGGGAACTTCATTGCCTTCAGCCAGTTTGCGGGCGCCGATCAGTCCAACCGGTTGGTTACGTTCAAGGTCTCGGGAATCGCCTTAGGAGAGGTAAAAAAGCTGATCGAACTCCTGGCGGAGAAGATCGTCGATATCAGAGAAATGAAAGTCTGATTAAGGGAGTACTGCTTTCCCTATATCCCTTCAGTTCAGCAACAAGGCACGGCTTTAACGGTCGATAGGGATGTTAGATTAATCGTTCTCAGCTTCCCAGACGACCGCGCTTGGGAAGCTGAGAACGACGCAAGGACGCCCCTATCCCTCAATCACCTTAAATCTGCAACTTGCTCCTCCGGTTGCCCTGGATTCTAACAGTATCACCTTCACTTTTTTCCCGAGTGCCTGGGAAAAGTACTTCTCTCTGCAGCCGACACCGCACTGGCAGTAGGTATTTTTTGAAAAAGGTTTTTTGACGTGTTTGACCAGGCATTGGCAATTGAACTGCTCGAGAATGATCGCGCCATCGTCCGCCAGTGAGTAGTGGGTGTATTTTCCGAATTTTTCGTTCTGGCTGGCGATGAATTCTTGAACGGTCAATTGTTGGTCGCTCAACTCCTCGGCGACTTTTTTGAGCATCACAATCGAGTCGAAGCATTCGCGGCCGCATTGCTTCATGATCGATCGGGTTTTTTCTTCCCCCGCCTTTTCCTCGAGCCTATACATTACGGTTTCAATCCATTCGGAGCCCGCCCTCTTGGTCATTTGAGATCGGTATTGTTTCCAATCGCGAAACACCTCAGTGACGGTGGCCCGATCGGTCTGCTTAAGTACCTGCCTGGCCAAGCGTCCGATTCTGCCGGTGGTTGGATATTGCTCGTTTTCGTTTCCCCCCGAGCTGTCGTAGTCCGGAGCGGTGGGATCGAATTCGGCATCATACCAGGAAGGCCAGTTTTTATGCGAAGCGGGAACTTTCACGCTTTCCACGCGGTCGCAGACCGGTATATAGGGCTTGATGTCGATCACCGGCGTTTGATCGAAAGCATCGATGCCATCTAGGGCGATGACCCCATTTTTCTCGTCGATGCGTTTCACCCTACATACGGTCACCATAATTGGATTCGGCCTGTATTCCGCCCTGCAGGCGAATACGCCTAATTCCTGATAGTCAGCATAGGGAGGTCTTGCGGTCAGTCTCTCGAGACTCGCGGCATCACTCTGATCGGCCCACCAGAATACATGAATGTGGCTGAAATGCTTTACCTGCTTTAGGCCTTCTCTGTATTGATGATCCACTACAATGCTCGCCGTCTGATCTTTTTTCGATACAAAACCGATCGGCGTTACGACAAACGAGCGGGATTTGCGCGACTTGTTCATTTTGATATTAATCCTCCGTTAGATATTGTTCCGAGAGCGACATAGTCTGAGAGAGGATATCATCCCATACTGAGGACGGGACATTGTGCAGTATACCATCGCGAGTAAAGGTCTTGAGCATTTCATTCTCGCTGATCTTTTGCTTAAATGGAGGGTAATCTGAAACCAGCATGGCCCTGTCTAGTGCCCATATGGAACTCCAGAAAGAGGCGCCGTATATTTCAGGGTAGTTCAGCTTTGCTTTAGCCTTCGCATTGATCTCTCCAATTAATTCCCGGGCTTCGCTGGCGGTCAGCGTGGATAGGATAGATTCCTGCGCGAGTATGGCTTCAACGAAGAAGAAGCCGGTCGCATAATTGCCTATTTGCATCTCTGTCCCGTTGCTGGGTATGGCCGCGGGATCCATAGCCCTATATCTGTTCAGGAGCGAGGAACCAGTGTCCTTGCGCTTCAATAGCTCTGCAAGGCCATTGAATTGAGCCGAAACATGGTCAATGCCGATCTGCGGACCATCAAAAAGAAAGATGTCACTTAAGAGGGGGTAGTTCATTACAGTCTCAATCAGCCCCAATGTGGAGATGTCTTTAAGGAGCGGTTTTGGAATTTGGCAGGCTTTCAGCATTTCCTCGTGGGACTTGAAGGCCTGCCATTCCTCGCTTTCCGGCTTTATAGGGAAATCGTAAGCGTCTGATGCACCCGCGGAAGGGGTTGGAGCAGCATCGGAAGGTGATTCGGATTGTGGCTGCGTGCAGCCGGAAATCAGCAGTATAGATATCAATGCCAAACTACACCAAGTTCTTATCCTGAGTCGGTATCCTGTCCTCATAATCATCTTTAACTCCATCATTGTAATATTTATCCTAGGTAAGGTGAATGTAGGGGGGTTCGCCTCTACAAAGTGTCGTTTTGCAGTGCTTTTTGTTTCGGACGATACGGAAAAGGGCGCGCGGTGCCCGCGAGGCTGCTGTACATTAGCTGAAGAATTCCCGCAGATATTTGTCGGAGTGTTTCCATGAGCGATCTATTCCATGCGCACAGCCCGCACCTCGGTGAGGCGACGCAGTAGTGGCAAGGTCGCACAGACCACGCCTAGAGCCGCAGCGAGGCCGCCGCCGATGATGAGGAAGTAACTGATGGGCGGCAAGCTCACCCCGTAATCGCCAGTAGTACGCAGGATGAGATCGGCGGCGAGGAAGCCGGTGCCAGCCGAGGCGAGCGCGGCCGACACAAGCGGCACGGCCGCCTCCAGGACTACTACGCGTCGCAGATGGGCGAACGGCATGCCCGCAAGACGCAGCAGCGTGAATGATCGGCGGCGTTCTATGAGGCTGCTCGCCACGGACACCGCCAGACTGCATCCAGCGATTATGAGGCTGAGGACGATGCCGACATCGACCATGCGCTGCAGCACGGTAAGCTGCTGGTCGCCCGTGTCGAGCTGACTGGCGGTGAAGGCTGGTGGTGCCGCGGGCAGCACCGCCTGCAAGGCGGTACGCACGCGCTCGATGCTCTCTTGGTGACCGTCGGTGACGACAATGAGGGCCCGGAGAGGTCGGCTAGAGAGTCCTCCCGCAGGGGCGGGACCAGCCTCACTCCGCTCGCTGTGGAGATGACCGCTCAGAAGGGCGTCGATGTCCACGCTGACTACGTCTCCTCTTCCGTGTGGTGCATCGAGTGTGGGGAGTCTGCACCAGTCGGTGGCGGCAACAAGGCCGTGCTTATCACCGTTAACCTGGTCTATGGGAGCGCGTACAGGGACCACAGAACGGACTCCTTGCAGGCTCATCACGTGCGCGAGCAAGTTGTTTGCATCGGCGGGTGGGAGCCCGCCCTCAGGGTAGCCGTCGCACCACTGGCTCACCGCACCAGGGGGTAGGGAAATGGGGTCGAGAGCCGCACCCCGGGTGTTTATGGCAGTGCCGACGACGCCGACGAACACGGTACCGACAAACACGGTGAGGATCAGCCCGCTTATGGCGCGGAAAGCACGACCTGGATTGTCGCTGAGGCGGCGGCTAGCGATGAGCGTGGCGCCGTGCTTGGCGACCTTCGTCAACAGACGCGCGCCGACCATGGTCAGCCAGGGACCAGCTACCATGAGACCCACGATCATCAGGACGAAGGCGGCGACGAGGACCCACACTGAGGCGATGCTCTCTGTCAGGAAGTGTGCCGCAGCCAACACGCCGAGGCCCAAGACGACGAGGACGAGGCGCCGTGGGTGCGGAGGTTCGGGCGTGACGCGTCGCGTCACGCCGAGCGGTGAGATATGCACGCGGCGCATGGTTACCATGCTGGCCAGCATGGCGATCAGCGGAACGCCCACGGCGACGCTGGCGATGGCGAGCCAGCCCAGAGTAAGGTCGCCCGGGAAGAATGGATCTCCGGTGAAGGGGATACGCGCGACTAGCGGGCGAAGAAGCCAGAAACAGAGGAAGCCGGCGGCCGTGCCGGCCACTGCGCCGAACCCTGACTCGACTGCCGCGATCAGGTTGACCTGTGATGGTGTGGCGCCCACTAGACGCAGCGCCGCGAAGCGCTCCTCGCGACGCGCAGCGGCGAGGAGCGCAGCGGTTGCGACGAAAACGAGAACTGGGACGAGCAATCCGGCGGCGCCGATGCCGAGCACGACCCGCAGGAAGATGGAGTAATTGTGCTCTGGCAGCGCCGTCTCGACGCTGCGTACCTCAATGGCCCCGCTCTGGTCACTGAGCTGAGCGGGCTCGCGGCCGATCACGGCGAGCAGTGAGTCCGGCGCGGGCAGACCCGGTTCGGCGATGATGCCTACCTGACGACCGGGGAAGCGCGCCCGCAGTATGTCCGAGGGGGTGGCCGCGATCAGCTGGGCGAGGGCGGGCGACACGTAGTATTCGCCCACCTGCGGCAGACGTGCGACCCCCGGTAATCGCGGCGCGCGCACGCCGGTGGCGGCGATCTCGAGGCGCAGCAGCGGCCTCCTGCCGTAGCTGTCGTAGACCAGTCGCCACCACAGGGGATCGCTCGTCGTCTCGTCGACGCTGGGGACGCGATTGTGTATGCTTGTCCGCAGCAGCCAGGTCTCGCGTGCTTGCTTGGCTGAGATACCATTGAAGCCACTCAGTGTGAAGAGCAGGAGGGTGACGCAGACGGCGACGCCGAGAGCGGTGAAGACGAGGCGTGCCCCCGCCTCCCGGCCGCCACTGAGGGAAAAGCGTAACCCAAGGGCGATCAACCGGGTACCCTGACTGCAGTCTGTTCCGCGCTTGCCGACACTCTTAGCGCCGGGTCGATCACGCGCCCGTCGCGCACGATCACCTCGCGCTCGGCGTAGGCGGCCACTCGTGGCTCGTGCGTCACGATGAGCACGGTAATGCCCTGCTGCCGCGCGCTGGCGACCAGCAAGTTCATCACCTGCTCGCCGGCGAGCGAGTCGAGCGAGCCGGTGGGCTCGTCGGCGAACAGCACCTGCGGCTCTGCGACGAGCCCTCGCGCCAGGGCGACACGCTGTGCCTGCCCGCCCGAGAGTTCTCCGGAGCGCCGGCCCTCGAGACCGTCGAGCCCGAGCGGTACGAACCAACGCCGGGCCGCAGCGTAAGCTTCTGGCCTCCGCTGGCCTGCCAGCAGCAGTGGGAGAGCTACGTTCTCGAGTGCACTCAGTTCCGGCACTAGCTGACCGAACTGAAAGACGAAGCCGAATTCGACGCGGCGAAGCTCGGTGCGCCGCGCCTCGCTCAACCCATCGAGGCGGCATCCCTTGAATAGGACCGCGCCACGATCGGGTATAAGGATACCGGCAAGGCAATAAAGGAGCGTGGATTTGCCCGACCCGCTCGGCCCCATGATGGCGACGATCTCTCCCTGCCACACACTGAAATTAGCTCCCCGTAATGCTGGCGTCTCACCAAACGACAAATGGATGTCGCAACAGCTAAGAATGGGGTCGAGCGTTTGACCTCCAGAGATAGCTTGAGCTTCAAAGGTGCTGCCAACGACGATGTTCATCGCTTTAACTCCTTCGCGAGCTCATCCAGTCGAGCGCTGGTGAGCTCGATCCAGCGCAGATCTGCTTCGAGATGGAAAAGGGCGTGATCGGCGAGTAGCGCATCCAGAAGGAGCGCCTCACGACGAAAGGCGGTGAGCTCGCGCATACGCGCCAGGTGGGCGTGACGCTGCGCATCCAAATACACGGTGGCGGGCCGCCCCAGAAGGAGCGCGAGGATGGTCTTTACAGAGAGAATTGTCTGCAGATGAGGCTCGGGAGGTTCTGGCGTCGCAAGCCATGCTGCGAGAACTGTTGCGCCCTCCTGGGTGATCGCATAAAGCTTACGCTCGGGACCTTCGCCGGGCGCGCAGCCCTCGGCCAGTACGTGGCCATCTCGCGCCAGTCGTGACAGCGTGCTGTACACTTGGCCATATGGCAGTGGCTTGCCGCGTCCGAAGTACTCATCGTAGCGGCGCTTGAGCTCGTATCCGTGGTTTCGCTCTTGTTCCAGAAGCCCCAGAAGTGCGTAGGAGACGCTCATGAATACTACTATACACTGGGTGTATACACTGAGTCAATAGCATTCAGAGAACTTGTTTCTTAGTTCACCCCCTATCTTCCGCGCCTCATCGTCCTAATTGGACACCGGCGCAATAGCGCGCGTTGACGACTCGCTGTGACTCCAGCGCTGCGGGCGCGAAATCGTAGAGTAGCCTATATTGTGGTAATCCTTAGGCAGGAAAGCCACGTGTGGACCTGGGAAAGAGTCATATGTTTCGTTGCATCGAGCGACCTATTAATAAGAAGAGTACAATATCGACTGAGCTAAACAGTCGATTTCTTAAGGAGATTTCGGCCGGGCTTTTTCAACGCATATAGGTTGGTTCGAATTCTTGCCCTATGCCGGACCTTTCCAGAAAGGAGTACGGATGAACGTGCTGGAAGCGATTGCCTCCCGTCGTAGCATCCGCAAATTCAAGGACACGCCCGTGCCCAACGAGATGGTCAAGAAACTACTGGAGGCGGCTATCCAGGCCCCCTCGGGCAAGAACCGCCAACCCTGGCGTTTCGTCGTCGTCCGGCAGGACAAGCGGGCCGAGATGGTGCGCGTCCTGCGCGAGGGCATCGCCCAGGTCGAGACCCTGGGGATAAACTCCGGCAGCAGCAAGTGGACGGCGAGTGTGATGGAGCAGGCCCCAGTGACAATTTTTATCTTCAACCTGGAGGCCGGGCACACTCCGGGCACGCCGTTCTGGAAGGAGCCGATCGACATCGTGGACATCCAGTCGCTCGGGGCAGCTATCCAGAACATGCTGCTTGCTGCCCTGGAGATTGGCCTGGGGACGCTCTGGATCTGCGATGTCTTTTACGCCTACGACGAGCTGTGCGCCTGGATGGGAGAGACCTGCCAACTGGTCGCCGCCGTCTCGCTGGGTTACCCTGATGATAGTCCGGCCGCCCGTCCGCGCAAGCCGTTCGACGAGGTCGTACGATGGCTGAACTGACCCGCTAACAAGGTAACCGCATGCATGAGTAAGTAGGCCCAGTAGAAAGATTTTTCCTTTTGATGTTTTGGCCGTTTTGGCCAAAACATCAAAAGGAAGGTTCTGTGGGGAATATATTTCTAGGCTGGAAAAGGAAGGTTTCATCCGGCGAGAGGTTTTGACTCCTCTCAGAGCATTGTGTTATAGTGGCGAAGCCGCCTTACAGACAAACAATTGAGGAGGAGAAATGACTTACGCCGACGTTATGCGCCCCACCCAGAGGCGGTATGCCCTACTGTACGATCTGGCCTGCATCGCTGGCGGTAGCCTGTTCATCACTCTCGCTGCCCAGATTGTTCTTCCCCTGCCTTTTAGTCCTGTTCCCATCTCCGGGCAAACCCTGGCCGTGCTCCTGGTCGGCACTCTGCTGGGTAGCCGGCGGGGAAGCCTAGCTGTCCTCACTTACCTGGTAGAGGGAGTCCTTGGTCTGCCCGTCTTTGCCGGGGGAATGGCTGGCCCCGCCCGCCTGGCTGGCCCGACCGGTGGCTACCTGCTGGGTTTCGCCGCCGCCGCCTTCCTGGTGGGCCGTCTGGCTGAGAAGAACTGGGACCGGCACCTCTGGACTGCTGGCCTGGCGATGCTCCTAGGCAACGCTGTAATTTATGCCTTAGGTCTGCCCTGGCTGGCTTATTTCGTGGGTAGCGAGCGAGCGCTGGCCACAGGCCTGCTGCCTTTCATCTTCGGCGACCTTCTGAAACTAATTCTTTCAGCCACACTCCTGCCAGTCGGGTGGAGGTTGCTGGGGCGATTGACGGGCTAGAGCCTACGCTCCGTACATTTTGATAATTTCCTGTTTCGTCTTCCCCAGGATCTTGAATTTCTTTCCGACCTTGATGAAAGCCTCCAGAGCCCTGTCAAGGTGATGAATCTCGTGGCTGGCCGAGATCTGCGTCCGGATCCGTGCCTGGCCCTGAGGGACGACGGGGAAGAAGAAACCGACGGCATAGATGCCCTCCTTGTAGAGGGCAGATGAGAAGTCTTGGGAGAGCTTGGCGTTAAAGAGCATGACTGGGACGATGGGCGTATTTCCTTCTTTAAGCAGGAAGCCGGCTTCGCTCAGTCCTTTTCTCCAGTAGGCGGTGTTTTTTTCGAGCTTATCGCATCGTTCGGTGCCTGCCGATAGGATCTCCATCACCTTAAGGATCCCGCTGACGACGACTGGGGCGATGGTATTGGAGAAAAGATAGGGCCGGGCTCTCTGCCGGCACATCTCGACCAGCTCCCGACGACCGGAAACGCAGCCGCCGGATGCGCCGCCGAGGGCCTTCCCGAAGGTTGTGGTGATGATATCGATTTTGCCTAGGACGCCGCAAGCCTCATGGGTACCGCGCCCCGTCTTGCCGATGAATCCTGTCGCGTGTGAGTCGTCGACGAGGATCAGGGCATCATATTTTTCACCGAGGGCGACGATCTCGTCAAGCTGAGCGATATCACCGTCCATGGAGAAGACGCCGTCGGTGATGACGAGCTTGAGACGTTTGTCGGAATGAAGTTGTAGCTTGCTCTCGAGGTGGGCCATGTCAGAATGCTTATAGGTGTCATGGATTGCGCTGCAAAGCCTGATGCCGTCGATAAGAGAGGCATGAACCAGCCGATCCGAAATCATGACATCGTCTTTGCTCAGGATGACCTCGAAAACGCCGGTGTTGGCGTCCATGCATGAGGGAAAAAGCAGCGTATCTTCCATTCCCAGGAATTTACTCATCCGCCGCTCGAGTTCATCGTGGATGTCCTGCGTGCCGCAGATGAAGCGGACCGAAGACAGGCCGTAACCGCGCCTCTCGAGTCCTTCGTGGGCAGCTTTGATAACCTCAGGATGGCTGGAGAGCCCAAGGTAATTGTTGGAGCACATATTGATCACCCTCTTCAGCTTCGATCCGGTCGGAAATTCAACCTCGATATCGGCTGCCTGAGGGGAATGGATGTGTCGTTCCTTTTTGAAAACGCCGGCCTCGCGGATCGCTTGCAGCTGATTCTGATAGAGACGACGGACTTTTTCGCTGTAGGCCATGATCTATCCTCCCTCTGCACTGCCCTTCATTCAGGATTGACCAGTTCTCTGACGAGGGCGGCAATCTTGCTGACGGAATCGAAAGCTTCCGGCGTGGCTTTCTCGTCCGGGATCTGAATGCCGTATTTATTCTCCAGGAACCGCTTCAGGGAGACCATCGAGAATGAGTCCACGATTCCCCCTGAGATCAGAGGCGTTTCAAGCGTGATTGGTTCGCTGTCGGCTTCAAGATATTCTTCGATGACGTACTTCAGAATGACATCTTTGAGTTTATCCATCATACTTGTACTCCTTTTTTCCGTGTTGCGCTTCAATCATTTTCTAGTGTCGAGGTGTCGCCAATCTCCTCATCCCATTCCCGGGCGCGGAGAATCCGGCGCATGATCTTTCCACTTCGTGTCTTTGGCAGGGACTCGACAAACTCGATCTCCTGTGGCATGGCCAACGGCGAGAGCTTTTTCCGGACAAAATTCATGATTTCCAAATCCAGCTCTTTCCCTGGCTGGAAACCGGGCTTCAAGCTGATGAAAGCCTTGACGATCTCAAGATTGATGGGGTCGGGCTTGCTGACGACGGCGGACTCGGCCACGGCCGGATGCTCGAGCAGAGCAGATTCGACCTCGAAGGGGCTGACCAGGTGGCCGGCCGTATTGATGAGGTCGTCATCGCGTCCGACGAACCAGAAATATCCGTCCTGGTCGATCCTGCCTCGGTCGCCGCTGATATACCAGCCGTTTCGAAACTTATCCCTGTACGCGCTCGGATTGTTCCAATAGCCTCTCATCAGGGAGGGCCAACCCGGCTTCAGGGCGACGAGTCCGGCTTTTCCGCAGATGGGAAAAGGCTCGTTGGTTTTCGGATTGAGGATAGCGGCTTCAATTCCCGGAAACGGCTTACCCATGGAGCCGGGGCGTACTTCCAGGCCGGGATAGTTGCTGATAACGATACACCCGGTCTCCGTCTGCCAGTAGGTATCCAGAAACGGTTTGCCGAATATCCTTTCCGACCAGAGCACTGCTTCCGCATTGAGGGGCTCGCCGACGCTGGCCAGATGGCGGAGGGAAGACAGCTCGAACTTCCGCGGTAACTCATCGCCTGCTTTCATCAGCGAGCGGATAGCCGTGGGCGCGGAATACCACACGCTGATGCGCCGCTTTTCGATAAAGCGATACCAGCTTTCCGCCCTGAACCCCGAATCCAGGACACACTGCGTGATACCAAGAGCGAAAGGCGCGATGATACCGTAAGAGGTACCTGTGACCCAGCCCGGATCCGCCGTGCACCAGTATCGATCTTCGCCCTGAAGATCGAGGACCCACTTGGCCGTGAGGTATTGCGAAATCAGCGAATAGTGAGCATGCTGAACCCCTTTGGGTTGCCCAGTTGTTCCTGAGGTGTAATGGATCACCGAGGGCGAATAGGCACTGGTCGGAAAGACGGCGAAATCATCCACCGGTTGGGCTGCATCGAGCGAGAAGGCGACCTCGTGCTCCCGGAGGAGAATTTTTCCGTCGGAATCGACGACGATGATCCATTTGAGGTGAGGCAGCCGGTCGAGGATCTTTCTGATTTTAAAAAGGTGCTTTCTCTGGGTCAGGACGGCGACGGTTCCGGCATCGCTCAAACGAACGAAAAGCGAGCTGTCGCCGAAGGCCGAAAAAAGAGGCTGAGCGATGGCTCCCAGCTTGAGAATGCCGAGGAAACCGATATAAAGCTCGGGGATCTTGTCCAGAAAAAGACAGATTCTATCTCCATCCTTGAGCCCGAGACTCCTAAGGAAAGCAGCGATAGTATTCGAAGCCAACCGCAGGTCTTCGTAGGTGTAGACCCTTTCCTCGCCGATATGACCTTCCCAAATCAGTGCGGGCTTCCTGGCCCTGGCTGTCCGGCAGAGCCGGTCCGTGCAGTACCAGCCGATGTTGATGCTATTTCCTTCCCTGTACTCGAGCTCACGTTCCGCTATGGACCAGGAAAAGCCCTTGAGACGTTTTTCGTAAGAGCCGATCTGCGACATCTCTTATTCGTTGGATCGTATTTCCAGGATCACAATAGCCTGAGCCAGATCCTTGATGTGAGAGAGGGAGACCGGCATCTCGGACACGCCTTTTTCTCTACAAAACGACCTAATGTTGCCATGAACGACGATCTCGGGTTTTCCGCCACTATCGTTGATAATCTCAATCTCATTGAAATGAAGCCCTCCCCGCCAGCCAGTCCCCAGGGCTTTAAGAAAAGCCTCTTTAGCCGCCAGGCGGGCCGCGAAATGGAGAGCCGGTCGGTGTTTGGATTCGCAATATTCGATTTCCTGGTGGGTGAAGATCTTCTCCTTCAGCCCTTTCGTACGGACAAGCTCCCGTTCGACGCGCTCGACTTCAATGATGTCTGTTCCAATGCCAAAAAGCCGGGTCATTTCAATCCACTCATTTCTCCGGTTTTATCTTTCGTTAATGCGGCCTTTCGTTTTCAAAGAATTCCGTTTGCTTCCGAAGACGGTAACCCATTATAGGAAAAGGTTTTAAAAAGTCAAAGTCCTGCCCTCTTCATTGCAGGGTTTCGGCCGTTATGAAGTTACGCTGCTCGTGCCGCTCGAAAATACGAAAGCAGAAGGACCGCTGATCAAAGAGATTCACCCTTCAGGCCCTGTTAAAGGCTGTTGACAGCCTCGCGAGGGGCGTATATTCCCGCTACGGTCAGGAGGGAGGACCGTTTCCTTGAATCTCGCACTGGCCCGGAAAAGGATCGGGGAGGCTACTGAAAGAGCGATGGGAGCATCACCTCAATCAAAAACTTGCCGGTTTCCCCCGGAGTTCACACCCAAAGTGGGATAATCGAAGCGCAGTACGCCGACAGGATAACCGCAAGCCAAGAAGTGGAGAGGGTGGACAAAATCGATCAGGAAAAAGTGCAGGGCAAAATGCAGACACCCTTGACAATTAATTCCTTTTGGGTATAATGCCCCAAAATAATTAAGAGCCATTTTATGACCAAGAGCAATCATAAAGACAATATCTCGATTGTAGCCGTAGCGGTAGTCGTCGTACCTGAGGGGACCGCTGCTCGGTTTCTGTGAGGAAATTGATGTAGAAACAACGAGCCGCGGATCCCCAAAGACCCGCGGCTTTTTTACTTTTTTAAGAAGCCGCCACCCTAAAGATGCGCGGCTTTTTTGTCTACAGGCCAGAAGCGAGAGGAAAAAGAAACGATGAGGAGCACAGGAGCAGATATCATCACCCAAATCCTGAAAGAGGAGGGAGTGGATGTCATATTCGGGTATCCGGGAGCGAACACATTGCCCCTCCATGACTGTCTGGCCGCAACCGACCAAATCCGCCACTATCTCATGCGGCACGAGCAGGCAGCGGCTCATGCCGCCGATGGATATGCCAGGGCCAGCGGAAAGATTGGGGTGTGTCTGGCAACATCGGGCCCGGGTGCGACCAATCTCGTCACAGGGATCGCCACGGCCTATATGGACTCAACGCCCATGATTGCCCTTACCGCACAGGTGAGTACAGCTCTCCTTGGGAAGGATGCTTTTCAAGAGACGGATATCATCGGGATCACTATGCCAATCACGAAGCACAGCTACCAGGTGCGCGAGGCGGACAACCTTGCGGCGACACTGAGACAGGCTTTCGAGCTGGTCAGGACAGGGAGACCCGGACCTGTTCTCGTTGATTTGCCCCGAGATATCCTGACGGCGCACTGCAGACAGACGGAAGAAACATCGAGCTATTCATTGAAGAAAAATTGTCGTAGTGTTGAGGACCCGGAACAATTGGCGAAAATTGCCAGAGCGCTGAATCAGAGTGAAAGACCGATTCTTATTATTGGCGGAGGGGTCAAGCTGAGCAATACCCTTCACCTGATCCGGGAGCTGATAGAAAAAGCAAAAATTCCCTTCGTGACGACCATGATGGGAGTTGGTTCCGTCGATTCCGCCAATGGCTACAACCTGGGGCTGATTGGAACGCATGGAGATGAGCTTGCAAACAAAATGGTGCATCAGTGCGATTTCATTTTGGCTGTGGGTACCCGTTTCTCGGATCGCAGTACTGCCCAGATAGAAGAATTCGCGCCCCTGGCCAAAATCGCTCAGATCGATATCGATCCAACTTCCATCGGTAAGAGCATCAAGATCAATCTCCCCTATGTTGGGGATGTTCAAGAAACCCTTGCAGCCTTGCTACCCTTTGTCGAGAGGAGTGAAAAGTCCGAGTGGCTCCAGCGGATTGATACTGAAAGGGAGGCCAGTGAGCAGAAAATTGATGAGGGCGGCTGCGGCCAGGCGGGAAATTTCATCCATATGGTGCAGGAAGCCATGCCCGAAGAAACGACGGTGACTACCGACGTGGGGCTAAATCAGATATGGACGGTCCGTTCGTGGCGAGCCAAGGGCTCCCGCAGCCTCATTACCAGCGGCGGGATGGGGACTATGGGATTCAGCCTGCCCGCTTCGATAGGGGCGAAGGTCGGCGCGCCGGAAAGAGCCGTTGTGGCTATCATGGGAGACGGTGGATTCTATATGAATATCCAGGAGCTGGCGACAGTCGGATACTACAATCTGCCGATAAAGATCATCGTTCTTAACAACGGCCACCTCGGCATGATCCGCCAGATTCAGCACCATTTCTATAACGAGCGTTTTAACGCTATCGATCTGGGGAGAAAGGTCGATTTCGTTGCCGTCGCCCGGGGTTTTGGCATTGCAGCCTGCAGGACCGACGTGGAAAAAGATCCCCGGTCCGGAATCGATGAGCTGGTCAACGCAGAGGGGCCTTTTCTCCTGGAGGCTCTCGTCGACCCGGAAAACTACGTGTACCCAATAATACCTCCTGGATGTTCGAACATCGAGATGATGTTCGATCGGTTTGATTAACAGCATGGGAGGATACACTCTGTCTAGAGAAGTGCGTGAAGAGGAACAGATCATTTCCATCTTGGTCAACAACCAGCCCGGTGTGCTTTCCCGTGTGGCAGGCGTGTTCGGCCGTCATGGGTACAACATTAAAAGCCTTTGCGTGGCGGAAACGACCGACCCCGATATCTCGCGCATTACCCTGACCAGCGAATCGGATCCTGATTTTACGGAAAAGATCAAAAAACAACTGGAGAAAATAGTGGACGTGATTGAAGTCTCTGACCTCTCGGGACACGCCTTCATTCAAAGGGAGTTGATGTTGTTCGGGGTGAATGTGAAGGAGGAAACGCACGCCGAAATTCTCAAAGCTGCGGAAATGTTGGGATGCAGAATCGTGACGATGTCCGCCGATTACTTGATCTTCGAGAAAACGGGACAGCGGGATGAGACGGCAGCGACGCTTAAATATTTTCAATCTTTCGGGGTGATGGAGAGGAACAGAACGGGTTCCATTGCCGTAAGGAGAATCAGGCCGCCGGAAAAACCCGGGAAATTTCCCAATCCACTTGACAATATGGAAGGAGCTTGTTACAAAATGCCTCAATAATGAGGATGATTGCATGTATCCGACTGATATAGCTAAGAGAAGCATTATTATCGGGGTAATTATTATCCTCGCGAGAGGGGCTGGCTGATGGTTCGCCTTTAACAGATACCACGCACCAGGCAACCGTTACCAGCCAAAGGTAGCGGTTTTTTTTACCCGAAAGTCACTTCAAAAAAGTAAGGGGAATGAGACGTGAAGCTAACAGGAGCGCAAGTTTTATTCGAGGCTCTGAAGAAGGAGAATGTCGACACCATCTTCGGTTTTCCCGGTGGTGCGGTTCTGGATATTTTCGACGAGCTCTACAGGCGGGACATCAGGCATATTCTGGTACGGCATGAACAGGGCGCTATACACGCGGCCGACGGATATTCCCGCGCCTCTGGCAAGGTCGGCGTGTGTCTGGTGACCTCTGGTCCTGGAGCGACCAATACCGTCACCGGTATCGCAAATGCGTTCATGGATTCGATTCCAGTCATCGTATTCACCGGCCAGGTGGCGACAGCGCTGATTGGCGGCGATGCCTTTCAGGAGGTGGATATTACAGGCATTACGCGACCGTGCACCAAACACAATTTTCTCGTAAGGCGGATTGAGGACCTGGGGCGAACTGTGCGAGAGGCCTTTCATATTGCCCGCACGGGGCGACCAGGGCCGGTCCTGGTCGATATTCCCAAAGACATCACTCGCTCCCTAATAGAAGATGGGGCCATAGCGTGGAATGTCAGTCTCCCCGATAACGGCGCAAAAACACCTATCGAGGAGAGCTGTGCCGGGGCCCTCGAGATGATAAGGAAAGCGGAGAAACCTCTCGTTATTTCCGGCGGCGGCGTCATCCTGGGCGGAGCCTGGGATGAATTGAGGACGTTTGTGCAGAAGCTGGACATCCCTATTACCTCGACATTGATGGGGCTCGGAGGATTCCCGGCCTCAGCCCCTCAGTGGCTCGGCATGCCGGGAATGCACGGCACTTACTGTGCCAATATGGCTATCAGCCACTGCGACCTCTTGATTGCCATCGGCGTGCGATTCGATGACCGCGTTACCTCCAGACTTGATGCCTTCGCGCCCCACGCCAAGGTTATCCATATCGACATTGACCCGGCATCGATTGACAAATTCGTGAAGGCGCACCTCTCGATCACGAGCGACTGCAGGCCGGTGTTGCAGCTTCTCAATCAATGGATGGCCCAGGAGAAGGTTGTGATCCCCGAGTCGCAGACGAAAGCCTGGCACGAGCAGATCGAAGTCTGGAGGAAGCAGGCGCTCCTGTCTTACTCTCAGGCTGAAAAAATCAAACCCCAGCATGTTATTGATATACTCTATCGGCTGACCGAGGGTAAAGCGATCATCACGACAGAAGTGGGACAGAACCAGATGTGGGCAGCCCAGTTCTACCGCTTCGATTATCCCAATTCCTTCATTTCCTCGGGGGGATTGGGAACAATGGGATACGGATTCCCTGCGGCAATCGGCGCGCAGGTAGCCTGTCCGGACAGAGTTGTCGTGGATATTGCTGGCGACGGGAGCATCCAGATGAATATTCAGGAACTGGCCACGGCGGTGAACTACAAGCTCCCGGTTAAAATAGTCATTTTGAATAACGGCTTCCTGGGCATGGTTCGCCAGTGGCAGGAATTTTTCTACGAAAAGCGGTATTCCCACAGCTATATACGCAATGTCCCCGATTTTGTGAAGCTGGCGGAAGCGTACGATGCTCTCGGTCTCCGGGCGACCAGACCGGAGGAAGTGGAGATCACATTAGAACAGGGCCTTGCTGCGGACAGGACGGTAGTTATGGATTTTCAGATCGAGCCTGAAGAAGGAGTCTACCCGATGGTCTCTCCGGGCGCAGCTCTAACGGATATGGTGCTGGGCAAAGAGGGATAAGCGCACTCCCGCTCCCATTGCGCAAGCGGAGCTCAAGTGCTGGAGCAGTTTCAAAGGGATAAAAATGAGAGGGGTAAAGCATGGAAGTAAAAGAGAACGCGATCTCCATCCTGGTAAATAACAAGCCCGACGTTCTGGCCAGGATTGCCGGCACTTTCAGCGGTAGGGGCTTCAACATCGAGAGCATCTCGGCGAATATTACCAGGGATCCGGAAATTACAAGGATCGTGATTACCACTCTCGGCGATCGGGAGACCGTCATCAAGCTGGAAAAGCAGCTTGCCAAGATTATTGACGTTCTGGAAGTGAGAGATTTGACCCGTGTCGCTTCCGCCTGCCGGGAGATGACCCTGGTGAGGGTCAAATTGAGTGAGGAGAATCGGGGAAAAATCATGCAGACCATCGACACGCTCAAGTGGAAAATTGTGAGCATGGATGCGGAGGTCTGCATCCTGGAAATAACAGGCGCCAAAGGGACAATTGATGATGCCCTGACCATCCTCGATGGGCTGGGGATGGAGGATTTTACAAGAACGGGGGTCATCGCCTTGGAGCGGCATCCATAATGGCAGACGGTAATTTACTACGTATATACATATTAGTCAGACACATAATAACGAGGAGGTAGTACAGATGCCGAAAATCAACATTGGCGGAATCATGGAAGAGGTCGTGACTGCGGAAGAATTTACCCTGGCGAAAGCGCGGGAGGTACTCAAAGATGAAGTAGTAGCCGTCGTTGGTTATGGTGTGCAGGGCCGGGGGCAGGCTTTGAATATGAAAGATAACGGAATCCGCTGTATTGTCGGCGAAGGGGAATATAACTGGCAGAAAGCGGTCGAGGAAGGCTTTGTTCCCGGCGAGACTCTTTTCTCCCCCATCGAAGCAGCCGAACGGGGCACCATTATCCAGTACCTGCTCTCCGACGCAGGCCAGAAGGCGATGTGGCCGGAGCTCAAACCCCACCTGACGAAAGGAAAAGCTCTCTATTTCTCCCATGGGTTCTCCGTTGTGTACAAGGACCAGACCGGCGTAATTCCGCCCTGGGAAATCGATGTGATTCTTGTAGCGCCAAAAGGTGCAGGGCGCACTGTCCGTGACAATTTTCTCGCCGGGAGCGGGATCAATTCGAGCTACGCAGTCTTCCAGGATTTCACGGGAAAAGCCCTGGAGAGAACCCTCGCTCTCGGTATTGCCATAGGTTCTGGATATCTTTTCCCCACCACGTTTGAGCAAGAGGTCTACAGCGACCTTACAGGCGAACGCGGCGTACTCATGGGATGCCTGGCCGGGGTCCTGGAAGCCCAGTACAACCTTCTTCGCCAACACGGGCACAGCCCCAGCGAGGCTTTCAACGAGACCGTGGAAGAACTGACCCAGAGCCTTATGCCTCTTGTGGCGCAGAACGGCATGGACTGGATGTATGCCAATTGCAGTACTACGGCCCAACGGGGAGCTCTTGATTGGAAAAACCGATTCCGCGATGCTGTGGCGCCTGTTTTTGACGAATTGTACGAGCGGGTGGCCTCCGGCAAAGAAACGGCTGTTGTGCTCGAGGTCAACTCGACCCCCAATTATCGGGAGAGGCTACAGGAGGAACTCTACAGCATGAAGAACAGCGAAATGTGGCTCGCGGGAGCAGCAGTCCGTTCACTGAGGCCGGAGCGAAGGAAAAAATAGCCGATGACGTAGGGAGGAAGAGATGCGAAGCGACCTGATGAAGAAAGGGCTGGAGCGGGCGCCCCACCGATCCCTGTTCAAGGCCATGGGGTATACTGATGAAGAAATTGCCAGGCCGTTGATCGGCGTGGTGAACTCAGCCAATGAGATTATCCCAGGACACATTCACTTGGATCTTATTGCTGAAGATGTGAAGGCAGGCATCCGCATGGTGGGAGGTACTCCGGTCGAATTTCCCGTTATCGGTGTATGCGACGGCATCGCCATGGGGCACGCAGGTATGAAATACTCCCTCGCGAGCCGGGAATTGATTGCCGACTCCATCGAGATCATGGCGGTTGCCCACCCATTCGACGGGCTGGTGATGATCCCCAACTGCGATAAGATCATTCCCGGAATGCTGATGGCGGCGCTTCGCCTGAATATTCCCACCATATTTGTCAGCGGCGGTCCTATGCTGGCGGGCACCCTGGAGGGAAAAGCGGTGGATCTCATCAGCGTCTTCGAGGGAGTGGGAAAAGTTAAATCCCTGCGCATGAAGGAGAAGGAACTGAAGGCTCTGGAGGACTGCGCCTGCCCGGGATGCGGCTCCTGTTCCGGCATGTACACGGCGAACTCCATGAACTGTGTCACCGAAGCCCTCG
>CAZVYK010000004.1:0-70876 GCA_964630915.1 uncultured Caldisericales bacterium | reverse complement strand
ACCTCTGACTTCTACCGTGTGAAGGTAGCACTCTGCCACTGAGTTAATCGCCCACTCAGCCGAACTTCTATCTTATTTATTATCATAAGCTTATATTATTTTAAGCATAATTCTTGACCATAACTGGCATATATTCTTCAGTTTTCATCGCTTTTTCCACAGCCCGATTATAACATTATGCGCGCATATTTCAATATTATCCGCCAAGATATTTAGCCTCAATTATCTCCACGGCTTTTTTCATGCGATTCTCATCATCATGGAGATATCTTAATGTGGTTTCCATCCGGCTGTGGCCCAAAATTTTCATTATATCTGCAAGGCCGACACCTTTTCCAAGTGATTCTGATACCATAATTGTAGCCGCGGTATGCCTCAATGAATGAAAATCAAAATCAGAAATACCGGAAATTTTTCTTATTCTATGAATAATCCATTTAGTATATTTTCTCAGCCCGTCCTGGCTAAAGGGGAATATTCTATCTTCGGGTTTTCGCTTTGGTACCGAATCCAGAATTTTCTGAAGCCCGCTCGTAATTGGTATAATCTTTTCTCTTTTCTGCTTGGTTTCAGTCCTTTGAAGGATTATTTTTTCGTTTCTTATATTTTGCCACTTCAAATTCAATACCTCTCCGGCTCTCATTCCCGTTAAGAGCAACATAATAACGATTCTTTTTGCATATCTGGTAATATCTGTATCAAGCCTGGCTTCTTTTTCTATTATCTCCGCTGCCTTAATTATTTTGAATATCTCATCATCTGTAAATGAGCGCCGGCGGCGGTCCACAGGATAAGCCTTAAATTTCTTTATTGGATTTGGCCCGGGATGCTTTCCTTGATCTATTGCATAATTAAAGAGCGTCTTTAATAAACCATAATAGTGATTAATCGTATAGGGCTTAACCTTTCTCTCTAATTTTAGCGCCTGGTCGAGCCTTATGAGTTCTTTATGATTGATATCTATAATCGGCGGATTTCCCAGGATATCATTAATGACCCAGAGTCTCTGGTCGAAAATCCGCCAGCACTTAGCTTTCTTAACCTGCCTTTCATATGTAATAAATTCAGGGATAATATCTGCAAGCCTTAGCTGGCCCTGAAGCCTGGGGCTCTTCAGTCCATAATATTCAGCCCAAAGCCGTTTCCATTCCTGCTCGAAGAGGAACTGCGCCCTGCCCGGATCCTTGGTATGGAGAGAAAATCGAATGCGGCGCCTTTCAGGGCCCAACCCAATATAAGAATCAAAGAAATAATAGCCAGTTTGTTTATTGAGCGTTGGTCCTTCTCGGCGGCGCGGCATCTCAAGATTCTTTATTTGTTGAGAAAAATTTATCTATCATCCGTCTTCTTAAATGAGGCGAATGACCGCGATAAGCGTCTAATCTTAATCTGGGGCCCGAGGCTATGCCTGGGCCCACCCGCCTCAAATCATCTGCAAGAAACATTAAATATTCGCTTACATTCTTTGCAACTCCAAACCTCAGTTTCCAAATTTGGGAGCTTTGAAGTTGAGCCGCCCCCTGTTCCAAATGCGCCAAATCTTTCAATTTTATTGCTGCCACAATAAGGACATCTGTTTTCAAAATCTTTCTTTAAAATATATTTAGGCTCTTCCTTCTTTTTATTATTGGCAGACATCTTACCTCCTTTTATTATTGATATTATTACCGTGGTTTACCTCTCTATTTCCAGCTGCTGCCCCTGATCAGCAACATATTTTTTCGCTTTCTTGAATGTAGTCCCGACCTGACGGATAGGGGGCATATCTATCTGTTTGCCCCCCAACACCTGTTCAATTGTAAGAAGTTGAATCTTTGGATATTTCTTTCCCCATGTTATTGATTCATAGAATCCAGCAGAGGCCGCTTCTGCCTTCATTTGTCTCGTCGGATTTTCCATTGAAATTAAAACTCCGATAGCTGCATTTTCCCGGTCGACGACGCCTCTTAAATCGCGGATATGTGCGACAGACGTATGACCTGCTTTTACCTGTATCAGAACTTCTTTGAATTCTGCTGGCTTATCAGCCTGAAATACAATTTTCCCATCAATACCTCTATCAGCTCCCTTTCTCTCTTCAACAGGCCGGGCCCCAACAAGGCCTAAAGCCCAGAATTGGAACTGATATGGATCAGAAGCAGCAAGGGCCTTAGCATCAGGCAAAGAGGTGGGTTCTCCTATGACTCTAAATTTAAGTTGGTTCCCAAAAGTATCCAAGAGACGATGTTTGATTAAATTTATCGCCAGATGGGTAATATCAATACCGATCCAATAACGATTTAGCTTTTGAGCAGCTGCAATAGCAGTCCCACATCCACAAAATGGATCAAGGATAACATCTTCTTGCTTACTCGAGGCCTTAATTATCCGTTCTAATAAGAGTTCTGGCTTTTGTGTTGGATAACCTAAACGTTCTTTGGCCATTGAATTAACATATGGGATCTCCCACCAATCATTAGGAATCATGCCCTCTTCGGGGTAATATACCCTCCACTTTCCTGCATCAAATCGTTTTCTGCAGAGCCTACCCCTTGAGTCTTTATCTCTAAAGTGAGATTTAATATATTCTTGAGAATATGGAATTCTCACCTCTTTATTATTCCAAAAATAATTGCGTGTTTTGGAATAAAACAGTATCACGTCGTGTTTTTTAGCAAATTCTTTTCTTGGTCTTCCGCTTGTTGAATAACACCATATTAATTCATTCCTAAAGTTTTTTGCTCCGAAGACTGCATCCATCAGCATTTTCAAATAATGGCTTGCCGTAGGATCACAATGAAGATATATACTAGCAGTCGATTTCATAACTCGCCGGAGCTCTACAAGGCGCGGGGCCATCATTACCAGGTAGGCCAACATATCACATGGACCAAGGAATGTTCTGAAGGCTCTAAGGCAATCTGCTACCTTATCGCCTTTTATGACAAGGTCAGTATAAATAGCTTCACTTTCCTGTGTCCATATCCAGGTATCTTCAAAAGCTCTGATTTGGCTAGCCGCTCTGCTTCCATTTTGCTCTTTAAATAAGATGTTATAATTCTGGTCACTCTTAAAAGGTGGGTCCAAATATACCAAATCGACAGACTCGTCAGGAATATAGCGTCTTAAAATGTCTAAATTGTCGCCATAATAAAGAGTGTTTTCCATATTACCATCTATCTTATTTATTAACTTTTAATTGATTTAATTTTTCAACCAATTCATCTCGTGCATTTTCAAGAACCTTTGTGTCAGCTTTTTTCCCAACCTGAGATACATGGACTTCTATTTTTGTTTCTCCCTGTTCTCTTAAAAATGTAAGCATAGCTTCATAATCACCACGTTTAGCTATGATAAAAGGCCCCTTTGAAACTACCGCCATCGGAGCTTTGTCCTCAGTCTCTATTATGTATCCCAGATCTTTTAGCACTATCTTTGCCTCATTAAACAACTGATCTGGAGCTTGAGGAAGATAGACATATCGTGAAGTTGTTCCTGCCATATAACAAGAAGAAAATAAAGTAATGGTTATAATTATTGAAATTAGAACTCTGTAATTGATCATTTGGCTGACTCCTTCTTTTATTTATTTCTTCGGTTCTTCAATGAACCGGTTTAGCACCCAGATTACCCGGCCCCGTATCGGCCACGGATGATCGCCCTCTTCATGTTCTTTGCAGTCTATTACCATCGGGAAATCTCTGAGCTCTTCAGACCTTCTGTCCTCTTCATTCCTATTATCGCCGTCAATAATACAATACCGCCCGCGGCTGATTTTAATCAACCGTTTTATGGTAACGGCATTTGTGCGTTCAAGCCAGAAAGCATAGATTTCACCCTCTCTGGGCTGGACATCTTTTCTGTCGATCCAGATAATCGAGCCCGGCATAATGGTTGGCTTCATTGATATCCCGGCGGTAGGAAATGCAACTATCCGGTCGGGGTCTGACTTGTAGCCTCGAGGCAGCCACTTTTTTAGGAAGGGGAGGTAATCAGATGGAGGGATCTCTGATATTTCTACTCCAGGGCCCAGGCTAAGGGGGTCAGAAAAGAATTTGATTTGCTCATATGCATCAGATGGTTCAGTATGCTTTTTTATCTGGCTATAGGGGATAACAGGTTCATCAGCTAAGAGTTGATAAATTGGGATATTTAGAACTTTTGCTGCCTTCTTAAGAAAATCCTCATTCCATCTCTGTTTGCCATTAAGGATCTCATTTAAATATGAGTTTGAAATCCCCATTGCTTTTGAGAATTTAGACAAGTTTCCGCCATACGCTTTTAAGATTTCCTTTTTTAGGTTTTCCCTTAATCCCATAATATTCAATTCTTTAACCCCGCATCCTAAGAAAATTATAATTTCGCAATTTACGAATAATCAAGGGGATATAAAAAAATTCGTAAATTCCGAAAATTTTACTTGACAAAAGCTTCGTAATTGCCGAAAATATGATCGAGATCGATTTTCGAAAGGAGGAAATGGCTGAAATGAAAGTCGCTTCACTTGCTGAATATAAAGCGAAAAAGGCAATAACTGCTCGGGTCTTAGCCAGAGAACTTGGTATTTCAGAATCCTATTTATCAGAGATTTTAGCTGGGAAGAGGACTCCTTCAAAAAAGCTTGCATCTCAAATATCGGAAAAGACCGGCATCCCCGTGCTCAACCTCCTTTATCCCCGGGAAGAGGTTCGGCCATGATACCAGAGCTGCTCACCGCCCAAGAAGCCAGGAAACTTCTCCGCTTGGGCAAGAATGCCATTTATGACCTGGCAAGGCAGAGAAAGCTCGAGCATGTGAAGATCGGGGGGAAAATTCTGTTTCCGAGAGAGGCCATCGAGAAGTTCATCAGACAAAACACAATCCCAGCCGCCAGAAACTACTTCTCAATGAATCGTTTCGGATTCCGGCAGCACCCAGGGAGCCGGTCCGTTGAGCCAGACCATGATGAGTTCACCGAAGGCATAAATCAGGATAGCCCTCAATTTTCACCTCCGGTGAGAAAAATAGACCATAGTTTGACCAAAGGCAATCCAAAAAACGGTAAGGGAATAGAGCCTTGATTCCTAAGAAACCATTCCATCAATTAGGAACTGTAATCGGGAGAAAAAACAAATGACTAATTCCATATCGCCCTGGGCAGCCCTTCTATATGTCAATTTTATTATTAAGAAAAAATATCGGGTAGATGAAATCTCAAAAGAAATGAGAATAGCTACTGACACTTTATACCGTTATATCAGGGGCGAAAACATCATGCCTCCGGATCGGATCATCGATTTAGTGAAAGCAACCGGAGACATTGAATACCTGGAATTCTTCTGCGATCCCTGCGGTTATGTGCCGGTTCGCCAGGGTTCGGGTCGGTTAACCAAAGAGGAAAGAGAAAAAGAGCAAATCCGCCTATCCATATTTACAGGCAGAGCGCTTGAGGAAATCGAAAGAGCTTATGAAGACGGGAAGCTGGAAAGGTCGGAGCTTCAGAAAATCGAAAAGGCCCTGCTCCGGCTTCAGGAAAAGGCGGTGGAACTCAGGGAAAAAATCAAAAAGGAGGTTGAATGATGAAAGAGATCAGGGTGTATTACGAAACTAAAGCGGGCGCATCAGGAATTGTCGATTGCCAAGCTGGACAACTTGCCGCTGCCCTGCGGGTAATAAGGCGCTTGGATTGTAAGGTTAGGTCGATTTGGCGTGGGCTGATTCAGCTTTATCCGATAGATAGTCGGACTGGAGAGGGGAGATGAAAATTATAAGACCGCTAAAAGCTATAAGAGCCAAATGTGTTGATTGTTGCGGGGGATCGGGCGTTGAGGTCAAATTTTGCGAAATTGAGGATTGCCCCCTGTTTATTTATAGGTTTGGCAAAAACCCTAATCGAGCACGTAGGGTGGTAGCCACCCGGTCGAGTTTTTCGAAAAAACCGCAAATTTCAAACTATTCAAACCGAAAAAACGGCCATTCTACGGCCGACCAGTGAGGTTAAGGCAAATGAAAGTCATGAAAAAGGAGGTGAGAATCGGGTGCATCCAAGAGGATTTTAAGGTTTATCGGTTGGGCCTTCCGGCCCAGGGCAGGGGAAAAAGAAAAAGGCCGACTCCACAGGCGAGCCAGCCACACACCACAATTAATTTAGGTTCTTCAGTTCTGGCTGTCAAGTGAGTCGGCAAAAGGAGTCTGAAATGACTGTTACAAAGGAACTAAAGAAGGTAGAGCCGAAGGACCAGCGGATCGTCTTCAACGCCGAGTTCGGAAAGCTCTACCAGGTCGTGCGCGGAGGCCAGGTTCTGGCTCCCATCAAAGCCGAGATGACTCTTTACGAGAAACTCGGTCACATCTGCAATATCCAGGGGAAATACGCCATCTCGTCTCAGGGATACATCCACCTGAATAAAGTGGCTTCTATTTCAATCGTCACGCCGCAGAGCGTGATCGTGGATGGCCGGCCGGTACCGAATCCGCACATCGAACGGGATCCGAAAACAAAGGCCATTCTTGCAGTGAACATCAGAAAAATGGGAATCGGCTATTCTCCGGCGGGAAATATTGTCGTCGTTGATAAGACGCTGTTTTTTAATACTTACACATATTTCATTCAATCCATCCAGGCCAAGATGAAGCGGGTCAAATATGAGAAGGGCGAGAAAACAAACCAGAAACAGCATCCTGATTGCGCGGTCTATGGAATAGCAGCGGAAAAACCGAATAAGCCGGGATCCTGGCATTTTCTGCCGACAGAAGGGGAAATCGGCATCTGGATCAATCTCGATGATCAGGCCATTGTTGATTGCCTCGAAGAACATACTCAGAGACAGAGGTTCGGGGACAGGATAGCCCAGAAGATTGTCGAAAGAAATATCCTCAAAGACCATCCCGCAATTGGTATCACCCAGGTTTATGTCCCGGATGAAAAGAAAAATAAGGAAAACGATCAGGGCGCGGTTGCAGTAGTGACGGTCTACGGATATCGGAATGAGCTCGAACCGGTCAACATTGCTGAGATTATGAAGCAGGCCGAAAGAGGGCAGGAATCCGAGGCATTCGAAGTCAGAAAGGAAGAAATCGTTGAGGCTGCGCCAGAAGAAGAAAAGATTGAACGTGAAAACGTGGCCGGCGATGAGAGTGAGCCTCAGCTCTTTTCGTCTCAGGGACAATAATGAAAAAATTAGATTTAACCGGGAGCAAAATCGGCCGACTCAGTGTCCTGTCTTCTACAGAAAAAAGATATAGAGGACAAATTGTTTGGCTCTGCAGATGTGATTGCGGAAAACTAACAGAAGTTTTTACAGGTAATTTAATTTCTGGAAATACAAAAAGTTGTGGTTGCTTACAAAGAGAAATTGCCAGAAACATAAAACTTAAACATGGTGATAATTGTAATAAAAAAAGAGTAAGATTGTATCGAATTTATCACCAGATAAAGCAACGTTGTCTAAATCGCAATCATTCTGCTTTCAAAAGATATGGTGGTAGAGGAATCAAAGTCTGCGCCGAATGGCTGAATAGTTACCCTGCCTTCAAGGCCTGGGCGCTTGCCAACGGTTACCATGATGATCTGACAATCGACCGCATTGACAGCGATGGTGATTATTGTCCAGAAAATTGTCGGTGGATATCGCTCTCGGAAAATTCAAGAAATGGATGCTTAAAAAGATGGAGGAAAAATCATGGAACAATTAATCAATAGTCAAGCAGTAATCATCCCGAAGGCTTATAGCTCAACCTATCAGGAGCTTCAGGACGCGGCCAATGAAATTACAGCCAGGCTGGATGCCGCCCGGCAGGCTAAGAGGGATGAAGAGGAACCGAGGGATCGGAGCGACCGAAACTACGCCTCTGAAATCGGCCATCCCTGCCTTAAGTTTCTTGTTCATGCAAGGCTTGACTGGAAGCAGAGAAAAATGCCGGATATCACGGCTGAGTACCGGCTCGAAGAGGGCAATGAGCGGGAATGGCTTGTGAAGAAAAAACTTGGGGATATCGGGTTTGAACTGATTCTCTCTCAGAAGTATTACCATCTTGAAGACCTCAGGCTGAGGGGAAAGATAGATGGAATCATTCCTCTGCCGAGGCCGGTCCAGGGATACAGAGAAGCTCCCGCCGAAATCAAATCCATCAACCCTCAATGGTGGGACGGCATCAAGAGTATTGATGACATCAGGAATCATCGCAAGTGGTGGTTCCGCGGATATGCGAGCCAACTGAATGCTTATTTGTTCGCGGCCGATTATCCCTTCGGCTATTTCATCCTGGACACTTTCGGCAAGAGGCCGAAGATCATCCCGATGGAGAGAGATGAAGAGCTCTGGGCCCATGATTCAGCCAGAATCATGCAGGTCAACGAATACTGCGAGAAAAAGGAATACCCCGCTCCGATTCCCTATGACCCGGGTATCTGTGGGATGTGCGATTTTGCTCATCTCTGTCAGCCGCTGAAAGCTACCGAGTTTACGGAGATTCCCGCTTCGGAAGAAGAGGTGCTGAAGGAGTTTCTCTGGCTTAGGGAATTCCATGAGAAATACGAGGAAATGAAGAAGACGCTGATAGGGGATAAAAATAAGCCAGGGCGTTTCTGGGGGGTCAATGCGGTTGTGGGATCGGTTGTCATTGAAACGAAGATCCAGCAGCGGACAACCTACGATATCCCGGCAGAAGTCAAGGCGCCTTACGCGAAAAAGCAGGAAGTGGTAATTACCTCTATCAAGCGGATTGATGAGTGAGGGGAATCAGCATGGAAAACATACAGATAACTGAAAAGGCAATCATGCTGGCCCAGGAAGCCCAGAGCCTGATTGTTAGGGATCAGCAGAGCGCAAATCGGGCGACTGAGCTCATCCTGGCCGGCAAGGAGATGGTGAAGAAAATCAAGGAGTATTTCGGTCCGTTGAAAAAGGCTGCGGATGAAGCCAAGAAGAAGCTTCTGGAGGCAGAGAAGGCCGAGCTGCAGAAAGTTGAACCCTATGTTGAAAAGCTTCAGTCCAGTCTGACTGCCTGGCGGCTTGAGGAAGAAAGGAAAAGGCGCGAGGCAGAAGAGGCAGCCCGGCGGGCGGAGCTTGAGAGGAAACGGCTTGAGGAGGAGCTCCTTAGAAAGGCCGAGGAAGCCAGGCGTCTGGAAGAAGAAAAGAAAAGGCTGGAAGGGGAAGAGGCGGCCAGGAAGGCTAGGGAAGATCTTGAAAGAAGAGCCCTTGAAGAAGCAGCTGCAAGGGAAGCTCAAATAATCCCTCCACCGCCGATTCCGGAAAAGCCGAAGACCGACGGCTTGACGCTTCGGGAGAACTGGACCTTTGAAATAATCGACGAATCCCAGATACCCCGCGAATACCTTGTTCCGGACCTCGTGAAAATCAGGAAAGTAGTTATGACGCTGAAGGATAAGACCAATATCCCAGGTGTCAGGGTATTTAATCAGCCCATTATGGTGAAAACAAGATGATGGCCAGAGCCCGGGAGTCCAGCCCAAGAAGATGGGCTTCGCCCTCCTTTCCCCATCTTCTCTCCCGGGCCAAATTAACACATATAGATTTATTTTCCGGAATTGGGGGATTTGCCCTTGCGTGCCAGAAAGCTGGATTCAAAACAATCGCCTTCTGTGAAATTGACCCTTTCTGCCGAGAAATTATTAAAAAAAGGTTTAATGCTATTACCGACACCGAATTCTATGGACGGCCTGAAATCGCAGGCGAAGATACGAAACGACGGGAAACAGATAAATTTAAGCGGGATTATTCAAGACCCATTCTTTATTCCGACATTAAAGAATTTAACGGAACAATATACCGGGGAGCAACCCTCATTACAGGTGGATTCCCTTGTCAGCCCTTTTCCGTTGCCGGGAAGCGAAGAAGCACGGAAGATAACCGTTACCTCTGGCCGGAAATGTTCCGTGTTATTAAAGAAATCCAGCCCCGTTGGGTTCTTGCTGAAAATGTTGCTGGAATCGTCAACCTGGCACTCGACGAGGTGCTTGCTGACCTGGAAAGTGCGGGCTACGAAACAGGGACGGTTATTATTCCAGCTTGTGCCGTTAACGCACCACATAGAAGAGATAGGGTCTGGATTATCGCCAACTCCAACAGGACGGGACTACAAGGATCGGGGGAACCTGAAAAATGTTCCAGAGAACTCATTGCTCCCACGAGTGCTTGGGAAAAGGTATGGTTTGAAGTTGCAACCGAGCTTTGTGGAGTGGATGATGGGCTTCCCGCCCGGCTGGACGGACTTGAATTGTCAAAATCCCGACACAGAGCTGAACGCCTTAAAGCACTTGGAAACGCCATAGTGCCACAGGTGGCGTACGAAATAATAAAAATAATTTCTTATATAGAGGCCCGTAATATCATCTTCTCTGCCGGGCCATCTTTTTAAGGTGAAAGGATTAAGGCGATGCCAAGAAAACGTATGATAGATCCTGAATTCTGGAATGATGAAGAAGTTGGAAGCTGGTCAGTTGAGGCCCGGCTTTTTTATATCGGCCTCTGGAATTTTGCTGATGATGAAGGAAGATTGAGAGCTCATCCAAAGCTACTGAAATCTCAAATATTTCCTTATGACGAAAAAATCAATATCGAAAAACTTAAGGCTGAAATATCAAAAAAAGTTTTGTGGTATCAAGTTGATGGGCAGGAATATGGATATATCAAGAATTTCTTAAAACATCAGATTATAAATCGTCCCGGCAAATCTCAAATCCCTCCACCAGATAAACAATCTTTAAATGCTTTCCTGAATAAAAAACAAGAACCCAGTGAAGATTCAGTGAAAATTCAGGGAAGACTCAGTGAAGATTCAATGAAGATTCAGGGAGCACTCACGCCTAATTTAAAAGAAGTTAATTTAAAAGAAGAGAAAGATATATATGTCGACGATTCGTGGACGCCCGCCCATCAAAAAGGCACAGACGATTTCAAAAAATGGTGTCAGAACATCATCTCTAAATGGAATGAATTTGCCCAGAAGACCGGCCTGCCAGCTGTCAGGGCCATAGCGCCGGGTTCTAAAAGAGAAAGATTCCTCAGGGCCCGGTTCAAGGAAAAAGAGTTCGATTTCCAGAAGATACTCGAAAAGGTCGGCCAAAGCGAGTTTCTACTCGGGATAAAGACGGACTGGAAGGTTACCTTTGACTGGCTCATATGCCCTTCGAACTATGTCAAGGTCCTTGAGGGAAACTATGATACCAACCGGGCTTCCAGGCAGTCAGTAAAGGCCTCAAGGATCGGAGAGAATAGGGTCAAGGTGGATTATCCACCAGGCTACTGGGATAAGGTCCGGGAACTCAAGGCAAAGGGTCTTTCAGGCCAGGCACTCAATGAAGAGCTGATGAAGACCCCGGACTTTCAGGCATTTTTTCAAAAGCAATTAGGGAGTGTGAAGTGATGGAAATAGCAAAATTAATAATCATCGCCCTGATATGTTTATTTCTCGGCATTTCTATCGGTAAGGGGAAGCGTGAGAAAAAGATAAAAGACCTCGAGCTGGCAAATCGCGTGATACGGGAAGCCCTTGAATCAGAGCGAAGGAAAGTCGAAACCCTTAGCGATTTCCGAGGTCTTGAGAGGGGGAATTATGCGAAGAACTGATGACTGGCTCCGGGCAGTACTCATGAACTATTTCCAGCAGCGTCGAGGAAAGGAACGCGCCACGCCGAGGGAAGAGGTCCTGAAATTCCTCAGATTATATGATCCTTCGGTCGATGATAGAAGAATGCGGAGGATATATTCTGCGCTTCCCATCTGCAGCTGCGATAAAGGACTCTTTCTACCCAGGCAGCCGGAAGAGGTGGAAGAATTCAGGGTCTATCTGCTGAAAGGCTGGGGGCCGGTTCTTGCGGAGAGACGGGTTCAGATAATTTATGCTTTCTACCCCTGGCTGAAAGAAAATCCGCAACCTGGCCTTTTTTCAAAAAGCAAGGAGGTGGAAAATGGCTGAATCAACAATCAGTCACGTCAGCGATGCTTATGATCGGGCTTGTGATGGTTGTCCGTTCCGGGATGAATGCCGGGATTATCAAGATGCCTTTGGTCCTCAGGAATGCTTCAGGGATGACTGGATGAGGTCTCTGATGGGCTATCTCAGGTGTCCTGACCAGGAGGTGAAAGAATGCCCCAGGCAATCGGATTAATTTTTCTTTATTTCTGGGCAATGATTTTTTTAATTACAGCTCATGGTGAAAGATTCGAATTCAAGAGATTTAGCCTTAAACCATCCCGAGTAATTTTAATCCTCTTAACGGTTATTCTGTTAATCATTGCCCTTGCGATTGGCCTTGAAATAAGGCTTGAAAAAGAAATCTTTCTTGCAGAGAGGTGAACGATGGACAGACTCATTCAGATCCCGATCTGGGTGATTTTTTGGTTGATTTTTATCGGAGCTATTGCCGGGGCCTTTATAAGTCCCTTGATTGATTCTATATTGGAGCGCCGGATGAAGAGGAGAGATGATGATGGCCATATTGAAAAAATTTAAGAACCATCTGCGGCAAAGAAAAATAAAGAGGCAGGTTATAGCCGGCTTAAGACTCATTGCATCTGCCAATCGTTTGATGGCCAAAGAGGGCTGGTCGAGACAGAGACGGCGGGAGTTTTGGAGAGAGTTCATTGCCAAGGCCAACAAGATGGAGGCAATAGCTGGCCTCTTCGATGGGGGGAAAGAATGAAGAATAATAGCATGCTTATTATTTTTTCATTCCTTGCTCTTCTGCTTGCCATCCCGCTGGGGATATTGCTGGCATTTGCTTACCTGGGCAGGATAATAATCCGACTCTTTGAGGCCTGAAAGTTGTAAAACACATGCTAATCAGAAAAGAAAAACTTTTATTTGATGGTATTAATCTGGAAATAAAATTCGTCAATCCGTTAGAGATGATATTTTTGAAAATGCATTTAGAAGGAGTGCTGAAAAAGGGATGTGGCAAACAAAAATCAGAATTGTGTAGAAAAATCATCAGAGAGATAGAAAGAAAATTGACCGGGGGTCAAAATGAGAAAGCATAAACTGTGTCCGATGCGTAAAAAAGAAGATACAGAAAAGGCAATGGAGCGGGAAGCGGTCCGTCGCTGGAATTTAACCTTACGAGAAGCGGACAAAAAGGCTGTTAATGAAATGCCTTATTGGAATTTTGTAGTAAGGCGGGGAAGTCCTAATAAAATCATAGTATTTTTGTGCTGGTGTGTGCGGGGTAAGATAAAGGTGTTTGACTTTGATTTTAGCGACGAATTGGTGTCGGGGGCATTTAACCCAGATTCCTTTTGCTTGGCTTTTGTGGGGTCTAAAATAGAAGGACAGATACTTCCTGATTTCCCAGACAAAAAGAAAAGAGATGAACTACTGCGTGAAGTTTCGCAAGCTGTTCTTCGTGAAATCAACGATTTTAGGGGATGAATCATATGAGAAGACTGAAACCTTGTCCATTTTGTGGATCGGATAAAGTCAGGGTTATTGGAAACGAATATTTTATGAGGGTTTGTTGTGATGCTTGTGATGTGGCTGGCCCATTGATAATACTCTATGACATCAAACCAACGAGAAAAATAATGACAAAGAAAAAGGGGAAAGAAAAGGCAATTGAAAAATGGAACAAAAGAGTAGCGGACGAAATAGTGGAACTGCTTTCAAAACAAACAGAAGAGAAGCCGTCAGCTACGAGAATCTAGCGGAAAAGTAGATGGGGTTGATCATGCCAATCAGACCGGAAAGAAAAAAGTTTTATCCACCGCACTGGAAGAAGATAAGCAGGCTTATCATTGATAAGGCCGGGGACAGGTGCGAATTGTGCGGAGCCGAAAATGGGGGCCGACACTGGCTTACCGGCAATAGAGTTGCGCTGACTGTTCATCATATCAACCACGACCCCACCGATAACAGAAAAGTGAACCTGATAGCTCTCTGCCAGCGCTGTCATCTGCGGCTTGACCGGCCGTTCAAGTTCACCAGGAAAGAAATGGGGTCTCTTATTAGGGAGGAAAATCAATGAAAAATTACACCAGTCAGGTTTCGGTTGAAAAGACAATAAGCTTAATAGAGCGTTTCCTGGCAAAGGCCGGAGCGTCCAACATTCTGAAGAATTACGAAGGGGGGGAGATTTCCTCAATCAGTTTTACCCTTTTTGATCCCATGTCCAGAAAGACCGTATTCATAAGACTTCCGGCCAGGGTTGGCGCTGTGGAAAAAATTCTGTATCGAAAAATCAAACGTCCCCGGAACGAGACCATAAAACGCATCAGGGATCAGGCGGCCAGAACGGCCTGGAAGTTGATGCTTGACTGGATCGAGGTCCAGCTCTCACTCATAGAGATGGAACAGGTGGAGGCTCTGCAGGTATTTCTGCCGTATATCTGGGATGGCCAAAAGACGCTTTATGCCGCGATCAAGGAAAATAACTTCAGGTTCCTTCCTTCAGCATCAGTAAACCATGAGGGAAACAAGTAAACGCATTTTTCAGGTAAGCATTGCCATTCTTCTGGCCGTGCTGATGTTTTATGTCAGTCTCTGGGTATCAGCTTGCTGGCTTGAGCAAAGAGCGTTGAGATCGACTGAGATGGGGAAATAAGTATGAAATATGACGCGTACAAAAAGCGATTGCTGCGGGCGAGGAAAGCCGCGGAGAAGAAACTACGTGAAGCGGGATATGTTTCATTTGAAATTGATGATCCGAGTTATCCCGCCTCGCTTATTGCCCTCGACCCCGAGACGGAAAGAGCAAAGCTTGTAAGAATATGCCTCACGGAGACAGAGCTTTCATATCTCGGGAAATTGAAGAAGGCAGAAATCAGAACAGAAATCTGGTTTCGCCAGCCCGGAGAAACGAGCTTTCAGATCATTAAGATTTAAGCCAAAATTTCCCCTCCTTATAGTCATTTTTCAAAACCTGTCAAGAGTCCAATTGGGACGGGTAACCCGTCCCGGAGGGACGGCTACCCCGTCCAAATGGGACGGGTTGGCCGGTCAACCCAAAAAACGGGGTGTATATTTTCCCTGGGATGGCAAAATACTTTCAGAACGCCGAATTTGCCTGCCGCTGCGGGTGCGGTCTGTCAAAAGTCGACCCAAAACTGGTTGAGCTCCTTGATGCGGCCAGAATCATCTTTGGCCGTCCCATCATAATCAAATCGGGAACCAGGTGTGAGGGGCACAATGCTGCCATCGGCGGCGCTGAAAAATCAGCGCATCTGGTCGGGCCTGACGGTTTTTCACATGCAGTTGACATCAAGGTTCTCAATGATTACACGCGCTGGCATCTGTTTCAGATATTTGAACGTCTCGGAATTCTCAGGTTTGAGGTAAGCAATCTTCATCTTCACATAGACAATGCCGATTATCTCCCGCATCCGATTCTGGCGGGGACTTTCTTTAAGGAGAAATGATCATGAAAATCTTATTGCTTTTTCTTCTCCTGGCATATCTCTGGATGAGTTTTTCTTTACTTTTCCGGGAAAGGCCGGAAAAGCCTGGGCGGGCTGCCGCGCTTCTCTTCTTCGGACCCTGGATTTCCGGATATAAAAACATTTGCTCCGGGCTGGCTGGAAAAAGATGAAGTTCAATCCGGAAGTAATAAGCCTGATTCTTCTCTGGATAGGTGGTGTCGCAGCCGTCCAGGCGCTTACCCAAAAACTCAAAGGTCTCTGGAAAAGTGCGGACCAAAGGTTGAAGAAGGTCCTGAATTATTCGGCTTCGATAGTGGTCTGCCTGATTGTTAGTGGTTTGTTTTTGTATCTCAATGATTCTTTCTCACTCAAGGGATTATTTCTCTATGCGATCCCGGTGTGGCTGACCGCTTCGGGAATTTATGATGCTTTTCGGCAGCCAAAGACACAATGAAAAAGACAATGCTTATTATCCTGATGGTCGGCTTTATTTTAATGGCAGGATTGCTCATTCTTGAGCGAGAAAGGCTCAGAAGTCTTAAAACAGAGGCCCGGGCAGAGAAAGAAAAGCTGGCCGAGCTCGAGAGGCAGAATCACGGGCTGGACATCCAACTCAAGATGATCTTGAAAATGAACCAGGAGTTGGAGCAGAAGCTATCCGGCCTGGAAAAAGAAAGAGCGCAATTAAATGAAAAACTCCGGGATAGTCAGCGGAGACTTAAGGAGATCCGGGATCAGGTTGCGGAAACGTCACCCGATGATTTGGTTTGGGAAACGAGGCGGATATTACAGGAAGCCGGAGTTGAAAAAATAGACGCCGGGGCCCGATTCAGCCTAGCCGCTTTTAGAAAAAACACCGGGATTCTTCTCGAGTGGGAAGAGTTCAACCTGGTCAGGGTTCCGGTCCTGGAGAAAAAGGCCGAGAATCTCGAGAGGGCAAACCTGAATCTACAGAACCAGGTTCTTCTCTGGAAAGAGGCCGATAGACTCTGGAGACAAAAAAACACCCTCTGGCTTGAAGAAAAGATGGTTATGAACGGGCTGATCATCAATTATGAAAAACAGATATCAAGCCGGAAAAGGCAGCGGTGGTATTTCTTTATTCTGGGCGCGCTGGCCGGAGCGGGCGGCCATGCGCTCCTGAAATAGGGGGCTAAGGTGGAGCTGTCACAGATAATCTATGGTCTGGCTATCATCATTCTGGCAGCCTTCATTGCCAGGGAAAAAATCAGAGAAATTAAACTCGCCAGGCAGCGCGGATTGAAAGCAAACCCGGAACGATGCGCCATCCATGAAACCAAGATATCTCAGCTGCAAGTTGAACTAAATGAATTTAAGAGGGAAAACGAGCAGGACCACGATCGGATATTCCAGGCGCTCGATAACGTGAGAGAAAGGCTAACAAGGGTAGAGGCGAAGTTAAACGGGAGTTTGAGCAAATAATGAAGGAGCAAAAGAAGATTGCATTTGAAGCCCTGATTCAGCAGGTCAACATAAAGAGCCTGCGGAGCGGGGACAAGTCCATGCGGATAGTGCTGGAAATCGATAACCCGGAAGATAAGCTTGTCGCCACTCTTAACGAGCTGCATCGGGCTGACCAATTCGTCGCTGTGGCGATAGTGGAGGTTAAGAGATGACAGCCTTTCGAAGAAAACATAAAAGACCGGGTCAGCCGACGAAATTCAGCGAGCGGGCAGTTCAGATCGTATTACATATGGCCGAGGAAATAAATGCCCAAAACTTCCCAAAATATTGCTCCATCTATCATATTGCCGTTGCTTTAGGCGTGCATATTGATACGGTCTATGAATGGCAGAAACATCACCCGGAATTTTCCGATGCCATAAAAAAGTGGGAAGCAAAAAGGAATTCAGTTGCGTTTGAGTTTAAGGGATGGTCTGATGCCAGGTGGATTTTTTGCATGAAAAACTGGACCGGCATGACCGATAAGCAGGCTATTGATATACCCCAAGAATTCACAATCAAGATACAAAGAATTATTACCAACCAGAAGCCGGAGGAATAAGAGTGGACGTAGTGACCGGGAGCCAGAACGAAATACTGCTGCCGATTTATTATCATTCGGGGCAGAAAAGGATATTCTTCGAATCGAAGGCAAAAAAGAAGGTTATCGCCAAGGGTCGACGTTTCGGATTGACAAAAGGTTTTGCGAATCTGGTCATCGAGTATCTTCTCGAAGGAATCGGGCCCGGGCTGTGGGTTGACACGGTGAACTCAAACATTGACCGTTACATCGAGAGATATTTCTATCCGGTGCTTCGAAACCTGCCACCGTCAGCCTGGAAGTGGAGACAGCAGAAGAAGGAGCTGACCATAGGAAAGCAAAAGCTCGACCTGAGAAGCGCGGACCGGCCCGAGCTCATTGAAGGATTCGGCTATCGTTTCATAATCCTGAATGAGGCAGGGATTATTCTTCGCGATGAATATCTCTGGCACAACACCATACAGCCGATGATGCTGGACTATAACCCGGACGTACTCATCGGCGGAACACCGAAGGGTAAGGGGCTCTTTTACCGCCTGGCAGTGATGGCGCAGGAAAAGGAAGGCTGGGAATATTTCCACTTCACCAGTTTCGATAATCCTTACCTCAGCAAGAAAGAGCTCGACGAGCTTGTTTCTGAGATTCCGCTTTCTATCCAGAAACAGGAAATCTATGCTGAGTTTCTGGAGGATAGCTCGACGGTTTTCAGGAACATCAGGAAGGCAATTGGTGCGGAGCTAAGAGAGCCAGAACCAGGAAAGCAATACGTGGCCGGCCTGGACCTGGCTCGGCTTCAGGACTACACCTGGCTGATTATTCTCGACCACTTCGGTCATCAGGTCTATTCGGACAGGTTCAATGAGGTAGACTGGGCGATGCAGAAAAGGCGGATAGCTGAGGCCGTGAAGAAGTATGAAGCCCGGTTGATCATGGACTCAACGGGCATTGGCGATCCCATATATGAGGACCTAAGAAATATGGGTCTGAATGTGGAAGGCTACAAGCTGACCAACGAAAGCAAGAGGCAGCTCATCCAGGCGCTGATGATGTCTTTCGAGCTGGAGCAGATCAAGATTTTCGATGATCCTGTTCTTCTTAATGAGCTCGAAATATTCGAATATGAAATTTCACCTTCTGGTTCAATCAGGTATTCGGCTCCCGAAGGGTATCACGACGATGGTGTTATTGCGCTCGCTCTGGCCAACTGGGGATTCAAAAATCCCTATGCCGAACCCCGGGTATGGAGGGCATGATGGCGATCTGGCCATTTAAGAAGAAGGCGATCACGACAATAGCGGGCGGATATACGGTCATTGAGATCCCGGGTATAGGAAGAATTGTCTCCGACAGGCTCGGTAGTCACATCAAGGCGATGGCCCTGTCGGATGCCGTCTATGCCTGTATAACCAAGATCCAGCTCGCAGCTTCAACTGTGCCCTGGTATCTTTATCAGAAGAGGGGAAATGAGGTTGTTGAAGTCGAGAACCATCCTGTCGTTGATTTTCTCAGACGGCCTGGAAGTCGGATGGCCTGGAGCGAATTTATCGAAAAATACCTGATGCACAAACTGCTGACCGGAAATGCCTACCTTTTGATCAATTTGCCCACTTTTAAGACAAAAATAGAGACTTCTTTCCTTCACCCTAATTGGACTGAACCAATTAGAAGTGGCGATAAGATTAATTATCAATATGGCAGCCAGATGTTCTCTGAGGAAGAGGTAGTGCATTTCAAGATGCCGAACCCTGAAGAAGACGGAATAAATGTTCTGAAGGGGTTGAGTCCAATCGCTCCGATTGCCAAAAAGATTGATATCCATTCTTACTCTGAGGAATGGATGTTCAGGCTTCTGGAAAACGGAGCGATGCCGCCGATTACGCTTTCGACTGATAGGCCACTGACTCCAGATCAGCGAAAGTTTCTCCAGGAACAGTTGAAACGGGAATATGAGGGTCCGGAGAAGGCGATGAATCCTCTGATCCTGGAGGGCGGATTAAAAGTGGAGAAGGTTGGGTTCTCTCCTAATGACATCAATTTCCAGCCGCTCCAAGTCGGAATTCTGCGCAGGGTTGCCAATGTATATCATGTGCCGTCCGAGTTGCTGGGGGATGTGGAATACAAAACTTATAGTAATGCCAAAGAAGCGGTGAAGGCGCTCTACCACTGGGCGGTTCTCCCGCACCTTCAGAAGCTCAAAGAGGAACTCAATTATCGTATTGTCAGGCAGTTTGGCGAGGATCTGTTCATTGATTATGACGTGAGCGGAATTGAGGCGCTATCTGCTGACCTGGCTGATCTCTGGGAACGGGTCGGCAAAGCCAAGGATAGGGGAATCATCAATATCAATGAAGCGAGAGAAGAAATCGGCTGGGGAAGAACGGAAGAACCCGGGGCCGACAAGCTACTTATTGGCGGGAATGTTGTCCCGCTGGAATTTATCACCGGAACCACCGAGGAAGAGGAATGATATACGAACTTATTGAGCAGAAGATTCGCAGGCCGGAGCAGATTATTCTGACCGGGCGGAACCATCCGGGAGGAATGTTGTCCTATCTAAAAACTGCTGAAGCCCGGCTTGAGAAAAAAGCCCGGGTTCTCTGGAAAGCGATGAAAGAGGCGGTCACAGAAAATGATATCGAGTATATCAGGCAGACCGGCTCTGTCCGGCCGGGCTTGAATGATGCCTGGAATGTGGTGGTCACGGAATGGGTCGAGGCTGCACTTGAGCCCGACTGGAAAAAGGCCGTCGAGTCAGCAGGGAATTCAATGTTTGCGGCACTCAACAGATCCAGAAAGGCAGCCGAGTTCAATTCCGTGCATTCCAACATCCTGAAATGGATGGCTGAGCGCGGAGGAATTCTAATCCGAGAATTGACTGAGGGCCAGGCGAAAACAATCAATGCGCTTCTCCGCCACCAGGTCTTTCAGGGAATTACAAGCAATTATCAGCTCTCGAGAATGCTCTTATCCTTCGTGGGCCTTCTCCAGAAAGAAGCTATTGCTGTGGCTAATTACCGAATGGAACTCATAAGTCAGGGCGTGACTCTTAAAAAGATAGATGGACTGGTTGAAATATACGCTCGCTCTCTTTTGAAGAACCGGGCGAAACGCATAGCCAGGACCGAGCTCTGTTCGGCATACAACTTCGGCCAGTGGGAAAGCCTAAGGCAGATGAGAGAAGCCGGCCTGGTGGATGAGGTTGAGAAAGAATGGCTCACTGCCGATGACGAAAGAACCTGCCCTATCTGTGCCGAGTTAGATGGCGAAAAGGTAAGGCATGATGAGCAATTTTCATCCGGCCAGCTGCATCCGCCCGCCCATGTGCAATGCAGGTGCAGTCTCGGCTATTCAGCTTTGAGGAGGTAAAAATGCCAATCGAAAGAAAAACCTTTCCAATAGAAATAAAAGAGATATCCGAGTCGGGCGCACTCGAAGGCTATCTCTCTGTTTTTGGAAACATTGACGAGGGGGGCGACATCGTAGAAAAGGGAGCATTCAAGAAAACGATCAAAGAGAAAAAGACCTTCCCCCTTCTCTGGCATCACAACTCTTCCGTTCCGGACCTGGTTGTGGGGACCTTCAAAGCGGAAGAGGATGTGAGAGGCCTGGCGATCAGGGCTGAATTCTTCGATGATGAGGATAGTCAGAAGGCGCGGCGGAAAGTCCAGAGACTTCAAGAACGGGGCGTCATGGTTGGCCTCTCAATAGGATACCGGGCCATCAAGTGGGCCTATGACACAATCGAGGGCCGAACCGTTAGGAGGCTGAAGGAGATTGCACTTGATGAGGGTTCTATCACGCTCTTTCCAATGAATCAGGAAGCCCTGGTTGAAAGCGTAAAATCTCTAATTGACCGGATAGACAGGCTTGAAGAAGAAAAAGCTGAATGGACTGCTGCCTTCATTAATTCGCTTCCAGATGCTGCCTTTGCCGTTATTGAACCGGCATATAAGAACGGAGACACAGAAGATAAGAGAGCCAGGCATCTGCCACATCACAAGAAAAATGTATCTGACCCAGATGATGACGATTCTGTTGACCTTCCTCATCTCAGAAATGCTCTGGCCAGGATGAACCAGGTTAAGCCGGTTACGGATTCGATATCGGCTGAAGAACTCAGGAAAAAGGCGACCAAGCACCTTATCGGGCATGCCAAACGTCTCGGTATTGGTGATTATGAGGATACCGATAAATCAATATCGCACTCTGCCGAAGAGCCGCCTGAGGGCACTCTATACGGCGAGCCGCTGAGAAGCCCACTTTTTCCGGTAATCGAGGCACTGGAAAAGCCGGGTAAATCCATATGGTCAGAAGTCCTCGAGAAAGTATCAAAGTGACGGAGGTAAAAATTGGAAGGACTGCAAGTAAAGGAACTGGTTGAAAAGGTGAAGTCCGAGCTGGCAAGAGAGGCCAAAGAGGACGCCGAGAAGATCATCAAGCTCATCCATGATGAGCGTCAGAAGTATGAAGACGCCCTCAAAGGCCGGATCTCGGATGCGGACTTCAAGGCTTTCCAGGAAAAGAGCCAGGCTGCTGAGCTGGAAATTAAGAAAAAGATTGACGAGCTTGAACTAAGGCTAAAGCAGGTCGCTGTGGAAACGGCAATGAGGGAACAGAAAGGTGCAGCCTCCCCTGAACGGAAGGCTTTTGTCTCCTGGATCAGGAAGGGCGAGAAAAACCTTTCTCCCGAAGAGCTGAAGGTTATGCGGATTTCGGAAGACGTGACCGGCGGTTATATGGCTCCCGTGGAGTTTGATTCCCGTATCATTGAGATCTTGAAGGTATTTTCGCCCGTCAGGGAACTGGCCGAGGTATTCACTATTGGCGGGGCAGCCGTTGAGATTCCAAAAGAATCTTCCGTTGACATGGATGCCTTTGCTGCCTGGCCAGGAGAGAGTCTGGCGGCTCAAGACCTGAAGTTTGCCGAAGAAAGATTCATGCCCTACGAGCTGCAGGCCCTGGTCACCCCGAAGCGAACTCTGATTGAGGATGCTGCCTTCGATATAGAGGCCTATATCCAGAGAAAGGTCGCCGAAATCTATGCCTATAAAGAGGGCAAAGCCTTTGTCGTAGGCGATGGCGTTAATAAACCCGAAGGCCTGCTGACTGCGAATATTTCTTACGTCAATTCTGGACATGCTTCTCAAATTACGGCAGACGGTCTGATTAACCTGATCTATTCCCTGAGTTCTCCATATGCCCGGGGGGCTGCTTTCTTAATGAAAAGAGCAACTATCGGTTCGATCAGGACGCTCAAAGATCCGGTGACGGGATTGTACCTCTGGCAGCCAGCGCTTCAGCTTGGAGAGCCGTCCACCCTGCTCGGATATCCGGTCTATGAGTCCCCGGATATGCCCAGTATCGCCAGCAATGCTTTCCCAGTAATTTTCGGCAACTTCAAGGCCGGATATAAAATTGTTGATCGCGTTGGCATGACTGTGCAGAGGCTGGTTGAAAAGTATGCGACAGAAGGCAAAATCGGATTCCTGTTCTGGAAGCGGGTCGATGGTGGTGTAACTGTGCCTGAGGCCTTCAGGAAACTGAAGATTGCTGCCAGCTAATGGAGGTGAAACGTGAGCGTGAGAGATCTTCATAACAATCTTAAGGCCGTGGTGGCGATTAATCCCACCACCGGGAAGAATGACCTGACCGGAAACCTGATTGATCTCCAGGGATTCAGCGGTGCACTGGTTGTCGTTCAGAGCGGAGACATTACCGATGGGACCTTTACTTTCGAGCTCCAGCACGGCAATGCCTCGGACGGTTCTGACCTGGCTGCGGTGCCCGATGAGGACCTGCTGGGATCGGAGCCCGTGTTCGCAGCTACTGACGACAACGTGGTGAAGCAGTTCGGATATGTCGGCACCAAGCGGTATATCAAGCTTGTGGCCACGGTGTCTGGCTCTCCGACTACCGGTGGAACTCTTGGAGCTATTGTGATCGAGGGCTTTCCGAGACACGCTCCGGTCAGCTGAGAAGGCGCCAGTTAATTTGAGTATATGGGGGCGCAGCTGTTGAGGCTCGCCCCCAGGCGCTCTTTCTTAAGTGAGGGAGGTAGAAATGAGAAGAATCAGGATGATTCAGACGAGATACGGAAGCCCTGATGGCATTCAGGTCCTTCAGTATCAGGCGGGCCAGGTTTATTCGGTTCCGGATGACCTGGCCAATGTGTTTCTATCCCAGGGCTGGGCGGAAGAGGATAAGACCCTTGAGGCAATAATGGAAACCAAGGAATCGAATTCTCGGGACACGGATTCAATACCTGGGCAGAAAACTAAATCTAAGAAAAAATAGCAGGAGGAATACAAATGGCAACTTTATCGGTTCAAAAGATTAGCTTAATGGGCCTGGAGCCCGCCTTCGTTTCGGCATCTGAAGGCGGTGATGAATTCGCCAATTCCGGCCGGGTTTTCCTGCATGTTAAAAACGGCCACACAGGCGATCAGACGGTCACAGTTAATTCACTAAGGATTTGCGATCTCGGATATGACCATGACGCCATTGTGACAATTCCTTCAGGAGAGGAGAGGTTGATCGGCCCATTTCCGAGATTTCGCTTCAATGATCCGAACGGAAAGGTCCAGGTTTCCTATTCCGGAGTGACCGCCCTGACCATAGCTGCGATTGAACTTGAATAGAAGGATTGAGTGATGGCAGTAATCGGCCTTGAAGAAGCCAGGCAGTACCTGAAGGTTGATACAACAGACGATGACGCGCTTATCTGCTCTCTTATCATTGTGGCAGAGGCCGCTGTAGAAAAACTGACGGGGCGTAAACTCTTGACCACCGACTTCACTTACACACTCGATATCCCCCCTGATCCCATTTTGATTCCATATTCCCCGCTTCAGGAGATTACAAAAATTGAAACCGTGGCTCTTGATGGTGCAATTTCTGTGGTTGATCCTGAAATCTATGTGGTTGACACCTCCCAGGATCAGATGGGGAGGATCTGGCTTAAGCCCGATTGTTCTTGGCCAGCACATCGGGGCTTCGCCTCATTCATTATTACCGGAAAAGCTGGATATGGAGAAACGCCAGACAAAGTGCCAGAGCCGCTTAAACATGCAATTTTAATAGCTGTCGGGACGATGTATGAACAACGTGGGATTTTAGACGTAAACGAGTTGGTAGGTCGTAGCTTAATGGAGACCTTAAACACCCTTTGCTGGCCTTATCGTGTGATGAGGATTTAGGATGGCCATTTCCAAATCCAGAAGATCCGATCTTCCCGATATAGGTGAGCTGCGCCAGCGAGTGATATTTCAGTCTGCGGTCAAACTGGATGACGGCTATGGCGGGAAGCAGATTGCCTGGCAGGATGCGTTTTCCGCCTGGGCGGCGATTGAACCGCTTTCAGCTCAAGAAAAGTTCAGCGCCATGAGCGTTCAATCGGGAGTAACCCATCGGGTTTATATCAGATACCGGCAGGATGTTAATACCGAGATGCGGATCAAATATGGCGACCGGATATTTGAGATAGAGGGGATTCTTGATATCGGGGAGCAGAAAAGATTTTTAGAGCTCCTGTGCTCGGAGTGAAAGATGGCTGCCAGAGTGGAAATCAAAGGTTTGAATGAACTGGAGAAATCGCTCGATAAAATTCTCTCCAAAAAAGAGAGGATTAAGCGGGAAGTGTTATTTACGGCCCTTGATATCCAGAGCAAAGCCAAGAAAAAACTGCGGGAACAAAAGGCTATCGATGAGGGCTATTTGAAAAATTCGATTGTGGTGGATCCAATTCAGGGCGGGATGGCGGCCGAGATAGGTTCAATCGCTCCGTATGCGCCTTATGTTGAGTTTGGAACGAAACCGCATTTTCCGCCTCCAGATGCCCTGGAGGATTGGGCCCGTCATCACGGCTTTGATTCAGCCTGGCCGATATGCAAGGTCATTGCCAAAAGAGGCCTGAAAGAACGGCCATATCTCAGTCCGGCCTATGAAGAAGAAAAAGATGGATTTGTTCAGAGAATCAAGAAGATCCTGGAGAGCGAAGAGTGAAGTCCCCGTTTCTTACCCTTCACAAAGCCATCAGGGATAGGATCATCTCTGCCACAGGAAGAGAAGTTTATGACGATTTTCCCGAGAATGTCCCCATGCCGCACATCATCGCTGGAGAAATAGATGGGCGGGACTGGTCGGATAAATTCCAGCCTGGACAGGAGGTTACGGCCACGATTCACGTCTGGTCCGATTATCCTGGCAAAAAAGAAGTGGCCGAGATCATGGATGAAGTGTTGCTGGCCCTGACGTCTGTGCCGCTGTCTCTCGGGACGTCATTCAGGGCGGTATGTGAAAACATGGACATGTCTGAAATCATCGTTGATATAAATGGGGTTACCAGACATGGGATTCTGAAATTTAAATATCTCATCGAGGAGGTTTGAGGTGGGAAAGAGAAAGAATGCCCCCCGACCGCTGAGTATAAATATTTCGGAAATATTGACTGAGAGGTTTCAGAATGAGGCGGTAGAAGTGAAGCCCTGCCAGATCCCCATAGCAGGAAAGATCGATGAGGAAAAGGACCATATCGTTTCCGTCAAATACCACGGCACCGATTTGAGGAATAGTCTGGACAAGCTTATTGCCCGGGCTAAAGAAGAAGTCGTGATGGGAAAGGCAAGGCTTTATCTTCACGCCTGCCGGAAGATTTTTGCACGCGATGAAAATAATAGGCTCCTGATGAAGGAGCTGAACCTATATTACAGGCTGAAAAGCCTGAAAGACGTCAGGAGGTAAACATGGCCAAAATCAAGGGTAAGGACATTTACGTTGAGGTCAACACCGGAACCGAGCAGTCGCCGGTCTGGACCAAGGTTGGCGGAGCGACCGATGCCACAATTGACATGTCAGCCGAGGGCATTGATGTGACCGATAAGGATTCTGAAGGCTGGGCTGAATCGCTAATCGGGATCAAATCGGGTGAAATCTCTTCAGAGCATTTCATGCTGGACAGCGATGCCGGGTATTCCGAGCTTGAGGATGCCTATCTCAATGATAGGCTGCTCGACCTGCGGTTTACTGTGGCTGCCAGCAAGTATTTCCGCGGGAAATTCAGGGTCAGCAAGCTATCGATTAAGGGCCCTCTGAAAGAGGCCGGAACTGTTTCGGTGAGCTTCAGCCTTTCCGGTGCCCTGTCCACAACCTGATGAAGAGGTGAGCGGTGAAGGAGTTTGTGCTTGAGCTGGATCGCCCGAGAAGGCTCGTCTACGATTTCGACGCTTGGGATCTAATTTCTGAACATTTTGGTTCTGCCGATAGCAAGGAGTTTGATCTGGCCTCGCTGAATATTACCTATCGGGACCTGCCGTTTCTGGTCTATGTGGGGCTGAAATGGGAAGATGAAAGTCTGAGCCTTGAACAGACCAAAAAGTTGTTGAATGAGGCCATCCGGTCCGGAAGGCTTAACATCATGCAGATTCTCGATGTTGTGGTGAGAGCCATCTTTGCTCAGAGTGGAGTCAAACAGCAGCCGGAAATGAAAGCAGAGTCAGTTTCTGCGGAAGAGGTTTCAAAAAACGTGTTGACGGCGGGGGATATTCCAGAGATTGGCTCCGGCAACAAAGAAAGTTAGCCGCAGCCTATCTGGGGATCTTCCGCCAGAAAGATTTCAGTCGGCTGTTGCCCGAAGAGCTTTTGACGGCTATGGAGGGCATAGCGGAGCGCGAGTATGAGCGGGAGCGGGCAGAATGGATAAGATTAGCCTGGTTCGCGTCCATTCTACTTGCTCCTCATAACAACGGAAGGGCAATTGATTTTAATGAACTTCTCCCGGAGTGCTTTCAGATGAAAAAGATGACCAGAGAGGATGTCAGGGAAGAGCTCGAGGCGCTGAAAAAAAGACTTGGGATTGAATGATGGAAATCAAGAGTCTGCTTGTCAAGATATCGGCTGACGTCTCTGAACTTGCCAAAGCGCTCAAGGACTCGAAATCTAAACTCCAGGAAGTCGGTAGATCATTTCAAACAATCGGGGCCGGGTTATCAGCAGCTGTCACCCTGCCGCTCGTCGGCATTGGCACGGCCGCCATCAAGGCAGCTATGGAGGCCCAGGAATCTGAGAATCTATTTGAAGTGTCAATGGGAGAGATGGCCGGAGCAGCCAGGGCCTGGTCGGAGGATTTGAGAAAGCAGCTTGGACTCAATGCCTACGAGGTCAGAAAGAATGTCGGTACCTTCTACAACATGTTTGATGCAATGGGACTCGGATCAAAGAGCGCATATGAGCTCTCAACCGGCCTGACCAAGCTGGCCTATGATATGGCCAGCTTCTACAACCTTAACCCGGAAGAAGCCTTTCAGAAGCTCAGGGCTGGAATAACAGGAGAAGTCGAACCCCTGAAACGGCTCGGCATTGTAGTTGATGAGGCAAGCGTCAAGACTTATGCCTATGCTCATGGCATTGCTCAGATGGGAAGCGAACTGACTCAACAGCAGAAGACTATGGCCAGATACGGACTAATCTTGGAACAGACCAAAAACGCCCAGGGCGATCTGGACAGGACAATTGACAGTCCGACCAATAAGCTCAGAGTCCTTGGCAGCCAGCTCAAACAGACAGCGATCGACCTCGGCATGTCCCTGATGCCTGCCTTTCAGGCCCTTCTATCCGTAGCTCAAAAGGGAGTCAAAATCATCAGTGAAGTGATCCAGGCATTTAATTCTCTGCCAAAGCCGATTCAGACGATAATTGTTGTTATGACTGGCCTGGCGGCAGCGGCCGGGCCTGTGATGATGATCACGGGTCAATTTTTGAAGATGCTTCCTGCCCTGATAACCGGATTCAAGCTTTTGATCGGGGCTATAAACCCGTTAACGATTGCTATCGGGGCAGCGGCAGCGGCCGGTTTCACGCTTTATAACATTCTTTCCCAGCTGAAAGAGCAGGAAGAGTATAACCGGCAGGCCGATGAACGATTAAGAGAAACCCAGGAGAAACTCAAGGCCAAACTCTGGGAGGCGGCCCAGCAGGCCGGAATGACAGGTGAGCAGTTTCAGGCCCTTACGGACAAATACGATGGCAACGTCGCCGCGATGGCCAGGGCAATTTATAAGGGCCAGGAAGGTAAAGAACTTCAGCAGGCCCTTACTGAGGTCGGGAAAAAGCATGCCGAGTCCATTGATAAGCAGAGAGAGGCCCAGGAAAAAGAAAGGCTCGAGAAGGAAAAGGCGCTAGCTGCCAGTCTCCAGACCAAAGAGCAGATTGAGAAGATTATCTCTTTACGGAAGCAGCTAGCCGACGAGATCAAGAAGGCTACTTTAGGGGAGCTTGAATACAGCCGGTATTCGCTGCGGGCTCAATATGAGGAGCGCGTTGCCCAGATCAATCAGGAAGTGAACGACGAAAAGACCAGAACGGAGTTATTGCTTGCGGCCCGTCAGTCCTATCATGCTCAACTTGCAGCCCTGGAAAAGGCGGCAAGGGAAAAAGAGCTAAACGAAAAGATTGAGTTTGCTAAGAAAATTAAGGAGGAAGAGCAGGCCCTGACCTTGGCCAGGATCCAGGCGGAAAAGGATTACCAGGCGAAAAAGCAGGAAATCAGTAATGCCATCGTCATGATGTCATTGAATGAAAAGGATCAGAAACTCTTTGCGCTGGAGCAGGAACGGCAGGCGAAGATAGCAGCGATCCTGGAAGAGCAAACCTATAATCAGACACAGAAGGAAATGCTGCTTGCCCTCTGGAATGAATATTACGAGAAAAAGCGTGAACAGATACTGGGAGAAGATGACGCCTGGAATCAATATGTGGAACTTGTCCGTGATTCTATTGAGAATACCCTGACTTCCAGCGTCAATAACTTTCTGGATGCTTTTGCTGCCTGGGGAGAACAGGGCGGAAGCATTCTTTCTGCCTTTGGCAATGCCTTTAAATCTATGGCTAAAACGGCTATCAGGGCGCTCCAGGACATGGTGGTGGCAACACTCCAGAGCGCAATAAAGACCATTGCGGCCAAGAAAGCAGAGGCTATAGCCAGTGCCATTGCTTCTGTGTTTAAATCCATGCCGTGGCCGATTGCCATAGCGCTGGTGGGGGGCGCTATAGCCGCGGTATCAAAGTTATTTTCCGCCATCAAGCTGGCCGAAGGCGGGATCGTTACAAAGCCAACCCTGGCCGTTGTCGGAGAGGCAGGTCCTGAGGCGGTAATTCCACTGAACCGCTATCCCGCCTTTGCAATGGCCGGCGCCGGAGGGCCGAATATTAATCTTTCTGTGAACATCTATGGCGATATTAATGATGCTGGCGGAGTAGACGAGATTTCTGAGCGCATGGCAATTAAACTTCAATCCATGCTCAGGGGGATGCGATGACAATTAGCCCTCCATTTCTAAAAGACACGGATGCAAATATCCTGTATTTCCCATCAAAATTCTATGTACGGTCCGAATCAATGAGCAGGCGCTCATCTCTTGTGCAACTCCCGTATTCGGACCTTAGCAAGGAGACTGCTGATGGATGTTTCAATCCCCGAAGAGTGGACGTATCTGGCATCCTGTATGCTGAGGATGAAGCTACCGCCCGGGCGCTTGTTGATTCCGTCCATGCTTTTTCACATAAGAAAGGCCTGGAGCTGTGGTATAAGGGCAGGCGGATAAGAATAGATAAACTTCTGGAAAGCACGATTCAGGATAATGGCAAAAGAGGGTTTCTCTACAATATCTCCATCGGGTTTCAGGCCGGAGACCCGTTCTGGTATTCTGAAGAAAAAGAGATCATCCCCACATCCAATCCCTATGAATTTGAAATTGAGGGAACGGCCGATACTTTCCCGACAATCCTGGTCACAATGCTTGGCTCTGCTTCATCGCTAACCCTGAAGCTTAATGGGCAGACCTGCGAATTCAATGCTCCTCTTTCTCAAAATGACATTCTGGAAATCGATTCATATCATGGCACAGTTAAACTTAACGGAGATGATGCTATAAAGAATTTTTCCGGCCTATTTCCGAAACTTAATCCCGGAGAGAATACGATTGAAGTTTCAGGCGGATCCGGCTCCGTTGTTATCAATTACTCGGAGGCCTATATCTGATGTATTTCCGGGGCGGAAAGAGATTCAGGGAAACAAGGTTTTCTGGGCATTCTCCTGGAATTTATGTTCCCCTTTATATTCCGGCTGGCCCTGGTTTCAAGCTTATTTTCTATGATCCAACTGATGAAAAAATCGGAGAGCTCGGCAGTGATGCCTATTCTCATCTTGTTGAGGAAGTGAACTTTGAGCTCCTTGAGTCGGGCTGCGGCTCGATGGAACTTACCCTAACAGAAAAACCACCTTTTGAGATCGGATACCGAACCCGCGTTGACATTTATCCCTTTTTCAGCTCAGATCCCTGGTATACCGGCTTTATATATGACCTTCCCAGGAAATCTTCAAAAACTACGGAGTTGAGATACCAGGGCTTCGGATATTTCGACCAGCTCGACTGGGTTCTGGTTTCCGGAACCTGGACATATAAGAAGGTCAGTGAAGTTATTGCCAATATCATAGAGAACCAGGTAGCCCCGAAAACGGCCATCAAATTTAACCGGCCAAAAATTATAGAGAGCATAAGTGCCGTCGAAAGCTTCGTGGCTGATAAGATTACAGCAAAAGAGGCCCTCAAGAAATTATCGGAGTTCGAGCCATCATTTGTCTGGGGAGTTGATAATTTCAGAGAATTTTTCTTCTCTCTCCGCTCAGCCCAGATAGTTTCTAAACTCTGGGTCGGGAAGCATTGCGAGGATTTTGAACTTGAAGAAAATGCCAGCCAAATTGCCAACCGCCTGTATGTCAAGGCCGGTATCATATCACTCGGTTCAAACTATGTGGCTGTTATTCAGGATAATGATTCAATATCGAAGTATGGCATCAGAGAGGCGATAATCTCTGCACCTGAAGTCCAGAGTATTGAAGACGCTGTTGCCTGGGGATATGCCCAACTTGCACAGAAAAAGCTGAAAAAGCTTGCCGGAGTTGCCAGGAACGTCTTTCTTGAGGATATGAAACCCATAGAAGCAAGAGGGAAAGCAGTAATAGTTGACGAGGCCGGGGCCGAAAGGGAACTGAGAATAATCGCAGTTGATTACATGATTTCAACGTCCGGCATTTTAGCCACTCTGAAGTTGGAGGCCTATGAATGAGCAGGTTTGAGGAAAGGATCATGGAGTTGATTCACCAACTGCGCGAAGAAATCCGCATGAATGACCAGAGGATAAAGCAGCTTTCCGGTGGGAGCGGTGGGGGGATCGACCTGACGGCCATAATGCTAAAGGCCATATATGACCAGGATGAAGACGGGATTGTGGACAACGCAAAGAGACTAGATGGATACACCCTTGAGGAAATTCTTAGCCAGGGCGGCGGCGGTGGTGGCTCAGGGGATATGTTGAAAGCCGTATATGATACCGATAATGACGGTGTTGTCGATAATGCCGAGAAGTTAGAAGGGCATCCAGCAAGCGACTTTGCCGAGGCAAGCCACCAGCATAGTGAAGCAGACCTAAATCTCTCTGATGTAGAGACCGGTAACGCCTCTACACAGAGGCACGGTTTTTGCCCAAAGCTGCCCGGGGATAGTTCCAAGTTTTTTGATGGGAGCGGGAACTTCTCTGTGCCGGAGCTTCACGGTGGGGGTGTTCTTGATACCGATATTAGGTATGAGGAACAGAACGACATACTGTTTTACCACGAGCCTACAAGCAAGTGGATGAACCTGAGCAGGTTTAAGGGGGTATTGATTAACAGCTACGAACTGCTCGCAACGTATTCAAGTTCCATTACTGAAGGAATTTGTGCCAGCGAAGACGCTGTATTCGGAACATACATAGACGAGATATATAAGTTCACTAAAACAGGGTCTTTACAGGTCGGCAAGGTTATTACATCTGTTGATGGTTGTAATAGGGCAGAGGATATGTTCTATTACAATGGGGTGGTTTATGTTGTTCAAAACAACTATCCCAGCACTCCGAGAAAAGCGTATGTTGTTAAATATAGGTCTTCCGACCTTCAATATCTTGGATATATTACTCTGTATAATAATCACTACGCCACCACTATTGCTCGTGACGATAACGGACATTGGTGGTTAACAGGTGGGGCTAACCCTGTATATATTTACCATTATGACGAAAATTGGAATTTTATAAATAGTCAGACACTCGTTCCCAACCTCGGAACTTATGGTTATCAGGGTATTTTCTGGAGAAGGGGGCATTTATACGCCAACACGCATTATGGAAACGACGACCAATATCTTGATATTTTTTCCTATGATAGTTCAACAGATACCTTTACAAGAATAGCCCGGGCTTCACACTATATTGATGGTAATCAGAACGGACAGGGTGTTAAGCCAGACCCGGTTGAACAGGATGTCCTTTGGTGGGTAAAAAGCCAACACGGTGCTCACATAAAAACAAAAGTTATCTGGAGCACAAGCTCTGTTCCGTTTAGTCTTTTCAACATCTCGTTCGCTAATGGTAAGGCTCAGATGGCTACCGAGCCAACCGATAATTCTGACATAGCCACAAAGAAATATGTTGACGATAAACCGGTTGTTACTACCTTTGATGCTCTTACCGACACCCCATCAAGTAAGGTTGGGGCTGGCGGGAAACTTGTAGCCGTTAAGGCTGATGGGAGTGCCCTTGAATATATTAACCCACCGCAAACAGGGGCACAAAAATTCACGGAACTAACCGATGCCCCCCAAAGCTATTCTGGTCAGGGGACTAAGCTGGTAAGGGTAAAACAAGATGAGACCGGTCTTGAGTTTGTTTCCCCCGCTGCTGGTGGGGTTAGTAAATTTACCGATTTAACTGATACCCCATCTTCGTATTCTGGTGCCAGCGGAAAGGTTGTTAGAGTTAAAACGGATGAAAGCGGGGTAGAGTTTGCCGACCCATCCACTCCGGGTGCTCACCATACAACCCACGAAGCTGGCGGTAGCGATGCTATTAAACTTGATGATTTGGCGAGCCCGGACGACAACACAGACCTTAATGTTTCCACATCTGCTCACGGATTATGTCCGAAACTCCCAAACGATAGCACAAAATTCTTGTCAGGTTTTGGAACTTGGCTTGTTCCTTCTGTTGGTAGAAACCTCATAATAAACGAGAACTTTGATGGTTTAACGGTCGGCAACATAGCTGGTCAAGGGAGTTATCAATACGCCACATCTTGGGTAGATGTTGAGGAAACCGGTTACGCTAATGTTGTTGTAAAGGGCGGTTCGGACAAACACCTTGAAATAGCTTGCCCAGCCAGCATAACCCAAAACATCAAAACTACTGTTTCTAACAGGTTCGGGTTAACCCCCGGCTTTAGGGTTGGTTACAAGATAAAATCCAACACAGATGCGAGCGGTCACTCTGGGGGTGTTTTGGTGGCAGACGCAGGGGGGACGACAAGGGCTTCTGTTAGGTTTGGGTATAACTCCGGCTGGAAGCTCCGTTTTTACAATGGAAGCACATTTACGGATATTATGTCCGCCTTAAAAGACACTTGGTATCAGGTTGATATGATATTCTTCCCGGGGGCAAGCGGTGTGGGCTTTGTTTTGGTTTTTATTGATGGTGTTTATAAGGGCGTATATTCATCTACACAGATTACTGCTTCCGGAAAAGGATTACAGGAAATAAGGGCTTATTGGGCTGCTGGAACATCACCTTCGGCTCTATATGTAGATGACCTTATTGTTGAGGTTTATCACGCATTGGAGGCGTAGGAGGAAATATGGCAAACAGATTCTTTCAATCTTGGGCAAATCGTCGGCGGAATCCGTTCACAGATCAGGAAAATCCGGTTGAAAAACAGGAAACCGGGCTTTCAATCCCAACCTCGGCGCCATATCTTGTCCAGCTTCTTGAGGTTCCACTAAAAGAACTCCCATCCTCTGTAACCGTTTATAATGTAACCGATTCTCAATATATGACGGAGGTAACCACTTCTCCCGCCCAGGGCCAGTTCAGGGTCGATTATCCCGAGCCAGGTGGAGAGGGTACCGGACTTATAGAATTTAATTCTGCCGATGCGGGGAAGATTATCAATGTAAGCTATAAGGGCACTGGTTCGCCGGTCATAAAGGAATTCCTGGATGCGATAGTTGAAGGTTTTGAGCAGCATGAATATGCGACTGCGGCCATGCAGGCATCCGGAAATGTGAAGAATTCTAATGATGCAGAAAAGGTAACCGTCTCAACAACACCAGTCAAGCTTAAAGAAATACGGATCAACAAAAATTATGAGGGAACCATAAGGGTGGTCTGGTTGATGAATTGCGAGAAGGGTTATGGGGTATGGGGCCAGGTCTATAAGAATGGGACACCGATAGGCACTGAGCAGGGGACGGGCAATTTAAATCCAACCGCCTTCACTCAGGACATATCTGGTGGTCTGGCGGCGGGAGATTTGATTCAAATATACCTCCGGGCTGCCTCTGGAGATACCGGCCATGTTAAGAATATGAAGTTGGCTTTTGATTGGCTGCTGACAAAGGTAATGAACTGGATTCTTTCCAATCCCCTGGCCCTCTCAAATACAGATGGGCTTGATGTAACGAATCAGGATCCATGAGCTCCTTGATTCTGCCTTTCTCAGGATAATAAACTAAAAATCTACCCCGGAAGCCATATTGCCAGAGCGTCCTAAATAAGGCTTTATCTTCCTCAGAAAAGTCATCGGGCCATTTGTGATTGTGTGCTACGACCGAGACAGAAGCCAGGCTATTGCCGTTTCTGGCGAGAGTTCTAATGATATCAGCCAGTTTGACTGAAATCTTATTCCGGCCATCACCCCTAAATTGCAATATTTGCCCGTCCTGGCAGATAAAAATTAACTTTTCTGTTCTGTTTCCCTCCCAGTCTGAATATTCTTTCTTTAAGATTTGAATCAGTTCGGCATCGGAGAGATCCTCATGGCTGGCTGCCGATGTGACATATAAAGACGAGAGCAAAAAAAACAGCACAAGAATCTTGACCAAATCTTGACCAAACAGTTGGAGAAAAAGAGAAATTAAGGAAATTTCGGGACTGGTCGGGTTGTGTCCGAATATGGGGAAAATATCACGAATTGGAAGGGATATGAGGGAAGGCAAGAATTGGCTGGAGTGAGTTAATCGCCCACTCAGCCGAACTTCTATCTTATTTATTATCATAAGCTTATATTATTTTAAGCATAATTCTTGACCATAACTGGCATATATTCTTCAGTTTTCATCGCTTTTTCCACAGCCCGATTATAACATTATGCGCGCATATTTCAATATTATCCGCCAAGATATTTAGCCTCAATTATCTCCACGGCTTTTTTCATGCGATTCTCATCATCATGGAGATATCTTAATGTGGTTTCCATCCGGCTGTGGCCCAAAATTTTCATTATATCTGCAAGGCCGACACCTTTTCCAAGTGATTCTGATACCATAATTGTAGCCGCGGTATGCCTCAATGAATGAAAATCAAAATCAGAAATACCGGAAATTTTTCTTATTCTATGAATAATCCATTTAGTATATTTTCTCAGCCCGTCCTGGCTAAAGGGGAATATTCTATCTTCGGGTTTTCGCTTTGGTACCGAATCCAGAATTTTCTGAAGCCCGCTCGTAATTGGTATAATCTTTTCTCTTTTCTGCTTGGTTTCAGTCCTTTGAAGGATTATTTTTTCGTTTCTTATATTTTGCCACTTCAAATTCAATACCTCTCCGGCTCTCATTCCCGTTAAGAGCAACATAATAACGATTCTTTTTGCATATCTGGTAATATCTGTATCAAGCCTGGCTTCTTTTTCTATTATCTCCGCTGCCTTAATTATTTTGAATATCTCATCATCTGTAAATGAGCGCCGGCGGCGGTCCACAGGATAAGCCTTAAATTTCTTTATTGGATTTGGCCCGGGATGCTTTCCTTGATCTATTGCATAATTAAAGAGCGTCTTTAATAAACCATAATAGTGATTAATCGTATAGGGCTTAACCTTTCTCTCTAATTTTAGCGCCTGGTCGAGCCTTATGAGTTCTTTATGATTGATATCTATAATCGGCGGATTTCCCAGGATATCATTAATGACCCAGAGTCTCTGGTCGAAAATCCGCCAGCACTTAGCTTTCTTAACCTGCCTTTCATATGTAATAAATTCAGGGATAATATCTGCAAGCCTTAGCTGGCCCTGAAGCCTGGGGCTCTTCAGTCCATAATATTCAGCCCAAAGCCGTTTCCATTCCTGCTCGAAGAGGAACTGCGCCCTGCCCGGATCCTTGGTATGGAGAGAAAATCGAATGCGGCGCCTTTCAGGGCCCAACCCAATATAAGAATCAAAGAAATAATAGCCAGTTTGTTTATTGAGCGTTGGTCCTTCTCGGCGGCGCGGCATCTCAAGATTCTTTATTTGTTGAGAAAAATTTATCTATCATCCGTCTTCTTAAATGAGGCGAATGACCGCGATAAGCGTCTAATCTTAATCTGGGGCCCGAGGCTATGCCTGGGCCCACCCGCCTCAAATCATCTGCAAGAAACATTAAATATTCGCTTACATTCTTTGCAACTCCAAACCTCAGTTTCCAAATTTGGGAGCTTTGAAGTTGAGCCGCCCCCTGTTCCAAATGCGCCAAATCTTTCAATTTTATTGCTGCCACAATAAGGACATCTGTTTTCAAAATCTTTCTTTAAAATATATTTAGGCTCTTCCTTCTTTTTATTATTGGCAGACATCTTACCTCCTTTTATTATTGATATTATTACCGTGGTTTACCTCTCTATTTCCAGCTGCTGCCCCTGATCAGCAACATATTTTTTCGCTTTCTTGAATGTAGTCCCGACCTGACGGATAGGGGGCATATCTATCTGTTTGCCCCCCAACACCTGTTCAATTGTAAGAAGTTGAATCTTTGGATATTTCTTTCCCCATGTTATTGATTCATAGAATCCAGCAGAGGCCGCTTCTGCCTTCATTTGTCTCGTCGGATTTTCCATTGAAATTAAAACTCCGATAGCTGCATTTTCCCGGTCGACGACGCCTCTTAAATCGCGGATATGTGCGACAGACGTATGACCTGCTTTTACCTGTATCAGAACTTCTTTGAATTCTGCTGGCTTATCAGCCTGAAATACAATTTTCCCATCAATACCTCTATCAGCTCCCTTTCTCTCTTCAACAGGCCGGGCCCCAACAAGGCCTAAAGCCCAGAATTGGAACTGATATGGATCAGAAGCAGCAAGGGCCTTAGCATCAGGCAAAGAGGTGGGTTCTCCTATGACTCTAAATTTAAGTTGGTTCCCAAAAGTATCCAAGAGACGATGTTTGATTAAATTTATCGCCAGATGGGTAATATCAATACCGATCCAATAACGATTTAGCTTTTGAGCAGCTGCAATAGCAGTCCCACATCCACAAAATGGATCAAGGATAACATCTTCTTGCTTACTCGAGGCCTTAATTATCCGTTCTAATAAGAGTTCTGGCTTTTGTGTTGGATAACCTAAACGTTCTTTGGCCATTGAATTAACATATGGGATCTCCCACCAATCATTAGGAATCATGCCCTCTTCGGGGTAATATACCCTCCACTTTCCTGCATCAAATCGTTTTCTGCAGAGCCTACCCCTTGAGTCTTTATCTCTAAAGTGAGATTTAATATATTCTTGAGAATATGGAATTCTCACCTCTTTATTATTCCAAAAATAATTGCGTGTTTTGGAATAAAACAGTATCACGTCGTGTTTTTTAGCAAATTCTTTTCTTGGTCTTCCGCTTGTTGAATAACACCATATTAATTCATTCCTAAAGTTTTTTGCTCCGAAGACTGCATCCATCAGCATTTTCAAATAATGGCTTGCCGTAGGATCACAATGAAGATATATACTAGCAGTCGATTTCATAACTCGCCGGAGCTCTACAAGGCGCGGGGCCATCATTACCAGGTAGGCCAACATATCACATGGACCAAGGAATGTTCTGAAGGCTCTAAGGCAATCTGCTACCTTATCGCCTTTTATGACAAGGTCAGTATAAATAGCTTCACTTTCCTGTGTCCATATCCAGGTATCTTCAAAAGCTCTGATTTGGCTAGCCGCTCTGCTTCCATTTTGCTCTTTAAATAAGATGTTATAATTCTGGTCACTCTTAAAAGGTGGGTCCAAATATACCAAATCGACAGACTCGTCAGGAATATAGCGTCTTAAAATGTCTAAATTGTCGCCATAATAAAGAGTGTTTTCCATATTACCATCTATCTTATTTATTAACTTTTAATTGATTTAATTTTTCAACCAATTCATCTCGTGCATTTTCAAGAACCTTTGTGTCAGCTTTTTTCCCAACCTGAGATACATGGACTTCTATTTTTGTTTCTCCCTGTTCTCTTAAAAATGTAAGCATAGCTTCATAATCACCACGTTTAGCTATGATAAAAGGCCCCTTTGAAACTACCGCCATCGGAGCTTTGTCCTCAGTCTCTATTATGTATCCCAGATCTTTTAGCACTATCTTTGCCTCATTAAACAACTGATCTGGAGCTTGAGGAAGATAGACATATCGTGAAGTTGTTCCTGCCATATAACAAGAAGAAAATAAAGTAATGGTTATAATTATTGAAATTAGAACTCTGTAATTGATCATTTGGCTGACTCCTTCTTTTATTTATTTCTTCGGTTCTTCAATGAACCGGTTTAGCACCCAGATTACCCGGCCCCGTATCGGCCACGGATGATCGCCCTCTTCATGTTCTTTGCAGTCTATTACCATCGGGAAATCTCTGAGCTCTTCAGACCTTCTGTCCTCTTCATTCCTATTATCGCCGTCAATAATACAATACCGCCCGCGGCTGATTTTAATCAACCGTTTTATGGTAACGGCATTTGTGCGTTCAAGCCAGAAAGCATAGATTTCACCCTCTCTGGGCTGGACATCTTTTCTGTCGATCCAGATAATCGAGCCCGGCATAATGGTTGGCTTCATTGATATCCCGGCGGTAGGAAATGCAACTATCCGGTCGGGGTCTGACTTGTAGCCTCGAGGCAGCCACTTTTTTAGGAAGGGGAGGTAATCAGATGGAGGGATCTCTGATATTTCTACTCCAGGGCCCAGGCTAAGGGGGTCAGAAAAGAATTTGATTTGCTCATATGCATCAGATGGTTCAGTATGCTTTTTTATCTGGCTATAGGGGATAACAGGTTCATCAGCTAAGAGTTGATAAATTGGGATATTTAGAACTTTTGCTGCCTTCTTAAGAAAATCCTCATTCCATCTCTGTTTGCCATTAAGGATCTCATTTAAATATGAGTTTGAAATCCCCATTGCTTTTGAGAATTTAGACAAGTTTCCGCCATACGCTTTTAAGATTTCCTTTTTTAGGTTTTCCCTTAATCCCATAATATTCAATTCTTTAACCCCGCATCCTAAGAAAATTATAATTTCGCAATTTACGAATAATCAAGGGGATATAAAAAAATTCGTAAATTCCGAAAATTTTACTTGACAAAAGCTTCGTAATTGCCGAAAATATGATCGAGATCGATTTTCGAAAGGAGGAAATGGCTGAAATGAAAGTCGCTTCACTTGCTGAATATAAAGCGAAAAAGGCAATAACTGCTCGGGTCTTAGCCAGAGAACTTGGTATTTCAGAATCCTATTTATCAGAGATTTTAGCTGGGAAGAGGACTCCTTCAAAAAAGCTTGCATCTCAAATATCGGAAAAGACCGGCATCCCCGTGCTCAACCTCCTTTATCCCCGGGAAGAGGTTCGGCCATGATACCAGAGCTGCTCACCGCCCAAGAAGCCAGGAAACTTCTCCGCTTGGGCAAGAATGCCATTTATGACCTGGCAAGGCAGAGAAAGCTCGAGCATGTGAAGATCGGGGGGAAAATTCTGTTTCCGAGAGAGGCCATCGAGAAGTTCATCAGACAAAACACAATCCCAGCCGCCAGAAACTACTTCTCAATGAATCGTTTCGGATTCCGGCAGCACCCAGGGAGCCGGTCCGTTGAGCCAGACCATGATGAGTTCACCGAAGGCATAAATCAGGATAGCCCTCAATTTTCACCTCCGGTGAGAAAAATAGACCATAGTTTGACCAAAGGCAATCCAAAAAACGGTAAGGGAATAGAGCCTTGATTCCTAAGAAACCATTCCATCAATTAGGAACTGTAATCGGGAGAAAAAACAAATGACTAATTCCATATCGCCCTGGGCAGCCCTTCTATATGTCAATTTTATTATTAAGAAAAAATATCGGGTAGATGAAATCTCAAAAGAAATGAGAATAGCTACTGACACTTTATACCGTTATATCAGGGGCGAAAACATCATGCCTCCGGATCGGATCATCGATTTAGTGAAAGCAACCGGAGACATTGAATACCTGGAATTCTTCTGCGATCCCTGCGGTTATGTGCCGGTTCGCCAGGGTTCGGGTCGGTTAACCAAAGAGGAAAGAGAAAAAGAGCAAATCCGCCTATCCATATTTACAGGCAGAGCGCTTGAGGAAATCGAAAGAGCTTATGAAGACGGGAAGCTGGAAAGGTCGGAGCTTCAGAAAATCGAAAAGGCCCTGCTCCGGCTTCAGGAAAAGGCGGTGGAACTCAGGGAAAAAATCAAAAAGGAGGTTGAATGATGAAAGAGATCAGGGTGTATTACGAAACTAAAGCGGGCGCATCAGGAATTGTCGATTGCCAAGCTGGACAACTTGCCGCTGCCCTGCGGGTAATAAGGCGCTTGGATTGTAAGGTTAGGTCGATTTGGCGTGGGCTGATTCAGCTTTATCCGATAGATAGTCGGACTGGAGAGGGGAGATGAAAATTATAAGACCGCTAAAAGCTATAAGAGCCAAATGTGTTGATTGTTGCGGGGGATCGGGCGTTGAGGTCAAATTTTGCGAAATTGAGGATTGCCCCCTGTTTATTTATAGGTTTGGCAAAAACCCTAATCGAGCACGTAGGGTGGTAGCCACCCGGTCGAGTTTTTCGAAAAAACCGCAAATTTCAAACTATTCAAACCGAAAAAACGGCCATTCTACGGCCGACCAGTGAGGTTAAGGCAAATGAAAGTCATGAAAAAGGAGGTGAGAATCGGGTGCATCCAAGAGGATTTTAAGGTTTATCGGTTGGGCCTTCCGGCCCAGGGCAGGGGAAAAAGAAAAAGGCCGACTCCACAGGCGAGCCAGCCACACACCACAATTAATTTAGGTTCTTCAGTTCTGGCTGTCAAGTGAGTCGGCAAAAGGAGTCTGAAATGACTGTTACAAAGGAACTAAAGAAGGTAGAGCCGAAGGACCAGCGGATCGTCTTCAACGCCGAGTTCGGAAAGCTCTACCAGGTCGTGCGCGGAGGCCAGGTTCTGGCTCCCATCAAAGCCGAGATGACTCTTTACGAGAAACTCGGTCACATCTGCAATATCCAGGGGAAATACGCCATCTCGTCTCAGGGATACATCCACCTGAATAAAGTGGCTTCTATTTCAATCGTCACGCCGCAGAGCGTGATCGTGGATGGCCGGCCGGTACCGAATCCGCACATCGAACGGGATCCGAAAACAAAGGCCATTCTTGCAGTGAACATCAGAAAAATGGGAATCGGCTATTCTCCGGCGGGAAATATTGTCGTCGTTGATAAGACGCTGTTTTTTAATACTTACACATATTTCATTCAATCCATCCAGGCCAAGATGAAGCGGGTCAAATATGAGAAGGGCGAGAAAACAAACCAGAAACAGCATCCTGATTGCGCGGTCTATGGAATAGCAGCGGAAAAACCGAATAAGCCGGGATCCTGGCATTTTCTGCCGACAGAAGGGGAAATCGGCATCTGGATCAATCTCGATGATCAGGCCATTGTTGATTGCCTCGAAGAACATACTCAGAGACAGAGGTTCGGGGACAGGATAGCCCAGAAGATTGTCGAAAGAAATATCCTCAAAGACCATCCCGCAATTGGTATCACCCAGGTTTATGTCCCGGATGAAAAGAAAAATAAGGAAAACGATCAGGGCGCGGTTGCAGTAGTGACGGTCTACGGATATCGGAATGAGCTCGAACCGGTCAACATTGCTGAGATTATGAAGCAGGCCGAAAGAGGGCAGGAATCCGAGGCATTCGAAGTCAGAAAGGAAGAAATCGTTGAGGCTGCGCCAGAAGAAGAAAAGATTGAACGTGAAAACGTGGCCGGCGATGAGAGTGAGCCTCAGCTCTTTTCGTCTCAGGGACAATAATGAAAAAATTAGATTTAACCGGGAGCAAAATCGGCCGACTCAGTGTCCTGTCTTCTACAGAAAAAAGATATAGAGGACAAATTGTTTGGCTCTGCAGATGTGATTGCGGAAAACTAACAGAAGTTTTTACAGGTAATTTAATTTCTGGAAATACAAAAAGTTGTGGTTGCTTACAAAGAGAAATTGCCAGAAACATAAAACTTAAACATGGTGATAATTGTAATAAAAAAAGAGTAAGATTGTATCGAATTTATCACCAGATAAAGCAACGTTGTCTAAATCGCAATCATTCTGCTTTCAAAAGATATGGTGGTAGAGGAATCAAAGTCTGCGCCGAATGGCTGAATAGTTACCCTGCCTTCAAGGCCTGGGCGCTTGCCAACGGTTACCATGATGATCTGACAATCGACCGCATTGACAGCGATGGTGATTATTGTCCAGAAAATTGTCGGTGGATATCGCTCTCGGAAAATTCAAGAAATGGATGCTTAAAAAGATGGAGGAAAAATCATGGAACAATTAATCAATAGTCAAGCAGTAATCATCCCGAAGGCTTATAGCTCAACCTATCAGGAGCTTCAGGACGCGGCCAATGAAATTACAGCCAGGCTGGATGCCGCCCGGCAGGCTAAGAGGGATGAAGAGGAACCGAGGGATCGGAGCGACCGAAACTACGCCTCTGAAATCGGCCATCCCTGCCTTAAGTTTCTTGTTCATGCAAGGCTTGACTGGAAGCAGAGAAAAATGCCGGATATCACGGCTGAGTACCGGCTCGAAGAGGGCAATGAGCGGGAATGGCTTGTGAAGAAAAAACTTGGGGATATCGGGTTTGAACTGATTCTCTCTCAGAAGTATTACCATCTTGAAGACCTCAGGCTGAGGGGAAAGATAGATGGAATCATTCCTCTGCCGAGGCCGGTCCAGGGATACAGAGAAGCTCCCGCCGAAATCAAATCCATCAACCCTCAATGGTGGGACGGCATCAAGAGTATTGATGACATCAGGAATCATCGCAAGTGGTGGTTCCGCGGATATGCGAGCCAACTGAATGCTTATTTGTTCGCGGCCGATTATCCCTTCGGCTATTTCATCCTGGACACTTTCGGCAAGAGGCCGAAGATCATCCCGATGGAGAGAGATGAAGAGCTCTGGGCCCATGATTCAGCCAGAATCATGCAGGTCAACGAATACTGCGAGAAAAAGGAATACCCCGCTCCGATTCCCTATGACCCGGGTATCTGTGGGATGTGCGATTTTGCTCATCTCTGTCAGCCGCTGAAAGCTACCGAGTTTACGGAGATTCCCGCTTCGGAAGAAGAGGTGCTGAAGGAGTTTCTCTGGCTTAGGGAATTCCATGAGAAATACGAGGAAATGAAGAAGACGCTGATAGGGGATAAAAATAAGCCAGGGCGTTTCTGGGGGGTCAATGCGGTTGTGGGATCGGTTGTCATTGAAACGAAGATCCAGCAGCGGACAACCTACGATATCCCGGCAGAAGTCAAGGCGCCTTACGCGAAAAAGCAGGAAGTGGTAATTACCTCTATCAAGCGGATTGATGAGTGAGGGGAATCAGCATGGAAAACATACAGATAACTGAAAAGGCAATCATGCTGGCCCAGGAAGCCCAGAGCCTGATTGTTAGGGATCAGCAGAGCGCAAATCGGGCGACTGAGCTCATCCTGGCCGGCAAGGAGATGGTGAAGAAAATCAAGGAGTATTTCGGTCCGTTGAAAAAGGCTGCGGATGAAGCCAAGAAGAAGCTTCTGGAGGCAGAGAAGGCCGAGCTGCAGAAAGTTGAACCCTATGTTGAAAAGCTTCAGTCCAGTCTGACTGCCTGGCGGCTTGAGGAAGAAAGGAAAAGGCGCGAGGCAGAAGAGGCAGCCCGGCGGGCGGAGCTTGAGAGGAAACGGCTTGAGGAGGAGCTCCTTAGAAAGGCCGAGGAAGCCAGGCGTCTGGAAGAAGAAAAGAAAAGGCTGGAAGGGGAAGAGGCGGCCAGGAAGGCTAGGGAAGATCTTGAAAGAAGAGCCCTTGAAGAAGCAGCTGCAAGGGAAGCTCAAATAATCCCTCCACCGCCGATTCCGGAAAAGCCGAAGACCGACGGCTTGACGCTTCGGGAGAACTGGACCTTTGAAATAATCGACGAATCCCAGATACCCCGCGAATACCTTGTTCCGGACCTCGTGAAAATCAGGAAAGTAGTTATGACGCTGAAGGATAAGACCAATATCCCAGGTGTCAGGGTATTTAATCAGCCCATTATGGTGAAAACAAGATGATGGCCAGAGCCCGGGAGTCCAGCCCAAGAAGATGGGCTTCGCCCTCCTTTCCCCATCTTCTCTCCCGGGCCAAATTAACACATATAGATTTATTTTCCGGAATTGGGGGATTTGCCCTTGCGTGCCAGAAAGCTGGATTCAAAACAATCGCCTTCTGTGAAATTGACCCTTTCTGCCGAGAAATTATTAAAAAAAGGTTTAATGCTATTACCGACACCGAATTCTATGGACGGCCTGAAATCGCAGGCGAAGATACGAAACGACGGGAAACAGATAAATTTAAGCGGGATTATTCAAGACCCATTCTTTATTCCGACATTAAAGAATTTAACGGAACAATATACCGGGGAGCAACCCTCATTACAGGTGGATTCCCTTGTCAGCCCTTTTCCGTTGCCGGGAAGCGAAGAAGCACGGAAGATAACCGTTACCTCTGGCCGGAAATGTTCCGTGTTATTAAAGAAATCCAGCCCCGTTGGGTTCTTGCTGAAAATGTTGCTGGAATCGTCAACCTGGCACTCGACGAGGTGCTTGCTGACCTGGAAAGTGCGGGCTACGAAACAGGGACGGTTATTATTCCAGCTTGTGCCGTTAACGCACCACATAGAAGAGATAGGGTCTGGATTATCGCCAACTCCAACAGGACGGGACTACAAGGATCGGGGGAACCTGAAAAATGTTCCAGAGAACTCATTGCTCCCACGAGTGCTTGGGAAAAGGTATGGTTTGAAGTTGCAACCGAGCTTTGTGGAGTGGATGATGGGCTTCCCGCCCGGCTGGACGGACTTGAATTGTCAAAATCCCGACACAGAGCTGAACGCCTTAAAGCACTTGGAAACGCCATAGTGCCACAGGTGGCGTACGAAATAATAAAAATAATTTCTTATATAGAGGCCCGTAATATCATCTTCTCTGCCGGGCCATCTTTTTAAGGTGAAAGGATTAAGGCGATGCCAAGAAAACGTATGATAGATCCTGAATTCTGGAATGATGAAGAAGTTGGAAGCTGGTCAGTTGAGGCCCGGCTTTTTTATATCGGCCTCTGGAATTTTGCTGATGATGAAGGAAGATTGAGAGCTCATCCAAAGCTACTGAAATCTCAAATATTTCCTTATGACGAAAAAATCAATATCGAAAAACTTAAGGCTGAAATATCAAAAAAAGTTTTGTGGTATCAAGTTGATGGGCAGGAATATGGATATATCAAGAATTTCTTAAAACATCAGATTATAAATCGTCCCGGCAAATCTCAAATCCCTCCACCAGATAAACAATCTTTAAATGCTTTCCTGAATAAAAAACAAGAACCCAGTGAAGATTCAGTGAAAATTCAGGGAAGACTCAGTGAAGATTCAATGAAGATTCAGGGAGCACTCACGCCTAATTTAAAAGAAGTTAATTTAAAAGAAGAGAAAGATATATATGTCGACGATTCGTGGACGCCCGCCCATCAAAAAGGCACAGACGATTTCAAAAAATGGTGTCAGAACATCATCTCTAAATGGAATGAATTTGCCCAGAAGACCGGCCTGCCAGCTGTCAGGGCCATAGCGCCGGGTTCTAAAAGAGAAAGATTCCTCAGGGCCCGGTTCAAGGAAAAAGAGTTCGATTTCCAGAAGATACTCGAAAAGGTCGGCCAAAGCGAGTTTCTACTCGGGATAAAGACGGACTGGAAGGTTACCTTTGACTGGCTCATATGCCCTTCGAACTATGTCAAGGTCCTTGAGGGAAACTATGATACCAACCGGGCTTCCAGGCAGTCAGTAAAGGCCTCAAGGATCGGAGAGAATAGGGTCAAGGTGGATTATCCACCAGGCTACTGGGATAAGGTCCGGGAACTCAAGGCAAAGGGTCTTTCAGGCCAGGCACTCAATGAAGAGCTGATGAAGACCCCGGACTTTCAGGCATTTTTTCAAAAGCAATTAGGGAGTGTGAAGTGATGGAAATAGCAAAATTAATAATCATCGCCCTGATATGTTTATTTCTCGGCATTTCTATCGGTAAGGGGAAGCGTGAGAAAAAGATAAAAGACCTCGAGCTGGCAAATCGCGTGATACGGGAAGCCCTTGAATCAGAGCGAAGGAAAGTCGAAACCCTTAGCGATTTCCGAGGTCTTGAGAGGGGGAATTATGCGAAGAACTGATGACTGGCTCCGGGCAGTACTCATGAACTATTTCCAGCAGCGTCGAGGAAAGGAACGCGCCACGCCGAGGGAAGAGGTCCTGAAATTCCTCAGATTATATGATCCTTCGGTCGATGATAGAAGAATGCGGAGGATATATTCTGCGCTTCCCATCTGCAGCTGCGATAAAGGACTCTTTCTACCCAGGCAGCCGGAAGAGGTGGAAGAATTCAGGGTCTATCTGCTGAAAGGCTGGGGGCCGGTTCTTGCGGAGAGACGGGTTCAGATAATTTATGCTTTCTACCCCTGGCTGAAAGAAAATCCGCAACCTGGCCTTTTTTCAAAAAGCAAGGAGGTGGAAAATGGCTGAATCAACAATCAGTCACGTCAGCGATGCTTATGATCGGGCTTGTGATGGTTGTCCGTTCCGGGATGAATGCCGGGATTATCAAGATGCCTTTGGTCCTCAGGAATGCTTCAGGGATGACTGGATGAGGTCTCTGATGGGCTATCTCAGGTGTCCTGACCAGGAGGTGAAAGAATGCCCCAGGCAATCGGATTAATTTTTCTTTATTTCTGGGCAATGATTTTTTTAATTACAGCTCATGGTGAAAGATTCGAATTCAAGAGATTTAGCCTTAAACCATCCCGAGTAATTTTAATCCTCTTAACGGTTATTCTGTTAATCATTGCCCTTGCGATTGGCCTTGAAATAAGGCTTGAAAAAGAAATCTTTCTTGCAGAGAGGTGAACGATGGACAGACTCATTCAGATCCCGATCTGGGTGATTTTTTGGTTGATTTTTATCGGAGCTATTGCCGGGGCCTTTATAAGTCCCTTGATTGATTCTATATTGGAGCGCCGGATGAAGAGGAGAGATGATGATGGCCATATTGAAAAAATTTAAGAACCATCTGCGGCAAAGAAAAATAAAGAGGCAGGTTATAGCCGGCTTAAGACTCATTGCATCTGCCAATCGTTTGATGGCCAAAGAGGGCTGGTCGAGACAGAGACGGCGGGAGTTTTGGAGAGAGTTCATTGCCAAGGCCAACAAGATGGAGGCAATAGCTGGCCTCTTCGATGGGGGGAAAGAATGAAGAATAATAGCATGCTTATTATTTTTTCATTCCTTGCTCTTCTGCTTGCCATCCCGCTGGGGATATTGCTGGCATTTGCTTACCTGGGCAGGATAATAATCCGACTCTTTGAGGCCTGAAAGTTGTAAAACACATGCTAATCAGAAAAGAAAAACTTTTATTTGATGGTATTAATCTGGAAATAAAATTCGTCAATCCGTTAGAGATGATATTTTTGAAAATGCATTTAGAAGGAGTGCTGAAAAAGGGATGTGGCAAACAAAAATCAGAATTGTGTAGAAAAATCATCAGAGAGATAGAAAGAAAATTGACCGGGGGTCAAAATGAGAAAGCATAAACTGTGTCCGATGCGTAAAAAAGAAGATACAGAAAAGGCAATGGAGCGGGAAGCGGTCCGTCGCTGGAATTTAACCTTACGAGAAGCGGACAAAAAGGCTGTTAATGAAATGCCTTATTGGAATTTTGTAGTAAGGCGGGGAAGTCCTAATAAAATCATAGTATTTTTGTGCTGGTGTGTGCGGGGTAAGATAAAGGTGTTTGACTTTGATTTTAGCGACGAATTGGTGTCGGGGGCATTTAACCCAGATTCCTTTTGCTTGGCTTTTGTGGGGTCTAAAATAGAAGGACAGATACTTCCTGATTTCCCAGACAAAAAGAAAAGAGATGAACTACTGCGTGAAGTTTCGCAAGCTGTTCTTCGTGAAATCAACGATTTTAGGGGATGAATCATATGAGAAGACTGAAACCTTGTCCATTTTGTGGATCGGATAAAGTCAGGGTTATTGGAAACGAATATTTTATGAGGGTTTGTTGTGATGCTTGTGATGTGGCTGGCCCATTGATAATACTCTATGACATCAAACCAACGAGAAAAATAATGACAAAGAAAAAGGGGAAAGAAAAGGCAATTGAAAAATGGAACAAAAGAGTAGCGGACGAAATAGTGGAACTGCTTTCAAAACAAACAGAAGAGAAGCCGTCAGCTACGAGAATCTAGCGGAAAAGTAGATGGGGTTGATCATGCCAATCAGACCGGAAAGAAAAAAGTTTTATCCACCGCACTGGAAGAAGATAAGCAGGCTTATCATTGATAAGGCCGGGGACAGGTGCGAATTGTGCGGAGCCGAAAATGGGGGCCGACACTGGCTTACCGGCAATAGAGTTGCGCTGACTGTTCATCATATCAACCACGACCCCACCGATAACAGAAAAGTGAACCTGATAGCTCTCTGCCAGCGCTGTCATCTGCGGCTTGACCGGCCGTTCAAGTTCACCAGGAAAGAAATGGGGTCTCTTATTAGGGAGGAAAATCAATGAAAAATTACACCAGTCAGGTTTCGGTTGAAAAGACAATAAGCTTAATAGAGCGTTTCCTGGCAAAGGCCGGAGCGTCCAACATTCTGAAGAATTACGAAGGGGGGGAGATTTCCTCAATCAGTTTTACCCTTTTTGATCCCATGTCCAGAAAGACCGTATTCATAAGACTTCCGGCCAGGGTTGGCGCTGTGGAAAAAATTCTGTATCGAAAAATCAAACGTCCCCGGAACGAGACCATAAAACGCATCAGGGATCAGGCGGCCAGAACGGCCTGGAAGTTGATGCTTGACTGGATCGAGGTCCAGCTCTCACTCATAGAGATGGAACAGGTGGAGGCTCTGCAGGTATTTCTGCCGTATATCTGGGATGGCCAAAAGACGCTTTATGCCGCGATCAAGGAAAATAACTTCAGGTTCCTTCCTTCAGCATCAGTAAACCATGAGGGAAACAAGTAAACGCATTTTTCAGGTAAGCATTGCCATTCTTCTGGCCGTGCTGATGTTTTATGTCAGTCTCTGGGTATCAGCTTGCTGGCTTGAGCAAAGAGCGTTGAGATCGACTGAGATGGGGAAATAAGTATGAAATATGACGCGTACAAAAAGCGATTGCTGCGGGCGAGGAAAGCCGCGGAGAAGAAACTACGTGAAGCGGGATATGTTTCATTTGAAATTGATGATCCGAGTTATCCCGCCTCGCTTATTGCCCTCGACCCCGAGACGGAAAGAGCAAAGCTTGTAAGAATATGCCTCACGGAGACAGAGCTTTCATATCTCGGGAAATTGAAGAAGGCAGAAATCAGAACAGAAATCTGGTTTCGCCAGCCCGGAGAAACGAGCTTTCAGATCATTAAGATTTAAGCCAAAATTTCCCCTCCTTATAGTCATTTTTCAAAACCTGTCAAGAGTCCAATTGGGACGGGTAACCCGTCCCGGAGGGACGGCTACCCCGTCCAAATGGGACGGGTTGGCCGGTCAACCCAAAAAACGGGGTGTATATTTTCCCTGGGATGGCAAAATACTTTCAGAACGCCGAATTTGCCTGCCGCTGCGGGTGCGGTCTGTCAAAAGTCGACCCAAAACTGGTTGAGCTCCTTGATGCGGCCAGAATCATCTTTGGCCGTCCCATCATAATCAAATCGGGAACCAGGTGTGAGGGGCACAATGCTGCCATCGGCGGCGCTGAAAAATCAGCGCATCTGGTCGGGCCTGACGGTTTTTCACATGCAGTTGACATCAAGGTTCTCAATGATTACACGCGCTGGCATCTGTTTCAGATATTTGAACGTCTCGGAATTCTCAGGTTTGAGGTAAGCAATCTTCATCTTCACATAGACAATGCCGATTATCTCCCGCATCCGATTCTGGCGGGGACTTTCTTTAAGGAGAAATGATCATGAAAATCTTATTGCTTTTTCTTCTCCTGGCATATCTCTGGATGAGTTTTTCTTTACTTTTCCGGGAAAGGCCGGAAAAGCCTGGGCGGGCTGCCGCGCTTCTCTTCTTCGGACCCTGGATTTCCGGATATAAAAACATTTGCTCCGGGCTGGCTGGAAAAAGATGAAGTTCAATCCGGAAGTAATAAGCCTGATTCTTCTCTGGATAGGTGGTGTCGCAGCCGTCCAGGCGCTTACCCAAAAACTCAAAGGTCTCTGGAAAAGTGCGGACCAAAGGTTGAAGAAGGTCCTGAATTATTCGGCTTCGATAGTGGTCTGCCTGATTGTTAGTGGTTTGTTTTTGTATCTCAATGATTCTTTCTCACTCAAGGGATTATTTCTCTATGCGATCCCGGTGTGGCTGACCGCTTCGGGAATTTATGATGCTTTTCGGCAGCCAAAGACACAATGAAAAAGACAATGCTTATTATCCTGATGGTCGGCTTTATTTTAATGGCAGGATTGCTCATTCTTGAGCGAGAAAGGCTCAGAAGTCTTAAAACAGAGGCCCGGGCAGAGAAAGAAAAGCTGGCCGAGCTCGAGAGGCAGAATCACGGGCTGGACATCCAACTCAAGATGATCTTGAAAATGAACCAGGAGTTGGAGCAGAAGCTATCCGGCCTGGAAAAAGAAAGAGCGCAATTAAATGAAAAACTCCGGGATAGTCAGCGGAGACTTAAGGAGATCCGGGATCAGGTTGCGGAAACGTCACCCGATGATTTGGTTTGGGAAACGAGGCGGATATTACAGGAAGCCGGAGTTGAAAAAATAGACGCCGGGGCCCGATTCAGCCTAGCCGCTTTTAGAAAAAACACCGGGATTCTTCTCGAGTGGGAAGAGTTCAACCTGGTCAGGGTTCCGGTCCTGGAGAAAAAGGCCGAGAATCTCGAGAGGGCAAACCTGAATCTACAGAACCAGGTTCTTCTCTGGAAAGAGGCCGATAGACTCTGGAGACAAAAAAACACCCTCTGGCTTGAAGAAAAGATGGTTATGAACGGGCTGATCATCAATTATGAAAAACAGATATCAAGCCGGAAAAGGCAGCGGTGGTATTTCTTTATTCTGGGCGCGCTGGCCGGAGCGGGCGGCCATGCGCTCCTGAAATAGGGGGCTAAGGTGGAGCTGTCACAGATAATCTATGGTCTGGCTATCATCATTCTGGCAGCCTTCATTGCCAGGGAAAAAATCAGAGAAATTAAACTCGCCAGGCAGCGCGGATTGAAAGCAAACCCGGAACGATGCGCCATCCATGAAACCAAGATATCTCAGCTGCAAGTTGAACTAAATGAATTTAAGAGGGAAAACGAGCAGGACCACGATCGGATATTCCAGGCGCTCGATAACGTGAGAGAAAGGCTAACAAGGGTAGAGGCGAAGTTAAACGGGAGTTTGAGCAAATAATGAAGGAGCAAAAGAAGATTGCATTTGAAGCCCTGATTCAGCAGGTCAACATAAAGAGCCTGCGGAGCGGGGACAAGTCCATGCGGATAGTGCTGGAAATCGATAACCCGGAAGATAAGCTTGTCGCCACTCTTAACGAGCTGCATCGGGCTGACCAATTCGTCGCTGTGGCGATAGTGGAGGTTAAGAGATGACAGCCTTTCGAAGAAAACATAAAAGACCGGGTCAGCCGACGAAATTCAGCGAGCGGGCAGTTCAGATCGTATTACATATGGCCGAGGAAATAAATGCCCAAAACTTCCCAAAATATTGCTCCATCTATCATATTGCCGTTGCTTTAGGCGTGCATATTGATACGGTCTATGAATGGCAGAAACATCACCCGGAATTTTCCGATGCCATAAAAAAGTGGGAAGCAAAAAGGAATTCAGTTGCGTTTGAGTTTAAGGGATGGTCTGATGCCAGGTGGATTTTTTGCATGAAAAACTGGACCGGCATGACCGATAAGCAGGCTATTGATATACCCCAAGAATTCACAATCAAGATACAAAGAATTATTACCAACCAGAAGCCGGAGGAATAAGAGTGGACGTAGTGACCGGGAGCCAGAACGAAATACTGCTGCCGATTTATTATCATTCGGGGCAGAAAAGGATATTCTTCGAATCGAAGGCAAAAAAGAAGGTTATCGCCAAGGGTCGACGTTTCGGATTGACAAAAGGTTTTGCGAATCTGGTCATCGAGTATCTTCTCGAAGGAATCGGGCCCGGGCTGTGGGTTGACACGGTGAACTCAAACATTGACCGTTACATCGAGAGATATTTCTATCCGGTGCTTCGAAACCTGCCACCGTCAGCCTGGAAGTGGAGACAGCAGAAGAAGGAGCTGACCATAGGAAAGCAAAAGCTCGACCTGAGAAGCGCGGACCGGCCCGAGCTCATTGAAGGATTCGGCTATCGTTTCATAATCCTGAATGAGGCAGGGATTATTCTTCGCGATGAATATCTCTGGCACAACACCATACAGCCGATGATGCTGGACTATAACCCGGACGTACTCATCGGCGGAACACCGAAGGGTAAGGGGCTCTTTTACCGCCTGGCAGTGATGGCGCAGGAAAAGGAAGGCTGGGAATATTTCCACTTCACCAGTTTCGATAATCCTTACCTCAGCAAGAAAGAGCTCGACGAGCTTGTTTCTGAGATTCCGCTTTCTATCCAGAAACAGGAAATCTATGCTGAGTTTCTGGAGGATAGCTCGACGGTTTTCAGGAACATCAGGAAGGCAATTGGTGCGGAGCTAAGAGAGCCAGAACCAGGAAAGCAATACGTGGCCGGCCTGGACCTGGCTCGGCTTCAGGACTACACCTGGCTGATTATTCTCGACCACTTCGGTCATCAGGTCTATTCGGACAGGTTCAATGAGGTAGACTGGGCGATGCAGAAAAGGCGGATAGCTGAGGCCGTGAAGAAGTATGAAGCCCGGTTGATCATGGACTCAACGGGCATTGGCGATCCCATATATGAGGACCTAAGAAATATGGGTCTGAATGTGGAAGGCTACAAGCTGACCAACGAAAGCAAGAGGCAGCTCATCCAGGCGCTGATGATGTCTTTCGAGCTGGAGCAGATCAAGATTTTCGATGATCCTGTTCTTCTTAATGAGCTCGAAATATTCGAATATGAAATTTCACCTTCTGGTTCAATCAGGTATTCGGCTCCCGAAGGGTATCACGACGATGGTGTTATTGCGCTCGCTCTGGCCAACTGGGGATTCAAAAATCCCTATGCCGAACCCCGGGTATGGAGGGCATGATGGCGATCTGGCCATTTAAGAAGAAGGCGATCACGACAATAGCGGGCGGATATACGGTCATTGAGATCCCGGGTATAGGAAGAATTGTCTCCGACAGGCTCGGTAGTCACATCAAGGCGATGGCCCTGTCGGATGCCGTCTATGCCTGTATAACCAAGATCCAGCTCGCAGCTTCAACTGTGCCCTGGTATCTTTATCAGAAGAGGGGAAATGAGGTTGTTGAAGTCGAGAACCATCCTGTCGTTGATTTTCTCAGACGGCCTGGAAGTCGGATGGCCTGGAGCGAATTTATCGAAAAATACCTGATGCACAAACTGCTGACCGGAAATGCCTACCTTTTGATCAATTTGCCCACTTTTAAGACAAAAATAGAGACTTCTTTCCTTCACCCTAATTGGACTGAACCAATTAGAAGTGGCGATAAGATTAATTATCAATATGGCAGCCAGATGTTCTCTGAGGAAGAGGTAGTGCATTTCAAGATGCCGAACCCTGAAGAAGACGGAATAAATGTTCTGAAGGGGTTGAGTCCAATCGCTCCGATTGCCAAAAAGATTGATATCCATTCTTACTCTGAGGAATGGATGTTCAGGCTTCTGGAAAACGGAGCGATGCCGCCGATTACGCTTTCGACTGATAGGCCACTGACTCCAGATCAGCGAAAGTTTCTCCAGGAACAGTTGAAACGGGAATATGAGGGTCCGGAGAAGGCGATGAATCCTCTGATCCTGGAGGGCGGATTAAAAGTGGAGAAGGTTGGGTTCTCTCCTAATGACATCAATTTCCAGCCGCTCCAAGTCGGAATTCTGCGCAGGGTTGCCAATGTATATCATGTGCCGTCCGAGTTGCTGGGGGATGTGGAATACAAAACTTATAGTAATGCCAAAGAAGCGGTGAAGGCGCTCTACCACTGGGCGGTTCTCCCGCACCTTCAGAAGCTCAAAGAGGAACTCAATTATCGTATTGTCAGGCAGTTTGGCGAGGATCTGTTCATTGATTATGACGTGAGCGGAATTGAGGCGCTATCTGCTGACCTGGCTGATCTCTGGGAACGGGTCGGCAAAGCCAAGGATAGGGGAATCATCAATATCAATGAAGCGAGAGAAGAAATCGGCTGGGGAAGAACGGAAGAACCCGGGGCCGACAAGCTACTTATTGGCGGGAATGTTGTCCCGCTGGAATTTATCACCGGAACCACCGAGGAAGAGGAATGATATACGAACTTATTGAGCAGAAGATTCGCAGGCCGGAGCAGATTATTCTGACCGGGCGGAACCATCCGGGAGGAATGTTGTCCTATCTAAAAACTGCTGAAGCCCGGCTTGAGAAAAAAGCCCGGGTTCTCTGGAAAGCGATGAAAGAGGCGGTCACAGAAAATGATATCGAGTATATCAGGCAGACCGGCTCTGTCCGGCCGGGCTTGAATGATGCCTGGAATGTGGTGGTCACGGAATGGGTCGAGGCTGCACTTGAGCCCGACTGGAAAAAGGCCGTCGAGTCAGCAGGGAATTCAATGTTTGCGGCACTCAACAGATCCAGAAAGGCAGCCGAGTTCAATTCCGTGCATTCCAACATCCTGAAATGGATGGCTGAGCGCGGAGGAATTCTAATCCGAGAATTGACTGAGGGCCAGGCGAAAACAATCAATGCGCTTCTCCGCCACCAGGTCTTTCAGGGAATTACAAGCAATTATCAGCTCTCGAGAATGCTCTTATCCTTCGTGGGCCTTCTCCAGAAAGAAGCTATTGCTGTGGCTAATTACCGAATGGAACTCATAAGTCAGGGCGTGACTCTTAAAAAGATAGATGGACTGGTTGAAATATACGCTCGCTCTCTTTTGAAGAACCGGGCGAAACGCATAGCCAGGACCGAGCTCTGTTCGGCATACAACTTCGGCCAGTGGGAAAGCCTAAGGCAGATGAGAGAAGCCGGCCTGGTGGATGAGGTTGAGAAAGAATGGCTCACTGCCGATGACGAAAGAACCTGCCCTATCTGTGCCGAGTTAGATGGCGAAAAGGTAAGGCATGATGAGCAATTTTCATCCGGCCAGCTGCATCCGCCCGCCCATGTGCAATGCAGGTGCAGTCTCGGCTATTCAGCTTTGAGGAGGTAAAAATGCCAATCGAAAGAAAAACCTTTCCAATAGAAATAAAAGAGATATCCGAGTCGGGCGCACTCGAAGGCTATCTCTCTGTTTTTGGAAACATTGACGAGGGGGGCGACATCGTAGAAAAGGGAGCATTCAAGAAAACGATCAAAGAGAAAAAGACCTTCCCCCTTCTCTGGCATCACAACTCTTCCGTTCCGGACCTGGTTGTGGGGACCTTCAAAGCGGAAGAGGATGTGAGAGGCCTGGCGATCAGGGCTGAATTCTTCGATGATGAGGATAGTCAGAAGGCGCGGCGGAAAGTCCAGAGACTTCAAGAACGGGGCGTCATGGTTGGCCTCTCAATAGGATACCGGGCCATCAAGTGGGCCTATGACACAATCGAGGGCCGAACCGTTAGGAGGCTGAAGGAGATTGCACTTGATGAGGGTTCTATCACGCTCTTTCCAATGAATCAGGAAGCCCTGGTTGAAAGCGTAAAATCTCTAATTGACCGGATAGACAGGCTTGAAGAAGAAAAAGCTGAATGGACTGCTGCCTTCATTAATTCGCTTCCAGATGCTGCCTTTGCCGTTATTGAACCGGCATATAAGAACGGAGACACAGAAGATAAGAGAGCCAGGCATCTGCCACATCACAAGAAAAATGTATCTGACCCAGATGATGACGATTCTGTTGACCTTCCTCATCTCAGAAATGCTCTGGCCAGGATGAACCAGGTTAAGCCGGTTACGGATTCGATATCGGCTGAAGAACTCAGGAAAAAGGCGACCAAGCACCTTATCGGGCATGCCAAACGTCTCGGTATTGGTGATTATGAGGATACCGATAAATCAATATCGCACTCTGCCGAAGAGCCGCCTGAGGGCACTCTATACGGCGAGCCGCTGAGAAGCCCACTTTTTCCGGTAATCGAGGCACTGGAAAAGCCGGGTAAATCCATATGGTCAGAAGTCCTCGAGAAAGTATCAAAGTGACGGAGGTAAAAATTGGAAGGACTGCAAGTAAAGGAACTGGTTGAAAAGGTGAAGTCCGAGCTGGCAAGAGAGGCCAAAGAGGACGCCGAGAAGATCATCAAGCTCATCCATGATGAGCGTCAGAAGTATGAAGACGCCCTCAAAGGCCGGATCTCGGATGCGGACTTCAAGGCTTTCCAGGAAAAGAGCCAGGCTGCTGAGCTGGAAATTAAGAAAAAGATTGACGAGCTTGAACTAAGGCTAAAGCAGGTCGCTGTGGAAACGGCAATGAGGGAACAGAAAGGTGCAGCCTCCCCTGAACGGAAGGCTTTTGTCTCCTGGATCAGGAAGGGCGAGAAAAACCTTTCTCCCGAAGAGCTGAAGGTTATGCGGATTTCGGAAGACGTGACCGGCGGTTATATGGCTCCCGTGGAGTTTGATTCCCGTATCATTGAGATCTTGAAGGTATTTTCGCCCGTCAGGGAACTGGCCGAGGTATTCACTATTGGCGGGGCAGCCGTTGAGATTCCAAAAGAATCTTCCGTTGACATGGATGCCTTTGCTGCCTGGCCAGGAGAGAGTCTGGCGGCTCAAGACCTGAAGTTTGCCGAAGAAAGATTCATGCCCTACGAGCTGCAGGCCCTGGTCACCCCGAAGCGAACTCTGATTGAGGATGCTGCCTTCGATATAGAGGCCTATATCCAGAGAAAGGTCGCCGAAATCTATGCCTATAAAGAGGGCAAAGCCTTTGTCGTAGGCGATGGCGTTAATAAACCCGAAGGCCTGCTGACTGCGAATATTTCTTACGTCAATTCTGGACATGCTTCTCAAATTACGGCAGACGGTCTGATTAACCTGATCTATTCCCTGAGTTCTCCATATGCCCGGGGGGCTGCTTTCTTAATGAAAAGAGCAACTATCGGTTCGATCAGGACGCTCAAAGATCCGGTGACGGGATTGTACCTCTGGCAGCCAGCGCTTCAGCTTGGAGAGCCGTCCACCCTGCTCGGATATCCGGTCTATGAGTCCCCGGATATGCCCAGTATCGCCAGCAATGCTTTCCCAGTAATTTTCGGCAACTTCAAGGCCGGATATAAAATTGTTGATCGCGTTGGCATGACTGTGCAGAGGCTGGTTGAAAAGTATGCGACAGAAGGCAAAATCGGATTCCTGTTCTGGAAGCGGGTCGATGGTGGTGTAACTGTGCCTGAGGCCTTCAGGAAACTGAAGATTGCTGCCAGCTAATGGAGGTGAAACGTGAGCGTGAGAGATCTTCATAACAATCTTAAGGCCGTGGTGGCGATTAATCCCACCACCGGGAAGAATGACCTGACCGGAAACCTGATTGATCTCCAGGGATTCAGCGGTGCACTGGTTGTCGTTCAGAGCGGAGACATTACCGATGGGACCTTTACTTTCGAGCTCCAGCACGGCAATGCCTCGGACGGTTCTGACCTGGCTGCGGTGCCCGATGAGGACCTGCTGGGATCGGAGCCCGTGTTCGCAGCTACTGACGACAACGTGGTGAAGCAGTTCGGATATGTCGGCACCAAGCGGTATATCAAGCTTGTGGCCACGGTGTCTGGCTCTCCGACTACCGGTGGAACTCTTGGAGCTATTGTGATCGAGGGCTTTCCGAGACACGCTCCGGTCAGCTGAGAAGGCGCCAGTTAATTTGAGTATATGGGGGCGCAGCTGTTGAGGCTCGCCCCCAGGCGCTCTTTCTTAAGTGAGGGAGGTAGAAATGAGAAGAATCAGGATGATTCAGACGAGATACGGAAGCCCTGATGGCATTCAGGTCCTTCAGTATCAGGCGGGCCAGGTTTATTCGGTTCCGGATGACCTGGCCAATGTGTTTCTATCCCAGGGCTGGGCGGAAGAGGATAAGACCCTTGAGGCAATAATGGAAACCAAGGAATCGAATTCTCGGGACACGGATTCAATACCTGGGCAGAAAACTAAATCTAAGAAAAAATAGCAGGAGGAATACAAATGGCAACTTTATCGGTTCAAAAGATTAGCTTAATGGGCCTGGAGCCCGCCTTCGTTTCGGCATCTGAAGGCGGTGATGAATTCGCCAATTCCGGCCGGGTTTTCCTGCATGTTAAAAACGGCCACACAGGCGATCAGACGGTCACAGTTAATTCACTAAGGATTTGCGATCTCGGATATGACCATGACGCCATTGTGACAATTCCTTCAGGAGAGGAGAGGTTGATCGGCCCATTTCCGAGATTTCGCTTCAATGATCCGAACGGAAAGGTCCAGGTTTCCTATTCCGGAGTGACCGCCCTGACCATAGCTGCGATTGAACTTGAATAGAAGGATTGAGTGATGGCAGTAATCGGCCTTGAAGAAGCCAGGCAGTACCTGAAGGTTGATACAACAGACGATGACGCGCTTATCTGCTCTCTTATCATTGTGGCAGAGGCCGCTGTAGAAAAACTGACGGGGCGTAAACTCTTGACCACCGACTTCACTTACACACTCGATATCCCCCCTGATCCCATTTTGATTCCATATTCCCCGCTTCAGGAGATTACAAAAATTGAAACCGTGGCTCTTGATGGTGCAATTTCTGTGGTTGATCCTGAAATCTATGTGGTTGACACCTCCCAGGATCAGATGGGGAGGATCTGGCTTAAGCCCGATTGTTCTTGGCCAGCACATCGGGGCTTCGCCTCATTCATTATTACCGGAAAAGCTGGATATGGAGAAACGCCAGACAAAGTGCCAGAGCCGCTTAAACATGCAATTTTAATAGCTGTCGGGACGATGTATGAACAACGTGGGATTTTAGACGTAAACGAGTTGGTAGGTCGTAGCTTAATGGAGACCTTAAACACCCTTTGCTGGCCTTATCGTGTGATGAGGATTTAGGATGGCCATTTCCAAATCCAGAAGATCCGATCTTCCCGATATAGGTGAGCTGCGCCAGCGAGTGATATTTCAGTCTGCGGTCAAACTGGATGACGGCTATGGCGGGAAGCAGATTGCCTGGCAGGATGCGTTTTCCGCCTGGGCGGCGATTGAACCGCTTTCAGCTCAAGAAAAGTTCAGCGCCATGAGCGTTCAATCGGGAGTAACCCATCGGGTTTATATCAGATACCGGCAGGATGTTAATACCGAGATGCGGATCAAATATGGCGACCGGATATTTGAGATAGAGGGGATTCTTGATATCGGGGAGCAGAAAAGATTTTTAGAGCTCCTGTGCTCGGAGTGAAAGATGGCTGCCAGAGTGGAAATCAAAGGTTTGAATGAACTGGAGAAATCGCTCGATAAAATTCTCTCCAAAAAAGAGAGGATTAAGCGGGAAGTGTTATTTACGGCCCTTGATATCCAGAGCAAAGCCAAGAAAAAACTGCGGGAACAAAAGGCTATCGATGAGGGCTATTTGAAAAATTCGATTGTGGTGGATCCAATTCAGGGCGGGATGGCGGCCGAGATAGGTTCAATCGCTCCGTATGCGCCTTATGTTGAGTTTGGAACGAAACCGCATTTTCCGCCTCCAGATGCCCTGGAGGATTGGGCCCGTCATCACGGCTTTGATTCAGCCTGGCCGATATGCAAGGTCATTGCCAAAAGAGGCCTGAAAGAACGGCCATATCTCAGTCCGGCCTATGAAGAAGAAAAAGATGGATTTGTTCAGAGAATCAAGAAGATCCTGGAGAGCGAAGAGTGAAGTCCCCGTTTCTTACCCTTCACAAAGCCATCAGGGATAGGATCATCTCTGCCACAGGAAGAGAAGTTTATGACGATTTTCCCGAGAATGTCCCCATGCCGCACATCATCGCTGGAGAAATAGATGGGCGGGACTGGTCGGATAAATTCCAGCCTGGACAGGAGGTTACGGCCACGATTCACGTCTGGTCCGATTATCCTGGCAAAAAAGAAGTGGCCGAGATCATGGATGAAGTGTTGCTGGCCCTGACGTCTGTGCCGCTGTCTCTCGGGACGTCATTCAGGGCGGTATGTGAAAACATGGACATGTCTGAAATCATCGTTGATATAAATGGGGTTACCAGACATGGGATTCTGAAATTTAAATATCTCATCGAGGAGGTTTGAGGTGGGAAAGAGAAAGAATGCCCCCCGACCGCTGAGTATAAATATTTCGGAAATATTGACTGAGAGGTTTCAGAATGAGGCGGTAGAAGTGAAGCCCTGCCAGATCCCCATAGCAGGAAAGATCGATGAGGAAAAGGACCATATCGTTTCCGTCAAATACCACGGCACCGATTTGAGGAATAGTCTGGACAAGCTTATTGCCCGGGCTAAAGAAGAAGTCGTGATGGGAAAGGCAAGGCTTTATCTTCACGCCTGCCGGAAGATTTTTGCACGCGATGAAAATAATAGGCTCCTGATGAAGGAGCTGAACCTATATTACAGGCTGAAAAGCCTGAAAGACGTCAGGAGGTAAACATGGCCAAAATCAAGGGTAAGGACATTTACGTTGAGGTCAACACCGGAACCGAGCAGTCGCCGGTCTGGACCAAGGTTGGCGGAGCGACCGATGCCACAATTGACATGTCAGCCGAGGGCATTGATGTGACCGATAAGGATTCTGAAGGCTGGGCTGAATCGCTAATCGGGATCAAATCGGGTGAAATCTCTTCAGAGCATTTCATGCTGGACAGCGATGCCGGGTATTCCGAGCTTGAGGATGCCTATCTCAATGATAGGCTGCTCGACCTGCGGTTTACTGTGGCTGCCAGCAAGTATTTCCGCGGGAAATTCAGGGTCAGCAAGCTATCGATTAAGGGCCCTCTGAAAGAGGCCGGAACTGTTTCGGTGAGCTTCAGCCTTTCCGGTGCCCTGTCCACAACCTGATGAAGAGGTGAGCGGTGAAGGAGTTTGTGCTTGAGCTGGATCGCCCGAGAAGGCTCGTCTACGATTTCGACGCTTGGGATCTAATTTCTGAACATTTTGGTTCTGCCGATAGCAAGGAGTTTGATCTGGCCTCGCTGAATATTACCTATCGGGACCTGCCGTTTCTGGTCTATGTGGGGCTGAAATGGGAAGATGAAAGTCTGAGCCTTGAACAGACCAAAAAGTTGTTGAATGAGGCCATCCGGTCCGGAAGGCTTAACATCATGCAGATTCTCGATGTTGTGGTGAGAGCCATCTTTGCTCAGAGTGGAGTCAAACAGCAGCCGGAAATGAAAGCAGAGTCAGTTTCTGCGGAAGAGGTTTCAAAAAACGTGTTGACGGCGGGGGATATTCCAGAGATTGGCTCCGGCAACAAAGAAAGTTAGCCGCAGCCTATCTGGGGATCTTCCGCCAGAAAGATTTCAGTCGGCTGTTGCCCGAAGAGCTTTTGACGGCTATGGAGGGCATAGCGGAGCGCGAGTATGAGCGGGAGCGGGCAGAATGGATAAGATTAGCCTGGTTCGCGTCCATTCTACTTGCTCCTCATAACAACGGAAGGGCAATTGATTTTAATGAACTTCTCCCGGAGTGCTTTCAGATGAAAAAGATGACCAGAGAGGATGTCAGGGAAGAGCTCGAGGCGCTGAAAAAAAGACTTGGGATTGAATGATGGAAATCAAGAGTCTGCTTGTCAAGATATCGGCTGACGTCTCTGAACTTGCCAAAGCGCTCAAGGACTCGAAATCTAAACTCCAGGAAGTCGGTAGATCATTTCAAACAATCGGGGCCGGGTTATCAGCAGCTGTCACCCTGCCGCTCGTCGGCATTGGCACGGCCGCCATCAAGGCAGCTATGGAGGCCCAGGAATCTGAGAATCTATTTGAAGTGTCAATGGGAGAGATGGCCGGAGCAGCCAGGGCCTGGTCGGAGGATTTGAGAAAGCAGCTTGGACTCAATGCCTACGAGGTCAGAAAGAATGTCGGTACCTTCTACAACATGTTTGATGCAATGGGACTCGGATCAAAGAGCGCATATGAGCTCTCAACCGGCCTGACCAAGCTGGCCTATGATATGGCCAGCTTCTACAACCTTAACCCGGAAGAAGCCTTTCAGAAGCTCAGGGCTGGAATAACAGGAGAAGTCGAACCCCTGAAACGGCTCGGCATTGTAGTTGATGAGGCAAGCGTCAAGACTTATGCCTATGCTCATGGCATTGCTCAGATGGGAAGCGAACTGACTCAACAGCAGAAGACTATGGCCAGATACGGACTAATCTTGGAACAGACCAAAAACGCCCAGGGCGATCTGGACAGGACAATTGACAGTCCGACCAATAAGCTCAGAGTCCTTGGCAGCCAGCTCAAACAGACAGCGATCGACCTCGGCATGTCCCTGATGCCTGCCTTTCAGGCCCTTCTATCCGTAGCTCAAAAGGGAGTCAAAATCATCAGTGAAGTGATCCAGGCATTTAATTCTCTGCCAAAGCCGATTCAGACGATAATTGTTGTTATGACTGGCCTGGCGGCAGCGGCCGGGCCTGTGATGATGATCACGGGTCAATTTTTGAAGATGCTTCCTGCCCTGATAACCGGATTCAAGCTTTTGATCGGGGCTATAAACCCGTTAACGATTGCTATCGGGGCAGCGGCAGCGGCCGGTTTCACGCTTTATAACATTCTTTCCCAGCTGAAAGAGCAGGAAGAGTATAACCGGCAGGCCGATGAACGATTAAGAGAAACCCAGGAGAAACTCAAGGCCAAACTCTGGGAGGCGGCCCAGCAGGCCGGAATGACAGGTGAGCAGTTTCAGGCCCTTACGGACAAATACGATGGCAACGTCGCCGCGATGGCCAGGGCAATTTATAAGGGCCAGGAAGGTAAAGAACTTCAGCAGGCCCTTACTGAGGTCGGGAAAAAGCATGCCGAGTCCATTGATAAGCAGAGAGAGGCCCAGGAAAAAGAAAGGCTCGAGAAGGAAAAGGCGCTAGCTGCCAGTCTCCAGACCAAAGAGCAGATTGAGAAGATTATCTCTTTACGGAAGCAGCTAGCCGACGAGATCAAGAAGGCTACTTTAGGGGAGCTTGAATACAGCCGGTATTCGCTGCGGGCTCAATATGAGGAGCGCGTTGCCCAGATCAATCAGGAAGTGAACGACGAAAAGACCAGAACGGAGTTATTGCTTGCGGCCCGTCAGTCCTATCATGCTCAACTTGCAGCCCTGGAAAAGGCGGCAAGGGAAAAAGAGCTAAACGAAAAGATTGAGTTTGCTAAGAAAATTAAGGAGGAAGAGCAGGCCCTGACCTTGGCCAGGATCCAGGCGGAAAAGGATTACCAGGCGAAAAAGCAGGAAATCAGTAATGCCATCGTCATGATGTCATTGAATGAAAAGGATCAGAAACTCTTTGCGCTGGAGCAGGAACGGCAGGCGAAGATAGCAGCGATCCTGGAAGAGCAAACCTATAATCAGACACAGAAGGAAATGCTGCTTGCCCTCTGGAATGAATATTACGAGAAAAAGCGTGAACAGATACTGGGAGAAGATGACGCCTGGAATCAATATGTGGAACTTGTCCGTGATTCTATTGAGAATACCCTGACTTCCAGCGTCAATAACTTTCTGGATGCTTTTGCTGCCTGGGGAGAACAGGGCGGAAGCATTCTTTCTGCCTTTGGCAATGCCTTTAAATCTATGGCTAAAACGGCTATCAGGGCGCTCCAGGACATGGTGGTGGCAACACTCCAGAGCGCAATAAAGACCATTGCGGCCAAGAAAGCAGAGGCTATAGCCAGTGCCATTGCTTCTGTGTTTAAATCCATGCCGTGGCCGATTGCCATAGCGCTGGTGGGGGGCGCTATAGCCGCGGTATCAAAGTTATTTTCCGCCATCAAGCTGGCCGAAGGCGGGATCGTTACAAAGCCAACCCTGGCCGTTGTCGGAGAGGCAGGTCCTGAGGCGGTAATTCCACTGAACCGCTATCCCGCCTTTGCAATGGCCGGCGCCGGAGGGCCGAATATTAATCTTTCTGTGAACATCTATGGCGATATTAATGATGCTGGCGGAGTAGACGAGATTTCTGAGCGCATGGCAATTAAACTTCAATCCATGCTCAGGGGGATGCGATGACAATTAGCCCTCCATTTCTAAAAGACACGGATGCAAATATCCTGTATTTCCCATCAAAATTCTATGTACGGTCCGAATCAATGAGCAGGCGCTCATCTCTTGTGCAACTCCCGTATTCGGACCTTAGCAAGGAGACTGCTGATGGATGTTTCAATCCCCGAAGAGTGGACGTATCTGGCATCCTGTATGCTGAGGATGAAGCTACCGCCCGGGCGCTTGTTGATTCCGTCCATGCTTTTTCACATAAGAAAGGCCTGGAGCTGTGGTATAAGGGCAGGCGGATAAGAATAGATAAACTTCTGGAAAGCACGATTCAGGATAATGGCAAAAGAGGGTTTCTCTACAATATCTCCATCGGGTTTCAGGCCGGAGACCCGTTCTGGTATTCTGAAGAAAAAGAGATCATCCCCACATCCAATCCCTATGAATTTGAAATTGAGGGAACGGCCGATACTTTCCCGACAATCCTGGTCACAATGCTTGGCTCTGCTTCATCGCTAACCCTGAAGCTTAATGGGCAGACCTGCGAATTCAATGCTCCTCTTTCTCAAAATGACATTCTGGAAATCGATTCATATCATGGCACAGTTAAACTTAACGGAGATGATGCTATAAAGAATTTTTCCGGCCTATTTCCGAAACTTAATCCCGGAGAGAATACGATTGAAGTTTCAGGCGGATCCGGCTCCGTTGTTATCAATTACTCGGAGGCCTATATCTGATGTATTTCCGGGGCGGAAAGAGATTCAGGGAAACAAGGTTTTCTGGGCATTCTCCTGGAATTTATGTTCCCCTTTATATTCCGGCTGGCCCTGGTTTCAAGCTTATTTTCTATGATCCAACTGATGAAAAAATCGGAGAGCTCGGCAGTGATGCCTATTCTCATCTTGTTGAGGAAGTGAACTTTGAGCTCCTTGAGTCGGGCTGCGGCTCGATGGAACTTACCCTAACAGAAAAACCACCTTTTGAGATCGGATACCGAACCCGCGTTGACATTTATCCCTTTTTCAGCTCAGATCCCTGGTATACCGGCTTTATATATGACCTTCCCAGGAAATCTTCAAAAACTACGGAGTTGAGATACCAGGGCTTCGGATATTTCGACCAGCTCGACTGGGTTCTGGTTTCCGGAACCTGGACATATAAGAAGGTCAGTGAAGTTATTGCCAATATCATAGAGAACCAGGTAGCCCCGAAAACGGCCATCAAATTTAACCGGCCAAAAATTATAGAGAGCATAAGTGCCGTCGAAAGCTTCGTGGCTGATAAGATTACAGCAAAAGAGGCCCTCAAGAAATTATCGGAGTTCGAGCCATCATTTGTCTGGGGAGTTGATAATTTCAGAGAATTTTTCTTCTCTCTCCGCTCAGCCCAGATAGTTTCTAAACTCTGGGTCGGGAAGCATTGCGAGGATTTTGAACTTGAAGAAAATGCCAGCCAAATTGCCAACCGCCTGTATGTCAAGGCCGGTATCATATCACTCGGTTCAAACTATGTGGCTGTTATTCAGGATAATGATTCAATATCGAAGTATGGCATCAGAGAGGCGATAATCTCTGCACCTGAAGTCCAGAGTATTGAAGACGCTGTTGCCTGGGGATATGCCCAACTTGCACAGAAAAAGCTGAAAAAGCTTGCCGGAGTTGCCAGGAACGTCTTTCTTGAGGATATGAAACCCATAGAAGCAAGAGGGAAAGCAGTAATAGTTGACGAGGCCGGGGCCGAAAGGGAACTGAGAATAATCGCAGTTGATTACATGATTTCAACGTCCGGCATTTTAGCCACTCTGAAGTTGGAGGCCTATGAATGAGCAGGTTTGAGGAAAGGATCATGGAGTTGATTCACCAACTGCGCGAAGAAATCCGCATGAATGACCAGAGGATAAAGCAGCTTTCCGGTGGGAGCGGTGGGGGGATCGACCTGACGGCCATAATGCTAAAGGCCATATATGACCAGGATGAAGACGGGATTGTGGACAACGCAAAGAGACTAGATGGATACACCCTTGAGGAAATTCTTAGCCAGGGCGGCGGCGGTGGTGGCTCAGGGGATATGTTGAAAGCCGTATATGATACCGATAATGACGGTGTTGTCGATAATGCCGAGAAGTTAGAAGGGCATCCAGCAAGCGACTTTGCCGAGGCAAGCCACCAGCATAGTGAAGCAGACCTAAATCTCTCTGATGTAGAGACCGGTAACGCCTCTACACAGAGGCACGGTTTTTGCCCAAAGCTGCCCGGGGATAGTTCCAAGTTTTTTGATGGGAGCGGGAACTTCTCTGTGCCGGAGCTTCACGGTGGGGGTGTTCTTGATACCGATATTAGGTATGAGGAACAGAACGACATACTGTTTTACCACGAGCCTACAAGCAAGTGGATGAACCTGAGCAGGTTTAAGGGGGTATTGATTAACAGCTACGAACTGCTCGCAACGTATTCAAGTTCCATTACTGAAGGAATTTGTGCCAGCGAAGACGCTGTATTCGGAACATACATAGACGAGATATATAAGTTCACTAAAACAGGGTCTTTACAGGTCGGCAAGGTTATTACATCTGTTGATGGTTGTAATAGGGCAGAGGATATGTTCTATTACAATGGGGTGGTTTATGTTGTTCAAAACAACTATCCCAGCACTCCGAGAAAAGCGTATGTTGTTAAATATAGGTCTTCCGACCTTCAATATCTTGGATATATTACTCTGTATAATAATCACTACGCCACCACTATTGCTCGTGACGATAACGGACATTGGTGGTTAACAGGTGGGGCTAACCCTGTATATATTTACCATTATGACGAAAATTGGAATTTTATAAATAGTCAGACACTCGTTCCCAACCTCGGAACTTATGGTTATCAGGGTATTTTCTGGAGAAGGGGGCATTTATACGCCAACACGCATTATGGAAACGACGACCAATATCTTGATATTTTTTCCTATGATAGTTCAACAGATACCTTTACAAGAATAGCCCGGGCTTCACACTATATTGATGGTAATCAGAACGGACAGGGTGTTAAGCCAGACCCGGTTGAACAGGATGTCCTTTGGTGGGTAAAAAGCCAACACGGTGCTCACATAAAAACAAAAGTTATCTGGAGCACAAGCTCTGTTCCGTTTAGTCTTTTCAACATCTCGTTCGCTAATGGTAAGGCTCAGATGGCTACCGAGCCAACCGATAATTCTGACATAGCCACAAAGAAATATGTTGACGATAAACCGGTTGTTACTACCTTTGATGCTCTTACCGACACCCCATCAAGTAAGGTTGGGGCTGGCGGGAAACTTGTAGCCGTTAAGGCTGATGGGAGTGCCCTTGAATATATTAACCCACCGCAAACAGGGGCACAAAAATTCACGGAACTAACCGATGCCCCCCAAAGCTATTCTGGTCAGGGGACTAAGCTGGTAAGGGTAAAACAAGATGAGACCGGTCTTGAGTTTGTTTCCCCCGCTGCTGGTGGGGTTAGTAAATTTACCGATTTAACTGATACCCCATCTTCGTATTCTGGTGCCAGCGGAAAGGTTGTTAGAGTTAAAACGGATGAAAGCGGGGTAGAGTTTGCCGACCCATCCACTCCGGGTGCTCACCATACAACCCACGAAGCTGGCGGTAGCGATGCTATTAAACTTGATGATTTGGCGAGCCCGGACGACAACACAGACCTTAATGTTTCCACATCTGCTCACGGATTATGTCCGAAACTCCCAAACGATAGCACAAAATTCTTGTCAGGTTTTGGAACTTGGCTTGTTCCTTCTGTTGGTAGAAACCTCATAATAAACGAGAACTTTGATGGTTTAACGGTCGGCAACATAGCTGGTCAAGGGAGTTATCAATACGCCACATCTTGGGTAGATGTTGAGGAAACCGGTTACGCTAATGTTGTTGTAAAGGGCGGTTCGGACAAACACCTTGAAATAGCTTGCCCAGCCAGCATAACCCAAAACATCAAAACTACTGTTTCTAACAGGTTCGGGTTAACCCCCGGCTTTAGGGTTGGTTACAAGATAAAATCCAACACAGATGCGAGCGGTCACTCTGGGGGTGTTTTGGTGGCAGACGCAGGGGGGACGACAAGGGCTTCTGTTAGGTTTGGGTATAACTCCGGCTGGAAGCTCCGTTTTTACAATGGAAGCACATTTACGGATATTATGTCCGCCTTAAAAGACACTTGGTATCAGGTTGATATGATATTCTTCCCGGGGGCAAGCGGTGTGGGCTTTGTTTTGGTTTTTATTGATGGTGTTTATAAGGGCGTATATTCATCTACACAGATTACTGCTTCCGGAAAAGGATTACAGGAAATAAGGGCTTATTGGGCTGCTGGAACATCACCTTCGGCTCTATATGTAGATGACCTTATTGTTGAGGTTTATCACGCATTGGAGGCGTAGGAGGAAATATGGCAAACAGATTCTTTCAATCTTGGGCAAATCGTCGGCGGAATCCGTTCACAGATCAGGAAAATCCGGTTGAAAAACAGGAAACCGGGCTTTCAATCCCAACCTCGGCGCCATATCTTGTCCAGCTTCTTGAGGTTCCACTAAAAGAACTCCCATCCTCTGTAACCGTTTATAATGTAACCGATTCTCAATATATGACGGAGGTAACCACTTCTCCCGCCCAGGGCCAGTTCAGGGTCGATTATCCCGAGCCAGGTGGAGAGGGTACCGGACTTATAGAATTTAATTCTGCCGATGCGGGGAAGATTATCAATGTAAGCTATAAGGGCACTGGTTCGCCGGTCATAAAGGAATTCCTGGATGCGATAGTTGAAGGTTTTGAGCAGCATGAATATGCGACTGCGGCCATGCAGGCATCCGGAAATGTGAAGAATTCTAATGATGCAGAAAAGGTAACCGTCTCAACAACACCAGTCAAGCTTAAAGAAATACGGATCAACAAAAATTATGAGGGAACCATAAGGGTGGTCTGGTTGATGAATTGCGAGAAGGGTTATGGGGTATGGGGCCAGGTCTATAAGAATGGGACACCGATAGGCACTGAGCAGGGGACGGGCAATTTAAATCCAACCGCCTTCACTCAGGACATATCTGGTGGTCTGGCGGCGGGAGATTTGATTCAAATATACCTCCGGGCTGCCTCTGGAGATACCGGCCATGTTAAGAATATGAAGTTGGCTTTTGATTGGCTGCTGACAAAGGTAATGAACTGGATTCTTTCCAATCCCCTGGCCCTCTCAAATACAGATGGGCTTGATGTAACGAATCAGGATCCATGAGCTCCTTGATTCTGCCTTTCTCAGGATAATAAACTAAAAATCTACCCCGGAAGCCATATTGCCAGAGCGTCCTAAATAAGGCTTTATCTTCCTCAGAAAAGTCATCGGGCCATTTGTGATTGTGTGCTACGACCGAGACAGAAGCCAGGCTATTGCCGTTTCTGGCGAGAGTTCTAATGATATCAGCCAGTTTGACTGAAATCTTATTCCGGCCATCACCCCTAAATTGCAATATTTGCCCGTCCTGGCAGATAAAAATTAACTTTTCTGTTCTGTTTCCCTCCCAGTCTGAATATTCTTTCTTTAAGATTTGAATCAGTTCGGCATCGGAGAGATCCTCATGGCTGGCTGCCGATGTGACATATAAAGACGAGAGCAAAAAAAACAGCACAAGAATCTTGACCAAATCTTGACCAAACAGTTGGAGAAAAAGAGAAATTAAGGAAATTTCGGGACTGGTCGGGTTGTGTCCGAATATGGGGAAAATATCACGAATTGGAAGGGATATGAGGGAAGGCAAGAATTGGCTGGAGTGAGTTAATCGCCCACCCAGCTGATTTAATTTTATTCAAATCGGTGCGGCTGTCA
>CAZVYK010000003.1:88614-120054 GCA_964630915.1 uncultured Caldisericales bacterium | reverse complement strand
TTTAATTCAAGGACCATCATGTTTATTGATTTTTTAATCGGCTTTATTGCATTCGGTATCATTGCATACATCGCGGCAAAACTTGAAATTTCGGCTGAGGAATCTAAATGATTTTGATTGACGCCAACAATCTAATCAACCGGACGTTCCATGTCGCAAAAGGACAAACTCTGGGTGACTTTGAAAAACGGATGAAAGCCGACCCCACTTCAACACCAACTCATGATGAATTGTTTGAGCTGCAAGGAATTTTTCTTCATTTGAGTTTGAATGAGTTGCTCACAATGAAACAGAAATATGGTGCTCAATATGGTGATATCCTCATGTGTTATGACTCTCCGAATGCTTGGAGACGAAGAGTGTACTCTGGATACAAAAGCGGACGTCGAAAGAGCGTTGCTCAAAAAACACCTTTTGAATCATTCTGTTATAAGTTGCTCCCAAATTTGAACAATTCATTGAAAATGATTCTGGATCTAACACCTTGGAATTATGTTGCTGATTTGAAAGTGGGTGAATATGGTGTTGAAGCAGATGATATCATTGCAGTTGCTTGCAAACATCTTCCTGGGAGACATTTGATTTGTTCAACTGACCAAGACTACATACAACTGCATTCAGAATATGTGCGTCAATACAATCCCTTTCACAAAAAGCTGCTTGATCAAGCATCTAAAAGAGCCATTCAACTTTGGAAAGACATCAATTTGATTTCAGGCCAAGGAAAAGACTCAGTTCCCGGAATCACCGAACATTGTCAATTGGATGAAAGGTTCATCAAATGGTGCAAAGACAAACATGATCTTGATGTAGATCATTCAATGCTTGAAAAGATTGAGAATGAACACTCGGATCTGATGGATCAATATGAAGATGAAATGTTTGATGAAGATACTATGTTGTTGGAATCAGGAAAAAGAAAACAACGACGAAATCTCATTGCATACAAAAAGCCTCGGATGGGTGATAGCGGTGCTTTGAAGTTCTTAGCAGATTTCGACAAGAACATGAAGATCAATCCAAGATATCAAAAACATTATGAACGCAATCAAGTGTTGCTGTTGTTTGACTTCATTCCTGAAGATGTTGAAAATGCAATCAAAGATTCATTTGTGTTTGAGAAGAAGTTTTTCAATGTCATTGCATTGCAAGATCAATTGTTGAAATTTCGACTCTACACTCTTTATGATCAAGTTGGGCAGTTCTAATGATTAATCAATATTTATGGAACATCAATACTGATAGAATTGTAATTCCTTGGTCAGGAGGAGTTGATTCTACTAACATTATTTTGAAAGTTATTGATTTTTACGAATCAGATGAAGATATTCGAAACAAAAATGTTAAGATCATTTTTGTTTCAGTTGATATGTTGACTAAACAAAGTGTTGAAGAAAAGAAAGCACGTGATTTGATTTTGGAATATATTAAAACAAATTATAATTTCAATGTTATTCATCATGAATTCACTAAAAAGAATTTTTCATATGGTTTGACTGGCGACATACTTATGCAACCGTTTTGGTGGTTAACAACATTGTCTTCTCATTATGGAAACGCAACATTCTTATTTGGTTATCATAAAGGTGACGATTTTTGGATGAAACTAGACAAATTTATGAATTTGCATGAATCTATAAAAGCGTATCAAGGTTCTAAATGTAGTTCTGTTGTATCATTTCCTTTATCACATATGTATAAAGATGATATTTTCAACGAATTGCCTGAAGATATCAAACAAATAGTTTCATTTTGTGAAAATCCAAAAAATGGATCTCCATGTAAAGAATGTGGTTCATGTAAAACTCATTATCGTTTTATAAAATCTTAAACTGAAATCATTTATAATAAGAAACAAAAATAAAAAGGAGCACATTAAATGTCAAAAATCAAAATCGGGTCAAAAGCCAAAGCTGTCCTTGCATCATTTGCAGGAATCAATCCAGAAATGCGTTTGCGTTCGGATTATCTATATGTCAAAGGCACTGATGCGGGAACAATCGCAGGAACATTTGTACTTCCAACTGATGAGGTTGAAACAGAAGAAATTGCACTTGGTTCAGTCTCAGAATTCCTTTCTGTTGTTGGAATGTTTGAAGAAGACAAACTGAACATTGATCTTGACAAAGATGTCATTAAATTGGGTGACGGAAAGAAAAAGATTACATACATGACAGCTCCATTGTCGATCATTCCTGAAAAGAATTCAGCTGGTGAAAAACTGTTTGAAGCAAGTCAAGAGATTGTTTGTCAGTTTGTTGTTGATGAACAAACAAACAAAGAACTCAACGATGCAATCAAAAAACTTTCACTTGGAAAACTTCAAGTTGTTTGCGAGAACAGCAAAATCAAACTCCGTGCAATCAATGAAACCACTGACAACAGCATCGAATTTGATGTTGATGGATCAGCGACCGTTGATGGTGAAATGACTTTTGGTGCAGTTGGAACCTTTGACATGCTCCTTGGTGGCGTATATGCTGTTCAGATCCGTGCTGTTGAAGTGAATGGGCGTAAACTAAACTTTGCTAAAATGGTCAATTCGACACTTGCATCCAATGATTCAAACGGCAAATTGTACTACTTCTGCAGTTTGACCTAAGAAGCATCTCATGAACACCCAAGAATATCTTTTAGTGTGTTTAATGGAGGAAGCGGCTGAAATTCAAAAAGCAGCTTCCAAGTGTTTGCGTTTTGGATTTGATTCTGTCGGTCCAAATGAAACACAATCTAATGTCGTCCATTTGATTGATGAAATTAATGACCTTCACGGAGTTGTTGCATGTTTGGCAGCAGCAGAGTTACACCCGTTGTTGAATGACAACATCATATCAGTAGACAAAATGGAAGCAAAAGCAAAGAAACTTGATCAATACGTGTGCTATTCATATGATACAGGATGTTTGAAATGAAGAACAATATCGTTGTCCTTTGTGGAAAATCTGGAGCAGGGAAAGACAGCCTTGCTTCGATGTTGAAAGAAGTAGGTTTCAACTTTGTTGTCAGTCACACAACACGACCTATGAGAGAAGGGGAATCAGAAATGAATCCTTACTATTTCATTGATCAGCAAACTTTCATGGAAATGGATGCCAATGATGAATTCGTTGAATTCCGTCGATATGAAACTGCTTTCGGTGCATGGTATTACGGTGTTGCTAAATCAGAAATCGAAAACGATAAACAGTATGTTGCTGTTTTGGATATTGGTGGATTGATTGATTTCAAAAACCAATACTTTGATCGGGTTGTTGCTATCTATGTTGATGTTCCAGATGATGAACGCGAAGCAAGAGCAAAACAACGAGGTGGATTTGATCAGGTAGAATGGGATCGTCGTCTCATCGATGACAACATCGTGTTTTCAAAAGATCAAGTTGAAAAGCATTGTGATTTTATTGTCTACAATCATGACCTTGAAATGACATTTAAATCTGTTTTGGAGCTTGTCAATGGGTGTTAATAACATCCAACACTCGTAATATCTATTCTGCATTAAGATAAGGGGTCTAGAACAAAAGATCTCTTGTCACTTATATCCAAATACATCTCAAAGGAAACTAATGAAATACATAGCTCTTATACCGATTTTAGCAATATGGTTGTTAGGTGCGGTTTCAGCTTTTATTGTCTCACCTTTCATGGCAGGATTTGATGTTGGATCCAAATGGTATACAAAATTCATTGAGCAGATTGAAAAATGAAAATCTGTATGATAACTGATACTCATTTTGATTTGAAGTTAGGATCACAAGATATCTTAGATGTTCAAATGCGAGCAGTGAACGAGATGTTTGATTATATGCTCGCCAATGATATCAGACATATATTCCATCTGGGTGACTTCACTGACAACCGAAAACACATCTCACTCAACACAATCCATCATCTTCAAACCCAGCTTTTTGACAAATTTGTTGAGCATGATTTTAAAATGGAATATTTGGTTGGAAATCACGATCTCCATTATAAGTCTACGACTGAAGTCAATAGCATGAGTATCTTTGCTAAAGCATACTCAGATCATTTTGTAGTTCATGACAAACCGGCAACAATTGATTATGATGGCGTGAAATTTCAATTTGTTCCATGGATCATTGATGATGTTTCAATTGATGACGACGCTGACATCATCCTTTGTCATGCCGAGCTCAAAGACTTCTATGTCATGAAAGGTCACAAAGCAACACATGGATTGTCTAAAGATTTGTTTAAAGGAAAGACTGTTTATAGTGGACATTATCATATTGCTCAATCTGAAGGAAAAATCAAATATCTTGGCAATTCATTCATCCAGACATCATGGAGTGACTTTAAAGACAAAAAGGGGTTCTGGGTGTTTGACACAGAGGATAGCTCAATACAATTTGTAGAGTCCAAATCAACGCCGAAACATGTTAAATGTCATTTGGATACTGAGAAGAAAGAAGTCTTGATAGAGGGGTTGTATGACGTTGATACGACATATAAGTTAGATTCTAAATTTGACTACAATATGTTGAAAGGCCACAAACTCAAAGTATATGCAACCAAAGAATTAGCAGCTGTGAAAAAGTTCATTGAGACCATTGATCCTATTGCTTATTCGTGGAAGTTGGAAATCATAGATTCTGAGATTGAAGTCTTGGACATTGAGGAACGAATTGAAAAGGCTAAATCATATTCTATCGATGAAAAGATAGTTTCTGTTTGTGATGAAAATGACCGAGATTTGGTGGTTGAAATCATTGCAGAAGCGAAGGGATTGATGAAAGAGGCTTCTTGAGCCTCTAAATAAAATCATGCGCTAGATGATCTTCCAAAAATGAATCTCGTTTAAACATATTCATTCAACAATTTTTAGATATTTTGAAAGTTCTTCATCAAGTTCATGCTCGGTGTAGTTGATATCTCCAAAATACACTGAATACTTAGGCTTGTACATACCTGCTTCTTTTGCGGTATAGAATTCCTTATTAACCCCATGTTCCTTTGTGTATTTGTTGGGGTAATAGACTTCTTTGAAATATTTTTCATTTTCAGCTTCAAACTCAGTGAAATCAAAATACAATTTGTAACATTCCGAATCAATATCTTTCTTAATATCTACCAACCATGCTTTCATTCCTTTTTCCGGGAAATCATCCCCACAAATCTGTTTCAAAAACTGGACTTTAACCGCATCCACCATTCCAAGACTAAATTGCATTTTATTCTCCTTCTTCAACAGATTCATAACAACGATTGATATACATTGTTCTAACGCATTTTTGATGTAACTGATCACCAACCTCAGTTATGATTATGTCTTTGCTGTCTACATGGGTAACAACAAATTTTGTTTTTGATTTTTTTGTTTGGATGATTTGCCCGACTTTCAAGTTCATCTTCGACTCCTATTTCTAATATAAACATATTATAAAGGAGTCTAGCTTAAAAGTTGATTAAATGATTTGAAGAGGGGGTTTGTTGTAGTGGCATTGAAAGAGGCGATCCTCATCTACTACTTTCACATCTGTATGGAAGTGTCCAAAATGCCATTGACCAAAGGAAAGTTTCTTTTGGATTTCAAAGAAGTATTCAGCAACTGGGTCTTTGAATTTACCTTGAGTGTAAATTGTCTTATGAATAACACTACCAATAATATTGAGAGGACATGTATGTGAAATGACAAAATCAACTTCCCAATTATGCTTATCAAGCATCCCCATTCCATATTCATATTCATCCCATGTTGGGAGTTCATCTTTCCAATATGAAACACCAAGTGTTCTAGAATCACTGTCTATTGACAATGCTCCGCCAAACGCCCAAAACTTCTTGCCATTAATTGTATAAACCTCACCGCGTTTAGCAAAGTAAATTCTTCCAGTTCCAAATCTTCCAGTTGATTCGTAATATTGCACAGTCCCACCGAACATTTCACACTCAGGGAGTGTTTTGATTTCATCAAAGTTCTCATGGTTGCCAAGCACAACAAGCAATGTGTAGTTTCTTGTAGCGAGCCAATTGCACCAATATTCCTGATCCGGATTTGTTCCGATAGGATACCAAATCCAGCCAAAATCACCAAGTTGAATCAAAACATCATCTTTGGTTAGATCTCGTTGATCTTTCCATTTCTTTTTGATCTTCTCAAGATCATGTTTTCCGTGTAGATCTCCACAAACGAAGACGCTCATTTTTCACCTTTTACAATCTTAACAGTTTTACCAAGAGCTTGACAAACTTCGTCAAGTGTCATTTCTTCAACAGGCTCAGGGACTTGAGTCCAGATAGATGTATCTGTATGGTCAGTCCATCCATTAAAGGTGTACCCAACTTCCCTATAGCCCTTATAACTAACAATTACAGTACCTGTATTGATAGCATCAAATCTTACAATAAGTGGAGTGGTTGTAGATTTAAACCACATTGGTATTTAAATTCTTGACGTTCCCAAATCAAAATAAGACAATTTTTATTAAATACGTCTTTTACCGTGCATTTCTGTCTTTTATACACTTTCACAATGTCAAGGTCGTTACAGATCGGATAAGTAAGATCCTCTGCAATATGTGCTTCGGCAACATATGTACACTCTCCCATGTAGTAATCTGGCAAAACTAAGAACATATTCTCATCACGTAATTCTACTACCATCCCAGCTTTCAAGTCTGATTTTGTCATCTTCAACTCCTTTTATTTATATCAATATTATAATGAATGGAACCTTAAAGTATCATAAATTAAATATTTGGAAAGAGCGGAATTTTCAATGGAAACACAAGTCAATCCAAATGATTATGATTGGTCAGATTTAGCAAACTATCCCAATGTTGGAAAAACAAAGGATGGGAAATGGGAGGAATTTTCTTTCAACGGAAATTCACTTCTCAGACCATATAATGCTAATCTTGCAATGACAGAAGAAGCACGTGAAGAATGGAAGAAATGTGCCAATGACAAAAAATACTTCTTTGAAAAATATCTAAAAATCCAAACACTTGATCACGGTATTATCCCTTTCATTCTCAGACCATTTCAACATGAGTTGCTTGATCTGATTGATGCACATCCGAAAATTGTTGCTAAAATTGCGAGACAGTGCGGAAAAACAACAACCAACGCAGCAAACATTGTGTGGCATCTTTGTTTCAAAAAAGACTTCACAGTGGGGATTGTTGCCAACACCGCATCGTTGACAACTGAGATTGTTGCTATGGTGCAACAAATGTATGAGTTGCTTCCTGCGTTTCTTCAAGCTGGTGTGAAAAAATGGTCAGCTACAAGAATCGAACTTGAAAACAAAAACAAAGTCCTTTCAGCAGTTGCAGGTCCATCCGCACTTCGAGGACGCACTCTGAACTATTTGTTGGTTGACGAAACAGCGTTCATTGAAAGCAAACGAATCAAAGGATTCTTTGACTCAGTCATGGCGGCATTGTCGTCAGGGACAAATACCAAGATTGTTTTGATTTCAACCCCGAATGGGTTCAATGAATTCTTTGAAATCTACAATGGTGCAATGGAAGGGACAAACGGATACATTCATTATGAAGCTGATTGGACTGTGGTTCCGGGTCGTGACGAATCTTGGAAAGAAGCGGAAATTGCTTCAACATCAATCGAAGATTTCATGCGAAACCATGCGGTTGCTTTTTTGGGATCATCCAAAACATTATTGAAACCTGAAGCACTGTCAAATCTGCAGCTCAATAAGAAACTGCCGATTGATGTTCTTGATCACATTCACCCCGATTTGAAAGTGTATGAAAATCCTGTTTTTGAAGATCACATCTTCTATTCGGTTTCGTTGGACAGTGCTAAAATTTCAGGAACATCAAAAGGTAATTCAGACAATGTTGCTTTACAAGTCGTAAAATTTGATACCCATAAAAAGAAAATCAAACAAGTTGCTACTATGCATACTAGAGAAGTGCATTACTTGGAGCTTGCTGAAATCACATATGAAGTTGCAATCAGGTATAATAATGCATTGGTGTTGGTAGAGAACAACTCGGAAGGGCAAGGAATAGTGGATAGATTGTTTGAAACATATGAATATGAAAACATTTTCTCAGATTCCATCCGATCCGATGTGTTAGGATATAGAACTACCAAATCATCAAAATCACAAAATCTTTCAAATCTCAAAAAATTGATTGAAGAAGATATTTTTGATGTTGTTGACCCTACCACCATTGATGAGTTTTTCACCTTTGTTAGAGTCGGTAGCACCTACAAAGCTCAAAACGATTTAGTACATGATGATGCAGTTATGGCACTTGCAGGGAATATTCATTTCTTGGGTGACTCCGACAACGAAACAGAGTTCTCAATCAATGACATTTTTGAGCGAGTTCAGTCACAATCCAAATCAGATGAAGACGAATCGTCGGAAGATCTTGATTGGGTTGGAACGTCTAAGAAATCTCAACAACTTGACGACGCTGCATGGTTGTTTGAAAATTAGAGAACCAGCTCCACCAACGACCATTGTTTGATGTCACTGCATTTGCAGTTCTAACGTCGGCGGTTGAACTGAACAACTCAACTGTTTTCAAGACCCCGTCATTGATCACAAATGCGAATGGATGTGACACAAGACGGTTTGTCACCCCTTCATGTTTTTGATCTCGTTTCTCGAATTCACGTTTGTCACGATCTCTTGAAATTGATTTTGGTTGCAACACGGTTGATTGTTTCAGAAAATCAATCATAGCATCAATGACCAAAGGATTGTTGTAGTCATGCTTCTCGCAAATTTCAATCCATTGATCAATATTGTCGTTGAATGCTTTAGTTATGTTATAGTTGATTGCAAATGAGATATAACTATCTTGTGTTGCAACAATCAACCGTCTGACAAATTGTTTCACTGCATGTTTGGACAAATCAAAATCAATGATCTTGTTAGTTCCTACAATCACAATGTATTCTTTAGGATCTTTGATGTATCGACGATATACATGGTCAACAACATTGTCTTGAATAAACAACTCAAGATACTTTCTTGATAATTGAAGATCTTTGTATAGAATTTTCAAACGATGTTCAGCTAAGTTTTGTTTGTTGACTTGGATTCCGTCAACATGAACTGTTTTGATTTTTCCTTGATCTACCAGTTCAATGATTTTGCGTCTGACAAATGAGTCAATTTCAGGTTTCATCTGTCGACCTCTATTGAGTTTGATTTAATCATAATACCACCGCAATAAATCCAAGTAATGTTGCTATTGTAAGCAAATATGCAAATCCGCCAAGAAAAATTAAAAATTCCATCTTCTACTCCTTTTTAAATACTTTTGTGAACGACGTTTCCACTTCTTTCCGTCGTTTCACACTCTCACATTGAGATGAAACTCAGGAATCATTTGTCTCAACTCTCGATTCTCTTGACGCAATTGTCTCAACTCTTCATGCACTTGTTGTCTGTTTTTCTGTTTCACCTTCAAAACTTCCAAATCTCGCAATTGCGCTTGAAGCCAATTAGCATCCACGGAGACGGTTGATCCTGGGATCAAATAGTCGCACAAAAACTGATCATATTCTTTAGACATCATTTCACACCACCACAAACATTTTGTCAGAAATGTATTTGTTCCGGAATTGAGGGTTCTTGATGAAGTACAATCCATTCTCAATCAGTTTAACATCAAGAACCCTGTCTTCAGGCAACAACTCTTCGAATGATGAGAACCAATACAATTCTCCGAATTCTATGATGACGTCATTCATTCGACGATCAATTGAATCTGCCAGGATGAGCAACTTGTGTAATGGAAGAACTTTGACTTTCATCTTCGACTCCTTAATTTTGTTATAACAATATTATAAAGGAGGTTAGTTTAAAGTCTGATTAAACCGATGCCGATAAAATTTCGATAACTTCTGCATATTTAGAAGCATAATGCAAACGTTCTTGTTTTCTATCTTTCGGAACATAATTATACCGGTCATGGTGATTGAACAACACAGCCTCACCAAATGAGTTTTTCAATTGACCTTCGATGTTGTGAATACCGTCATCAATCAGCCATCCATTCTTTGACCACAACCACTTCGGCTCAGTTGTTTGAACAATTTTCAAATCTCCGAAATGATCTTTGATGAATGCTTCTTTGTCTCGTTCGCCATTCTTTGAAAAGGTGTGGGTCAAAATTGTTAGATCATAGTTAGCATTAACATATTCAACAAAATCAACCGCACCTTCAAATGGAGTGATGTGATCATAAATAGGATATTCAAGGAATAGCCAATGATGTTTTGCTAGAATAGGATGATGGAACAAATCGAGATCATCCAAGTGAATTTTGTCTTCTGTTTTTTCATTGATGAGATCAACCCAAACATCAACAAAATTCACCAATGTCGAATCAAAGTCAAGAAACACTTGTTGCATCTGCTAACTCCCGAACAAATTTGTCTATCAACCAATGCCATTGACCACAGACTGAAAATGTGTGTTCAAAACCAATTGTCTGAAACATGTTCGGAAATTGAACAGGTCCGATCACAAACTCCCCATCACACAATCCCATAGTTTCAGACACATCATCGGATGCATTCACGACTTCGATGACGTTGTAGAACTTTGAAAGATCCACCCCGTCAAGATTGCTTCTATAATGGAAGCTGATCCAGCTTCCACCATGTTTAATCGTTGTCATCTTCCAATACCTGTGTTTCAGTTTTTGGACCATGAAGTGAATATTTCTGTTTGATGCATTCTGCCAGATCTGAATTTGCGAACACAAAATCCCAAAACTCTTTCGCTCCTGCCATTGCGCCATCTCGTTCTTTGATCTCTTGATCTTGGAATTTCAGATACATTCCACGTCTACGAACTTTTTCAATGATTCCACATTCAGCTGCAATGTCAGAAAGACCGCTATATGGGTAGACACCATCTTCAAATGAAGCAACGATCGGAAACTTGGATTCACGACGAACAAACCGAGATTTTTCAACCTTGATTGTGAATGTGTGACCAATAAGATCTGAACCGTCTTTCTCCTTTGAACGGGACACAATACCAATAGTATCTGCTGAATAGATGATACCACTACCACCACTGATTACGTCGGTTGCAAACATACCCATTGTCTTATACGTATGAGCAATGAAATATGTAAAGATGTGTTTGAGATTTACCATAGGAGTGATGATACGGAACAACGATTTGATAGCTTTCGCCCGTGACATGTCAGCTGCCGAGTTTTCGTTGATAGCGTCCTCAACTTCTTTCTTAGAAGCAAGGTTTCCGATTGAGTCAACAAAAATGAAAACCTTTTCACCTTTCTTGATTTCCTCAAGTGCAGACACGATGTTGAATTTCAATTCTTCAACATTTGTAATAGGAATCAGGATCACACGTGAAGTGTCAATATTATAATCAACGAAGCTTTTTGGTGTGGCGCCGTTCTCTGAGTCATAGAACAAACAAATTCCATCTTCATATTGGTCTTGGAATGCTTTCAAAGACACCAGACCATAACTTGTTTTGAATGTTTGCGATTCACCCGCCATGACGTTGACGCCAGGCGTCAACCCACCTTCGGGATCTCCGTTGTAGAAAGTGTTCAAAATAGGAATAGGTGTTTTTACTGTTGGAACATCTTCTTTCAATGCTTCAGAAAGAACGGATGCCCCATGGTTGATTTTGACTGATTTTAACAGACGATCTGTTAGACTCATGAATTCTCCTTTATGATATATACATTATTATAAACGATTTTGGCTTAAAAGAAAATAAATCGATTTAAAGATGTCTTATAATGATAGAATGAGTTGGATTATATTGGATAGCAGGAAGTAAGAGATCAAACGAATTTGACCCCTTACTATTAAGATTTCGACGGATGCACTTAAATCAGATGCCCACCATGAGCTTTGTATTCAGCGGCTGTCAAATGGAATGTTCCTGTTTTGCATTTTAGTTCAATTTGATTTCCTGAACTTGCAACAACTTCAACTTCTTGATTTGGTTTGATTGTCATTTTCTTTCCGTTGATTTTCACGTCAACTTCATCTTCAAATGCTACAGTCTCACCGATGTCTGGAAGTTTGGCTTCGTTTAGTTCGGAATTTTTCCACTCTTGATAATTTAACATTTTTGCTTTCTCCTTGAATATTTTGGATTTGAATTTTTGAACGTCAAATTTATTGGTAGCCGTGGTAATATGCTAAATAGTTCATTATCGTTTGGAATGTTTAGTTTATTATTCTCAGTCAACATATATAAAACAGCCAATGCAGTTCGTTTATTACCATTTGCGAAACAATGATTTTTAATCAACGAAACAACAACAAATGAAATTTTGTCCTCAATCGTAGGATAAAGAGTAATTCCAAATACTTCTTGATCGTAATTGGTTAATGACATTAAGTTATTTTTATTTAAAATTGCAAATGGTTCATTGGAATCATCAACAATTATTCGGTTGATCTCAACTATCTCTTGAATATTAAGCATCTTTCAACTTCTTGAAGATTTCCGAATGCTTTTTCAACAAATTTTTTGTTTTAGAAGAATCAACTTTCATTTTTGGTGTGTTTTGTTTTTCCGTCAACCTTTTCATATTCAAACCCTTTCTATTATTTAAAAAAGATTTTAAAGGATTTCTCCTTAAAATCTAATTAAATTACACTCCTGCCAAATCGTTATGAACACGGATATGCAACCGATCTGAATATCGGAAGCCATTTCGTTTTGCCCATTCATAAACATGAATAGCACACTCCTCAAGCTCTGATTGGTTTCCACCCTGAGGCATAATGTATACAGGTGCAAACATAGGGATCATTTTCAAGAAGTCAAAAATCTCATCGACTGCTTTCAAATCTTTATCAAGTACAAACTTGAAAACCGATCCTTTTGTGTTTGTCAAATAGTTGTTCACCACTCCAGGTTTCCAACGATGGTTCTCTTGTTCACCGGAATTTTGCATTTTTACTGAAATAGTGAAACTCACTTCTTTCCAAATAGGATAATCATTGAAATTCACTGATTGGGTTCCATTAGTCTCAACAAACACTTTATGCCCACGAGAAATGAAATACTGGAGGATAAAAATCAAATCTTCATTTTGGTAATGTAGCATTGGCTCACCGCCGGTGATAACAATGTCAGCAAGTTCCGAATAAGGATTTGTCATTCCAAGTGAGTCTCGCATCATTTTCTCAACTTCAGCAATAATAGCTGAAGCATTGTGTTTGTCCCACAAATAACCAAAATGTTTTTTGTTCACAGCACGTATTGAATCACACCCCACAATTTCGCTACCATCAACCGGTGAAACCTCTTTACACCCGAATCCAGGGCATGTCAAATTGCAACCCCCAAGCCGAATAAAAACGGAAGGAAAACCTGCACGGTCACCTTCACCTTGAATTGCTGGAAAATATTCAACAATTGGTAAACTCATTTGATATCCTTCAGTGGGTTTTCTTCTGTCTTCCCAAAAATGTAATCCATAACCGATTGTGGATTTTGTTTAATTGCTTCGGCTTTCAGCTTTGCTACCCGCGCTTTATGATAAACTGCGCTACTACCTTTAGTGTTTAGAACGTCGGCTTCTTTGTCACCGATTTGCATGCTGCGGGGTTTCTTTGGGATTGGAAGTGCTTTTGCCATTTATTTGTTCTCCTCTTTCATGAACGATTTATATGATTTACCAAAACGATTTTTGAATTTTGCTGGTGAAAGCAATTTAACACTTCCATCTTGTTCAAACTCGATATACGCGACGCCGTCCGATCCTTTAATCAAATGTAAAATTTTGATTTCCAACTTCAACTCCTTAATTTTGTTATAACACTATTATAAAGGAGTTTAGATTAAAGTTTGATTAAAATAGATCAGACATTACCTGTGTTGAAGAATAAAATTGATCAAAGTCATCAAATTTCTGAATAATACCGTTTGTTGGATTAAGATAATACCGTTTTGTAATTTTAGCCCATTCCATATAGTCTTGATCGTCTCGAACGTTTTTTAGCAATGTTAATGCTTTCTTGAACTTTTTATCACTGAACATATTATCAAGTCCGATTCGACCTAAACGATAATCATTCAACACTTTGTTGAAATCAAGGATTTGAGAATGAATATAAATTATTTTTACCAAATGATATACATACATTGATTTAGGTGAATGGCGTCGGAATTCTTTTGGTTTGACTCCTTTGAGCTCATCCAGGTCGGTGTAAATTGTATATCTGAAAAGATCCTCCAAATCAGTAACCCCAATATGATCCCATAACTCTTTATATGGCTCATATATTTTTGTTCGATATACATTATCAACTTCAGCAGAACGTTTCTTTCCACTTAGTGAAATCATATTTGTTTTCAATGTATCTGGATCATAGAACTGATAGAAACCAAAATCATAAGAACTCATATGTGACGTTGAGTCAAACGACAATTTGAAATCTTTCAAAAATCCTGATTGATGCATGATGATTGCTGGAATGATTTTTGAAAAAGTCCCAGCACCAAGAAAGTGAATATGGTTTTTGAATTGATTTGGAACATCCAAATGTCTGACAGTGTTGAAAATGTCAATGTTTGTGAACAGATTGTTGCCACGACATGCTCCGGACAATGACACGCCTTGGATGTATTCATAGTTCTCAACATCAATGTTGTCAACAACTGCTCCGATATATTTAGCATAGGAATCATAATCCTGACCTTGACCAATAGCCATAACCTTCGCGTTGGATTCAGTATACTTTCTGAATTCCAGAATATGGTTATTGATATGCTGCCCAGTTTCAATACCTTTAGGAACAATCATATTTTCAAATAGGTATCGGTCGTTCTGCGAACCAATCTTAGATCCACCATCAGATGCAATATGTAGAGGAATTTCATCAAAACACATTCCAATATCAGCATTCAGACATTGGTTTTTGTAGATTGATTTTTTGAATTCATCGGTGATATCGGCACCAAGTGTGATTGCTTGCAACCCGCCAGAATCGGCATATCGTGTTTTAGCATCAAACCAACCAAAAGTTTCCAATTTTTCTGGAATCTCCTGTTCAGTGTAGGCATTATAAAGCATTGCATAGTCATATTCTTCTTTTGGACGATCGCGGTGGATAATACCAAAATACATTTTCAACAGTTCACGGAATTCATCCGAAGCCATGATCTCTTGATTCGTGAACCCAAGACGTCCCGGTGCGGACGCAACATATTCAAGTTCCAGCATTGATGGCCTTTATCATTTCAGATTCCCATTGAATATCAGAATTCAACTGGTAATTTGATGTGAAATATCGTTTGATCATACTGATGACAACTCTTTCGTCACGATTGGGATCTTTACAATTCAAATAGTTTAGAAGCAACTGCTGCTGTTCAGGAACTTTGGTAGGATGGATTTTGAAATCATCTTCAAACCCGTTCAAACCAAAAACCATCATTCTTTTAAGACATTGTTTGCATTTTCCACATGCCTCACCATCCATATGATGCCAACACGACACCGTTGCTTTCAATTCATTTGTGTCAATACCATTCTCAATTGCCCATCTGACTGCATTCTCTTTTGTCCATTGTCGTTCAACAAACGGAAACACAACTTGAACTGAGTCAATGAATGGACTGAGAACATAAGTCAACAGTGCTGAAGTCTCTTGACGGAAATGCTCATTCTTGTCGGTGGCTTGAATGTTGTCTTCATCCCACATGGTTCCCATCCAAACTTCATCCGCAAGTTCTTGAGATGCAGCAAGAGCAGAAAAAATCAAATTTCTACCGGGAATGTAAATAGCGCCAGCAAAAGGATCAGATTTTTTGGAAACTGGTTTGATTTTGTCCCCAAGCCAATCCACCCGGCGGACTTCAACGAATTCCGGTAATGATTTGATTTCATCTTCTTCTGAATCTTGGCCATGTGCATAAAAAACACATTTCACTTCGGCATCGGGGCGAGTGATTTTAGCCAGATGGTACATGATAAAACTATCCAACCCCCCGCTATACAAAATAGCAATCTTCATATATCTCCTTTTAATAATCGCCGATATGACGTTCGTTTTCTTTGTTAGTCAAATCATGAACCACATGAATTACATTCACCCAAGGGCATTCGCGTTCAATGATTTCCCATTGAATAGGATCATCTTCAAAGAAGTTCTCAATTATAACACCTGTTTTCTTAAGATGTGTTAAAACGGTTGCTTTATGTTGTCCAGATGTTTCCCGAGTCTTCTTTTCATATGGAAGAGGATTAAAATACACATCATTATGAATACCTTTATTGCGGAGCATATCAAATGTTTCAATATGCTCCTCAAAAGACCGACCTGTGATGATAATATCATTTGGGCCGGGATGAATCCCAACCGTGATTACTCCGTCGCAATCAAATCCATTAATTTTCATAATCAGTATGTCCTGCTTGAAATGTATATGGAAGATCAGAGGCTTTTGGATTGTTTTCCTTCAATTGAGGTGTTGTGTATTGAGTCAGCACTCGGCGAGCAAGTGCATCGCACTCAAACTTGGCATCTGAAGTTGAAAGTTGAAGTGGTGGTGATTTTTGAGTCCACGCACTGGGGCCACGCAAAAATCCAACAATACCCATTTCAGACGCCACTTTACAGAAACGAATTGCTGAAACAACAACACCACCACTGTTAGGTGAATCTTGGACCGAAAGGCGTGCAGTCAATTCATATCTAGCACCACCAAACCCATATGCTACCATATCAATTTGTGCAACTTTATTATCAGAACCAACATATCGCCCTCCTGGTTTTTGAAGAACTGTTAACGATGGGCCTGCATAAAGAGTCATACCTTCAAACCCAACACCACGAACAGTGTTTTGACCTTTTAACACATTCTCTTTTGAGACGTGTTTGTCATGAAGTCTTTCGCGCATTGCCATGTTTAGAAAATCGGTGTTTGCTGTTCGTCCTGCACGAATGTGCTCTTGACCTTGGGTTGACCCACATGCTTTGTTCTCTTGAATGTGTTGTGTTACCAGAAGTCCTGAGTCGATCATTGAGCCTTGTAAAATCTCAGACAAGCGAGAAGCTCCGAAAGCAGAACGCATGTCTGATCCGACAATCGTCAACCCTTTGTCAATAGCTTTTTGCTCAAGCTCAATTGCTTCTTCCGTTGAAATATATGTAGGAATACAGTTCACAATGTGACATCCGGCTTCAATTGCTCCTTCAAGATACCATTTTGATGCTTCACGAGATCCAACTGGAAGATAGTTGATAACTACATCAACCTTATGATATTTCAGCAATTCAACATAGCGATCATACGGAATTGCTGGTTCTGCACCAATACGGAATGACACATCTTCTGGATAGTTAAGCATGTGCGGTGCAACTCCATCAAGTGTCGGTCCTGAATAGCAAGGAGCATCTTCTTCAATACATGTATCATCGATCTCGGGAACAATATCCATAGAACAATTGGGTTTCGCTCTTAGAGCTTTTTTCAATGATTTGCCGGCTTTCCGTTTGTCAACATCAAACCCACACACGAATTGAATGCTGTCGGCTTTATAACCGCCAATATCTTCATACATCAACCCAACAGTGTCTTCCGAATTTTTGGTGTAATATTGAACACCTTCAACAAGGCTCTTTGCACAAGAACCAACTCCAACAATTGCTACACGGATTTTTTCCATGATAATTCCTTATTTCAGTTTTAAGTCAAAAATTTGGCTCAATGATATATTGAGAGTAGGACTTTTAACAGTTATATTATAATGTAAAAAGATTAAAATCTCTTTAAACTATCACTATTTAGTTCTTGATTGAGTTCAAAGTAAAATTCATCCCAATTCTCAATAGGTTTCCCATAATATCTATACCAATGAGGTTTTTGAGAAATTCGAGTTTGGATTCGTTCGAGATTCACAATCATGTCTCTTTTAGATGGCTTCCAATCATTCATGTGTTCTGGTTTCACAATAGAATAATCTAAATCCATAATATTTGTAGTGAATCCACGATTCTCACATTCGGCTCTGACCTCATGCCAACGATTGTACACTCCAAGCATTTTATCATAAAAGAACATTGCATGCCCTTTATTCAATGTGTAATTTGCGGGGATTTCAGATTCATCAAAGGGTGATTTTCTTTGGAGCACACTTCTCCGATAATATGTTAACATCATTCCCGATGCTTCGTTGTATTCGGCAATCGCGTGTTGATCTGCCAGCAATTTAACAGGAATAACATTTATTCTCATCTTCAACTCCTATAATTAGTTGTCAAATTATAATGAATAGAACTTAAAGATTGATAAAATATAGTTGTACTGTAAAGCAGAGAAGCGTTTAGATTATATTGGATAGCAGGAAGGAAGAGATCAAACGAATTTGACCCCTTACAATGTTAAGGAGAGACCTTTTTAAAATAGGTATAGTAAAGCGCCATACCCAACCACAGACCATTTGAGAAAAATAAGAACAATCCGCCGACGAAACTCCAAGGTTGATTGATCATTGGGTAGTAAAACACATTCCATAATGCCCAACTAACAAAGAAATAAACAGGAATCAAGCTGATTCCTTGAACCTTTTTGTCTTTATAAAGAGCCACCACGTCAATCAACTTCATGGCTCCTCCAACAAATTCAAACAAAGCATTGAACATATCAGGTGTGAGTGTCATTGAAGAACTTCTCCAGGAAACACAATCCATTTACCATCATGAGGATGAACCGTGAGATTGTTCGCTAATGGCCCCGAATGAAGTTTACCAAAAATTGTAATAGAGACTACAGCGTTGTTTGGGAAATGTTTTTCAAAGTATTCATATGCTTTTAACATAGTATTTCCAGTGTCAAGAATGTCATCAAGGATCACGATAGATTCGCCTTCTTTGATTCCTGCGTTATAAAGCATTTCAAATTCTCTGTCATCCCCATCATAGCTTTGGAATTTTCCAATCGAGAGTGGAAGATTTTGAATATTTGAAAACTCAGCACCCATCCACAACGATCCTCGATAAAGAGAAACTAAGTGAGGGTTCATAATATTTAGAAGCCATTTGTCAATACGATGTTTGTCAATTTTCCATTGTTCATATGTGTAGTAAAGTTTTGCCATGTCACACCTCATTCATTTGAACTTTGGCATTCATCAATGACAAACAGAACATTGAAAATGAAACACTCAAGAATGGAACTCGGGATTGAATTGCTTTTTGCAATTCGTTCAAAGCAGGAATGAACGCAACCAACATAGACGCTTCCTTGAACAATCCTTTGGTGTGTTTGTTCTTCACGGAATTTGCAAAGTTGATGACATTCACTTTTTCAGACAACTCAACACATTTTGTGAAGTCATTGGCATTGATGGCTTGAATCACTTCATTGATCATGTTGTTAGCAGTGTCATCTACCAATTTCAAAGTTCCACTTGAACATGATTGCTCCAATGCAACCAACAATTCACGATATGATGGAAAATAACGAAGGATGATTGCTTGCAAATCTTTAGAATCAAATGCAATACCTTCAATTGTCAAAATGGCTCTTAGACGATTGTACAATTTGATGACAAGCGGTTTTCTTTCTTCATTTGGAAGGTTGTTCATGTCAAAGAATTGCATTCGTGTTTGAAGTGCATGACTGATGTTGTTCATTGAGTTGGTTGTCATCAAAAAACTCATCCGTGAACTATGCTCTTCAATGATAGCTTTCAATGAATCAACCGCTACTTGAGTCAATCCACCGCTCTCCGACATGTAACATGTTTTTCTTGTGCCGTCAAGTGAATTCGTTCTCGCAAATTGAACAACCCGGTTTTTGATTCCGTCAATTCCTCGCTCAAGAGATGCATTGATTGTCAGCATTGTCATAGGAATGTTGTTCATCAGCACTGAAATGATTGAATCTTTTCCTGTTCCTCCATTTGAACTGAAGAAAAGCATGTTGGGAATCATCTGCTTGTCGATTGCTGATTTGACAGCATCATATTCTTTTTCTGGAAGAACTAAATCCTCAAGAATCCGCGGACGATATTTTTCAGCCCACACAAATTCATTTTGATCGACTGAGACCTTTTGCCCTTCTACTTCAATGACGTCATAGAACGCAACCTCACCATTTGATTTTTCATATCGATTTTTTTCACTGATTGTTGTCATGTTGCTCCTTTAGTTGAATAATTGTAACGAATTCAATCTTATTCTTTGATAAATTTTTTGATTTTTGATAAGTCGTCGGCCCACATTTTTTCAGGACTTGTGTTTTCAATGTATTCGAGTTGTGATTGAAGCTCCTTCACCCGCTCTAATAACCGAATATATCCATCTTCAGTAAGAGATCTCAAATTCATATTCATCAGATAGTCATAGCCATCACAACTTTCAAACCCTTTGTCTTTCAGTAGTTGTTCAACCACCAATTTGGGTTGATGTAAATCGTCAATTGTAATCGCTTTGTCAATGATATTTTTGATGAATAGAGCTTTGTTCTGATTAAACGATATATCATATTTCAATGATTTGATCATTGAGTCTTTGCGATCATAATACCCTTGCAACCGTGTTTTGTAGAAGATGTCGAACACCTCTTGAACTGAATCGAGGTATTGAAGTTTGTTGTTCTCATCAATAACGGTATAAATCTCCGTTTCATTTTGAATCAACTTCAACAATTGCATCATTTTTGGATGATCATACATCGCAAGATTTTGTCTTGTGAATTTCACGGTGAATTTGAATTCCCCTGATTTAGGATTACAATGATCTTCATATCCGGTAATCTTTCCAGATTCTTCAAGTTCATCAAGAACCTTAATATATCCTTTATAAGTGTATTTGATTGGAACTTCTGTGATTTCAACTGAAGTAGTGTTTTTGATTTCACAAATTCCTTTGATGACCCATTGTTTTTCGGTTTCACCTTTTTCTACGGTTCCTTTGAATCCGTTCCAGTGAGGTTTGAAATCATATTTAGAAGGCTTGTTATTCAGGATATCTTGAAGATGTTTGAGCATATCTTTTGCCGATCGATTGAAAATCAATTGTCTTGCCCCTGGGGAAATTCCGTTTGCTCCATTGATCAACAACATAGGAAGAATTGGGAGATAATACTTTGGATCAACATTATGCCCTTCAAATGTTTGATGATGCAAAATGTTATCGTCATCTGACGGAATCAACAAATCAAACCATTCCGGTTTCCGTGTATAGATATATCTAGGTGCTGAAGGAGTAGGTTCTTGTCGAGTCCCGAAAGATGACTCAGGGCTCAACCATGACAAATTGTTTGCCCCTGTGAATTGTTGAGCCATGTTAGAGATAACCCCATTCAATGATGCATCACCATGCAAATATTCAGCTTCAAGGATGATTGTATTTGACAATGCAGAAACTTTGATGTCACGATTGATGTTTTTCTTTTTAACTGTGAACACAGTCTTTCTTGATGCAATTCTCAAACCATCAACTGCTGAGGTGATGCTTCGAAGATTGTCATATGCAGCCCATGAGCAATATTCTGTTTTGAAAAAATCTGAAATCTTCATTCCCACCCCTCATTTTCAACTGTTTCAATTTCTCGTGTTTCAATCCGGTATTTAGGATCATCCAAATCAATGTCTTTAAAAATAGATTTGACCAATTGAATGAAATCGGATTTGTCGGCTGCTTCTGAAATGTAAATCAACTCAGTCCCTTCATAAAGATTATAATATTTGTATGGACACTCAACATGGACTTTTGGTAACATTTTCACTCCTTAAGCAAGATTAATATTGAAATCGAGATTTTTGATATACTCTTTTCGAGCATCGACATTATCACCGAGCCAATCAGCAATGAACTTCTGCGCTTCAGTGTCATAATCAACATCATGTATGAAATATTCCAACCCAAATTTAGAAATCATTTGATCAAACTCATCAGCTGACCATGATCCAAGGCCTTTCAATATTTTAACGGTTTTACCCTTAACATTCACTTTATCGTCATTCATATCAAAGATGACATCTTCAATCTTATCTTTGTTCTTGATCAACATATATGGTGAAACAAAGATCTTGACTCGGTTTTCTTTGAAGTAGTTGGGGGCATATTTTTCAACGAAACCTAATAATAAACCACGAATATGCTGCCCGTCTAAGTCTTGGTCGGTGGAAATTATAATTTCCTCAAAGGTGCATGTTTGTAACTCACCTGACCATTTTAACCCTAGCACTTCTGCAAGCCCAACCAACTCAACATTTTTAATCACTTTCTGAATAGGTGAGTTATGAGTGTTCATTGGCACCCCTTTGAGCTCGAAATAGCCAAAATCTTCACGACCTAACCCTGCGATAAGTCCACTTTTAGCTGATTCCCCCTCGCAAATGTACAACCGCTTATAATGCCGTGTAGGAGGAGTATATTTTTCATTTTTGATTTTCTTTGGTCTTTTTTGATCAAGTGCTTTTAATTCTTGACGACGTTTAGCTTCTTCCTTGAGTTTGAAAATCTCAACAATGGGCTCAATCAGAAAATCCGATTTCAACAATTGCTTTCCAAATGATTCCCAATCGATGTTCAAGTATTGTCGAATTTGTGACTCAGCATTCATAATTGCTGTTTTTGATTGAGAAGTGAATACGAGATCTTTCACATTCTTCATGATAGCAACAACAAACAATTTATGTTTCACGTCACCATACTTGATTGTTTTGTGTTTCTTGCTCAACTTCTCTTTGATGATGTTTGATGTTTCGCGAATCAAATATTCGATATGTGTTCCACCGTCAGGAAGCAAGATTCCATTCACATTTGAGAAAAACCGAAAGTCGTCGAACGGGTTTGAATAAACTGCAACAATATAGTCATCAGTTTCAAGATGAACAAATTGCTCTCCGAACAACTTCAGATAGTCTTGTGTTTTCATTTTTTTGAAGGTTTGAATAGCCATCAAATAAGCTCCTATAATCAATTTGTAGGTAAAGGGTATCAAGGGTTATGTAACAAGAGATCAAACGAATTTGACCCCTTATCGTAATGCTCATGACATATTAGAAAAAGGATGAAACCTCAACGTCGGTGATGTTGTTCACAAGAGTGAATTTCACAGGAAAAATCTGTGAAAGATGCATCATCATGTTGCTGAACAACAACGGATAGATTGAAGGAATTTCAGTCAACCCAAAACATTCCAAATCAGGTTTGAATTTGATTGTGGTTCCATGAGCGGTTTTTGATTTTTTGATTTGCCAATCAATGGTTTGACATCCATCTTTGCAAATCAAATGCAATCCTGATTCTCCATTGAAAGTGTCCATGATGAATTCTTTTGAAAACACATTTGTGGCAAATGATCCAACACCGTTCGTTCCAATAGATGCATCTGCTTTGGTTTCCTCAATGAAATTGGTTCCTGCTTTTGCTTCAGTCACAGCAGCAACCCCCATGGGAGTTCCATCTTCGAGTAGGTCTTGCGGCAACCCCCGCCCATCATCGGAAACAATCACTTGATCTTTTGAAAATGTCATCGTGATGTTGGTTGCATATTTGAAACTTGTTCTGATTGCTTCATCAATTGCGTTTGCAAAAATCTCATCAATGATTTTGAACAACCCTGGGTTGAATTCAATCTCTTTGAATTCGAGTTTTCCGTCAATGATCAACATTCGTTCCGCATTGATGCTATTGATAGCCCCAATGTACATCCCGGGTCTCAATCGGATATGGGAACGGTCATCAAGACGTTTGACGACGTTTTGTTTCATCTGAATCCTTTTTTGAATTTGTTGAAGTATATAAAGAAGGAGCTTAAAGCTCCTTGATCCGAAGAGAAGATTTGACAGAAGATTCTTTCTGATATTGCTCAAAAAGTTTCGGATGGTCTTCTTTGAATTTGGTTGAGTCAAATGACTTCCGGACTGTTTCAGCAACAAAGGTGATTGATGCGAGTTCGGGAATTTCAAGGGTTTTCACTTCCTCAGTAGTCATTTGCGTCAACAATGTTGATTGAACACCTTTGAGTTGATTCTCAAGTGCTGCAATTTGTTTTTTCAGCGCGACTGCTTCGGTGACAAGATCGACTGTCGCCTTTGTTGGATCTCCATTGTGTTTGAAAAGTTTCATCTTCAACTCCTTAATTGTGTTATAACAATATTATAAAGGAGTTTAGATTAAAGTTTGATTAAAATAGATCAAATCTTTTTTTGCTTGAGCGAGTTGACGAATTTCCCATTGAGCATGATGATCAAGTCTCAACTTGAAGAAGCTTTCCAAAGGTTTTGGTTGCCATGCAGACCATACTGTGGTATAAGCTGCTTGTGGAATGATTCTTCTTGCTTCTTGTGGCTGCACTCCATTTTCAAGTGCGGTGAAATAATGATCAACACACATATCGATTAGATCTTGCGTTGATGTGCTGATTTTGTATTCTTCGCCATAAACATCATCCATTATTCTGCTCGAATATACTTGCTTCATCCCTTCAGATACATAAAACTCAAACGGAACTTTCTTTCCTGATACATATCGACGTGAAAGCTCTTGCCATGACACACGATGGCGAATATATTGTGCACGTGTTACGATATCAATTTTGCTTTCAAAGACTTTGAAATGTTGAGCAATGATTGAACATTCTTCTTCTGTGTTGAAATGTTGAGTGAAATCAACGTCACCCCAATCAATTGACAGATCCTCTTGGTCAAACAATACCGCTCGATAATTGGTCAACAAATATCTCACATCATCATGTTCAATGAATTGTCCATATTTTTGCATGTGTGGAGTGTCATATTCCCAGGAAACTGTGTTGAAATAATCATCCTCTTGAATCAGTACCGGAATAAACTCAAAACTCGATGAAGGGAGTCCAATACTTTCAGCTTTCAACCGATTATACAATGATTCTTTACCAACAGCATTTGGATTTGCATAACACACGGATGCAACTCTTGTGATAGCTTCAATCCGAGATTCTTCATTCACATTTGCACGACTGAAATCCCACAGTTTAGTTGATGCAATTCCATCACCAAAAATGTTTTCTTTTTCACCAATGATGTTTGTATAACTTTTTGCCATTACTACTCCTTTGTTGTTTATATTTTGTTCTGTTGAGAAAGACACCGTCTTTTCTGAAAAGAAATGTCATTTTCCGATTTCGTTGTTTTGCGTTGTTAGTCACATGAGATGGACGTCGGTTCAACATCCATCTGATAGTTGCCGTGTTAAAGACCCAATTTGTTCCTCGTTTATACATGTTTGTTTTGCTCCTTGATGAAGTTCCAAGACCATTGCAGGATAGTGTTCACACCAACAAAAAGGACACCTCCAATTCCTGCAGCAATCGTGTTTCTGACACCTTCAGATGTGATGTATTCAAGATTCATTATTGTTAAGATAATGATAATCGTGGTAAATACAGGAATGATAACACCACTCCAATCAAACGGGACATATATTCTGTGATATTCTGAATCTATTTCATCCCATGGGTTGATTCGAACTTTCATCTTTTAACTCCTTAATTGTGTTATAACAATATTATAAAGGAGTCTAGATTAAAAGCTGATTAAAGGTCGTCCCAACCTTCAATTGCATTTGCTTGTTTATAGGAGATTGAGGTGACTTCAAAGTTGTTAGAACGATTTGATGTTTCATCTTCAACACCTGCAATCTTCTCAAGATGTTTGTAAGGGTTTTTACTCTTAGGGAAGATTTCATCAAGCCCAATTTCTTTCAACCGTTTGTTAGCAAGGTGATGTGTGTAATCAACAATTGACTGTTCTGTCATACCAAGAATGTTACTACCAATGATAGAATGACTGAATTTGATTTCCCATTCAACTGCTGTTCTAAACATTTCATAAATCATAGGAGTAAATCCATTCATCATTTCAGGTTCTTCTTTGTACAATTCCAAAATAGCATTCATGAAAATAGCACAATGTTGAATCTCATCGCGTTGAATGTATTTGATTTGAGTCTGACTTCCAATCATCAATCCACGAGTCGCGAGATTGTGGAAGAACTGAAATGAATTGTAGAAATACAACCCTTCAAGAAGGAAGTTAGCAACCACTGCTTTTACAAAGGTTTCATCTGTTGGATTGTCATGAAGTTCTTGATAAATAGCTGCAATATATGTAATGCGTTCAAGCAAAACTGCGTTCTCTCTCCAACGATATACAATTTGCTTCGCATGTTCTTCTGTGAAAAGACTTGTAAGGATCCATCCATATGATTTGCTGTGAATTGCTTCATCAAATTGTTGCCGTGCCATAACATATACAACATCTGGTGCAGTGAAGAATGAGGCAATTACAGAAAGATTGTTTGTTTGAATTGAATCAAGGAACACAAGAAAACTTATAATGTCTTCAAATGATGTTTGTTCGTCTGGGGTTAATTTAGGGAACTGAGTCTTATCATCTGCCATTGACACTTTATGAGGAAGCCAATTGTTTTGATAAATATTGTCAAAGATCTTATGAGCCCACGTATATTTTACGTTTGCTAGGTTCAGCAAGTTGGTTGTATCGCCTTTGTAGATTCTGATATTATCATCAGAGGCATTAGGATTGAATAATTGTTTTGCATGGATGTGATCCATCGAAGCTCCTTTAAAATTATATGATGAGGGTGATCAGCAAGAAAGCTGATCAGTTTGCGCAGTCAGTGCAGCCTTCTTTCAATCCGTCGATTGAAACACTGTAGTAAACCGCTTTGATTTCATCTTTCAAAAAACCATCTGTGATTGAATCACTGATCTGTTTGATGGTGCTCAATTCAGGATTGATTGCAACTTCCATTGAAACTCCAGTGTCAGTCCATCTTTGAACACGACGAGTCATATCAATCAATTTATGTGCGGGATATTGGAATTTGCTTTTATAGTACCAGAAACGTGTTTTGATATATTTTGGCAAAATCGGCACTGACATATCTGCAAGTGTTTGATAATTCAATTTGGAATGAGGAGGAAGATAACTTGCAACGGCTCCTTGTAGAATTCCTGAACTGGTATTCGGTGCAACTGCATTGATCAAGAAATTACGAATTCCGTTCTCTTTGATTCTTTTTGCAAGTGCAACCCAATCATATCCATTTTTAGAAAGGTTGTTGAGTTCTTCAACAGGTTTTCCAAACATCTTGTCATAGTTTGCTTTTTCAAATAAAGGATATGATCCCTTTTCAATTGCAAGATCAATTGAAGCGTTATAACAATACCATGCAATTCTCTCATAAAGAGCCTCAAGTTTGTCAAGATCCTCTTCTTTTTCGTAGCTCAATTTGTGATACGCCATCCAGTCAGCAGCACCTAATGTTCCAATTCCGATATTTCTCAATGCTTGAGCGGAATTTTCTGCTTCAACAACTGGCATTGTCCCCATATCAATTGAAACGTCTAGTGCACGAACAGCAGCTTTACATGCATCTTCAAGTTCATCATCTGTTAGAAGATTGTTCAAACAAAGACTGATCAATGAACAGCTATGATACATGCCATTCGATTCCGAGTGAACAATTTTTGCATCAACCACTTCCTGCTTCCACGATGTAGGAGTTTGTGTAATGCTGAAGCTTTCGACGCACAAATTAGCCGAATTGGCAATATACCCTTCACATTTCAAGTAGTTGGAAAGATTCAATCCTTCTTTCTTTGTGATGTAGAAGTCGCCAGTTTCAAACCAAACTTTCATCATTTTCTTCCAAAGATCTTTAGCTTTGATTTGTTTGAAATGTTTCAACTTCTTGGATTCAATCAATTCTTCAACTTTCAGATGGGCTTGATATAGTTCGTCGTCAACCAATGATGGAACATCAATTCCCGTAAGCTGTTTCAACTCGTATTGGTCAAACAGATAAACAAACCCATCAGCTTCTTTTCGTTCCATGAAGAATTGGTCAACCACAACTTGAGGGAACAAGTCAAAACATTTTTCGCGAAGATCTGATTCTGTTTCAGTTTTCATCTCAACAAAATCAAAAATATCCATGTGCCACCAATCAATAGCAGGCGTGATTGCTCCTTTGCGAATTCCGCGTTGATTCACAGCAATTGCAATGTCATTGATGATTTTGGTCCACCGATTGATTTTGTTTGCTTTAGGAATGTTTGTGGACCATGATTCACCGGGACGAAGCCATCCAAGATAAACACCAATACCACCACCTTCTTTTGAAATAGTAGCCATATCAGACCATGTTTTGGTGATCTGAAGCAATGAATCTCCAGTTGGAAGTATGAAACAAGAACCAGTGTTCCCGTCAGGACGTCGAAGATTTGATTTGAATGGAGTTGCTAGAGATATCTTCTGCTCAGAAAGTTTGTTGAAATACCATCCAGCCCATTTCATAGGTTCTTTTTCAACTGAAGCCAAAATCATAGAAGAAGTCATATCAGAGAATTGAGGATATTCTACAATTCCTTTTTTGCTTTTGATCAAGTATTTTGATTTCAATGACATTACCTGAGCAATTACTTGTGAATAATCATATTCAAGATCAAATAATTGTTCCAGTTTAGCAATATCATCTTTTGTATATGCTTTGATAAAGTCATCCCGATAGAATTTGTTTTTCAAAGCATAATCGATATATTTTTCAAATTCATTCCATTCGATTTTGGTGCTTTTATATATCATGCGATGAAGTTGATGCATAGCAAGTCGTCCAGCAACTAATGACATTTCAGGTTGTTCAAGCGAAATCATAGCAATAGCTGTTTGAATCATCAATTCTTGAATCTCTGATGTTTTGATATTAGGTTTCAATGATAAAGAGATTTTTGATTCCAGTTCAAGAGGATTCAACCCAGTTCCTCTATAAGCATAATCCAATTGTTTTCTGATTTTTTGCAAGTCCCAAGGTTGCTTGGAACCATCACGTTTTGTGACAATAATAGACATTAAATTCCTTTCTTCTTTCTCTAATCCGCGGAAAAATATTTATTTCTGGAGGGTAATTTGCTCGACATGAACACCGAGTTTTTTCAGATACTCAACACCTGATTTGTCACGATATTCATCATGATAATACACTGCTATGATACCGGCAATTTGCATTTGTTTTGCACATTCAATGCAAGGTTGTAGTGTGACATAGATTGAACAATTGTCTGTTGCAATTCCATATTTGTTAGCATAACCCAATAAGTTTCGTTCAGCATGATGGGTATGATCACTGGTAACAAGGACTTTTTTGGTTCCATTACAATGACTACAAGGGATTGATCCGTATTCATCATTCATCAATTCACCTTTACCGTTACAATAAGGACACACCACTTCCTCTTCACAACAATTGTTTTGACCTGCGCTGGTTCCATTATAACCACTCAAAAGAGGTCGATGATCATGCGAAACTAACAACGCACCGACTTTTGCACGTTTGCAGTGAGATAATTTAGAATATGCAAACGCCGCTTCCATATGTGCAATGTGAAATTTTAATCGTTTAACTTTTTGAGCCTGCTCTAAAGCTATGAGCATATTTTCATGTCTATCTATATCATCATTGGATAATTTCATTTTGCTGAAATCACAATCAGGACATTTGACCAACTGATTGTCGATAAAAACTTCTCCAGTGCAACCGCATGTATTGCAAATCATCGTTCAACCCTCATGTTTTTCGAATCATGAACAAACACAACATAGTCGCGGTTTCTTGTAAAGGCATCCAGAAGGTCTTGGGCTTCATGGATATTTCTATCAAGTATTTGAGTGTTTACAAAAGTGCTGAGAGCATATTGTTCATGACAGGTCAAAACTTCTGCATTGTGAATCATCACTCCTTCTTCAACTCTAAACATTTTTAATATACTCCAAATCATCTGCTACATTTTTATCGTCTCGAACTTCAATCAATCGAGGAAGGAACAAACTCCACTCACCATTTGCATTTTGAATCACTTCATTGAAACGGACTGTGATAATACTTCCGGTATAACAATCAAGTTTGAAATCTTTAATGCGTTGCAACCCTTTAGTCATATCTTTTGGATCTACGGGTTCCAATCCTCGTTGTGGACGTTTCAATCCTGACACATTGACAGTCAACCTCCCACAAGATGATTGACATACAAGTGATCCAATTCCAAGCTCAAATTCGCCGGTTCCAGGTTTCCATCCGGTGACAAGAAGTTCAACTTCTTTTTCAGCTTTCATTTTGATTTGATTTTTGGAGGTTTTGTTTTCCCAAAAGCCATCGAGGTTCTTGACGATGGTTCCTTCTTCACCACGATCACGCATTTCTTGATAGTGTTCCATTGCTTCATCATAGGAATTCACAACTTTCGATTCAATGATCTTAGCATTTGCAATGTTTTTGATCAATGATTGAAGTTTGTTGAAACGTGCTTCATATGTTTCTTTAAATGTTGTTCCAGTTGCCCATAGATCGTAAGGAATATAATCCCAGAGTGAAATTGTTGTAAATGCGTCAGTGTCTTCCCATTCAAGTGTTCGATCTTTCAAATCTTTCATCAACTTTTGATATTGTTTTGCATTGCATCCAACCAGTTTGTCTTCGATAGATTGCTCGGTTGTTGCTCTTTTCGCTAAAGATGAAAGCAACCCATTTCCAATTTGTCTTGGCAGCGGAGATCCGTCTTTTTCAACCAACAATTCTCCATTGAAAACAAGACCTTCGAATTCAGGTTTGTTGAATGACTGCATCAACCCTTTCAAAATGATTGGTTTGCCATTCCGAGAAATGATTGAAACTTCACCATTTTTCACAACAATGTTCACAAACATTCCATCACTTTTCAATTGTGAAATTGCAGGATATTTGATTTCATTTGCTTGTGCAGGAAGTGAACAACGCATATAAGAGACTTGCGGGATGAAGGATTCATTCAACCCTTTATTGATTGTTTTAGCACTGACTTGTGATTTCAAATCTCGGTCGAGAATCATCGAGAACAATTCAAATTCATCAACTGACATGTTTGCAGCAAACAGATTTGCATCAGACGCTTTCATTCTTCTCGTTCTGAGACAGTCAAGCAAATTGAAAAGCCCTTCCAATGAAATCCCATCGCCTTGCGGCATAGATGTCAAGGACTTCGGTGACATATAATACTGATACATATCATTGTATGTATAAAATAGTACTTTTCTGAAATCATCGTCTGTAGCATATTGAGCAATGATTTGCTCTTTATATTTTGACGAATTTGATTCATTCAGTTCAGAAATAATTTTTAAAATCTCTTTTACCATATCAACTCCTTTTTATTTTAAGATTCACTTTGCAATTTACCGTCTTCGAACCAATACCATTTGTCGGATTCAATAATAGTCCCCAAAATATCCCCTCCTACTTTCGACGTATAAATATTATGAATTTTCCATTCAGTATCATAACGCCAGTCAGTAATAATAATCCACCCTTTGGATGCTTTAGCTTTTGATTTGACCCCTAAAGCACTCGCAATCGATTCATCACCGCTTGTGTTTGCATGAGCTGCATCACCGCTTGTGTTTGCATGAGCTGCATAGCCAC
>CAZVYK010000003.1:68125-88514 GCA_964630915.1 uncultured Caldisericales bacterium | reverse complement strand
ATGAGCTGCATCACCGCTTGTGTTTGCATGAGCTGCATAGCCACTTGTGTTTGCAGTACATGTTGAAATGGAAATTTTTTCCATAACTACGGAAAAATGTGATTTGAATAAATCGGAAATAGAAAGTTTAGCCCCGATTTTCAATTTATTAGTTGAGATTTTATCATCACCTTTAGAAACATCACCAACCGCTTCAACCCTTGTATATTCAGTGTTATGGGGAGGATAATATTTGAAAACATCTAATGGCATTTCACAAAAATGAAACCCCTTTGAACAAATTTCAGGCTCAACATCTTCTTCGAAAATTTCATTTTCTTTATATTGAAATCCTCGACATTTCAACCCTTTGTCATACCCTTTAAACCCTTTCATCTTCGACTCCTATTTCTAATATAAACATATTATATAGGAGGATATCTTAATGTTTGATTAAATTGGAAAAACATCCATCAAATCTTGATTGCCTTTAACAGGAATGTCGGATGCTAATACTTCTGCATGATCAACATATTCACTCATTTGATCGACAATAGCAATAGCTTCTTTCGTCAACCGAGCTTTTCGTTTATCATCAATATCCCATACTCGTTGATGTTCGGTTGAAACAAATGTTGCAGTTGGCTTTAACGTTGCTTTGTTGACTTGACGTGATTTCAATACACTCAAGAATTGTTTGTCAGGATGTTCTTCACCACCGCCAATCACCCCTATCATCACATCTGCGGTTTGTGGAATTCCAATTGAGTCAGCAGTGTCAGACATGTCCATTACTTGAGAGTTGAATGAATCACGACGTGCTTGGTGTGCGGTCACAACTGGAATATTCAATTCAACTGCAAGCCCTCGCAAATCTTCAGCAACATATTTACCTTTTTCATATCCATTAACTGTTTGTCTTACAGGAGACATGATCCCAATATAGTCAACAAACAAAATATCAGGAATGAATTCATCCTTGATTTTCCATTCTTGTAACACAGCTCGAATATGATTAGCATTACCAGTACCAGTTGGATATTCTTTGATTTTGATTCTACCCATATGAGGGCCGACTATCGAATCAAAGGTGGTTTTGAGAGCAACACCTTTCTCTTTCATATCAGAAAGAGTAGTGTTCATAACATTTGCATCTAAGCGGGAACCATATCCAATCTCACCATCTTCAAAGGAAATGATTGCCGAATTGAATCCATTCATAGAAGCATACACAGCCCATGAGGCCAAATTCAAACTTTTCCCCGCATTAGCCGCAGCTAGAAATACGGTAAGTGTTTTTGGTTTTCCACCACCAGCAAGATCAATTAAATGAATACCGCTTGAGACCAATCTCTCATCCATCTTTCCATATTCCTCAAAACGCTTCAATGAATCTCGAAAATAGTCATGTCCTAATGAGGATCTGAATGACAACTGCACAACTTGTTTCAATTCCTCATGCAAATCTTCAATTGTCTCTTTGCTGTCACCTTCAAGGATTTTGATTCCTCGTTCAAGCAAGGCTTCGGTTCTGACATTTCGAATATACTTCTCAGTGCTATCAATTAAGATTTCATTGTTGATAGGTTGGAATTGAGTGGTTTTGATGTGTTCAATTTTCTCAAGAACCGCTTGTTTCATTTTGATATTCACCGATCCTGTGGTATCAAAGAACAATTTCAATTCATCAATGTTAGGTGCCTTCTTATATTGTTGAAACAGATATTCAATTCCTGTTAGCAATGCTTTCTCTTCAATAGGTGCAAAATCTGAGTTCTTGATGTTGCCAAAGACTTTGACGAAATATTCAGAGTCAGAGAGTAGTTTATGGAACAATATATTTGTGTTCATTCAATTCCTTCAAAAATCATATCTAAAATATCACTTTCATGCAATGCTTGAAATTTTCTAACAGAATTGATAGGTATATCATACGGTTTTAATCTTTCTTTAATAACCGCGATTTTAGGAACATCATTCTCAAAAACATCAATACGGATATCAATCTGTTTAATATATTTTAGTAAATTAAACCGTTTCAGTTTCGACAATATTGCTTCTTCCGCTTCACCTGAAGTCCTTGGAACACGTTTATAATTCTTTTTATGATTGAAAATGTCATTGTCATTATCAATATATCCCGCGATTGGTTTGATTTTAAACTCATTTGATATTGAATCGCCATCAAAAGCAATGCGAACAAAATATTTTTTTGGATCAGGCCAATTATGAATCATATCGCCAAACGCAAAATTTCTCGTCGTGGATAGATGTCCATTATAACTGACGAATTCCATCAATTCCAATCCGAATGTTTGTTGCCGATGTTTATCAGTCAACAACAATAAATTCTCTAATGTTGTAAAATGATAAATAGTACCTACTTGTTTTGCTTCATTCATTTTTTCAATCCTCGGTTAACAATACGTTCCATATATTTCACCGATTTATCATCAAGCAACTGCAAATATGTTTCAGCTACGTCTCGTGAACAATTGTAGTAGAATTGAACAATTTCAGCTTCTTTGTCTTTTTTCTGCTTTTCACCTTTGACCCATTTGATCTGGGTGATCTGTTTCGGCAACACAAAAATAGCAAACAGATATGCATCATATAAATCAAGTTGATAATTGTTGTTTAGATATTCGGCAACACTTATCCCAACCCGGTGAGATGCCAAATATCGAATCAACAAATAAATTGATAAATGAGCTTCAACGTCTTCTTGAGTGTGAATTTTCTTTTTAGGGATGTCTCCTAAAATCGTCCATGCGTCCATCGCAGTCCTTTAATAATTTGGAATATTTTATTAGAGTTTCAATTAAAGATTTATTAAAAGAGATCTCGAAATATATCTTCAAAATGTAGATGTTTGCAGAAATTGAATTCAACCATATCACGTTTTACAAATTCTTTAAACCCTTTATGCCCTCTGAGCTGACCGATGAAATCATCAATGTCAAATTCTTCTTCGTGTGTTTGGCAATATTCAATGATAATATCAAAGATGCTTGTGTCTGGATTTTGTTGTTTGATTTGCACTATTTCGGCAATATGGTTCATGTATATCCTTTTTACAATATTATAATGTGTTTGGCTTAAAAGAAAATAAAATCTTGAAATACAAATTTAAGATATCTAGAACAATTTGTTTTGTGAAGAGGTATCTGAGTAGGTACAACAAGAGATCAAACGAATTTGACCCCTTATCGTTGGTTGTATGCTAGTTTTTAAACTTAGTATAGATTTTTTCTGCGAATTCTGTGATAGGACCTCGGAGAACTTTGGTCAAACGAATTGCAAAAAGATTCACTTCATCATGTAACTTGCAGGTTGCATTTAAAAGAGTATTCATTCCTGTCGTATGTCGATTGATATATGGGTTGTCAATTTGACCATGTGAACCAATAACAATAATTTTACAAGTGTCATCGATGCGAGACATCACCAACTGCATTGTTGCATCTGACATATTTTGTGCTTCGTCAATAATCACAACAGCATTTGAGATTGTTCGACCTCTCATAGCACCCGGCCACATGGTTTGAATATTGAACTCTTTGATAAGACCTTGAATTGTTTCTTCAATCAATATTTCTGAAATTTCTTCCCGTGAAGCAGGTTGTTTGTTGGAATTTGATTTCTTCAACATTTTGTTGGCGATGTAATACAGAGTGTCAAACAATGGAAAGTTGTAGATTTCAAATTTCGCTTCATTGGTGCTTAAAAACCCAACCTCTTCACCTTTCTGCAACGATTCAATACTATTTCGAATATATACGATTTTTTTGAATTGTTTTTTCTTGATCAATTCCATTGCTGCTGAAGTTGAAATCAAGTTTTTACCCGAACCAGCAATAGCATCAACTGTTACTACATTGTAATATGGATCAAGTAGAGCATGACTGAAAAACAATTGTTCTTTGTTCAAAGGAGGGACAATTTGTTTTCGTAGCGCATCTTCATCAATCAATTCAATTCGCTCGTTCTTCACAACGCATAGAAAATGTTGCCCGTTGCGGATGATGTCATATGCAAAGTTGCAAGGTTCATACTCAGGATCGAAATCTTTGATATTCATTAGATTTGAAACCTCAACATCTGATCCAATATCAATTATTTTAATGAACTCTTTAGGTTCATCCTCATTCCCCTTGCGGAAAATTTCAACTTTCAACCCTTTTGAAAGAGCTCTATGTCTACACATCACATCAAGTGAAATGAATTTGATATCGTCACCATGCATTGATTCCATGTCTTTAGCAATTTCAATGATCTTGCGGTCATTCCGAATTGAAGGGTCCGCATCGGAAACAGAAGTATATGTTTCTTTTGAAACAATGTCAATGGTAACATTCTTATCTGAATTGATGAAATATCTTGCTATGTTCAATTGCAATGCAGGGACCGTCCATGTTTCGAGGACTTGCGCTTGCTCTAACAAACGACCAAATGATCTTGCTTGAAAATTGATTTCTTCAAATCCTGATTTCTTGGTGTCGATTTCATCAAGAACAGTTTCAGGAAGAATGATCAAATTTGAGGAATTTTGTGAAAGCAGTTGAAGATTTTCGACAGAATCAAGAATGATATTAGTGTCGATGACATATCGGTTTTCAAATTCTTGAGGCATATAAATCCTTTATAGGAGAATAGGTGGATCTTACAAATATTTAAAGGTCTAGAATATTTCGTGCTCGTTAGAAACGTCGTAATTACGTGCATGAAAATCAAGTAATGTTTCCGTAAATTTATATCTTATTGAATCATTCAATTTATAATATTCATAATCTGAAATAAGATATAAATCTTTCAATCCTCTTAAATGAAACATACCAAATTGTTCAGGTGTAACAATACGAATTACACATTTATTAACCAAGGTCACCATAAGAAAATTATGATTAATTTGATCTGCAACAAATTCCATCGAACATATATCTTTCATACGTTGGAACAAATGTTTAGGATTTTCAGTTATTAAAAACACATTTTTACCCGATGATGCAACATATAGAGCTTGAAGAATCGCCCTAAACGATTTTCCTGTTTGTCTCAAAATAACCCATCCTGTTCTAATTGAATTTTCACAATATCCTTCACAAGATATTCATATTTGACATAGCTATTCAATCGTTCCCGAAAGTGTTTTAACGCATAATTCGGATATTCCCGACCAGTTCTTGAAAAATGAGGAGCATAATCGCAAATGTCATAAACAACACTTTCATCTTTCCCGTCATACAGTCGCAACGCTCGGCCGATTGCTTGAATTGCTTGAATCTCTGCAGAAGTGAATTGGCCAAACACCACATATTTCAACGACTTGATTGAGATACCTGTTGCCATGATTTGAGATGATGCAACAACCACAACATTCTCCATTGTGTCCATCCCTTTGCGCACACGTTCACGTTCATCCGATTTCACCGACCCCGAAATCAGAAACACCTTGTCATATGTTTTCTTGATTTCTTCATATATAGCTTTTTGCAAATCAACGTTCTTGATAAGAATAATCGTATTCCCTTTTGATGCAAGTTTGATTCCGAATCTCGCAAGAAATTCAATCCTACCTTGATGATATCTAAAGAACTTTGATTCTTCTTGCCATGTAGCTTTATGAAGTTGTTTCACGGTGTCGGCCGAGTACTTCAAAAATACAGGTTGGATATGGGTAGGTGTTGCAAGACCTCTTTCAATTAGTTCTTTAGGGCTAATGATATTAACTGCCTGTCCTATGGTTCCTTCGAGAACCAATTGATCAATCAAGTTCGGAGGCAACGTTCCAGAAACACCAATCTTCCATTGAACGTCAAGATATTTAGATATCTCGACATAAGAGTCTGCCTTGGCCCGATGGGTTTCATCGGCAAGCATCACATCAAACCGCATGAAAAATCCTGATGGCCCAATATCGTAAATACTTTGGAATGTACTTATAACAACTGGAACATCTTTTGTCTTGTCTTGTCCTGCAAAGATTTTGTGAAAAATCTCGTCAAAATCACCATCAATGAAATGTTTCTTGCGATTTTGTTCAATGACTGCAATTCTTGCGTCAATCTCATACTGTCGCATTTCATCTGCTAAAGGTCTTTCTGATCGCAATTGATTTTCAAGCAAATAAGTATATTCTTCAAAATCGGAATAAAGTTGATTTACAAGGTCTACAGAAGGAACCACAATCAATGTGTTCAATCCTTTGTAAATGAACCAACGAATCATCAAATACAACATCAATGATTTCCCTGCAGACGTTGATGCTAACAAGATTCGTCGTTTTTCTTCGACTGCAATTCTTGCGCCGTTCATCTGATAGTCATATGGTTCAAAAGGTAGATCAACGGATTGAATGAACTCATTCCATTCATCATCTGAAATTCGTTCTTGAACTGAAGGAATGTTATCTTGATATTCCCATTCCTTTGATTTGATGTATTTGATAATCTTTTGCTTTAACCCATACGCAAATTGACCTGAAGTTGAAACAAAGGATTTCTTCCCATCAGACATTCCAGAACGTACTGCAGGGGTGTACTTTAGAGATGGATCTTCTATCCTGAAGAAATTGTAAATGTCCCGGAGTTGTTCTTCGTCATCACAAACAAGTCTTGAGAAAATGTTGTTGATGGGGTTGATTTGAATCATTTCACAAACCGCCGAATAAGAGTAAGATCGGTGATCACTGGTAACACATATATCCACTCGCTGAAATCATATCCGTAATGCATTTCAATAAGATAAACTAAAAAAGTAAGCATATTATTCTCCTGTCAATTCTCTGAATTTGATTGCGTTGTTCACATTGAAGGAAAAGTTTTTAATGTTCCCTATCATTTCCTCAATAACCTTCAAGTCATTTTTGATTTCTTGCAACCGAACATTCAACACTCGATATTCTTTTGATGTCTCAACCATCTTACGCAATTCAGACGAGTTGAAATCAACTACAGATAATGCATCATTGCCAATTTTCACATTGAAAACCTTTGAGTGATATAATTCATCAAGTTGATCATTGAGTTTTGAGTATTCCTTCAACAAATCATGCATATGAAAAACATATGGGGCGACTACTCTTGGAATAGACAAAGATGACCCTGAAAGATCAATAGTGCTTTCAAACTTCTTAACAATTTGAATATAATCCGTTTTCAATTTTTCAGTAATTGCTTGAAGATCCATCTACTACCTTTTCGTTTTATCAAAATTATATTGTATCAATGTTTAAAATAAGATAAAATGCAATTGTCATAAAACTGGGTTTCTTCTTAGGGTATATCAAGGGTTATCAAAGAAGAGATCAAACGAATTTGACCCCTTACAATGTGTTGTGCATTATGATTTCAAGTCATGAACCATCATAATATTAACAGTGTGCCGTTGATATTCACCATATTTAGGATGATAAATGATTGCTTTCATATCACGACCTGAGCGATACCCTTGTCCTGCATGCCAAGCATCTTTTGCTGCAAGTGTTCTGAATGATTCCACTTTACATGTTCGATATTCTTTAACCGTGTCGTGGTGGATATGGCCAGTTAACCAATATCGATGTTTGGTATCACTCCAAATATCTTGGCAATCATGAGCCATAATTTCAGGAAGGTCATTTGCTTTTGAAGTATGACCATGGGTAACACCAATCAATACATTTCCATGCCTGTGGTAAATATGTAATGCTGGAGTGCTTTCAATGATCACTCGAGGTTCGTTTTTGAACCAAGCGTCAAGGAACATACTTATGTATACGGAACTGTGCTCATTATGATTTCCGCAAGCGTTGATAACTTTAACAATTTCATGTTTAGTTAAAGCTTCTTCTACTAATGATACCATCAAACGAAGCCCAACTTTCAACACTTTATGCCATCTTCCATCAACATCAAGATGGTTGCCTGATTTTCTGGTAGCGTTATCCATTGAGTCTGAATGGAAAAAATCACCCACATCAACAATCAAAGCTTCTTTGGTTGCAGGTGTTGATGCAACTAACGATTTCATTGCAACTGTTAAATCGCGTTCGGCTATTTTCAAATCGAAATTTTCCCCAGACTCGTCATGGTGGGCCAACATACCCACATGGGCATCCCCAATTGGATAAACAGTCAATAATTCAGAACTTTCAACAACCGGAATTTCTTTGGATGGAACATGTTTTCCTTCAACATCATGCATCAACTCTTCAATGGCGTCTTTCATCGCCTGGAATTGCTGTTCTTGCTTGACATTAATTTTCACCCATTGACCAATTGCTTCACCTTCTTTGTCATAATACGTAGAAACGCCTTTGACAAAAAATTGATTAGGAGCAGTATGCACCATATCATGCTCGGGTGAATAACCTTGAAGAACCGCTTTATCTTTTACACGTTTAATAATTCGCTGAACTGCTCTTTGAGAAATATTCAATTCTTTAGCAGTTTTAGGAATAGATCCTTTGTGAGAGATCAACGTTTTGAATGTATTTCTTTGTGTATTCGTTTCACAGAATGTTTTAAGATTTTCGAGCTCAATTGTGTTCAAATGACGCTCCTTTTCAATTAGTTATTTTTCTTTTCCACGAGCGCACCGTCTTTTCGGAGACATTAAAATACTGAGCAATCTCAAAGTCAGTATATCTTTTTGAAAGCATTTCTTTAAATTTATGTTCGTTATACAGTGAGCTCATGATTGTTTATTCCAATGTTGTGATGATGTCGCGGAGAAGATCCTCGTATAGTTCCTGCTCGGATTTTTCTACGGGTGTAGTCTTTTTAGCTTTTCTGATTTCAGAAATTGCACGGTTGAGAATCTTGGTGTTGATTCCATTGTCTTTTGCGTCTTTCAAAATCTCTTTGCGGGATTCTTGAAGTTCCTTGATTTGCTCATCGATGTTTTGAATTCGAGTTGCAGTTTCAATGATGATGTCTTGGGCTGATGCCATAACGGCTCCTTTTTGATGTGGTAATTTTAATTGATATTAGCTTAAGAGGCGATTAGAGCTAAGAATTAACTCTTAGCTCTAAATGGTGTTTAACCAAATTGTGAAAAGAAATCCTCAACGGAAGCATCCGCAGGATTTGAAACTTTTGTAGTTTCTGCAGGTTTTTCGGCAACGGTTTCGACTCTATCCGGTTCTTCTTTCCATGGAGCTTGTTCAGCTTGCTCAAGGATTGATTTCTGTTCTTCCTTTGCAGGAGCAGGTGTGGATGCTTTTGCTTTGTCATCACGGAACAGAACATAGTCAAGAGATTTTTGAATTTTCTCAACTGAATTGATATGAGTCTCGTCAAGGAATTCATCAAGACAGATTGTTTTCTCAAGAAGTTCTTCAAGACCTTTCATGTCAGCCACATGTTTTGATGCTTCGGTGACAAAGAATGATTCTTCCCAACTTGGAAAACCATTGTCGGTGAATTTCCCCGCTTTCAATTTCAAACGGAAATCACGCCCATTCAAAACGTCCCATGCATTGAAGGCTTTCAATCCTTTTTCAGAAATTTCTTCGGCAGAAGGTTGTGATTGCTTCTTGATCAATTTGTGGATTTGTTCGCCATATTCAAACAGGAAAATCTTACCTTCGTTTTCCGGGTTCTCTTTGTCTTCAAGGATTTGAATATTTGAAATGTATCGATTTTTACTTGCAAATGTTGCAGGGAATTTTTTAGCCGCTTTGTCATCAGTGTCGATCAAACGATTATAATTGTCCCAGGCATAATCACAAATCGGGCATTCTTTGTCTTTTCCAAGATGTTTAGGGCAAACTTCAGAAATGAAACGTTTTTTGTTTTCTGAACCAACCTGTTTGTATTGAGTAGGGGCATGGATTGGACGCGAAATGAACGTCATCATTTTTGATTTGTCGCCGGCAAGAGTTGGCAGGAAACGGATTTTCACTGATCCATTACCGTCTTTATCTTTTGAAATTTTGTAGAACCGGGTGTCTGATTCAAACCCACCTTCTTTTGGCTTTTCAAAAGCCTCTGGGGTTTGCATTTGTTCATTCATTTGGTTGAAGAGATCTGTTAATTGCATTTTTAGTTTCCTTTTTTAATTCGATGATTTGTTTCGATGTGTTTTGATTCGATTAGTTAGTTTAGCAATCTGCGCCACTCATTTAAGCCCCCTTGTGTAAATATATGGTTCAAAGCCAACAAATTGCCCTTCTTCATTGACTTCAAGATCTTTCAAAGCACAACGATACAATTTCTTTTTCAGACCAATTGAATTGATTGCACTCATGATCACAACATTACGAGAAACAAAATATTCAATTTTGCTGACGAATGTTCCTGATTCATGCGTAGAAACATATTCCTTTGTAAATGTAAGTGTTCCTACAAGTTCTTTCATATCATCTTCAAAACATTCAGCATTTTTCATGTCTTTTTGAAATTTAGCATCACCAATAAAGACAAACCCCTTTGAATCGAGATATTCTTTTAGTGCTTTAACTGTCATTATTTCTCCTTTGTTTCTACTAATTATATTATTTTTGTCTTAAAATAAGATTAAACGCAATATTCTGTAAACCCATTCACTCGTTCTACTTTGATGATTTGGTCAAAATATTCCGTTTGCAATGATGCGTTGTGTGAAATGATCATCACAGGTTTGTTTTGGGCGACTTCACTCAAATGACGAACAATTTTGTCCAATCTAGAACTATCCAAAGCTGAGTCAAGAATCTCATCAATTGCAAGAAAATCAAAACTGAATGAATTCTTCAATGCAAGCAGATGTTGCACTGCCATTAGAAATGCAAAATTGATAGAGCTCTTCTGTCCTTCTGAGAATTTGAAGATGTTTGTTTTGCGACCGTTCTTAAATCCTTCAATTTCAAAATCTTCTGTCAACTTGATTGAGAATGTGAAAGGATCATCTTCCATGAAAATTGACATCAAGTCGTTGATCTTCTGCTCAAATACCGGAATGTAATACTCAAACAACTCGCGCTTGAGTGATTTGTCACCAACACGCTTTTTGATCAAATCGAGTTGATCTTGTTTGTTGACTAAGCTATCATGCGAATTAGAAATTGTTTCTTGTTGCTCTTTCAAAGACATTAGATAGGTTTCATCCACTTCAATAGGTTTGATGGAATCTAGTTGAGACTCAAGTGATCGAATCAAAGATTCTTCTTTAGTAACTTTCTCATCAATAGCTTCCATATCTTTTTGAGTGCTTTGAAGTTTATATTGAAGATCGCGAAGATCAGACGTCTTATCATTAAGATCTTGTTTCAACGAGTCTTGGTATTCCAAATCTCGTTTCACTTGTTCTTGACGGCTTAACGACGTTGTAATCATATGTTTAGAATCTTCAATGAATTTTTGATATCCTGGATAGTCAAATTCACCAACAATCGTTTTCAATGTAGAGCAGGTCCCACATTGTTGAAACCCTTCGAGATTCTTCTCAAAAACGTCTTTTTCATTTTTCCGTCGAAGCATCTCTTGTTTGATTTGATTGACTTGCGATTCAAGCAAGCTCAACTCTTGATCAATTCCAGGAATAATCAATGCTTCAATTCTTGCTCGTTCTGTTTTGAAATTTTTAATGTCGGTTTCAACAAATTGGAGTGTTGTGTGCAATGATGACTTTTCAACTTTCAATTGATGAATTCTTTCATGTGCCTCGTCAATCAGTTTTTGTTTGTTTTGCTTCATTTCATTCAACTGTGCAATTTGTTGATCACGTCGTGTCTTCAAATTTGCCAAGTTGTTTTCTTCTGCAAGGATAGATGATGTGATCATTGACAATTTGTCAGAAACAGTTTTCAGATCAAGTTTCAATTCTGATTGTTTCTTTTTAATGACTTCACCAATGTAATATAGAATACGAATGTCAAGAATGTGCTCAATGAATTCTTTCCTTTGTGATGGGGTCAAATACAAGAAAGGTGTTGATACGGATTTAGCAGAAATGTATACAAGTTTATGAAACATTTGATAACTCAATCCACTAAGCAGTTCTTGTTCGAGCCATTGTTGGTCAATCACCTTGGACGATTTGTCTGCAACGTTGATTCCTTCTGGATCTAAGATTTCAAAGATGTCAGGGGTTGATCCACGTCTTATAATATATCCATTTGAAAGTTCAAGTTCAACCAGCATATCTTTCTTGTTGATATCATTCACCAACTCAGAAGCAGGAATAGATGTTTTAGATTCACCTTTGACATCCGAATTCTTTCCAAACAATCCATAATTCAATGCTGAAAAAAGAGTGGTTTTGCCAACACCATTTTGACCTTGCACAAGAAGCAACCCATTTTCGGGAATTGTCAAGCTGACGAATTTTCCTCCGATAGATTTGAAGTTTTTCATTCTGATTTTTTTGATCTTCATTTCAAACTCCTCTTCATTTCTCGATCGATGTCACGTTCCTTGATGCTTTGTTTTTTGTCGTGCAATTGTTTCCCTTTACATAGACCGAGTTCAACTTTCAATCTTCCTTGATCATTGAAGTACAACGATAACGGAATAAGTGTAATTCCTTCTTTTTCAACTTCTTTGTACATCTTCAAGATCTCCGATTTGTGCAATAACAGTTTTCGAGGACGAGTTTGTTGTGTCATCGCTTTTTCAATCAAAAGATTGTTTCTTTTAGGTGCAAATTGAACTCCTACATGCATTTCAAACAAAAAACATTCTCCTTGAACAATCTTAGCAAATGAACCATTCAAATTTGAATATCCATTTCTGATTGATTTCACTTCATGTCCAAGAAGCTCAATTCCAGCTTCAAACTTTTTAATGACTTGATATTCATAAGTTGCTTTTCTATTTTGTGTTACTATTTTCATGTGGTTATTATAATGAAGAAAAACTTAAAGACTGATTAAGGAATCATAACCAGTTTAATTCTGCGTTTGCTAGAATCATCACTCCAAATTTGTGATTCCGGTGTATTGGGTGAAACTTTTGAAATAATTTTATCTTCAAGAATGTCATATGTATAAACAACATTATTTACAATCAATCGTTTCCAAAGATTAATTGCACCTTCATACTGAACCTGATCGGAAATGATAATGAACTTACTCAGCAAAAATTCATACATTGTTTGAGCAATTTTATTTTCTCGATAATCTTTTGCAGTTTGAACAGTATCAATTAAAATAACATCCTTATTATTCAATTGTTTTTGTTTTGATTTCAAAGTTGTTTTTCTGAAGGTCAATTCAAAAACAGTTGCAAACCTTTCTTCTTTTTCAGTATCATTGAAAAATCTTCCAAGAACGTAAAAAGGATGGTCTTTTGAAACATACAGATCCATTTGATGGTCTTTGATTTTGATAAAATCTGCTTGCACTAAATCATAACTACGTGTAATACCACTTTTGCTGATACTACTAATCATTTTAAAATTCACTTCTTCAAAAGGAGCGTTTCCTTTCATCTTCTGTGGAGCTTCCCGCAAAACCTGATTTATTTCTTAAATCAAGTCTTTAAATGATTTTGACATATTAACAACCTAATTTTTATAATGATTTATTTCGCCAATTCAAATTTAAAGTGCAACAGGAAAGAAATTAAAAGATAACGGATTGACAGGTGGAGGGTCAGCTGCAGTAGAATAAGGTACCAATCCGGCAAGATAAGGGACTTTATGAAATACAGACAGCTGACTTACGAGCAACGATACCAGATCGAGGCTTTAAAAAAAGAGGGGCTAAGCCAGAGGGCGATAGCATTGAACATCGGTGTGCATTATTCGACCATCAGCAGAGAGCTGAAGCGGAACCGTTTAGATGATGGGGAGTACAGTGCACAGAGTGCTGCGATCAGTACGAGGTTACGGTATCAGCACAAGTCAAAGAACAGGCGAGTGGGGAAAGAGCATATCCGGTATATCCATAAGCATTTGGGCCAAGGGTGGAGTCCGGAGCAGATCAGCGGGAGAATGGCGCTGGATGGGTTATCATCCTTGAGCCATGAGACGATTTACCAGTATATCTATGAGAACCGGCGAAACGGCGGGAAACTCTATCTGCATCTTCGGCACAAGAACCGAAAGTATACGAAACGTTCAGCAGGGTATCGCAGCCGGGGACAGATCAAAAACCGGGTATCCATCGATAAGCGTCCGGCAGTCGTTGAGACAAAAAGCAGAGTCGGAGACTGGGAAGTCGATACGATCATCGGGAAACATCACCATCAGGGGATTGTCACTATTGTGGACCGACACTCCAAATTCACCCTAATGAAGAAAGTCCCCAGTAAACACGCCGAACCCGTCAAACAGGCAATCCTTGATCTGATGAAGCCAATTAAAGAGCATGTGCTGACCATTACCAGTGATAACGGCAAAGAGTTTGCCTACCATCAGGAAATCAGCAGAACCCTAAAAACGAACTTTTACTTCGCACATCCTTACCAGTCCTGGCAAAGAGGCCTTAACGAACATACCAACGGATTGATACGGGAATATTTTCCCAAAGAAACAGAGTTTCAGGAGATCACGGATAAACAGATCGTCGAAGTACAAAACAAACTCAACAACAGACCTAGAAAAGTGCTGGGATATAAGACGCCTGCAGAAGTTTTCTTCGATACAATTACCAAATCTTATTCGGCAGCTTGATCATGTGTTGCAGTTTCTACTTGAATTGGCGTTTTAATGGAGATTTGTTTAAAAGTAGATTAAAATGGGTTCGTTTCTCTGTTTTCTCGACTTATCAGTGTTACCTGCAGGATACTAAATAACTCACGATGGTTTTTGATTTAACGAAGCCGAAACCTTCAACCGTTTTCAATTCTTCAAAAAGAACTCAAAAAGATTGATAATAAACATTTCTAATGGTGGAGATATGCGGGATTGAACCGCAGTCCAAAAACTCTCTTCATCTGCTGATTTGTTTACATGCTTAGGATTTCAATTTGGAGTTTTATTCTCTATCTTTCCCGATTTTAAGGATCGAGGGTGATAAAACATTAAACCTATGACGCGACCTTCTGTTTCGAGGTTAGTCGCAAACCCAATGCCGCTATTTAAGCAGCAAATGCAACGTTACGATTGTAATCGATATTGTTTGCAGTTATTGTGTTTGATACATTTTACGATTGTTCATATCGGCATGATCAACATTAGGACAAGTTCCTGTCGAAACCAATTTATCCCCAAATTTTAAAGAACTCTTTGTGAAACACACTACCAGTAGTTTATCGTGATTTTGACGACGTTTGCCTTCAAACAGAGGATAAACGAGATTTACGTGTGCTTCAGTAAAAGTTATTATTTTTAAACATTAATATTATAATGTATATATGCTTAAAACAAAATAAATTTGCATCTAAAAACAGCCTTGTACAAACTGCAATGATTTATTGGTTTTATCATATAAAACTTTTCCAAGGATTTGGTAAAATGTTTCGCTTTGAGCTATAATCGTCTAAAGGTATAAAATTTAATCTTTGAACTTTCAGTTTTGAATGTTCAACTTTCAACTTTAAACATAGTCAGAGAACATTGTGTCTCTAATAGATGATTTGCATATCGAGCAATTTTTAATTGGCACGCGTTTTTATTCAGATGGGTTGCGTAATCCCAACAACCAATATTTAACAGTTTTCGTTTCCGATGCAATATTCAAAGAACATAGAGTAAAATACTCTGAAGAGATTGATATGTTCTGAGTTTAATCAATCTATTCAAAATATTGCTGGTGTCCATGGTCGGATTTGAACCGACACGGTCTATGACCGAGAGATTTTAAGTCTCTTGCGTGCTACCAATTTCGCCACACGGACATGGTGGGTAATACAAGGATTTGAACCTGTGACCAACCCGTTATGAGCGGGTGGCTCTAACCGCTGAGCTAATTACCCTTTTCATGTTATATTATAACGAAGGTTCCCTTAAAGGAACCTAAATTATTTAAACAGTCACCTTTGTAGTGCTGTTCGCAATTGACAAAGCAACATCTACATTGTCTTCAAACTCTTGAATCTCTTCTTCAAGTTTGGCAATGACAGTTTCAAGTTTCAGTGGATCAACTAACGATTGTTTGAAACGATCTTCGAGTGTTTTCCGAATTGCAGAAAAATCATCTTCTTTGGTTTTTGAATCTTTTCCATCCAGGAGACTTTTCATACTTTCTGTGAATTTTGATTCAATCAATTGTTCTGCACCTTCAAGGCTTTTCAGACCCATCATCAACTGATTTTTCAAAACTGTCAGAAATTGACGTTGCAACGGGATGGCATTTTTGCGTTCAATTGCTTCTGCAATGGTCATCTTTTGAGAACCGACCGTTACATGTGCTTTTGAGTTTGCTGCCACCAACGCCGATTTCAGAGCGAGTTTACGTTCAATCAAATCGTTCACACTTTGAAATTCCGATTTGATTGAATCAACAACCTCATCTTCGGAAAAGCTGGTCTTTGGAATCACGATTGAATCAGTAGCATCTTGTTTCACAGCAATGAAAGCAGAACTATATTTCTTTGCAATTCGTGAATCAATGGTTTTGAGTTCTTTCAAACATTCTGTCAATGTGATTTCTTTTTTCATTCTTCGTCCCCTTCTTTCAATATCTCATGTGCATTAAATACGATAGATGAAATGACTTCTTCAAACATCTCTTCAGGAACAACAGCAAACACTTCAGACATCATCTTGGCACTTGCAAAATGAACCTGATCCAATGTGCATTCATCAATTTCAGTTTTAACTGAATCTTCATCAAAGGTAAAAATAATTTTACTCATTTTCTGCATCCTCCTCGAGAATATCAAGAACATCATCTTTTACCATTGTCAATGTTTCATCCAATGGCATTTCGGTCATCTGAATTGCGCTTGCAATCAAACGAGCGGCCGCATAAAGTGCTTGGTCAATGTTGACATTATTTGAAGATGTGAGTACTTCACCGTTTGCAAACGTAATCTGAATAGTGGATATTTCGTTCACTGTATCTCATTATTTGTAAAGAGCGGCTTTTACTTCCGCTTGTTCACGAGTTCCATGAACTGTGATTGATTGTTTCTTAGAACCTTTTCCAACTACAACAGTGAACATCGACCAATTTTTGTTGGTTGTTCTTTGTTTTCCGTTACGGGTACGCCCGTGATCTGAGATCTTTTGAATTTCCATATTATAACTCCTTTTTAAACTAACATAATTATAATTGATATTGGCTTAATTCTTGATTAATCAGCACAATTAAATGTAGAATCTTTTGAAGACAACAATTTTGCAACATATTCATCCATCGCAGCCATAAATAGTTGAATATCTTCAACATTCATAACAACAACATCACCTGAGGTTTTGGTGAATTGATATTCACCATTTCCTAAATACATAATCATTTTATTCCTTTCACGCTTTTAATCTTCCCCACCCATAAACTCGAGTAGGATTTTCTTCTGAATCAAGCCAATTGATATATGACTCAATGTGCTGATCGATAACTACACGTTGTGATCTGTCTTCTTTCAATCCCCAAAATATAGGTTCAAGAATGTTTTCATCTGTTATCAATTCAGTAGGAATGAAATCAAACTGTAATTCACGTCCTGTAGGTTGATCATGGTTGAATTCAACACATTCTTTCATGACTTGCAATTTATCCAGAAGGATTTGTTTTCCAATTTCCCATTGATCTGAAAACACACCAAAATACTGATATCCATTTTTGCGAGCAATCAGCATTCTGTCTCGGAGTTCACTTGGACGAGTTCCGTTGGATTCGTTTGTTGTGCGAAGATCATAAAACTCAATCATGATTCCTGAATCACCAACAGGAATAAAATGGTCGTATGTAACATATTTGCGTTTGAATTTAGGTGTGTTTGGATCAACCAAGATCTTCATGCGTTTAGTGGTATATTTGGTTGAAAGTTCAGTGTAGAAATCATTCCAAACACGTTTAATTTCTTCAACCTCATCATCTTCAAAATACACCAGTGATTGTTTAATTTGATTTTCAATGTCAGCAATATGAATATTATCATAATTGTAAGCTACCGCATCTACTTGTTTGGTTGTGAGGAGTTTCTTTGCAATCTTTTTTGTCCGATAATAATCTTTCAAAACTTCTTTGAACGCATTAGTAATGGCGGATGTGAAAAACACAAATGCGGTTCCTCGAGTTGAGTCATAACCATCAATTGCATATTTGAAAACTTTGCTAATAGCATTTGAGTATAGTTCATGTTTTACATCGTCTTGATATCCAATGTAATTTCTGTGAGTCATGTTTTTTCTTACTAACAAATCAATCATTTCACAGAATTCATCGCGATATTCTTTAGTTTTTTGATATTCTGTAACAATAAATTGAAAGAACTCACCATCGAGATAATCATTTGATCTTTTTTGTGGTTGTTTTCCTGTGTCTTCAACCCATTTCTTGTAAGTTTCAGGATATTTTAAAATGATATAACTATCTCGTTCTTCTGATTGATTTGTAAACATGAAATATGGTTTCCTTTTTATTTTATTATAACGAAAAATCCTTAAAATAACTTTAAGTTTAAAAAGAAATCCCAAATTTTTCAAAGATTTGTTGATTCATATATTCAAACAGAGCAGGAGACTTTTGTTTCATTTTAGCAAGGCCGGTTCCTAATCCATCTGCTGGAAACACAATGAATTCATAACACCCACTGTTTTTGATATCTTCAAGTTTATCTAATGAATTTTTAATTGCATAATATTCGTCAACTTGATCTGAAAAGAATGCATTGTCATCCATTGAAGGTGTTCTCTTAGTAGGTATGCCGTGAGCATTACGTAAAGCCCTTATGTTCGCTTGTCCTCCTGTTCCAAGACCTCTGAGGTTATCTCCAAAAACAAATAGCTTCTTGACCTCTCTACGACATTCTAAGAAGTCATACCATTCTTGTTGCAAAACACATTTCGTCATTTATTACCTTTAATCTGTAAAAACTTTATTTGAAGCACGACTCATAGCAACATAAGCCAACCGAGCATACATCATTTCCTTATCATCACGATGTTGAAATGCTTTGTATAGATCTTTATGTGCGAGGAAAACATTCTGCCACGTGCTACCTTGACTCTTATGAATAGTAATTGCGTGTGGATAGTCAACACAAATCACATTGTTAAAAGCATAATACATTTTCCAAGCATTAATCCGATCTCGGTTCAAGGGATGGCTTCTGTTCTCTTTAGCCCATTGCTGGACATTGCAATCAAATTGCCGCTCAATTTGTTTGTTAGCATTGACTGCTTGATTCAAAATTTCATCTGCAAGATCTTTATAGTTCTGATGGCCAAACACATAGAAATAAGAATGAATTTCACCGTCTTCCATTTGAAATTCTGCAAGTTGAATTTTATCATATCGATAATGAAGATCAACTAGATTTTTGAATTCATAATTAGGATTAACAATTCCAGTTTCTGGATCTTCGGTCTCATAGTTCAAAACACCAGATCTTGAATGTGGAACATTTACAGAAACAATCATAGCAGCATCTTTAGGACCACGAGGAGTCAGTTGAGATCGCAAGGTAGGACTCCATCTGTGAGGAACTGGATGAATTTGTTGAACTTCTTCATTTAGGGTTTGAACAGTTCGATTTGAATATGCCAATATGACATCATCGTTTCCACTTTTGATAGATTTCACATACTCCCCAATAATGTCAACACCTTTAACATAGAAGTCATGAGGTTTGAAAAGTTCTTTGACTTCAGGAGTCATTGAATATGATTTTGCTTCAATCATCTTCACATATCCTGAAAGGGTGTTGATCAAAGGATTTGTGTCAGCCTGTCTCCAAATCTTTGTCAGTTTGTAATGATATTTGTAGTTCTCAGGAATTTCAACACCTTTTCCTTTGATAGGAGGAAGTTGATTTGGATCACCGATGAGTAACACCTTTTTCAGCTTGTAATTGATATCTTCAATATATTCAGAAATTTGTTTGATTTCATCTTCAGTGACCATTGAAAATTCGTCAATGATCAATAACTCAGTTTCTTGATCGATTGATCCAAAGTAATGATTTGTGTTTACAGCATGATATGAAGTAGCAGAATCATTGACACCCGGAGCTTTCTTTAGAAATGAATGTAATGTGGATATTTTAGCACCATCTCGTTGAATCTTTGTCATCAAAACTGACACTGCTTTATGGGTGAATGCACAGATGTGATGATTTATGTTATGATCATAACAATACTGATCCAACTGATGAAGAGATGTTGTTTTTCCAGTTCCAGCTTGGCCACTGATAAACATAATGTCAGCTTGTGTATCATCCATGAAGTCTTTGAACATATTTTCAACTGACATGCACAACCTTTTGTTTCTTTTATTATAATGTAAACTAGATTAAGATCAGTTTAAATCAACTAACCTTATGTTGAATGTCTATTGTAACAAACTAACCTTATGTTGAATGTCTATTGTAACAAACTAACCTTATGTTGAATGTCT
>CAZVYK010000003.1:33663-68025 GCA_964630915.1 uncultured Caldisericales bacterium | reverse complement strand
ATTGTAACAAACTAACCTTATGTTGAATTTTATGAATTTACATAACCAGATTATGAAGTGTCATCTGTATGTTTGCGTAGCAAACGTACCTCGAAGTGTAATGAGCGAAGCGAATGAACGTAGAGTTCATATAATTGAATATTTTAAATTGTTGAAACTAGAGGCGAAGCCTCCTTTTGTATCAAACTTTAACATTCATCTAATGCCTTTATATTTGCAATTTCGCTTCGCTCATTGCAAACGCAATGACTTCGTCATTACGAGATAATGTTGTGTTTGTTTCATTTTGTAATTCAAAAGACCAATAGATGATTTGAGTTTAAGAGAATAGAGAGGCGAAGCCTCGATATTCAATTTCAAAAAATTGTTTGATATCATAAATTCAGTGGGTGTTAATATAACTTATATATAAGAATATCAATTATGTTCTTATTGACGAAATGAAAGACAAAGGAATAGTAGAACGAAATGAAATAAAAAGAAAGCGACGGAAGTATTAAGAAGCTAAAACGATTTGAGCTAAAGACATTTCTTTAGCTACATTTTGCCGACCGATAATAAAATCAGCTGTTTTAGACCACATTGCAATCAGACCTGGTTCGTTTTTGTTTTTACGAGGAATATTCTTGTTACGTAAAATTTTAGCAATTTCTCTACCACAGACTTGCTGCAGTTTAGATAAGGTAGAAACATCAATTATATTGAAATGGAATTTGAAGTCACTTTCTTTTTCAATATAATCAATCACCGATTTGACTTTAAGAGCCAACTCAGATTGCATAGCAATGATTTTTAATTTCTTAATAGCTTCTTCGCGTGAATTAGATATCACTTGATAGACCCGATTATTCCTGACTTGATTAGCATCTTCATGCAAGCGGAAATAAGTGGTTTTCTCAAGATAAATAACTGATTCAAGCTTGTCGCCTGGTGTATAAACATTCAAATGGTTTTTATTTGACGCTGAAAGATACCTAACAGGTCTTGTAATTCCATTTTTCATTCTTATACGATAATTTGCATCATAGATTGTTTTAGACCCTAAAAAGAGTTTATTATCATCAATGAGCATTTGTTTACCTTGTTGTTTCAAGGCAGACAAATATTCATTTGATACTTCAGCATAGCAATAGATTTTGTTTAATGGTTTTAATATGTTGTGAATAGCAGGTTGTGACATTCCAAATAATTTTGCTAGATATTCTTCACCTAAAAGCCCATAATGCCCTTTGACAGTTTTCAATGGTTTGCCCGCAACACAACGAACCGATTCTGTTTTGAAGACTTGAAAATTGAAGCTATTTGTTATATTTTTAAATTCAAAGATCATATTACCAAATGAAGTCAAAGGAGCAACCTCATAATATTTGGTTCCATCAACGTCGTGAATTGATGTAATATAATCAGATGTCAATAATTCTTTTTTAGCCTTGTTAAATAACCCGTCAATTCTAATTCCACAAGTCTTAGCATATTTAACAAGTTCTTTTTCAGATATAAAATGATCTCTGGTTGCTCTAACTTTATTAATCCATTGATTTTTGAAAATGGCATTGATTATAACAAATAGCATAGAAGCTTGGAGATGCGAGGTGATTTCATTCTTATCTGTTAAATTTCTCATGATATCATAAATACCTAATGACGAATGAAAACGAAGAGATGAGAATTCAATTGGTGAAGATAACAAAGATTTTCTGTACTCGGGATTTAAGAGTTTAGGAATTTTGACAATATGATTGATAATTTGTGATTCAGACATAATTGTCAAGTTCCTTTTAAAATATTTTGCAGTAGTATGAAAGCCGAGTTCAATCATACTACTAAAAAACATTTTATCTCTTAAATGGTTTTAGAATAATATAAGATATTGAACTCGGGTTCTCATACCGCTATAAAACCAAAAGATAGAACTGCCATAATTATAATGAAATTATGTCTAGATGTCAAGGGGTTGGAAGAAGAAATTAAATTTCTTCCTTCTTCTTTAAAGTATTTAATTTGCAATATACAAATATTTTACATTTGCACTGTCATGCATTGTGATATATTCGGTTGAATGACACATTATTGGATATTTCATTGATTCAAATTTTACCAGCATAATGTCATCGCTATCAAATACCTTTTCAACAACACCTTTACCTAAATCATCTGCTTCAAGTTTTAAACCTGGAAAAGGTTCTATACGAATATAATCATTTTCGTTTATTTTTGAAGGATTGCAATTACCCCAATATCCTTTAGATTTGTTATATTTTAGTAGTTTATAACCATATTTCAATGCGCTTTCTTTTTGGTTCTTCTGTTGATTTAAAGTCATTATGCAACCTTCACGAGAATGTCAAGATCTGTATTAGCGATTTTTGGAAATTGTTTTTTGAGTTTAGATCTCATATCTTTTTCTGAAAACCCCTTACGACTCAACTCATCAACCAACTCAAATGCTTCAGCTGGAATTACTACCTTCACATTTTCATTCACTCTCGCAACTAATTTCTTGAAATCCATTTTCATGGTTATAACCTTTTTATATTATTTAATGCTCATATTATAAATTTGTATTTCTTTGATAAAGATTAAATAGTTGAAAAGGCATTGCAAATGTCCGCACATAAACAGAATTTTGCTAACGGGGTTAATTTCTTTGCTCAGTTCAGTTATAAAGATGAAGTGTTCAAATACTTCTTGCAAAATATCAAATTGCCTGATGTTCAAGCCGGTGTAACTCCTATTTATAAAAACGGGACATTAATTCACCTTCCTGGTAATAGCCATGATTCAGGTAATATTCCATTGACATTTATCGTAGATGAAGACTTTGAGGTTTACACCAATATGATTGATTTGCAACAAGAATATATGAAAACGTCACAATCTATTGATTTATTTGAAGTGTTTGTTCAAAACAATCAGAACGTGAACATCATCAAATTTGTGTTTGAAGGAATTCATTTTTCATCTGTTCAAGGTCCTTCACTTCAAACAACGGTTGATGAAACAGAAATTTATTGTGATGTGATTATGGAATTTAGTAACTGGTATTACCAGAGATTGAGATAGGAGAAATCATGGCACATTATTTACAAGATACTACTGAGTTGATTGCATATATTCAGCGAAAAATGGGTGGAGAGATTCATGAAATTGAAATCACTCCTACACAGTGGGTTGACATTTTAGAGGATTCTAAATATTGGTTATTTGATTATTCTGACTTCGGGACCTATGATCAATGGGAAATTGTTGAACCAAACGGAGCATCAACAATAGAGCTGAGTGCCGATGTTGTTGGTATTCGAGAATGTTATGGTATGAATGATATTGCAAATATTCCGAATTTTGCATATCCAATTGATTCCTTGTATTACACTGTTATTCGTGATGGTGCGGCAACTTTTTCAATTTCATCATTTGTTGTTATGCGACAATACTTGAACACATTCAGAGATTTGTTTCGCGAACCTGTTGTATTCAATTTCAACAACGATTCAAAACGGCTTGAGTTTCCAAACAGTAATTACAAATCAATTGGGTTCCTTCTCATCAAAGAAGAGAATGTTGACAAACTCGTCAACAACAAATTTTTCAAAATGTTGGTAGAGGCTCATGCTTGGCAACAATGGTCAGTGAATATTGCTGGTAAATATGATGTTTCAAAAGCATCTATTCTCGGTAACGGGTTGACTTTGAATTCTGATTCAATGCAGGACCGTGCAGATAAGTTGTTTATGGAGATCAAAGAAGGTCTTGAAAATGAAGAATTTGGCACGCTGTTGATGCCTAAACGGTTGTACAATTAAATAATAATAAAGGTGAAGAAATGAACCTCGAAGAACTTGCAGATAAAACTGAAGAAGTTTTGAATGAACGGCTTGTTAGAACTGTTCAATGGAGAGCAGGAAGACGCCAAATCAAAATGAAATCCGACAGGGTGGGGTATAAGACATCTGGCGGTCAAGAAGTTAAAATGAAAGGCGTTGAAAAACGTAAAAGACGTCTAGGAGCCAAAAGAGCTGTTCGGAAGAAACGAGCAATTCAAGCACAGATTCAACGAAAACGAGAACGAACATTGAACATTCGTGGTGATCGATAAATCTTGAAAAGAAGGAAAGAAGCAAATGGATTTACCAAAAATAAGAAGCATTCGAGAAACCGACGTTAAGATTGGAACAAAATCATTCAAAATCCGACCTTGGTCAAACCGAGATGTTTTGAGATTTGAATCGGCACTTGATTCTGCAGGCGACGATGTTTCGGTTGAACAGCGCAAACAGTTGGTGTATGACTATCTGTTGAAACCAAATATTATTGAACAAACTCGAGATCTAACAATCATCGAGCGCGAAGTGATTTATATTGAAATGTACAAGATTTCAAAAGGGGTGTTAATTCCTTTGAAATATAAATGCCCAGTTGAAACATGTGGTCATGTAACTGAAATCAATTTCAACATTTCAAAGAATTTCACATTTCATGATATGGGGGCTAAAGAGATTCAAACAGATGATGTGAAATTCATGTTGAAATCATCTAATTACGTTCCTGAGGAAGGTGATGATCCAACTCGTTATTATGCCAGTTTCATTCGTGAAATTGAATATAAAGGGCAGAAATATATTGCCGAACTTGATGACATCGTAAACTGGTTATTGGATGATCTTGACGAAGTCAACTTTGAGCAATTCATTTCAAAGATGATTGAAGTGCTTCCGTGGATTGAATTGAAAATGACTTGTGAATGTGAACTTTGTGGTCACAAGGACGAATATCGTTTCACAGAATTGCCGGATTTTTAACAAGCTCTGACATTATTATTGATGGTGGATTGTTGGAGCTGTATAAATCCATCCATTTGATGAAGAAGAATGAATCTTGGTCTTTAGATGAGGTTCTTGATTTACCACCATTAGATTGGAACTTGTTCCGACAACTAACATTACGAGATATAGAGGGATAGATTATGACAACAATGGATGACTTCAAGTCATATGTTAAACATTTTGCAAGAGGCAACCAGTTTGACTTTCTATTGGATATACCTAATTCAAAATTGTATAACATCTTACCGAAAGCATCAGGCGACACCTACCGTGTTAGACGTATTTTTGGCAAATCAATTTCTATCCCTTCAATCCATGGTGACGTAAAACCAAACTTCTTTTTTGACAAAAAACATAACACCCCTACCATGATTGATGTTGATAACATCATCATTACATTTTATGATACCAAAACAGCATTCTTCCACAGATTCTTCACATCATGGATTAAATCGAGATATCACTCAACAGGTGCACTACAATTTTATCCTGATGAATTTTCAGGTGCGATAAGAGTATATCTACACGACAAAAATGTATATCTGCTGGAAGGAATTTTCCCTGTTGCTGTAAGTGATCTGAGATTGGATAATGAAATGACTGATCAGTTTAGCACCTTTGATGTTACATTCTTTGTTAAGCGAATGCTACCGATTAAAAATCTTGGATTTAGCTCATGACAACCAAAGATGAATCTTTGAAATGGTGGAATACCCATATCTCCAAATATCAGAAGAAAGGTCAATTGGCTGAGGACTATCAGAAAATGGAAAGACGAGCCATTAAAGTTGGTAGTCTGATCACCTTTTCATATAATGCTAAGCACGCTGACAAACTAGCATTCTGGGATAAATATCCTTGTGTGATTTTGTTCAATGACTTTGATGGATTCTTCATGGGATTAAATCTGCATTATGTTCATCCTCAATTTAGAAAAACACTTCTTGCAAAGGTGATCGAATTGAACAAAATGAAAATCAAAAGCGACCAACGATTTACGCTTGCTTGGGAACAATTGAAAATGTTCATCAAGCGAAACGGCCTTGAGATTTCAATTCGCAAATATATCAAAGGTCGTATGAGTGGGGTTGATTATGTTAAGGGTACTGAATGGCGATATGTTGCTGAACTACCTTCTGAAAAATTGGTGTTCAATGGGTCTATGAGTGCAGACCAACTATATCAAATGATTCGATCACATTCAACCAAAACCAAGACGTCCAAAAATGTGCGTTATAGACGCTAAATAAATACTTGAAAAGGTAAGAGATGTTTGAACAATTATTTGAATCTCTGAAGAAACCATTTTTGACAAACCCTGCTGTGGTTGATGACACTACTATAACCACTGCAGAGGATTATGTTGAAAAAACTCTCGGTGATGTTGACGTTGAATTTCCTAAGGATTATACTTTTGGAAAACGAAAACTCACAGAACGTGAGAAAATGTCCCTTGAAGAACGAGCAGATGCCTATATTCGTCAATATCGTTTGATTGAATCTCTTCCTGAAGTTTCAAGCGGGATTGACGAAATTGTAAATGAAGCAATCAATGTTGATATTGATGGCTCAGTAATTCCCGATATCACTTTTGACGACCATACCAATATCAAAGACAACACCAAAAAAGCTGTTCAAGAAGAATGGACAAATGTTATGAAGATCCTTGACTTCAAAGACAGTGCTGACGAACTTTTCAGAAAATGGTATGTTGATGGAAAGCTGATTTGTGAAGTTGTTTACAAAGACAACACGACCAAAGAAGGGATTCAAACTGTTCTACAGCTTTCACCTTTTGGATTTAGAAAACGTCAAGATCCAAAAGATGGAAAATCATACTATATGTATCAAGAACAACGGGGTGTTACTGGTGCGTCTAAAGCAGGTCGAAAAGATTATTATGATCCTGAACAGATTGTAATTTCAACATCCGGATTGAAACAAAACAATGTTGATATTGGTTATTTGTTCTCAGCTATCAAACCTACCAATAACATGTCAATGATCGAGGATTCATTTGTTATTTATCGTTTGTTACGAGCAGTGGAAACCCGGATTTGGAACGTCAATGTTGGTAAGATGCCAAAAAACAAAGCAGAATCTTATTTGAACAAGGTCATCGGACAAATCAAATCAGAACTTGCATATAATCCTACTACTGGTGAGTTTGATGGACGCGCTTCAATGTCGTCACTTATCAATGACTATGTTTTCCCTTCAAGAGGAAACGGTGAATCGACCAGCGTGAGCACTATTGGTGGCGATACATCATTTGTTGACAATGCTGAAGATCATAAATTGTTTTTGAAGAAACTTTATATTGCATTGAAAATTCCCGTCACTCGACTTGATGCAGACAGTTCAACTATGGACTTCACTTCAACTGATATCCTCAGAGCTGAAATGAAATTCACCAAATTCGTGAACAAACTCAGACGGAAATTCTCACAATTCTTGCTTGACATTCTGAAACTTCAGATGATCTCTAAAGGGTTGATTGACGAAAAAGAATGGCAAGAAATCAAATCAGCCATCATTGTCAAATGGAATTCTCAAAATGAGATCATTGAACTTGCTCAGATTGAGAACTTCAAAAAGAAAACTGAAACAATTGTCGAACTTGAAGCAAATGGTATTCTTGGAAAATTCATGTCCTATCAAACTGCTATGAAAGAGGTCATGGGAATGACTCCTGAGCAATTTGAAGAAGAGAAGAAGTTGATCGAGAAAGAAAAAACAGATGGATATTTCTTCCAGAAAAAGGCTGAAGATGAAAACATTTAGAGAATGGCTCCTTGAATCTCAACAGGGAGTATATATTGGGATGAAACTTTCCAAAGACACTGTTGAAACAATTCAAAAGTTCATTGAAGACAATAACATTCCAAATGGTCTTTCAGCTGAGGATTTTCACACCACTGTCATATATTCAACCAAACCTGCAAAAGTTGAATTGAATGAAGTTGAAAGTGTTGTGGGGACATTTGTTAGATTTTCAAAATTTGGTGAGGATAAAAATGTGCTTGTAATGGAAGTTGCATGTGAACCTCTTGAAACCCTACATGATTATTATATGGAAAAATATCCTTTGAGTTGGGATTGGCCTAAATATAAACCGCATATTACATTAAGTTATGATGCATCAACTGTGGATGAAACCAAATTGATTTGGCCTGCTGACTCTATCATCATTTTTTGTGACCAATATCAAGAACCTTTAGATCCGGAGTGGAAGAAATGAATTTGCATAAATTAAATGAAGCAGTAACACAAAGCAAACTAATCAAAATGAATGGAAAATTGAAGAAGATGGTTGAGGCTGACCCTTCAATGAAGAAACGGTTGCTTGAATTGGATATGAATGATGATTCATCTGTGAAACCTTTTATTGATGAAGTGTTTGGTGAACCAACTGGGTTGTATAAGAATACTTATGAGGAACAAAAGAAAGTCCTTCGTCGGATGTATGATGATTATCACGCCGAACAAGGATCAATGTTTCGTCCTGAATTTGGCGAAATTGGAGTTGATGCATGAATTTACATAAATTGAATGAAGCAGTAAAATATACTGAAGCAATCAAGAAGGCTCGAGAGTTTCTTCAAAAGAAGTTTCCAAAACTGAGCATTGTCCATGATGATCGAGATTTCAAAACAGAAAAGAAATATGAACTTGACAATTTTATCATCCATACATACGAAGCTGAAACTGCATCCGGTAAAGATGCACTTGGGTTTGATATTGAATGGAAATGATTTAAATAATAAAAAAGAGGAGCGAAACAATGACTGATCTTCAAAAAGGAATTCAAGATTTCATGAAAACTGGTGACAATGTTGCACTTGTAAATACAATGAAATCTGAAATCTATTCAAAACTTGCAGACAACCAAGAATATTCTGCATTGGTGTCTGAACTTGACAAATATGCTACAGCGTATGACGATGATCTTGAAAAACATCAAGCAGCTGATAACAAATAACCACTTCTACATTAAGATAAGGGGTCTAGAACAAAAGATCTCTTATCTCTTATATCCAATTACGTCCAATCAAAACAAATTGATTTTAAATACTTAAAAAGGTATTTGATATGTCACAGCTATCGATGTCAATTTTGTATGAAAATGGAAAAGTGATTTTAAAAGGTCCTTTTTCGCAAGCACAAATCCGAAACCGAAACGGACGTATATATCCTCACAACATTCTGCGTGAAGCTATCCAAGATCTCATCAAACGAGTTGAAGCTCAACCTCAAACCGTTTACTCTGAATTGGAGCACCCAAACTATGCTGAAATCAAACCTGAAAAAGCATGCGGACTCTTAACTGAAGTGACGTGGGACGAGCCGACCGGAATTGCATACTGTAAAGTTGAAATTCTTGATTCAACTCCATTTGGAAGAGAAGTGTTGCGAAATCTGCAGAAAGGTGAAACCTACGGAATTTCAACCCGGGCGTTGGGGACCTTGAATGAAGATAAAGTGGTTCAACCTGGATTGCGGATTGTCACAGGTGATATTGTTAAAACTCCATCATGTCAGATTTGTAGTTTGAATGAATCAGAATCTAACACCTTGGATGACTTCTTTGTTGATCTGAACGAATCTGATTGTGGCTGCAAATTCAAATCAATGCCTATGGATGTTCAAGTTCAAGTCAAACAGCATGTTGTAGATGCTATCTCCAATTTGTTTAAATAATAGTAAAGGAAACACATGAAACCGTTTCGTGAACGTTTGAAATTGATGAATGAAGGAGTTACTAAAGTGACACTTCAATCAGGTGAAGTTGCAATTGGTGTTAAAATGACTGAACCTGACAAAGTTAAAACATTACTCAATATGTTTGACTGGTATGGGGAAATGATTGATGACATGACTAAACATAGAAAAGTGATGGCTGCAAATCATGACATTTTGAAACAATTGAGAGATATGGGTGTTGACATTATTTCAAATCCTGGGTATGTTGGACCTACTGGCAAAAAGGGTCGTGAGATCAATTTGAAACTGATCAAAGAATCTGAAGAAATGATCGCTGCATTTGCGGAAAAAACTGGAAAATCCGTTAGTGAGGTTGAAGGTCTTTGGAACAAAGCCAAGAAAATTGCAGTTGAAGAAGGTCGTGAAGAAGACTATGCTTACATCACAGGAATTTTGAAGAAAATGCTTTCTTTGAATGAAAATGACGAAGAGGGTGATGATTCTCTTGATGTTTTTGATGCTATCATGAGTGTTATGGTATTTGGATTGCAAACACATGTATATCATATCCTTACTAAGAAATATGCAGAGCACGTTGCTATTGGTGAATTCTACGATGACATCACAAAAGATGCGGATGGACTTGCTGAAATGTATATCGGTATGGGTGGAGAAATGTCACGCTATGATGCTTATGACATTGAACTTTCGATTATGTATGACAAAGAATCATTTGTCGATGAATTACATGAATTCCGTGAAGTTGTTACATCTGCAATTTCAATTACTAATGAACCGAGCTTGATGTCATTGAATGGGATTTTTGTTGATCTTCAAAGTGACGTTGATGAGTTGCTTTACAAACTTACATTGAATTGACTCTTCTCTTTGGCTCTTCGGAGCCATCCTCCTTATTAAATACTTGTATAAATCTATAATGAAAAGGATTTTCTATGGCTGATATCCCCGCTAAAAGAAATTTACCCGGAGTTTACCTTCAAACCATTGATAAAAGCACGGTTATCTCTCCGTCTGCTGCACTTTATGTTGCCGCATTGCTTCCATCAACAATTGGGTTTGCTGATTACATTCATTCAATCGGGAATGAAGAAGAGTTGTTTCAAACATTTGGTGCTCCAGATGCAAACAACTATGAGGAGTGGTTTAATGCTGCTCGTGTAATGCTTTACAAAGTAGGTGGTATTGGTGCTACATTGAAAGTGATTCGTCCTATCGGAACTGGTTCATTGAATGGCGCACTCTCTGTCTCTAAAAATGAAGTCATTGCTCTTTCAACTGCACAGTTGATCAAAAATCGCGATGAAGTCGACACTGTCACCGTTGTATTCGATACCGACACCAATCTGACTCCTGCAGCTGTTAAATTCTTCAGTGCTTATCCAACTGACGTTGTTTATAAAATTGCGTTGACAACTGCAACTGATTATCCAACTGCATTGATCACTACTGGTGTCCCATTCAAAGGAAACCTTGATGTTGCTCCAGAAGGAACCGAGGTAGGTATTGCTATCCTTGACTCTTCTAACAACATCCTTGAAAAATGGGTCGTTGATATGACTGCTGGAAATGTTGATGGTTATGGCCAAGACAACTTCATTGAAACCTTGAATACTAAATCACAATATGTGTTTGCATTCAAAAATGATGCAGTAGTTGATGCTCCAAAATCATTCCAAGCAACTGCTCTTGTTGGTGGAACTTATGTTGCTCCTACTACCGAAGCCATGGTAAATGCGCTTGCTAAATTTGAAAACACTGAATTGGTTGACATCAACTATGTTGTAGCTCATCCTGATCTTCATGCTGAAACAATCACCCTTTGTGAGAATCGTCAAGACTGTTCATTCCGTGCAGGTATTGCTGTTGGTTCTGTTGTTGGTGTTGATCAAGCAACCGCACTTTCAAACTGTGAAACATATAGCGAAACCACTCTTCCTACAAATACAAGTTATGGTTCATTTGCTGGTAACGCACTTCAGATTTTTGACTCTTACAATAACCGCAGTCGCTGGATCAATGCTGCAGGTGATATGGTTGGTCTTCGTATCCGTCAGAACTTGAGCGCACAGCCTTGGTACTCAGATGCTGGATTGAATTATGGACAATTGATGGAAGTCAAACGTCTTGCTCAGTATTGGGATTCAAATGATCAGAAAGCATTGGTTGAAGCAAAATTTAATCCATTGATTTTGAAACCAGGAATTGGGAATTTGAAATTTGGTCAACGCAACTATACAAGCAAACCGAGTGCTCTTCGTGATGAAGGTGTTCGTGAGTTGATTAATTATATTTGGAGAGCTGGTAAAACGTATCTTGAATATTCTCTCTTCGAGTTCAATGACGAATTCACTCGTTCTGCAATTGAATCTCAGATGAATCAATTCCTTCAAAATGTTCAAGACGGTCGTGGTATCCGAAGAACTGATGATGGTGAGAATGGATATCGTGTAAAATGTGATAGTGAGAACAACCCAAGTTCAGTTATCAATCAGAACATGTTGATTTTGGATATTTCGTTCTTACCGAATCGTGCAATCGAAGAAATTTATTTCAGAATGACTATTGCGGCTGACGCAGTAACACTCGAACTCGTATAAGTTCAAGAGCTTCGGCTCTTGACATTTTGTTTTAAATATTATAAAATATGTTTGAAGTTTTAGTAGTGATGGTAACTTTGGTCGGTCCACCATCACTACTAAAACTTTTTAAGGACCGACCAATATGAATCTTTCAAAATTTTATACCTCCAGCGGTAGAGTTATATCTGTCTTTTTCAAAGGTAAATATTGCTCTGCATTTATCAAAGCTGTTCCTGAGCTTCAATCTTTGTTCAAGTTAACGGCTTTATTACCTACAAATATCTCTTTATCTGAACGATTATATTGCTATAATAATAATATAAAATTTGTTCCACGTTGCCTAGTATGTGGGCAACAAGTTAGTTTTCATGATAATGCATATCGTAGATATTGTTCAGATACTTGTGCATCTAAAGATCGTTCTTCTTTCTATGTTGCTTCTGATGACACAAGAAAGAAAATCAGTGATTCGATGAGCCAACGAAATTACGAACATAATTTGAAACTTTTAGATGAATGGAAAAAGAAAGCTATTCAAAATAAACCTTTATTGGATTTTTCTAAATTTGATTGGCAACCTTATAAAAATCATAAATCGACGGTTATATGTAAAATTCATGGAGAACGAGAATTATCGATCTCATATTTGAAAGATAGCATTTCACAAGGTTGCGATTTATGCAGCCAAAATCTCAAAGGAAAAACATTATCCATATCTAAATCCAAATCAAGTTTTTTAAAATTTAAAGAATACATGGAAGAATATCGCCCTGAACAATATTCACAATTGCAATGGGAATTTAAACCAGAGCAATGGAGAGAAATAACTTTAAGATGTGCCGTTCATGGACTTTTTAACACCACTCCTCATTATTTGATGAATTCAGAATATGAGTGCCCTAAATGTGGATTGTATCACGGCTCTAGAAAAAGTCCTTTGACAATGGATATTATTAAAAAATATGTTTATGAAATGTATGGAGACACTATACATGTTTTATCAAATATGTATACTGGGGTATTTGATAGAAATATTGAAATCAACTGTTCAAAGCATGGTCTTTCAATTACAAATGTGGATATGTTATTAAGATCCAAGTTTGGTTGTAAACAATGCGGCCGAGCAAAAATCATATTCATTAGATGATGTAAATCAAAAACTTGCAGCGAAACACGAACATGTTAAATGCATTGAATATGTTCGTAGTGGACATAAAACTTCTAAATTTGAATGTTCTATTCATGGAGTATTTGAAAATTCGTATGCTTCAGTCATAAGTTCTGATTATGGGTGTCCTGATTGTGTACCTGTCAACACATCAAAAGGTGAGAATGAAGTTCGAGATTTTGTTGAGACATTAGGGTTTCAAACTCGAACTGATAAGTCTAATGGGTGGCATTTAGATGTCGTAATTGACAGTCGGCAAGTTGCTATTGAATATAACGGAGAACGATTTCATTCAGAGCAAATGGGTAGAGGGAAACATTATCATAGAACCAAAACTGTTACTTGTAGAAATAAAGGCATTTTCCTTCTTCATGTTTGGGAGTCTCAATGGGTGAATCCTATTAAGCAAGAGATAATCAAATCGATGATTCGTTCCAAACTCAATGTAATATCTGAAAAAATTCATGCTAGAAAATGTGAAATTGTTGATTTGTCAACTGATTCTACAACTGTTCAGGAATTTCTTGAGTTCAATCATATTCAAGGACGCACTGGAACTCAAGTTGTTTACGGTCTACAATATGATGGTGAATTGGTTTCTGTTATGACATTCTCGAAAGTGAATGGAGAATGGAATCTTACGAGATTTGCTAATAAAATCAATACCGTAGTAAATGGATCTTTTTCAAAACTGTTGAAGCATTTTGAGAAAGAACATAATCCTACTCAAATTGACACCTTTGCTGATTTGATGTATTCTTATGGTGATGTATATCGTAAACATGGATTTGATGAGATATATGAATCCGAATCCGGATATTTTTATTTTTATAATGATAAAAGATATCACCGAAGTAGTTTTATGAAATCTAAAATTGCCGAACGGTTCAACTTAACATCAGAATATGTTCAAGCCAGAACTGAAACCGATTTGATTTATGAATTTGGCATCTATAGAATTTGGGACTCTGGTAAAATTAAATTTACAAAATTCCTTTAAACATTATTAAATACTTTTAGAATTAAATAATAAGAAAGGGAATTCATGAAAGACTATAAATTCTGGTTGCTGGATGAAATCAATGAAGCTGACAAGTCTAAAGAAAAAGACTACAAAGCCATTGAAGAAGCTTGCAAAACAAAGATCAAAGAATCGGATGACTACAAAGAATACTTTCAAAAGAAATTGAAAGCGTACAAAGTTGAAACACCCGATGAACTCTCTGATGAAGACAAGAAAAAGTTCTACGATGATGTAGATGCTGGTTGGGAAGGTGAAGAAGAGGGTGATGAGAAGATGAATGAATCTATTGGATATGATGAGCTTCAGAAAATTCGTCAAGAATTAACAGACCTTTCTAAGAAAGCTTCAAAAATCAAATCAACATGTGAAAATAAAGAAACAGCAAGAATTGCTGCTAATGTCGAAGCTGATATTGATAAAATTCGTATGAATATTTTTAAGTATAATGAAATCAAAGATTCAAAATAACTCTTAAGAACACATGAAACAGTTTGAAAATAAGTTCTTTATTAAATAATTGAAAGTCCACATGAAAGGAAACTAATGAGTAAAGCCCTATTACTAGAAGCTCTTGCTAAAGTCGATTCAGCTGTTTTGACTGAAGCAGTAAAAGCTGAGATTGGAGCTGCTTTTGATGCTGCGGTTGATACCAAAGCAAATGAAAAAGTCCAAGAATTGCAAGAGTCAGTTGTCAAAGCAACTGAGGATTACATCAAAACTATTGTTGAGTCTCACACTGTTGATCTCAAAGAATCTTTTGAAAAAGCTGTCACTGCAAAAGCAACTGCGTTGTCTGAAGCTTATGCTGCTGATTTCACAAAAGAATTGAAAGAGAAATTCAATGAGGATATTGCGTCTCTAACTGAATCTGTTGAAAAATATATGCAATATGCTGTTGATCAGTTCGTTACTGAAAACAAAACAACTTGGGAAAATGAAGTAAAAGTTGCTAAAGCTGACGCTATCATGGAATCTGCAGTTGAATTCGCAACCAAGTTTGGAATCAAACTGGATGAAATTACAAATGATGAAGATGGCGCTCGCAAAGCACTTGATGAATCAGTTTCTGAAGTTGCTAAAATGAAAGCCGAAATCGCTGCATTGAAACGTGAAAAACTTTTCACTGAAAGCACTGAAGGTTTGACTGTTGTTCAGAAAGACAAACTTGCTACATTGCTTGAAGGTGTTGAAGCAGTCGAAGACTACAAAGCTAAACTTGATCTGTTCAAAGCTACTTTGCTTGAGTCTGCTCCTAACCCGGCCGATAAGAAACCTGAGGGTGTTGTTAAACGCAGTTGGGAAAAATAAGAAACATATGAAATAGTTTGAAAATCAGTTTCTTATAAATTAAATAATTGAAAGAGTTAATAACTCATTCACAAGAAAGGAATTTATTCATGGGTAAAATTATGCTTAATGAATCTGCTTTACAAGAAGTAGAAACAATTGTTGAGTCAAGCACGCTAAAAGCTCTTGATTTTGAAGGTGTGAAAGCACTGCTTGAGTCTGAAGGTGCTCTTATTTCTGAATCTAAACTTGCTCCTGCTATCAAAATGATGCAGCTTCAAGAGAAATTCATCAATGAGTCTAACTTCTCTGCAAACGTTGAACCATATACCAAAAAACTTCAACCTCTGCTTCGCCGTGTAATCCCTGGTCTGCTTGCAATGGAAATTGCTGGTGTTCAACCAGTTGAATCTCCAGACAGCTCTGTATATGCAATCAAATCTCGTTATGCCGGAAACAAAACTAATGGTATCATTGGTAACACTGCAAAACTGATCGTATTTACAGGTACAACCGCCGTTGCCGTTGGTAATACAATTACTGCTGCTTCTGGTGCAACTGGTACTGTTAAATATGTTGAGACTGGTAAACTTATCGTTGATACTATCACTGGAACATTTGTTGAAGGTGAAGAATTTGACGTTGGAGCATCTTTCACCAATGATGGTAATGAGCTTACAATCTCTGCGATTTACTCGACTGAGACTGCGTTCAAACAAATCTTGAAAAATTACAGCGGTCCATATACAACTGCTAACGGTGAGGTTCTTGGCGATTCAATGAACCAAATCAAAGTAACAATCGAGAAACTTCCTGTTACAGTTAAAACTCGTGCTTTGAAAGCTGAATTCACACAAGAACTTGTTCAAGACATGCAAGCAATGCATGGTGCTGCTGCTGATGCAGAACTGATGAACTTCCTTGAAACTGAGATCAACCTTGATCTTGACCGTGAAATCATCGAAACTTATCAGACTGTTGCTACTGCACTTCCTGACTTCGCTGTTGCCACTGCTACCAGCTCACAAGGTCGTTGGAACATGGAAATGTATGCTGGTCTCTGGCAGCGTATCCTTAAATCAGCAAACAACCTTGCTTCTAAAAACCGCCGTGGTAAAGGTAACATCCTTGTTGCAACTGCTGGTACCATTTCAGCTCTTGAAGCACTTGGTAAATTCCGTACTACTGCATACGAAACAAGTGTTCAGACTGGTATCAACCATGCACAAACATTCGTTGGTGTATTGTCAAATGGTATGAAAGTATATCAAGACCACTTCGCTTCTGAAGATTATGCAATGGTTATCTACAAAGGTAACGATTCTCAGATGGACGCAGGTGTAATTTTCGCACCATTCGCACCAATTCAATTTGTAGATGCCATCAATGCAACTACACTCCAGCCTGTTATCGGTGTAAAAAGCCGTTATGGACTTGTAGCTAACAGCCTTATGGATGATGGCGCTGGTTCTGGTTACGCTGAATATTTCACCGTTGACTTCACCAACACTCCACTCGCCTAATTGATTTGAGAGCTTAGGCTCTCAATCATTTTCTTCAATCTTCAATTCATTCAAATCTTTAAATACTTATAACACACTCATTCCACCTCTTTCTAATGTGCCAACGAATGGGTCTTCCAAACAATTAAATATTCATAAAGGAATATGATGAATACCTTTACACAAAACATGTGGTTGAAATCTTCTCAAGAAATCTTCAGCGGAACATTGGTTCAGAAAGCTCTGGCAAATCTGATGAAAGAGTCCACCGAGACGTCCGACATTGAAGCATATAAATCACTTCTACGAACTGTAATTGAACGTGTTGGCCAGACTTCAATTGTTCCTATGATCACTTCAGTTATCCCTGCTACTACATCACAAGGTAAAGTACCTGTTATGAGTAATATTGCGGTTGGTGCAAAAGACACTGTTAAAACAGGAACCATTCAGGTATTTACTGTTGATGATGCTTCTGGATTTGTGGTAGATGACATTATCGTTTCATCTGATGCAAAAGGAACTGTTCTACATTCAGAAACTAACAAATTGTTGGTTGATGTTACCGAAGGAACATTTGCTGCGGTAGATCAAGTTGGTGAGCTCACTTCTGTTGTTGCTGAAGCTGTTGGAACCGGAACTGGCGTCCAGACAATTTTCACTCTTGATTTTTCACCCGTTTATCCATTGTCAGATGCTGTTTATGTTGATGCTGTTTTGAAAACTCGTGATGTTGATTATACGATTGATAATGCGACAGGTACCATTACATTTACAGTTGCACCCGCACTAAATGCCGTTATCACTGCTGATTATGACTATATTACATATTCCGCTACAATTAGTTTGATTCATACAAATGTTATTGGCGTTGGAACTATGTTCTCTAACTATACAGGTCCATATTCAACCTCGGTTGCTGAAGGTTTAACTGGCGCAACCGCAAAAGAAATTCAAATCAAAGTGACCCTTGCTGAATTCACTGCTGAAGAGAGAAAAGCATTCACTGGGTTAACACTTGAATTCATTCAAGATCTTCAAGCGTTGTATGGGAAAGATGCTACTCAGAAAATCATTGAGGTGATCACAAATTCGATTGAACAAGAAATTGAACAAGAATTCTTCGTTTATTTGAAAACAATTGCAACACAAAAAGCTGACCTTCCGTTAAGTCTTTCTTATGGTACTCAATCAGCTCTAGGAACAGGCGGTGTGTTCGAAGACATTCTTGCATCAATCATGAAATCAATTGGAGCTATTGGAACTGATACAGGGTTATCAGGAGAGTTTTTCGTTGTTGCATCTTCAAAAGTTGTTTCTGCACTCCGTCATATCACTAAAGTGTACAAGAAACCTGAATACAGTGCATTGAATAGCAAATATGTGGGGCATCTTCTGAATTTCGATATTGTGTTGATTGAAGATCCGTACAGCTACACTGATTATTTCACTGTTGGTTGTTCCGGTCCAAAAGGTGCTGACAATTCAGGAACCATTTTTGTTCCATATACAGTAGACTTCATCAATGTTGTTGATCCCGCTACATTTGAAACAAAAATTGCAGTTATGAATCGATATGATATGATCCGTTCTCCGCTTGATACAAAAACAGGAAATGGATCTTCTGATTTTTATCATATGCAAGTAGTTGATTTCAGCAACTTGACAAACTATAACTTGATCTAATGGACATGATTGATGTTTTACTTCCGGATGAAGAGAACATCATCATCCGTGAAGCAATAAAAGAAGCAATTGAGGAAACAGATGAAGGAACTAGCAGGAGCTCTTGAAGAAAATTCAAAGATTCCATACTTATACATTGGAACAGTAACAGATATCGATGATCCTAAAAACCGCGACCGTGTACGTGTCCGGATTATGGGTATGATTGATGATGATGTTCCCGATGCCGAATGTCCATGGGCTGAACAAGGATCATCTTTGTTTGGTGGCACATATGAAGAAGTTGGAATTTCATCTGTTCCTCGTGTAGGTTCATTGGTCTGGTTGGCATTTGCGTATGGTGACACATCACGACCTGTATATATTGGTTATGTTAGAGGTGCTTCAGATGCATCATCACTTCAAAAAGGTGGCGATTTATCAAATACCATTGCATCCAAACGTGATTCTTCATTGAAAGGTCCTGAACTACCTCCTTTGAATTCATCCACTCAATATCCTATGAATAATGTTATTCAATCTTCTTCAGGTAATGTTCTTGAGATGGATGATACTCCTGGGAATGAACGAGTGGTTCTTGGACATGAAACATCAGGGGCATATTTTGAAATTCGTCCAGATGGCACCGTTCAAATCAAATCTATGAAGGATTTTTACCATATTGTGAATGGCATTTTGAATTTATATGTAGAACAGGACCTTACAACTAATGTTAAGGGGTCTAGAACAAGCGATCTCGTTGGAGACGACACATATACCGTTGGCGGCACTTTTAATGTTACAGCCGCCGCTATCAATTTGAACTGAGGTAAGAAATGGCAGTTTTAGCAGACGTTCAAGCACAACTTGCAAGAAAGGCTACACAAATCACAACAACTGAAGGTAGAATTTCAATTCTTGATGCAGCTATTGCAGGAGGAACCGCAACTCCTGAAGAGATTTTGGAATATCAAGATTTGACAACCAATGTGTTACCAGATCTTTTGAGTGCACAGACCTTACTGAACACCGTTGAATCCAAACTCGGCATTTCAGTAGGAACCTTTGGATCTGTTGAAGGAATTTTGAATAGCCCTGATATTTTTTCAAGCAAAATGTCGTCACAAATACAAAATTTCAATTTACCTGAATGTACCGGTGGGATTATTGAAGCCGGAAATGAAATGCTTCAAAAAATGTCAAATGGTATTGACAGTTTAATTGCCTTGGGTGGACAAGTAATTGATGACACGTTTGGAGATAGTATAGAAGCTATCCAATCTTATATTTCAGGTCTTGATATGTTTTCAAGCGAGATGAGTGCGATTAGTGGCGCATTAGAAACATTGAACACCGAATTAACCAAACTTGCTGGAGTTATCTCAGCTGCAATGGCTTCTAATCCTTGTGTGGTAGCAGTTGCCGACAAAATGATGTCATTGCAGTCTCCAGCAAATCAAGAGTTGTATACCGGGTTGAAAACTGTTGTTAATGATCCTTCACAAAAAGCAGAGTTAATAAAATCTGCATATAATAGCATTAAGTTGAGTTGATATGCCTGGAGTTGCAAGAATCGGTGATAGTATAACACCAGAGCAATGCTATGGGGCCTACAATCTAAACCAAGGTAGCTCTAATGTCTTTGCCAATGGTATAGGTGCTTCGCGTGTTAATGATGTTTCTACTGTTCATTGTTGTGTTGCTACAGGAGACTGTCATTCAACTGCGGTTGCTCAAGGAAGCGGAACAGTGTTTGTTAATGGTTTGCCGATTGCTAGAATCAATGATCTGATGGCAGATGGCGGTGTAATATCTCAAGGAAGCACAAATGTTAATGCAAATTAGAAAACTTTATCAAATCTATAATGTCTTGAAACAATTAACTATTTCATATGATTCAAATACAAATACTTATACATTGAAAAGTGATGCTAATTTGATTGTTCAAAGCGATCAAAACATTGCATTCGTGTCAAATAAAGATACATTCATTGTTTCCAAGAATTTGCATTTGAATCCTCCAATTCAACAAATACAAAAACAACCTTGTTTAAAGGAATTGCATGGCAACTAACTATAGTGATTTTGATAGAAATCTATCAGCATTAAATCAGGACATTAAACTTGATTATGATGAAGAAGCTATCAATAATTCAATTGAAAACATATTGACCATTAGAAAAGGCGAAATCCCTGGAAGACCTGAATTTGGATCGACCTTGCAGACATTTCTTTTTGAATTAATGGATGACATCACCTTTGCAGGTATGGAGCAAGCAGTTTATGAAGCTTTGATAGAATTTGAGCCTCGAATTCGTGTTACTAATGTTGAATTTGTTCCTTATCACTCCCAACAAATAGTGTTAATGAAAATAATATACACCATTATGAACAGTGGTAAAGAACTTGTGTATCAAAAATCATTTGAGGTGTAATATATGAACTTTTTTAGAGCTTATTATGATCAAGAAGATCAGATTGTCGATGTGTTTAAACAAATTGATTTCGGTAATATAATCGAGACAGATCAATATGAATTGTATCAACCATTAGAGTCTGATAATTTGATGAGTATTGCTCATCGTTTCTATAGAAATGTTGATGATGCTTGGATTCTTTATTTTTATAATAAAATGTCAGATGCCATGTTTTCAATTGTTCCTCGTTACATCGTCGACGTCAGCGTAGAAGGGTATGCTGATAATATCATTGATTATGATGACATTGCTGAACATGATCAAAAGATTTGTGAAGAGTTGGTTCGTGAGTACTATTTACAAGATTATGATTTTGCTGCAGCTTCAAAGAAAGCCATCGAAACATTAAAATCTCCATCAGCACGAACATCAACTAATTTCATCATTCCGTTTAAAGATTACTTATATGAACAAATCATTGTGAATGAAAAGATTTCAAATCCGATCAAAATTCCTCAGATGAAAGTTGTATTGCAGATGAAGGCTTACATGAATCGTTATTCTATAGCGTGGAGAGAGAATTAAATACTTGAAAAGGTTTGAGAAATGGCTGAATTACTATCGCCGCTTGGGTATGACGCTCTGGACATCAATTCAATTCGTGAAAGTTTCAAGCAATACTGTATTGATAACAACATAATCAAAGACGTCAATTACCTTGGATCAAACGCATCAATTCAAATTGACATTATTTCGTATGCCATTCAGAATATCAATGCTACCCAGGCGATGGTATCCAATCAAATGGCAATTTCGACTGCTACTATTCGACAAAACATTATCACGTTAGCAAAACAACTTGGATATGATATTACACGTCCTATTTCATCAAAATTGAATGTAACTATTTCATATGCAGTTCCTGTTGGTAAAAATATTACTATTCCTGCTTGGAGTAAATGGACTGTTGGATCATACAAGTTTCTGAATACAACTGATATTATTCTGACCAACACTTCACCATCTGCTACGTTTGATTTGGTAGAAGGCGTTTATATTGATTATACCGTTGATTCGACATTAGAATACAATGTTACTACTGATACTTCATCATTTGTTCTCAACTATAAAGCAATTGAAGAAGACTCTATTCGAATGCTTGTAAAAAAATCCGGTGAAAGTGTTTGGTCTGATTCATGGGTTGTAACTCCTTCATTGATTGATTTGACATTCGGTGAAAATTTGTTTTATGAAGAATATGATGCTGACACTGGTTGGGTGAACTTACACACTTTATTTGGTGGCCAGGGAAACGTTTTCGGAACTGGCGATTCAATCAGATTGAGTTTCATTGTTTCAAGTGGAGCTGCTGCTAATGGGCTTTTATCTTGCAAACCTGATTTCAAATCATATGACAATACTGGTATTGAAGTCACATTAACAGTTGTTGTGAATTCTGAATCGCGAGGTGGTCAAGGCGAAGAGTCTGACGAGTCAGTTAAATCAAATGCACCTTTGTTTTATAACACTGGAAACAGAACAGTAAATGAATATGACTATAAAGCATTTCTTGAACAATCATCTTTGGTTGCAACTGCAAATTCATGGGGTGGTGAATTACATATTCCTGAGAAGCTCGGTCATATTTTCTTTTCTGTAATTCCTCAAGATCCTAATGATCAATACATAGCAAATCTGGATGAAGTGGAATTGCTTGAATTGTTATCAAAGGCAAGAATTGTTGCAACAAAACGCATTTTCTGGCAACCAGCATATATTACTATTGATTTCAGTATTAAGATCTTAGGTATTGTTCCTGATATTATCACAAGACAACAAAACATCCAAACTCAACTTGAATCATATTTCAATGAAGAAGTCAATGGATTTGAAGTTGCTATTTATCAAGGAAAATTGGTTCGTGTTGTTGAAACTGTGTTTTCAGATCTACAGAATGCATCTGCTGTTGTTACAGTGAGCCCTAAACTGAAATTATCACAAGAAATGTTTTTGAACAATTTGAATGATGCAAATATGATGGCAACGCCTATTCCAAATTCATCTAAACGATATTATCTGATTAAGGGTGCTGACAGAATATACATGCCTGAAAATGCAGTTGATTTGATTTCTTATTATGAAAATGGGTGGACTAAAGAATATCAGGCGGATGAAGATCTTGATATTTCATTTTCTGCAACAATTGGAACTGCTTTGTTAACAACCGGTGCTTCATATGTTGATGGTGATATTACAAAGAAAGACATTTTGCTTGATATTGCAGTTGTTGGGTATTTTGATGTAACGAATTCGATATTGTATTTGAATGAATCGTTCAAAACCAATTTTACAGATCCAATTGATATTACAATGACTTATTCCCCCTTCTTCAATGTGCAGTTGATGTTCAACTCATATCCATTGTTAGGAGATATCACATATGTATGATAATCTTTTTTCAAATGCCAAATTAACCAAGAAGCTTGAGGATCTTGCTCAAGTTCTGGTACCTGAATCATTTCGATCAGAAGCACCGCAGTATTATGAAATGATCAAAGCGTTTCTTGCAAATGTTCAAGTTGTTCAAGAATCAGCAGGAAACAATTTTCTTGACTTGATTGATGTCGATCGTATTACGTCAAATGATATTTTGCATCTTTATTTCGATACTTATCTTGCTACATTGAACATTGATGCAACATTCGATGTTACCAATGCAAAGGATATTTTAAAAGTATCAAAGGACCTTTCAGTTAGAAAGGGAACTCCATTCATCTATGGTATTTTGATCAACCTGTTAGTGTTTTTGTTTGAGGACATCACAAACCAGTATAAAGAGTTGATTGATTTGGTTGAATCCGGAGATTTGAGCGAAGATGAAAAAGCAGCCATTCTTGATGAAATTTCATTGTTGCGAGAAGTTGGGTTGACTTCGAGTTTCGTTGAAGTGACAGAAGATCCAGTTGATCCTTTCAAATATTCAGTGAGTGCCGACTTTTCTAAAGATGCATTTGAGAAATATGTTAAACCTTTTTGTCACCCTGCTGGATGGAAATTAACATTCTTCCAAACGGTCATCCGGTTGATGAAAGAGTCAATTGAATCATATGAGAGTTTTGAGTTATATCAAACATTCTATTTACCGACGGTTAACTCGAATGAAGGGGTTGTTGCAAATCAGGATGATTTCTTACCGTTGATTCCATTCTTGGATTTGTATTCACTTGGGACTGATTTAACAACACTGCAGAAGAAAATGAAAACACCTTCAAGATTGTATGTTGCTGGTGGTCAAGTGTATTATGACTTTATTAAAGTATCTCCTATGAAATGGTATACTAATAGACCAATACAAACAGTTACCGAAGATGGAGTTTTGAAATATGATATCAGATACAACGATAGCTCTATTCAATTTCCCGGATCACTTTATACTGCAAATATGATATATTATTCAAATAATCCTGCAGTAAAAGCTAACTGTGGATTCTTTGGCGGATATTATGGAAAGCTGATCAGCTACAATCATCAGCTGGAATATGATCAAGTTGTTTAAAGATTAAATAGTTCTAAAAGAGTGCTTATGGATCTAATTCAATACTTTTTCAAGCAAGCAACGAATCGTCCTAAGAATCATGTTGACTCAATTGCTCCTATGGAAGGAATTTTTGATTTGACATTGATGCAAGACGATAAGATTCTTCATCATATCCATGAAAAGAACTTGATTGTTGACACATCATTCAATGTTTTGTCTCAATTGATCTCAGCAGGAACTCCTGGCAAGGTTATTGACACCATTGCCATCGGTGATGCGGGGATTGTGAATAGCAATTTTGTGTTTCCTTTCAAATCTGATGTTACATTGAGAAATGAAACATTCCGAAAAGTGGGAACTTCAAACATCGTGATTTCAGAGATTGATCGTTCTGTGATGTTTCAATTTGACATTGCTGAAGCTGAAGCGAATGGTGTGGGTGCTGCAATTTACAACGAAGCTGGGTTGTTTTCAAATGACGGGACATTGTTTTCAAGAAAAGTGTTCAATGAATTTGTAAAAACTCCAGATCAAAAGATTTTGATCAGATGGTCATTACTTTGGAAAACATTTTAGGAGATAAAAGAACATGGCAAACATTGATTTGATTGAACTGTTTCAAGCTGGGGAACCGCTCAACGGTGCTAACTCACCTATCCCAGGTGAGATTGATCGCATCAACCGACCGTTGACTCAAATGGTTCATTTGATGGAACAAGGGAAATTTGATGTTTATTCAACCAAACAAAACATCAAATTGGTAGACAACAATGACTTTGAAGCGACGGTTGCATCAGAAGATGTTGTTTCTATGGATTCATTGACAGGTAAGTTTGTCAAAGCAACTCCATCACAATTTGCGGTAACAGGTATTGCAGATTTGACTAACAGCATTGTACATACCTTTGGCGTTAAAGAGTTTGCAACATATACGTTTACCCAAGGTATGTATTACTACTTGTCTAAATCAACTCCAGGTTTGTTGGTTCCTTCTACATCAGTTGACAAATCAAGTGTTGTTGTTGGTGCTGCAATCTCTGCCACCAAACTTCATGTTGGTATTGCGTTTGAAACATCTTTGGAATCTGATGCAGCTGCTATGGCAATTGCATTGGGTGGTTGAAAATAGGAGAAAAGAATGATTAAATCAGATAATTATGATTCACGAGTTGCGGCAACTATTAATTTTGAAAAACCTGTCAATGTAAATGGTGCTGCTACTTCTGACAGCGTGAAAACGGACGTGATTGATTCGAAGAATGATACAAAAGTTGTGTTTAATAAACCTGCTGCAGTTGATCAGATTCAACCCAAATTGGCTAATATTTTGGTGGTTGGTTTACCTACAGCAGATCCTCATGTTCTTAATGCATTATGGAATGATTTAGGCACATTGAAAATATCGTTAGGATAAGGAGATAAAATGGTACTACATGATATTGAAGGTGGTCGTGTAGACCAATTCCTACTTGAAGTTCAAATGGGGCATGTTCCTAATGCAGAAGTGCGTTGGGTATATGCATTGAACCCAAATGTCACAACCGTTGCTTCTGACATTTGGGAACTTGGTGGAACATACAACTATCTCACAGTTGCACAACCTCTTTTTATATGGTCAACCAATGCTGCAGATACTGTTGAAATTCTGATCTCTGGACTTGATGAGAACTATAACAGACAAACTGAAACTATCACACTCAATGGAACAACTCCTAAACAAACAACCAAAAGCTGGCTTCGAGCTTGCTACATGGAAAACAACAACGGAACTCCGCTTGCTGGAAACATATATCTTTCAAGAGTATCAGGTAGTATTAAGGTAACTGATGTTGTTAATTTTATCAACCCAGTTTATCAACACAGTACTCAATCATGTCTGACCATTCCTGCAGGGAAAACTGGTTTCTTGTTCATGGGTGAAGCATCAACTGGAAAATTGAAGGATGTGACTGTTCAATTCAAAGCAAAGAAGTTTCAAAAAACCTTCATCACCCTTGATATCATTGACTTGTATCAAAACACAGTTTCATTGTTAAGACCTTATATACCCATGCCTGCGAAAACTGATTTGAAAGTTTCAGCAATCTCAAGTTCAGCAGGAACTCAGGTTTCATCACATTATGGAGTTTTGCTTCTTGACGATGAATACTTTAATCTTTAAATACTATAAAAGGTAACACATTATGGCAAACGTATTTACCAATGCTAAAGCTGCACTTGTTGGAACTGCTGGAACTGATGTTTATACAACACCGGCCGGAACCACTGCAGTTATTCATGGACTTTTCATTTCAAATCTTCTGGCAACTGCTATCAAAATCACAGTGAAATCTGGAACATACAACATTCTGAAAGATGTTGAAATTCTTCCTGAATCTACATTGGTTGTGAATAAGCCAATCAATCTACAAGCTGCTGAAGTGTTGACTGTTGTTTCAAACACTGATGTTTCAGCCGATGTATTCGTTTCTGTTCTTGAGGTGTCATAATGAATGGTCAAAGTTATATTGGTCAGGATCCTAAAGCAATTCCTTCAATCACCGGAAATGAACACCGGGAACTTGGACTTGATTCAAATGGAAAACTTGCGTGGACACAAGCTCGGGTCAATCCGAGTGTGATTGTAGAAGATTTGACAATTTCAGCCGGGTCAAATGCTATCATGGCAGGTCCTATCACAGTTGATGATCTTGTGACTTTGACTGTTGACGATGGCGCAACTCTGGTTGTGGTGTGAAAGGAGAAATAGATGGCAAGTAAAATAAAAGCAGATTTTGTTGAAACTGTAGCAATCAAACAACCTGAGCTTCTCGGTGTGAAACAACCAATCAAATTGGGTGGTTCAGCTTTGGATGGTTCAGATGCAACTATCGAGATTGACGCTGATGGAAAACTCACAACCAAATCAATCACATTGAAATCAGCTGATGGAACTAAAACATCAGATTTGACATTGGGTGATGATGATGTGATCTACACCACCAAACCGTTTTATGATGGAACTTCAAATGTATATGGGTTAATCTATAACCAAACACTTGATCTTTATAAACGATTTGGAACTGGAACTTCTGAGGACGACATGTGGCTTTCAGTTGTTGCTGAACGATTGAACGAAAATAGCAATTCAGATCCTGTTACAACTTATTTCAACCGACCAACTACGGTTCAAGGAAATATGAAACGGGTTGTTGTGAATTCAACAAATGCTGAAGTCAAAGATTATAATGCTAATGCATATACTCATGCAGATCAAACTGGATTGCTTGCAACTGAACAAGTCATGGTTAAGATTCCAAAGTTCCATTATATTAGTGTTGAGTTTGTTTCAGGTGGAAACACTTATAACATTTATGCACAAAGTTTGAATTCATTTAGCATTGATTTGGCCGATTTCGGCTTTTCAGATGCAACATCAATTGCTGGCCAGAAAGTCAACATTTATGAATCATATGGAACTATTGTTGGTACCGTAATTACATCTGTTGTTCATAGTGCATTCAAACACCTTGATGGAAATGATCGTTCATATTGTTATTATGGTGCATTTACTGCTGTTTCTGGTAGATCGACATGTACTACAACAGGAACATCAACACCTGTAAAATCAACCGCAAATATTACATTTCCAACTGCAAGAACGCAAGCAACAGGATTTGGTTCTGGATTTGGAATTCATAGCATTTTCATGAGAGATGCATTGCAAATCACTGCTTTGATTGAGAGAGGATCTTTCCGTTTTGAAAATGCCGGTGTTGGACTTGCAACCAAATGGGAAGCATATTCATGGAACACTGGAGCTAGTTCTGATAATCAAAACAACGGGCTGACACTTCCGTTGATGAATCAAACCGGTGTGATTCGTGATGCATCGAATAGAACGATTGCAAATTCATATCGTGGGATCGAGAACTATACTGGTCATTTATGGCAAATGTGCGATGGGGTTAATAGTATTTCAGGGGTTCTTTGGATGGCTGTTTGGGGTGCAACATATGCATCAGATACAACTGCTGCTCCTTATTTTAATAGCGGCATCACAACACTAACAAACATGAGTGCTTCGTTTATTACTAGCCAGTTTCCAGGTACTTTCATTCCAGAAACGGTAGGTGGTTCATCAACAACCAAAATGACTGATGCCGCTTGGAGTGCTACAGGGAACACTGCTTTGTATGTGGGTGGTCTTTTGTCTACCCCGTCGGCTAGTGGTCTTTCTGCTTGGGCTTCGTCTACTGCCTCATCATGGTCTTATTGGTATATTGGTTCTCGTTCCGCGTCCCTGTCTGTGAGTTAAAAATAAATAGTTATACGACCTGAAGGAAGTCGATAAAAGACTAAAAAGGATGAGTTGGCCAAGAACGGACAATAGATCTAAAACTTGTATGTGGGTGGTAATTTGAATAACCCGTCGAATAGTGGACTTTCTGCTTGGAATTCGAATAATGCCTCCTCTAACTCGAATTGGAATATTGGTTCTCGTTCCGAGTCTATGTCTCTAAACTTATCGAGGCCAACTATCCTATACCTAGTACCTTTATATATCTTTAGGAAAGTGGTAGAAACAATAACCGGCATTAATAGCGTTAGTAAGATTTCCGAACACTCTATGAGCAACCGTCAAAACACGACGTTAAACAAAACTTAATAATTATACAGACAGGACGAAATTAAGCAGCTTGAAACGCAAACCAAATCTATACGAACAAATCATTTCAAGAGAGAATATTCTCTCTGCCATTCTCTCCTCTACCAAAAACAAGAAACAGTCAATTGCAAAATCTATAAGACAGCATCCTGAAATATATGTTGATAAAATCGAACAAATCATGAATATTGGATGGGTTCCTTCAGAATATCACGACAACATTAGAGTTGTTAACGGAAAGGAACGAAAAATCAGCACAGTTCCTTTCTTTCCCGATAGAATCATTCATCACATGATTATGAATATCGTATCTCCTATTCTTGAAAGATCTTTGATTGATGACACATATCAATCAATTCCTGGACGAGGTGTTCATAAAGCAATTAAGAAAATTAAACGTGATATCGCTTTAAAGAAACCTGAATATGCTTTGAAAATTGACATTGCTAAATTCTATCAGTCAATTAACAATGACATTTTAAAAGAACAATTGAGAAGAAAAATCAAATGTAAACATACATTGAAATTATTGGATGATCTCATTGACTCATATCCTGGTCTTCCTATCGGAAATTACACTTCTCCTATTTTTGGAAATTTCTATTTGAGTGAATTGGATCATCAAATCAAAGAACGGTTTAGAGCTAAACTGTATTATCGATATGCGGATGACATTCTGATTTGTGGTGAAAAGAAGTTCTTGCAGGATATTTATAAGTATGTGAAAATCAAAGTCAACGAATTGAAACTAAAACTGAATAAATCAACACAGCTATTCAAAATTGGAATTAGGCCTATCAATTTCATAGGATACAGGATTTGGCACACTCATAGTCTTCCTAGAAAGCAAATGATTTTTAAAGCTAAGAACAATCCATCTGAAGAAGAATTGGCTTCATTGTTTGGTTGGTTCATTCATGTCAACTCGCTAATTCTTGTAACTAATCTTTATTTTAAATACTTAGAAATAATCGGGCATTACTCCAGTAAATATGTCTACAAATGCCTAAGGAGTTTTTATGACATTTATGGTAACAAAGAGCGAACATCCTCAACCGCAAGTCCAATCAAATGGAACTGATGTGATTGTTCACTTTGATGAAACAATTGTTGACAATGATGGTGTGTTGCAATATCAATATCATAGTATTGCAGTTCCTCACGGACTGTTTAACGCTGATGTTGTCACGGTTGCAAAGAAATTCTTGAAACAACACAAACTTGCAACCTTAACTGTGACCACTGCAAGCGGAAAAACCTTTGATGCAAATGAAACAGCACGGAACAACATGGTGAGCGCTATCATGGCATCCGAGGTTGTAGCTGTTACTACAACCCAATGGAAACTTGCTGATAACACAACTGTTGAAGTTGGATTGGTTGAACTCAAAGAAGCGTTGTCAATGGCGATTCAAGCTGTTGCCCAAGTTGTGATGGAATGAAGGAGGAACAATGAGCTCTATTGAAACGAAACGAATTGGTCAAATGACCAATCTTGGAACCCCGGTTGATTTGAAACTGGGTGGGATTGCGAATGACGGGAGTGATGCTCCATTCTCAATTGACAGCACAGGGAACATGAATGTTGCTAGTGGAAAGAAAATTCAGTTTTTTGATGCAACAGAAACATTCAAAACTGAATTGGTGATCCCTGAACCTACTGCTGATGGGGTGTTGACGTTGCCGGCTTCAGGTACAATTACAACTAAAGAATACGTCGATAATGCTATGAGCACAATGGGTGTTGGAACAGGGTCATCTGTTTATGGGTTGATTTACAACCTAACCTCGGATGCTTATAAACGGTTTGGAACTGGTACTGCTGAAGATAATGTTTGGTTGAGTACATTTGCAGAACGATTGAATGACAATTCAAACTCTGATCCAGTGACATTATTTTTCAATAAATCAACTACTGTTCAAGGAAATATGAAACGGGTTGTTTTAAATAATCTTGGCGAATATGTTCGTGATTATAATGCCACTGGATATACCCATGCAGATCAGCTTGCTGTTACTGCCACAGAAACTGTGATGGTTCAAATCCCAAAATTTCATTATATAAGTATTGATTTTACATATAATAATGATTCTTATAAAATCTTTGCACAAAGTTTGAATTCATTTAGCATTGATTTAGCTGATTTCGGATTTTCAACCGCAACTGGGATTTCAGGGCAATCGGTTACTGGATATAGTTCTTACGGAACAATTGTAGGTACTGTAATTACTTCAAAAGTGCATGATGCATTCGACCATTATATTGAAGGTGAAAAGTCTTATTTATACTTAGGTGCTTTTGAAAGTATGAATAATACTACTTCCTATAAGTCGACATGTACGAAAACCGGAACATCAACACCAGTCAAAGCAATTGCTACACAAACAATTGGAACATTCCGAACTCAACATGCGGCATTTGGTTCAAGATTTGCAACACAAAACTGGTTTGAACGAGAAGCACTTGTGATTACTTTATTGTTAGAACGTGGATGTTTTCAAACTGAGACAAATGGAACAAACAATTACTCAAAATGGGAAGCATATTCATGGAACAGTGGAGCCGTTTCGGATGATCAAAACATTGGGTTGACTTTGAAATTGTTGAATTCGACAGGGGTGATTAAAGATACTTCAAATAGAACTATTGCATGTTCCTATCGTGGTGTTGAAAATCCTTATGGGCATTTATGGGAATTTGTAGATGGTTTAAATTCTATCGACTATGTTATTTGGGTTGCTAAGCATGGGGCAACTTATGCATCAGGTACAACTGCTGCTCCTTATTTTACAACCGGAAGAACAGTCCCTGCAGCTCTTTCTGCAACATATATTTCAAATTTGTTCGGAGGTACCTTCATACCGTCAGCCGCAACCGGTGGTTCATCAACAACCAAAATGACTGATGCCGCTTGGAGTGCTACAGGGAACACTGCTTTGTATGTGGGTGGTCCTTTGATTTACCCGTCGTCTAGTGGACTTTCTGCTTGGAATTCGTCTTCTGCCTCCTCTTACTCGTCTTGGCTTATTGGTTCTCGTTCCGCGTCCCTGTCTGTGAGCTAAAATTTAAAGGAAAAAAATGAAAATCGTAACTATTAAATCTTCTGATAAACAAAATATTGTTAGTTATGTGAGTCAAGATGCGATTGTGCATCTTGACGAACAAGTCGAAACTGATATTGATGGAAACATCAGCTACAAATATTTAGGAGTTTTAATTTCTGATGCATTGCAATATACTGATGAATCTTTGATTGCAAATGCAAAGAAATTCTTGAAACAACACAAACTTGCAACCTTAACTGTGACCACTGCAAGCGGAAAAACCTTTGATGCAAATGAAACAGCACGGAACAACATGCTTGTAGCACTGCAAGCAGCATCTATTTTGAATATTATTGAATCTGAATGGAAACTTGCTGATAACACTGTTGCTATCATATCAACTGACGAATTAAAGGAAGCACTCTCTCTAAGCATTCAAGCTGTCGGCGATTTGGTATTATATTCATGAGCTACATTAAGTATACTTTGATTGTGCTACACACATTGTTCCGAAAAGTATTCGGCCTTGTCTGGTTTTTTGTGGTATTACCTTTTAGAGGCTGGTCAAGAAACTCTATGTACAATTACATTTTGAGTAATGGAGTATATTTAGAGAGACTTCAAGAACGACCTATAATTGAAGACGACACCTGTTGGGTGATTAAACCTTATCATAACACAAATGGCGGTTATATTAAAAAGCGAAAGATTCCTGTTACTTGGTTAGAATACCAATTCAATCTTTGGTTTGTATGGGGTTGGTTAGATGATGATGCCAACCATGACACATTCGATTGGAATCATTGTAAAAATCATATCGATGAGTTTCCTCATAAATACATTTGTATAGATGTTGGGGATGAGCCGTTTTATGGGAATACATTTGACATAGGGGATGTACGAGCAGAGAATGCATCATTCAAGTTTCTACCAGCATTGGTGTGGAACACAAGAAACACTGCATATAATTTCAAATATTACTTGTATGAAATGTCTGAAAAAGAATGGAATGAAAAGAGACCCTTCTTCAAAATCATCAAAGGATTTGCATTTGGGTGGATTCCTTTTGATGAAAATGTTAAAAGTATTGGTAAAAGAGGACGTTTAGTTTTCGCTGAACCAATTACAAACATCTACTAAATCCACATGTTCCTTTTAAAGATTAAATAATTTAAAAGGAACATGGATATGACTGCTTTCATCCTCAACAATAAACTCGCATCATTCCTCATTGTTTTACTCCTTGCTTCATTGATTTATATCTCAGTTTTGAAAATCGAATCATGGTCTCAGGAACGTGATATTGCTACACTTGAGAAAACTGTTTCAGAACAAGCACAAACACTCAAACGCATCACTAATACAAACCACGAGAACAATGCTACAATCAACGAACTGCAAAAAGATATATCAATATGCCATAACCAACTAGAAACAGCTTCTAGACGTCATTCTGCTGCGATTATGACATATAAACAGCTGTTGAAAGAATGTCAAGAGAAATTTTCAGAAGAAAACTCCGCAACTATCACAATTGTTGACTGCAAATTGAAAATTGTTGATTCGAATTCGACAACAATCAAACTACTGAACACGATAGGACAATAACATGAAAACATTATTACTCCTGATTCCGTTATTATTCATAGGTTGCACACCTAAAGTTGAATATATCTACGAAACCAAATACATATATCAAGAACTTCCTCCTTTGCCTGCAAAACCAAAGAATCCTGAAGTTGAATTCAAAGTGATTCAATTCAATGATCAAGAAATGGTTTGTCTGACAAAAGGTGACGCATTTCAGCTCGGACAAAATTGGACTGACTACAGAGTTTGGTCAGAAACTAATTTTGAAATTTTACATTCATTGAAACAAAAATAGGAGGTGACGCATTTCAGCTCGGACAAAATTGGACTGACTACAGAGTTTGGTCAGAA
>CAZVYK010000003.1:5200-33563 GCA_964630915.1 uncultured Caldisericales bacterium | reverse complement strand
ACTAATTTTGAAATTTTACATTCATTGAAACAAAAATAGGAGATAACACATGCCTAAATTTAGCAAAACATCGTTGAAAAAACTTGAAACTTGTCATCCTGACATTCAGAAAGTCATGCATGAAGCAATTAAGCATTATGACTTCACAGTTGGGTTCGGTCATAGAACACCTGAGGAACAATTAGCATTGTTCAAAAAAGGTCGCGCATATTCAGATGGTAAATGGATTAAGGTTGGTAGAATTGTAACCAACCTTGATGGTACTTATAAAAAGTCAAAACATAACTATAACCCCTCATTGGCAATTGACATTATGCCCTATCCAGTTGATTGGAAAAACATTGATCGTTTCATTGAATTGAAAGATGTTGTTTTCAAAGCAGCTGAAACTGTTGGTGTAGAACTTGTATGGGGTGCTGATTGGGATGGTGACGGTGACATCGCTGAACATTCACTTCAAGATTATCCACATTATGAATTGAAGAAGGTGTGAGATGAAAGAGGTTCTTCTACAAATTTTCGCATCTGATGGAAAATTATCATCAAGTCGCGTAGGGCATTTTATTGGTTTGTTTGCAGTTATTGCTTTTACAGGATATGACACATTTGCTAATGGTCGGTTGGATTTTGCACTTGCTGGATTGATCATAAGTGGAGGTACCGGTGGATATGCAATTCATCGCACAACAGGGAAAGAAACTGCAGAAGTGAAGGTTGACAAAAATGAAAGAGTTAATTAAGTCATTTTTTAAATATTTCAAAAAAGTGCAGTGTATGTTAAAACGATTTTTTAACTGGCTTCAAGACCCTCTTCAAGTCAATGTTTTGATAGATAAAATTGGATGTCATGCAGATGAAATTCAAGATTCTATCAGAAAGAATTATGAAAAAACAATTGATCTTTCAATGCGAATAGAAAGACTCGATCGTTTGTATGAAGACTACAAATTTCAGATTTTGGTTTCAAAAGCCTTTGAAGAATGCACTCCTGATTTATATTGGGCTAAAGACATTGAAGGTCGTTATGTAATTGCAAATAAAGCAATTCGTGATTGTTTGCTTTTTGATAACTACCCTTATGGAAAAACGGATTGTGAACTTTCAAAAGCACAGAAAGCCAGAATAGGAGACAGAAATCACACTTTTGGTGAAGTGTGTGGAAACTCAGATGAAATCGTCCTTGAACAACAACGTCCAATGAGATTTGTTGAATGGGGAAACGTCAACGGTAAAATGTTGATTCTTGAAGTTCATAAAAACGTCATGCGTGACGAAGATGATACAATTGTTGGTATTGTAGGTATTGGTCGTGATATTACCAGTGATTACAACACATTGCGTGTGATAGCAGAGTCAACAACATGTATTGATACAAAAGCTCAAATTTTTGCACTGTTGGACAAATACATAATACATAATAAGGATCATAATGAGCAACATTGAATGGGATCAAGAACGACTTTATGTTCTGGAAATGTTGAAAGAAACTCGTAGTGGTCTTGCGGAACTTCAAAAAATGGTGCAGGATCTGAAATTAGAAACAACCAAAACATTTGCTGAAATCAAAACAAAACTTGGAATGTATGCTATTGTTGGATCTGCAGTGATTTCTTTGATCGTTTCAGTGTTGAGTAAAGTATTTCAGAATATGGTTGGATAATATGTTTTATCAAGATTTGCAAACCAATGATATCTATCGGCTCTTATCAATAGACGACACTTCTAGAAGTGTTTTTCTTGAATGCAAAGATCATAGTATTTTTGTGTTTGACCTTGATTTTTTCAATAAAAACTTCAAACAATTAAAATTGGTGAAACGCAATGGCAGTAATTAACGAATACAATATGACTAAAATCTACACTGCAGTGGTGTTGTCTCTTTTTGACAATATTCAACTTGCACGTAGAGATGTCACCCCTTATACAGTTCCTATTGTGTTTGGAGAGAAATCAGAACTTTACAAACGGCTCTATGCTGAAGCAACCAAAGATCCATCTGTGACTCATGGATTGCAAATGCCTGCAATGTCATTGAGTTTCAATGGGATGGAACGGAATTTCGATCGTCAGACCAACAGATTGTTGAAGAAACGACTTTTAGAGATTGACGGATTGACCTCTCAAGTGAATTGGAATGATGTTGCGGTTGATCTTTCATTCACATTGACCTTGGTTTCAAAATCGATGACTGAAATGACAAACATTGCTGAATACATCATGAGTGTTTTCAAAAATGGATTGTACTATGTTGATGTTACTACCCCTTTGTATAGTGAAGCAATTTCAACACCAATCAAACTGAATACAACATCAGTTGAAATCGATAATAATGCAGAAGTATATGAAAACATGAGAACAATGGAAACATCATTTGATATTGTTGTAAAAGGATTGTTACACAACAACTTGACAGCAGTTAACACTAAAATTACAAAAGCAATGCTCAATATGTATATGGATTTGCAATTCCAAACATTATTAGCTTCATACCAAGTAGATACAGGGGTTTAATATGGCTAAGAACACATCGCAAATTCCTAATGCATATCAAACAGTTTTTTCTAAAGAAACCAAAAGTGCTAGACATCAATTTGAGCAAGCTGACGCTGATTATCAGAAAGGTCTCGAAGCTGTTGCTCAAATGATTGAGAATTCTAAACTTGATGCGAAACTCAAACAAATGCTACAAGTGCAAATGAAAAATCTTGATTCCGCAAAAACATCAAAACAAATAGAATCATTCATCCAACAATATTCTCAAGAAGCTAAACTTGGAAAACGTCAACTCAAATACCTTGACATCATGAAAAGTGAAATTGAAAAACTTCGTGAAGTTGAAAGTAATAGATTTAAAGCTGAATTGAAATATCAAGGTGGTTCGCTTTCAGGATTGAAAGAAGCATTCCAAAGAGGTGGAATGAAAGGTGCTGTCGGCTACGGCAAAGCTGCTATGAAATCGATGAGCCCGGGTTCTATGATGAAAGCGGGGTTGCATGGGGTTGGGGTCATAGCTGACAGTCCTGCATTGAACATGCTTGCTTCATCATTGAAATTTGACAAAGATGATCGGTCATATGAAGCTTCAGAAGAAATTAGAAGCATTCTTGAAGGAAACTCTGAAGCTGCTACTGAAAGTTATTCAGATACTAAACGAACAAGTAAAGCAACCGAAAAAATTGCTGATCAAAACACAGAAGTTGTGGGTGAATTGAAACGTGCAAATCAAACTCTTGATGAAATGCTATTCCGTCAGAAAGACATGGCGGATGACTACAAAGTCACTGCTTCAAGAACTGAATCAATTGCAACAGCAACACAATCAACTCAAAAAACAACAGAAGAGAAGAAAGATTCCGATTGGGGAATGTTTGGTGATTTGTTTGGCAAGAAAAAAGGTCGACTGAGCAAACTATTGAAAGGTGGTGCTGCTGCGGGGATTGGTTCCAAAGCCCTTGGTCTTGCTAGAGGTGCAACTCCATACCTTTCAAAATTAGGCCCTATTGCACTGGCTGCCGGTGGAGCATATGGTGCATACCAAGGAGTAGGAAAAGCCGGTGACATTTTTGGGACAAAGGATGCTTCTATTGGACAGCGAATTGCAGCAGGGTTAGGCGGTATAGCAAATATACTCTCATTTGGAATGGCGGACACTGGATCTACTGCTAAGTCGACATACAACGCTTTTAAAAAAATGGGTGATTGGGGTAAAGCGGGAATTGGCGCAATTTCTTCTATGTTTGAAAGTGGTGGGAAAGGTGCAGGGGTAATTTCATCTGGTAAGGGTGACTTTGGTGGTAAGAGTTATGGGTCTCACCAAATGACACTTAAAACAATACCTCAGTTTCTGAAATCATCTGGGTATGGTGGTCAATTTGCAGGTATGCGTCCTGGATCAAGAGAATTTGATGTCAAATGGAGAAGCCTTGCCAAAAATGATCCAAACTTTGGTAAAGCTCAAGAGAATTTCATTGGTGCATCTCATTATGCACCACAAGCAGAAAGATTGAAGAAAGCTGGGCTAGATGTTTCAAAACGATCAAAGTCATTGAAAAGTGCAGTGTATAGTACCAGTGTTCAATTTGGTAAAGATACGGGATTGATTGAAAAAGCAATGGCTGAAGCTAAACTTGATCCTAAAACTGCAACTGACAAACAAATCATACAAGCAATTCAAGGATACAAAAAGAGACATAATGCTGAATTGTTTAGAAGTTCAAGTGCAAAGGTCAAAGCAGGTACAATGCAACGGGCGGTTGATGAAGAAGCTATATTGCTTGCTTCATTAGCTCAAGAACAAATTCAACCAAATGCACAAAAGCCAACGACACCAAAAATGGCAATTCCATCTCAAAAGTTGAATGCTAAAACAGAGCAAGCAGCAGTCAAACAAAAAAATCTTCCTAAGAAAGATATGATTCAATATGATGGAATTGCTGCAGCCGTGAAAGCAGGTATGGAAGGTGCTACTGTAATCGCGGTTTCAGCACCCGGGAAGAAATCATCCAATGTTCCACTTGAAGATGGATCATCAGATTCAATTCGTTTAAGTGGGATTAAATAGTTGAAATGAAAAAGGTCAATAATGTCAACATATAGATATCCTGCAATAGTATCAGATTTACCAACATATATGATTTTTACGTTTCATAAACACCAAGGATATACAACTGGTGATTTGAAACGTGCTGACAAATTCGGATATACTGCTAAGACTTATTCGAGTATTGGATTGCCGGTACCCAATAATCTCAATGATTCGTTGAGTCTTGATTGGTCTGCCGAACAAGACCAGTCTTTGGTTTCGACGGTGGGTCAAGAGATTGCTGGACAACTTGGAAGAAAAGCAAGTTTTGAAGCAATGCTACAAACCGGAACCAACTTTGAAAAACACTCTGCTATGATTTTCAATGGGGTTGGAGCAAAAACCTTCAATTTCTTCTGGAGTATGACTCCACAGTCAAAAGCAGAAGCTGATGCTATCAATCATATTGTGAATATTTTTGAATACGCTTCTTTACCAACAGTTTCAGGTGTTTCTGATGCTATGTTTGGTGCGCCTGATATTGTCCGTGTGCAGTTTGGCGGAAAGAACAAATTCAAAATGATGACATTCCTTCCATGTGTGATCACCAATGTGAATGTTAAATATGGATCTGATGTTACTTTCATGGTTTATCAAGATGGTAATCCGCCTGAAGTTCAATTGGCTGTTAGTTTGACTGAAGTCACATCACGCAACAGACAAATCCAAACCGGATTGAAAAATCCGCAGGCTAAAAAATGAAAACCAATTTCTTTGAGTTGATTGAGCTCACTGTCAATGACAATCCCATTGACAGTGCATATATCTATTCATTCACAATTTTCAGTAGCATCGAACAACCGGCACTTCAGTTTCAAGTTGCTTTCAACGACAAAATGGACATGAGAACATTGGTTCCATTGAAAGGCGGTGAAGCTATCGTTTTCAGTGTTGTTGACCAATTTGAACAAAAAGTTGATTTGAATTTCACAGTGACCAAAGTTGAAGTGTTGACTCAAAAGATCTCTGATGCCACGGTTGTTTTGAAGGCAGTTTCGACAAATGGGTTGTTGCTTGCATCTCAACGCGTTCACGCTTCATATGAGAACACACCTTCTAAAATTGTTCAATCAGTTGCTCCTTTTGTGAAAGTCACAGAGACGACTGGTGAGTTTCCCGTCACTGCATCAGGATGGACCAAAACCAAACTCATCCAGAAATTGTCCCAACTTGCTTTCAATGAGAAATACAAAGCAATGTACATGTTCTACGAAAACTTAACAGGTACATATTTCAAGCCGTTGAATGAATTGCTTGATGTTAAAGAAGTTATGACATATACTATCAATGATAACAATACAAACAACCGCTACAATATCATTGAGTGGACTGAAAACAAAGCATTTGATATTACTGCTTCAGCTCATGAGAACATGTATAATAACACTTATGTTCATTACAATCCTGAAACCAAAAGAATTTATAGTTCCCAAGTCAAAGCAAAGGATGTTGCAACTGAAACAGCTTCTCTTGGAAAGGGCCAAGTGTTCAAAGATGATTTGGCAGAAACACAAGGAACTAAATTGGTTCCGTATATCATTGAATCTGAAGGGCAGTTTTATCCTAAGGCTCATAACACAATGGGCTTTGCCCTTTACACTAAGAAAATGCAAGCATTATTAAATGGTGATTTATCAGTTCAAGTTGGATCATTGATCAATGTGAATATGATTGATAGATATAATCCTTCAGAATTTGCAAGTGAAACTGCTGGACTGTGGTTGGTTGAAAAGGCTTCATATCATTTCACTCCTGAAGAGTTTAAAATGAAATTGCAGGTGACCAAAAATGCTACTTACAGTGGTGATTCATTGAATGGTGGAAAGATTGTCAATCCAACTGTCAAAGGTCAGAGTTAATCAACCTTTAAGATAATGGCAAATATAATATTGAAAACAAAAAGGAAAATTGGATGAAAACGTTACGGCAACTTGCAGAATCAGTTTCAGAAGTGAACATTTCAAAATTGTATCAAAAATCTGTGAATGAGATCATTGATGTATTGAACTATTACAACCAAATGGGTGGAATTAGCAACACTGCATACAACGATTTGAAATTGCTATAAATCGAAAGATTGAACAAGATGTTGAAACGTATTATTCAAAAGAATTTTTCAAAATTATGTTTCCTTACCAACAGGAATATCGCAGTGCTTCAACCTCTGAAGAACGAGATGCTATTTTAGCTAAAGCATATGGTTCAAAAGAGGCGCAAGATTTTCTTGATGAAATTCGTTATAAAAGTCCTTGGGTTGATACAATCAAAGGATATCAGAAAGCATGTGATCAATGGTCTAAAGCAAAATTCAAGAAAACTACACAATGTGAAAATCCAATCAACGGGTTGAAAACCATAGTTTCTTCCTACACTCCCATAGCATCATTGCTTGATCAATTGAAATCAAAAATTGTTAAAGGAATGAGAGTTCCTTCAAATAAACCAATTGACCCTACAACAATTGAAAACGAAATCAACTTTCGAGAGTTCCTTTCAAAATTGAAATCGGTTGACAATGAAGTTGTGTCAGTTGATGTTCGTTCATTGAAAGCTAAAATCAGAATTAACAATCAAGTTCGTGAAGTGAAACTTGAAGAAAAGAAATTGAAAGATGTGACATATTATATTGTTGATGTTCCTTGTGCTATTCAAATTGGAAATGGGTTGAAAATCCATTACGCGCATATTACATTAGAGCAAAGAAACAATGAATGGATTTTCGGAGTTCAAAACTATACTCAATGGCGAAGAAGTCCAATTGCAATATATGAATGGTGGGATAATGTTGAGAAGAAGTATCGATCTAAAGTCTAGAAGTTGAATTTATTTCAACTTCAACGTGTATTCATCCCAAATAACAAATTTATATTTTTTCCGCTCGGTTGACTCTCTTAAACAGAAATCTTTCACAGCTGACCATTTGGATTGGTTGACAATCCACGAACGAACCTCTTCCTGATATGTGCTATCTTTTTTCCGACCCTTCATCTTAGGAGGGATTGCATGTTGTGAATATGGCTTCACTTCAATGAAGATCATGTCACCATTGGCCATTTCGATTGTGAAGTCCATGAAATATCTGTGAGTTTTGTCAGGGGGATCTAACGGGGTTGAATATTCAAATATAGATTCTTCTGATGCCCATTTCTTGATTCTACCTGCTTTATAAAGTTGAATGATGAATTGAATTGCCCGCCACTCATAACTGCTCATAATTCTGATTGTCGATTTTGCTCCATAGTATCCCATAGAAGCATCAACATTGAACAAGAATTGTTTGAATCTTGAATTTCTACTCATTGGTAAGTTTTTCATATAAAGCTCTTTTCCTATTATTTATACTTTGTTATACCTAATAAGAGATCTTTTGTTCTAGACCCCTTATCTTAATGCTCACAAAGGATTTTTGTCTTTGTCAAAATGTGCTTTGGCAAGTTTGGCAATCCAATAGCTATCAACTGCATCTGTGAGCCCTACAACTTCACCTTTTTTGTCAACTGGAAGATTTGTTTTGAGTTTTTCTAAATCCGCTTCAGGAACTACCGCAACCATTTCGTCTTTTGAAAAGTTTCCTTTCCCTGCAAATGATTTGACTTGTGTTGGAGGAAACAACACATGCTCAACACCCATCATTTGCAAATGATGTTCAATTGCTCCAAGCAATCTTGCAAGGTCAACAATAGCACCCTTTGAACCGAGAGAAATGTTTTCAAGTCCTGCTACAACATTAGTAACAGCAAATGATTTGATCCAGTTTTCAATTGACTGACAAATGATTGCAATTCGTTTTGTTTGTGAAACCTTCAACAAGTCAGATTCTTGTTTGGTGAGTTCTGATTTCTTTTTGGTGAGTTTCATGTTCTCATCAACCAATCCTGATTGATATGCATATGTTTTTCTGAAATCACCATACATAGCATAGAACTTGAAAAAGTCAGAGGTCATAGGGAATGTTGTAGAATCTACAATCTCACCATCTTCATTTAGTAACGTGATGCCGGTGCAGGAATAAGATTGGTCTATACCGATGTAATATGTCATTTTTGCTTCTTTTTAATCAAACTTTAATATTATTTATTTTAAACTTATGAATACTTACAAAGGAGTTAACAAATGAAAAAAGCCGTAGTTGGGGTTGCATTGGCAATGTCGTGTTTGTTTGGAGCGGATTGGGATATTACAAAAGAGTATTCCTGTAAAGAAAAGTCGATGAATGAAAGAGTAACGGTGAAATTCATCAGTGGCGAACTTTTGATGTTCGGTGATCGTATCTATCATCACACTGGTTCTGAATATGATGTGTATAAATCAACAGCTGAAGACGATGTATTTTACATCGGGTTGATGGCAAAAAATCTTGAAATGAATATGTTCACTCGTAGTGGATATGAATTCATGTTTTCATGCACCCCTGTACGAAAGCAAAAGTGAGGCATTTGCTTCACTTGAGATTTGAAGATGGTGACTGTTAAAACAATAATTGGGTTTGGATATTCTGCTACGGAAGCTGGATATTTCATGAGGAGAATAAAAGATTCCTTTGGAATCAAGGTTCATAATGTCAGAGAAGATTCAGGTGACCGAATCAACTTCACTGAAGCGGTAGCAATTGGTGATGTGATTCAATACCTTGAACAATACATTCCATTGCTTAAAATGCAGAAAACAGGTAAACCACTTAAGAAATGGAAGCGGTTGTTGAACGAATTGAAAAGAGTTGAATTAATCAAAGTTTAAGATGAATTTCTTTATAATTTGGATGTGAATAATTTAGGAGGTTGAGATGAAATGTTTAACTTGCATTCATTATCAAAAAGGGTATTGCAGTCGGTTCAATTATAACCCAAAGGATGTCTCGTATTGCGGACAATATATGAAAGGAAAATCAGCATGAAAACAACCCAACTTGATCGCATTGAAGCGAAACTCGATTTGATTGGATTGGCGATCATTGCCATTTTGCTGGATGACAAAGCAGCTGCACAGCGCACATTTGATACATATAAAAATGCATTTGATGATCAAATTCAACCAAACATCAATAAGGTGTTGCAAACAATTGAAATTGAAAAGGAGGAACAAAATGGCGTTGATGAAAATTGAATCACAAAATCAGGATCTGAGCTTTGTGATTGCTAAGAACCCTGAATCAGGAATGCAAATGCGGGGCCTCCGTCAAGGAGTAGTTGCCGGTTGGTTCCATAATGAATCATACTATATGTACTTCAAAGACAGTCCTGATGAATTGAGTTTCAAAGAAACTCCTGATGCGTCATACGAATATCTTTCAACTGAGAAATACATTGCCCCGGTTGTTTATATCAGCATGATCAATATGATGTTGAGTTCAGCTTTGAAAACAGTATCTGATAAAGACATTGTTACAAAACATAAATTCACCATGATGTGCCGCATTGAAGTCACACGATATGTTGACTTTTTCAACAAAGCATATCCATCAGCAAAAATCACATTCGATGAAAAGGTGAAAGATGTTGGAATCTTGACAGTTGAAACTGAAAACACATTCTACTTTGCGTTAAATCATCTGATGACATTTTTGATGTTCACAGCTTTGATCACTGATAACAAGGATATGAGCTTCAATCATATCGATGATAATCAGATTGAAAAATATCTGAAGTCAATTCAAGCAATTGGTGAAGTGTATTTTCCGATGTATTTGTTCAAAAAGAACATGATCAAATCACCTAAGAAGTTTTATGACGTCTGGAAGCCACGTATTGATACTGAGAGCATGAGTTTTCAGTTCGGAGATACATTAACCGACCGAAAGACCTTTGTTGAAAAGAACATCCATTACATGACTCACATTCTTGACATCGGTTGTGGGGAAGGTACATTTGTTTTTGCTCATGCCCCTAAACTGAAAGATGATTTCATCTATCATGCAATTGATATTGATCCTGAAGTGCTTGGGGTCGTTGAACGGAAAATGAAACACTGCGAGTTGGATAATATCGCATTGTACAATGATATTGGCGAATATGAGTCTGAAGATAAAGTGGTTGTGTTGATGATTGAAGTGATTGAGCACATGCCGCTTGAACAAGCTCAAGAATTGATTCAAGGTGTTATGACGACAGTGAATTTCAGCAAAATCTTGATCACTACCCCGAACAAAGAATTCAATCCGTTTTATGGAATGCCTGAAGATGCCATCAGACATCCAGATCATAAATATGAATTGCGCCATATGGAGTTTGTGAATTTCATGAATTCGTTGACATCCAACTTCAGAGTTGATCTTGAATTCGGTGGGATTGGTGATGTTGTTGACGGGATTCAACCAACAAGCACATGTGTCATTACAAAGAAAGGAGAATAATATGCATTACAAATTTAAACCACACACAGTTTTGATGATGATCGGGCCAACTGGTTGTGGAAAATCATCGATGGCTCAACATATTGGTCATTCATTCAAAACAAAATATGGAGCTGATCTGAAAGGGCATATTGTTTCATCCGATCAAAATCGATCAGCGCTCCTGAATCAAGGATTTGAAATCAACAAACGCGATCCAAGAATGCAACAAGTTTCCAAACAGGCTTTTGACATTCTGTTCACGGAACTGAAAAACTTGATGAGTTATCCAGTTTCATCAGAGCTCATCATTGTTGATACAACCGGAATGGCAAAAGAGTTTCGTGATCAAGTTGCAGCAATGGTCAAAGCACATCACTATCACCTTGATGCTATGTTGTTCGACTATCGCGATCAAAAAGAGTTTTATCGCTATCTTGATGAAAACGAAAACTCTAAAAAGATTGTTGCTCAAGCGGTGAAACGTTTCAGAACCAAAACACTTCCAGATGTCAAATCAAAAGATTTCAATCAATTGGTTCGTTTGAAAGATCGAGTTGATTCGATTTCGATTGAGATGGAAAATCATGAATTCTACAAATCTCATTTCCTTGATCCTGAAAAGACATATGTTGCAATTGGTGATGTTCATGGTTGTGCCGATGAATTGAAACAATTGATTTCACAACTGCACGACGATGATGTTCCTATTTTGATTGGCGACATCGTTGACAAAGGTCCTAAAATCGCGGAAACCATTCAATATGTGTTTAGCAACCTTGATCGATTCAAAATTGTTCTCGGAAATCATGAGAACTTCTTGTGGAAAGTGTTGACTGGAGTCGTGGACAAACACAATGTTGATCCAACGATTCTTGAAACCTATTTTGACTCGCTTCCTTTACTTGAAGCTGATGCAACATTGAAACACATGTTCCTTGAAATCTGTGAAGCATCCAAAGGGTTTTTGATTCATCCAAGATACATTTTGACTCATGCTCCATGTGATCAGAAATATCTTGGAAAGATTGATGCAATATCACTTCGTGAACAACGAAACATGCAACGACGGGATGACATTTCAACATTGGAGCAACTCCAATTCTTGTATGAGCAAGCTGAAGTCAATTATCCATATCATGTCTTTGGGCACATTGCTTTCGAAGAAACATTCAGATTCAAAAACAAAGTCGGGATTGACACTGGTTGTGTTGAAGGGAACAAATTGACATTTGTTCATTTGCTTGATCGTCCTTTCATCAAAGATGTCAAATCAAGCCTTGAGAAGACCAAAGAATTGATTGTTGTTCCGAAACGAGAAGTTGAATTCAACTTCAACGATTTGACTCCACGAGACCGAAAACGCCTTTGGTCATGTGCAAACAACAAAATCAATTTCATTTCAGGAACTGTGAGTCCTGCTGACAAACTTGGAGTCGAACTCGAGTCATTGAAAGCTGGATTGGATTATTACAAGGATCTTGGTGTTGACCGTGTCATGATGCAAACCAAATACATGGGTTCCCGTTGTCAGGTTTATCTTGATCTTGAAAATCTAGAAAACTCCTATGCTGTTTCAAGAAATGGTTATAAGATTCGGGGTGATTTGTCACATGTGTATTCCTCATTGGAAAGCAAGTTCACTGAAGAAGCTAAAATGAATGTTAACATGGTTATTTTCGATGGGGAGTTGCTTCCATGGAACAATCCTGATCTGGGTGCAGGGTTGATTGCAAAGCATTTCTATCCAGTCGAACATGCTTTGAACTTTGAAATGCAACATCTGATTGAATCAAATTTCCATGCGATGTATCAGGATTTGAAACAAAAGAAAGATTCGTCCGACTTCGCAAAAGATTCAACGTCCATGAAAAAAGCAGATCTTTCTAACAAATACAAAGGGCAATATGAGTCATTCAAATGTGTAGATGAATTTGATTTCATCAATCCTGATCAAGAAATTGGAATGATCCAGACATACAATGAACAAATGTGGTTATATGCATCCGAAGGTGAAGTTCATTACAAACCTTTCAACATTTTGAAAGTGATATATACTGATGGATCTGAAAAGATTCCAGATGACAACTTCACCTCTTATCAAACTGTCAGCACTGATCCTATTTGTTATGTTGATCTAACAGCTGACGATTATTACAAACAAGCCGTTGATCATTGGAATGCTTTGGTTGGTGACGGAACCATTGAAGGCGTTGTGATCAAACCAAGACATTCATTGGGTGATTATGCGCCATTCATCAAAGTCAGAAATCACAACTATCTACATATTGTTTATGGCCATGATTTCACGCATCCTGCAAAATATCAAAAATTGTTGAAGCGGAAATCAATCAAACGAAAGATGAAAACTTCAATTCGTGAGTTTGCTCTTGGAATGGAAATGTTGAAGGTGCCTTATTCAGAAATCAATCCTGACAACCGAGAATATAAAACAATGGTTGCAAAAATGATTGGTCTTGAAACAACTGAGAAAGAACTTGATCCTCGACTGTGAGGATCAATCGTTAATTAAACTTTAAGAAAGTATACATTATAATATTGTTATAATAAAAGGAGATGTAGATGAATAAGTTAGATTTGAAAAATGGGATGATTGTTCAGTTTAAATCAATAGATGGTTTGATGTTGGTGTTAGGAGATTGTTTATATTCAATTAATGGGTATGAACCATTAGAAAATTATGATGATGATTTGTATAACATCAATAGTGATTCATTTGACATTATTGTGGTATATACCGTTAGATTCAAGACGAATGATCTTAAAGCGTTGTTGACCGACACAAATCTTCTAAATTGTATATGGCGTAACCCAGAATTCCCAATATATGCTCAAGATACCGGGTCATCTTTGGTTGTAAAATTTGAATCAAAACATACCGGTACTGTTGTTGTTGCAAATGACGATTATGAATTTGGAGATCGTTCAAATGGTTGGCCTTCATGTTTTAATACTGATGAATGGAAAATTATACCAAAACCACACCCCGAAGAACTAACTTTAGAGCAAGTTTGTAGAATCGTTGGGTATCAGGTAATCATTAAGGAGTAAACATGAATAACTGCAAACATATCATCTTATATGCAGTCATTAGCAATTTGCTGATGGTTTCTGCAATGTTTTTGGTAATCGAAAGCAAAGAAAAGAATATGAATGCGGCAGCATCAACTATCAGTGTTCTTTACACCGAAAATGGAGAACTAAAAACTGAACTTGAAAAATACAAAGCAACTGAACAAGAGTTGATTGATTTGGGTGCAACTTCAGAACAAGCTCAATCAATCATTCGAGCATCGGAGGCATTGAATGTCTCCCCAAAGTCCTCGGAGCTTTGACATTCAGTGAAAGCTCCTTCAAATTCAGAAAACATGATCTCCCATATGTGCACGGAATACTTGGATACAATGCAAAAGTGTGGAAAGAAGTGTGTCCATTTCATGAATCTGCAATCAAAACCGATGTAGGTAACATTTTTGCGGGTGCTTGGATTTTAAATCTCTATTTGAAGATGAGTGATTATGACTATTATGATGCGTTGACCAGATACAAAGGTTGGTCCAAACTTGGTCGAAAACAGGCCAAAGATATCTATATTAAAATAAAGGATGATGTGTGAATGATGAACAAATGATTGGCAAGATGTTTGAGATGCAAGCTCAACTCAATGATGCTACCTACCCTACATGGAGAACAGTGGAATTGAATTGGCGCCGGGCTATTTGGCTGGAAGCAGCAGAACTTCAAGATGGTCTGGCTTGGAAATGGTGGAAAAAACAAGAGGTTGATCATCAAAACAATGTGGTGGAATTGGTTGACATCTGGCATTTCATGATGAGTGGCATCATGACGTCACAAAAAGAATATACAATCAGAACATTGATTGATAATAGTATTGAAGAGTTTGAAGATTTTCATACCTCTGACATTACAGAAGTTCAAAATTTGGTTGATCAATTGGCTATGTTAACTCTTGAAGCGTATTGGGGAATGGCATTTGATTGCTTCTACAAAATTTGGCATGGATTCTATGGGTTGACAATCAGTGATCTATATGTTCATTACATGACCAAAAATGTCTTGAATCACTTCCGTCAGGAAAATGGCTACAAAGACGGATATTATAAAAAGATTTGGAATGGAAAAGAAGATAATGTTGTTGCATTTGGAATTGCAGGAACCTTACCAATTACAGAAACATTTCCAACAGAATTAACCACCCTCCTCAATACTTACTACAACTCTCTTTCTTAATCAGCTTTTAAGCTAGACTCCTTTATAATATTATAAATTATTTAGGAGTTGTATATGAGATTGGTTCCTACCGGAATTGAATGTTTTGCAAATGACGACATTCAAGACATCTCTGAATCAAACCAACTTTTTGAAATGAAATTGTTTGATGATGTTGCTTGCTCATTCAAAAGTGACTGTGTGCTGTGCTATTCAGAGTTGGATGATTTCTGTGACAAAATCAAAGAATCATATTTTCAGTTGTTTCCTGAGCATTTAGAAGACTATAATAAATTGAAGGAGAGTAAATGAATTATGAAGTAGTATATGAAACGCATTTTGGTTCCAAACTATATGGAACCAATACTCCTGAGTCTGACACTGACATCAAAGGCATTTTTATTCCATCATTGCAAGACGTGCTTCTGAAGAAAGATCTTGACCATCTCAATCATTCAACCGGTGACAAACATTCAAAAAATACTAAAGATGATGTTGACAGAGAATATTGGTCTTTGTATAAATTCCTCAATCTTCTTGAAAAAGGGGAAACCGGCGCAATTGATCTTTTGTTCTCAATGTTCCGTGAAGACACCATTGTTTCAAAGAATGATGAGTTTGTAGAATGGTTCAAAGAGCATGCACATCAATTCATGACCAAAAATAGCAAGGCTTTCGTCGGATATTGCTATGGTCAAGCTCAGCGATATGGTGTGAAAGGAAGTCGGTTTGGTGATTTGATCAAACTCAAAGAGTTGATGGAAGATTATGAGCATACGTGCCATTATGAAACAGAGTTTAAACGATTTGAAGATTTTGTTTTTATGTACGATCAACTTCTTGATTTGAAATATATCCAACGCATCACAATCAGAGACCTTGAATATCTTTCAGTGCTTGGGAAAAATTATCAATTAACTGCTCCTTATGATATTGTAAAGAAATCGATTATGCATATGCACAACTCATATGGATATCGCTCAAAGAAAGCAAATGCTGAAGACGGGGTTGACTGGAAAGCAATGTCACACGCAGTAAGGGTGATTAATGAACTTGAAGAAATTCTCACTACTGGCCATTTGAAATTTCCTTTGGCAAGTGCTTCTTCATTGAAAGAGATCAAAGCAGGTAAAATGCCACTTGATGATTGTTTAGATTTGATTTCAGAGAAACTCGAATCGCTTCAAACCAGAATTGATCAATCAAATCTTCCTGAAAAGGTTGATGAAACATTGATTGCGGAATGCATCTTGAAATTCGTGAAATAAACGATTTTAATCGTTACATAAGTCAATGTATTATAAAATAAAGATCTAAAGAATTTGACCCCTTATCTTAATGCTAACAAAGGATTTTAATGCAGTATCTTTCAGTGTCTTCTGATCGACGCAAACTATATGTCACAGAAGTCGGAATTGACTCAAAATTGCACTACCGAATTGTAGACAATTTCAAACCGGAAATCTTGACAGATTCATCAAACGAAGACTCTGAATGGAGATCTTTGTTCGGGAATCACCCTCTAACAAATCTAACAAAAGATTCAATCCAAGACTGGTACGAGTACAAACGAGCTATGGAACGAATTGACAATGTCAATCTCTTCAACGTAATTGATCCTGAATATCAATACATCCGGCAAGAGTATTATGGAAAGCATGAGTCATTCAAAGCAAGGTTTTGGTATCTTGACATTGAAACCGGACTCGGACCTAACAATTCATTTCCAAATCCCATGGAAGCAACTGCTCCTATCACATTGATTCAGATTGCTGAGTCCGACACAGGGATGCGATATATCTTTGGGACTGAAGAATATGAATCAACTGATCCCAACCTGAAATTCATGTATTGCGAAACAGAAAAGCAAATGCTTGACAAGTTTGTTCAGTTTTTCCACATGAGAACTCCCGCAGTGACAACTGCATGGAACGGAGATATCTTTGACTTTCCATTCATTGTCAATCGACTTGCTAAGATTGGATATGATCCATCAATCCTCTCTCCGTTTGGTAAAATGGAAAAACATCGAGTTAACATGTGGGGAACCAGTGTTGAGATTGAAAAACCATTAGGCGTAAATTGGCTTGATTATATTGAATGTTATAAGAAAGCTATCCCTGGAGGAAAAGAAAGTTGGACTCTAGAATATATCAGTAAATATGAATTGGGTGAAGAAGAAGGTGGTAAGATGGATTATACACAATCCGGGTTTGCATCCATGAAAGACTTCATTCTGAAGAATTATGATCCTGAAAAAGATATCTTAAACACACCTTTGAAAACTCTTCCTAAAGATTCTCCCGAATGGAATCGTGCTTGGTATGAATTGTTCGTTGATTACGGTGATATTGACGTGGTTCTTCTCATGAAGATGGACAACAAAATCAACTCTTTGAACTCTTTGATTTCGTTGGCTCACAGTTATGGTTGTAATGTATATGATACCTTTGCAACGGTGAAACCTTGGCAGATTTATATCTACAACTCATTGTATGAACAGAAGAAAGCACTTCCGTTAAAATCACCATTTGAAACTTACAAGTTCCAGGGTGGATATGTATATGCTAATCCAGGAATTCATAAATGGGTCATTTCAGAAGACTATGCTTCATTGTATCCATTCTGTGTTATGTCTATGAATTTGTCTCCTGAAACTCAAATTCCTCACAAGGATGTTCCGCATGATTTGAAAGAAGCAACAAAATCATTCTACCGAGCAGAAGAATGTGAAGATATTTATATCGCATTGCCTTTGGAGCAAAAACAGTATATTGCTTCGTTGTTGAAAAAGTACAACTATTCGATGACACCTAATGGCTGTTTTTGGGATAGAAGTTATTATGGGATTCTACCTACATTGAACAAGCAAGTTTATAGTGATCGTAAGTTTCATAAAAAAGAAATGAAGAAATATGAGAACATGGCTGAAGAGTTGAAACGAAATGGTTCTTATGATGAAAAAGAATATGAATCATTGCGGTTGAATGCATCACAGCATGATACATTGCAATATACCAAAAAGATACAGATTAATGCCATGTATGGAGCGGCTGGAAATGCTCATTCAATGTTTGCAAATGCTGATATGGCTGCTGCTATTACTGCATACGGTAGATTGAATATTAAAATGACCTCAGATTACATCGTATCCGAAATCAATAAGATGTCTCCTGATTTCAATATGTATATTGTTCAAAATGATACTGATTCGGGTTATTTTTCATTAGAATCAATTGTCAAAGCATGGGACACCAACAACACCAAAACAACTCCTGAAATAGTAGAGTTCATTGATCAATTCATTAAAAAATTCATTCAACCTAAAATTGATGAATCGGCTGCTTATATTGCTGATTTGTGTAATGCATATGAAAACTCTTTAGAGATGGACCGTGAGATCATCGCAGATGTTATGGTTTCAACTGGTAAAAAACGATACACCGCTCGAATTTGGGACAATGAAGGTGTTCGATTGACCACTCCAAAAAAGAAAATCGTTGGATTGGAAATCAAAAGAAGTGACACCCCTGCAGATGTAAGATCTCAACTTGACAAAGTCATCGATTTGTTGTTTGAAGGCGACAACCAAGTTCTTGTGGATTATATTCAGGAATATGAATTGAATCATAAATACGTTGACCTTGAAAAGATTGCTATTCCATCCGGTATTTCAGACATCTCAAAATATGCTGAAGTTGAAAAAGGAATACCAATTCATGTTCGTGCCGCAAAGGTGATGAATCAATTGGTATTGCAATCAGGAAAGGAATCAGACTATCCATTGGTAGTCAATGGTGACAAGATCAAATATCTGTTCTTGAAAACACCCAATCCTATCAAGTCAGATGTTATTGCTTTCAAAGACCCGAGATTCATTTCCGAATTTGGATTGGTGAAATATGTTGATTTCAAGAGATTGTTTGAACGCACATTCATTTCACCTGTTGAAACACTAACGGAAGCAATTGGTTGGAAACTTAACACAGGCGATGTTGCTATGATGGATCTTTTTTAATCAAACTTTAATCTAATCTCCTTTATAATATTGTAAATTGTTTAGGAGATGATTGTGTTGTTACACGATCTGATATCAAAAGAGGTAATATGAAAAATTACAAAAGAGGTCAGAAAATCAAAATTATTGATTTTGCATCCGTAGTATATAACAATGAATATGTGCTACAAGATAAAGAGGTTACTGTTTTATGTGATATGATTTTCCAAGATAAAGGAAAGGAAATCATCATTTGTGAGCTTAATGGCCAAGTAATGAAAATTCCTTTGAGTCAAATTCCTTCAGGAAGAATCCTCGCTCTTCTCGAAAAGAAAAATGCAATCAATGTGCAGATCAAAGAACTTGAGGAACAGAAACATTCTATCAATGATCAAATCAACACCCTAAAGGAGTTAGGATGAAATACATTCTATTCACAGACACTGAAACAACAGGCCTTCCGGAAGAACAATCCGGAAACATTTTGATTCAATTGGCTTTTGCTATTTATGATGTTGCAACCAATGAATTCATTTTGAGTTCAGAGAATTTCAACAAACCTGAAAACAAACTGACATCAAAAGCAATGTCGATGCATCACATCACACCTGAAATGTTGGAAGACGCTGACTCGTTGGAAGAAACGATGACATTTCAATTGATGAAGTCATTCGTCACCAATCACAAATCCGATGTTGTTGTGTGTGCTCACAACTTGAACTTTGATTTCAATGTCATTTCCAGAGTCATGGATCTCTCAGATGTTCGTCAATTGGACACATTGAAAATTGCGCGGATGATCAATGACCAAACAGGACTTCATTGGGAGAATTGTCAATTGCAGTACTTGAAATATGAACTTGGGTTATATCAGCAAGTTTCCAAGATCAAAGTTGCTCTTGGAATTGAAAAGGAACTTTCAGCACATGATGCGATGTCTGACATCATCGATTTGATTTTGTTGTTTTCATATTTCCAAGGAAAATACAATGCATCAGTTGAACAAATGGTGAACATCACTGAAGGCGATCCATTGTTCTTGAAACATATGCCATCAGGAAAGGACAAAGGTATGTTGATGACTGCTTTGAGTTACAATCAGTTGAAATGGCATGCTGAAAATTCATATGATGAAAATGTTAAATTCACATGTCGAAAACTTTTGAGTTGATTTAATCAACTCTTAAGCAGTAGTTCTTTATAATATAACAATAAATTAAACGGAGTAAAGATGCGAAACTACATAGAACTCACAGCAGCTGACAAAGAATTGGTGCTTGCATATATTGGGCTTGACATGGAATACAAAGAAGTTGCTGAAAAATGCAACGTGAATCGTCGAGTTGTTTCCAAAATTGCGATCGAGAATGGAATCAGAAAACGTCAATTTGTAAATCGAAACATGAAAGTTCGTAAATGTGACAATGGGTACAAACCGAGAGGAACTCAATCCGAATTGAATCACGACGAAGTTGAAGTCAATCGAGAGATTGATGTTCCTGGAACCTGGTTGTTGAATTGGATCAAATCGTGGTTTGTCAAATTGGGCGATTTTCTTTTCGGTCCTGAAGCTACAAAAGTAAATAGTACCGTGAGAACAAAGTCACCAAACATGGAATATAGATTGAATGAAGATCAAATCTTCAAAATCGTCTTCAAATACAAAACCGGAACTCCTGCAAGTGAAGTGTATTGGCCAGAAATCAAGTTGTCTACAACTCGTGAGGGGCATGCACAACAAGTTCGTAGATTGACTGAATATGTTCTTTCTAATCGCCCTGAGTATTCCGGAATCAAGTTGCCTACACAATGGTTCTATATGAAAGCATTCCACGCATTTGGATTTTATGATTTGACGGACGCATCAACTGTTACAAAGCAGAATTTTGTTAACGTGGAAGAAGTTTGTCATTTCATGTTTAAAAACAAATACATAAGTAAAGTCGACTTCTTGAATAAAAACTTGTTTTAAGGAGTTTTGATTATAATATGAAAAAGGAGAATTATGAAAATTGATTATGAAAACACAGAACTAATAAGCTGGGTTAAAGAACGTTATGAGAAGAAGTATGTTTTATTTGACAGATTTTATGAAGAATTTGCAAGACTGCAGGCATTCAAAATTTCAGAAAATGTTGAAGTGGTAGGAGGGATTTCTCCTGAAGCACATTACATCATGCGGTTGGTTTCGCAGTATTACATGGAATGTGTATTTGAAGCAATGAAGATTGACATGAACGACCCAAACGTTGCAGGTGACACTGGAACCCCTTATCGGATTGTCAAAATGTGGACTGGTGCAAATCTGGATGATGACACTGAACTGATGAGTGGACGGTGGGCACATAAGCCTCGTATTGCATCATTTCCAAATGAAATGAATCAAAAGTTTCCAATTACAAAACGGGTGGATGTTGTTTCCGTTTGTTCACATCATACTGTTCCTTTCAGCACAATGTTCCGTGAGGACTCCTATGCTATTGTGAGTTATATTCCTGAAGACAAAATTCTTGGAATCAGCAAACTACAGCGTATTGTTGATCATGTTGCACGTCGTGGGCATCTTCAAGAAGGGTTGACACAAATGCTTTATGAGGAAGTATCAAAAGCGGCTGAGAGTGAATCAGTATATATCAAGCTGTTCAATTTACAGCACGGTTGTGAAGCACTTCGCGGCAGTCAAGCAAAAGATGGCGCTTTTACAAGTGAATATTATGGCGGAATGTTCTCAGATCCAGAACTACGTAAACAAGTTAAACAAGGATGATTGTATGATTATTAGAAAACTTTTCAAATTTGAAGGAGCACATATTGTGCGAAATTGTTCGAGTGATCGTTGTAAGCGGTCTCTTCATGGACATAGCTATCGAGTTGAAGTGTTTTTCACATCTAAAGGTCTTGATAATGGCCAGATGGTTATGGACTTTGGTTTGATGAAAGGAACGGTCAAAGATTTGGTTGATTCATTTGATCATGCTTATAGTATGTGGAATAAAGAATCAGAAGAATTCAAACGATTCATTTATAAAGAATCCGCGCGATGGATTTCAATGCCAGTATCCCCTTCAGCTGAAGCTTATTCATTGCTGTTCTTCTTTATGATTGATAAGTTGGTGAAAGCAACTCAATTCAATAACGGTGAGCGCGATGTTGAGTTACATGCAGTGCGTGTTCATGAGACTGACACCGGATATGCAGAATCAAGACGTGAAGACATGGAATATTGTAATTTTGATCTTAATGATATCGTGTTCAGTGATCAAATCAAAGACGAATGGAAAGATCCTTTCATGTATGACAAACTGAAAGGTTATTACACCTACCTTTTTCATTATCCTGAAGAAGATTGCAGAAAACCTTTCATCAATCCTGTTGTCGCCCAACAAATCTAATTCTCCTTTTTGGCCTTTTGGCCAATCCCTTCATTTTATCAGACTTTAAGCTAACTTCCTTTATAATATTGTTATATTAGAAATAGGAGTCGAAGATGAAAAGTTTAAACCGTAAATACGCAAAAGACGTAAAAGAAATTGTTGAAACCTCAGGGTTTGAATCATATACCTCAATTGCTAAAACGCTTTCTACTAAGTTTGGCTATTATGTCGATGACACTGCAATTCGTAGTGTGATGCAAGCTATGCATGCCGAAGGTGTTCTGGAATACACTCCTCGCAAACAAGGTCGTCCTGCTAAAACAAAAGTCCTTCTGACAATGACAACCCAACAAATGTGTGAAAAATATGGAGTGAGTCGCATCACTCCTAAAGTATCACTTCAAATCGAAGCAGACGGATGGAAAAAATCGAAACTTGAAACATTCCCGTTTTCAACTTCATATATGAAAATGGTTTAAGGAGAGTTGAATGGCAATTCTAAACAACACCCATTTCGTTGAAACTCAAGGAATTGAAAACCAAAAGCAATTTGGAGTTGAACTCAACTCCATTGCATTCAAGATTCTGTCTGACAAAATCTACAGTGACTCGATATCGGCTATCATTCGTGAATTGGCGTGCAACGCATATGATGCACACAAAGCAGCAGGAACAGAACACATTCCGTTTGACTTGAAATGCCCTACTGAATTTGATCCTCATTTCAAAATCCGTGACTATGGGACTGGGTTGAGTGAAGAAGATGTTTATAAGGTGTATTCAAACTTCTTTGTTTCGACCAAACGTGACTCAAATGAGTTCATCGGTGCGCTGGGTCTTGGATCGAAAACACCCTTTGCATACACAGACGCATTCACTGTCAATTCATTCTTCAATGGAACAAAAACTGTCTATTCAGCGTTCCTCGGTGCTGGAGGTGTTCCTACAATTGCAAAATTGGTTGAAATGCCAACAGAAGAACCAAATGGTCTTGAGATTGTTGTTGCGGTGAAACCAAATGACTTCAATCAATTCAAAGAAAAGACAGAACAAATACTTGTGTTGTTTGATCCAAAACCGAATAGCAATGTTGACATTCAATCTTTGAAATTTGGGCAATTGGAACCAGGTGTGTTTGGAACGATTGCAGGATGGCAGCGAAACGTATATGCCACACCGTGGTATGCAGTTCAAGGGAACATCATCTATCCTATTGCAAGACATCATATTCCTAATGCAACCGCGCTGACGAAAACCGAAATTTATTTTTTCTTTGAAAATGGAGATTTGAGTTTCACTGCAAGCCGTGAGTCACTTGAATATGATCAAAAAACAATTGATGCATTGAGCAAAAAAGTTGAAGAATGTTATTCAATTGTCGGTAAGAAATATGACACTGTTAGCTCATACGTCACCATTCATGATGCCTTCAAAGCATGGGAAGAAATCAATCGTGTTTATGGATTGCATCCTCACTTCAATTGGAAAGGAATTGATTTTAATTCAAGTGGCATTGAATTGGACAATGATTCGAGATGTTTTTCATTGGCAAGCTATATGAAATCAGGATATCAAGTGGACAGAACATATCGAGTGTCATTGACCAGAGACATCTCATCTATGTTGTTGGTGGGCCAGGATAAAACTAAAGCAAACACAATTGCCATTAAATCATATCTTCAAGAGAATCCTGATTGCCAATATGTCTACCTGTTGGATATGAATGATTATGATCGAGTAAAGGATTTAGGATTTACTTGCATGTTAATGTCTGAGTTGAATGATCTTTGCAAAGTGAAAAAGAAACCAGCTGAGACTAAATCTTATATTAAGTTTGGATCTAAAGGGGTGTTTCCAATCACAGAAGATGAAGTGTATTTCATTCCTACCTTTCGAGGTAAAGTCAGATATAATAACACTCCTGAGAACTTTCTTCCGAAAGATGTGATTCTAAAAATCTTTGAAGACCAACTGATTGATCACAAACCCATTTATTTCATTCCTGAAAGTGATTTGAGCACTAAGGTGTTGAAAACAAAGAAGCTGATTAATTTTATGGAGTTGATTGAAGAGAAGAAGGACGTAATAGCAAATCATTATTCATTCCTTGATGATATGCTAAGTGATCAGATCAAATATTCATCGAAGTTTAATTTTGAGATTATTGAGGGGTTGATGAAGAAGCAGTTACCGGTTGAAATCAAAGAAGTCTTTGAGGAGCTTGTTAAGATTAAAACAACACCGAAACAAGATATAACGATGATGGCTGAAATTAAACATTTCCTTAATCGTTTCTCATCTTATAAATTTCAATCAACACCATCCGATGTGAATTCAAAGTTTAATGACATCTTTCCAATGTTGCAATATATAAATCGATATAATGGTCAAAATCAAACACTCGCAGTTAAGAACTACATGATTGATCAAATCAAAAAGCATTGGAAAGATGAAGAAGGAGACTGGTAATTTTATCAGACTTTAAGGTTCTCTTCTTTATAATATAAGTATAAATAAAAAGGAGCAGAAGATGAAAGCTACAACGTTCGTAGTAATTGGTATTTTGACATTGGTTGCATTTAGTATATATGAGGATCATAAGTATCTTGAGAGTTTGAAATCCGGTGAGAAAACATTGATTTGCCAGCTGGAACAAGGTGAAACTGTGATTGATCCAAAAAAGATCGTTGATGTTGATTTTGAAACAAACACATTCATTTTCACAAATGGAAGTGCAACAAATTGTAAGGTTGTAAAATGAAAATTCCATACATTGATCCAAAACAACTTCTCCTTGAAGGGGTTGTGATTGGAATTGTAGCAACTATCCTCATCAAACTTGCATCATGACATTAAGAGAAACTGGTGAAATCTTTTTTGGCTTCACGTTGTTCTTTGAAGGAAAGTTGGACTTTCCACAACATCAATACATCATGCCGGAATGGCACCAAAAAGCGTGCCTTTCATATATACGTAGCCACGAACACACACTGAGACATTTTATGCCTTACGGCAAGCGTACAGTTATTGTGTTTGCATTGTTAAATCAATTGAAATATCGGATGGGTAGAATGATAAGTCGTGATATGGATACAAGCGACACATCGGTGTTTTTCGATATGCTTGAAAACTATCACATCTATTTCAAGTATGATATTCAGTTTTTAGTTGATAATTTGGCTGAAGTATTTGATATTTACAACTTTCATGTACAAAAGAAGATTCAATGGTATACAATGCCATATGTGTTAGCAATGTTGAAATTCGACAAAAAGGAATTGATGGATAGTGAGTTGATCAAACAGGAGATGTCTTATTTGACCAAAGCGTTGAAAGTGTTTCGGTTCAGAACCGATTTGTTGGAGGCAGAAATGGCTCCTCTTCAAAAGAAAATTGATTTGATGACATTTTAATCAAACCTAAAGAATAATTCAATTATAATAAAGAAAAGGAGTTTCATGTTCAGCTATATTATGACTCAAAAAAGTGTTACAGTATATATTGATTATCAAGCATATACGTGTGATAGTTCAGATCCGGTTTATGCTCAAGTTGTTGATGCAATCAAAACAAACAATGAGGAGCAAGTCAAAAAGCTTCTGATGAAGAAAGAGCAATTCAAGGAGTTCATTGAAGGTTCTAAACTCACAATTGATGATTTGGATGTCATTTATTATGAAGATCAACAAGTTCCAATGTATGTTGCAAAAGCAGCATTGAATCTAAAGCATAGTGGATTCGATGTCAAACCAATCACAAACTTCATTGAGAAGTTGATGCAAAATCCCGTGAAAACAGCAATTGAAGAATTGTATCAATTCATGGAAGTTGGAAATCTTCCAATCACTCCTGAAGGAAACTTCCTTGCATACAAATTGGTACGGAGCGATTATAAAGATATTCATTCAGGAACCTTTGACAATTCGGTTGGAAAGATTTGTGAAATGCCGCTGGATGCCTGCAACACTGACAGAAATCAAACTTGTTCATCTGGACTCCATTTCTGTTCAAAAGACTATCTTTCACACTTCGGGGATAATTCGTCTCGTTTGATGATCCTTGAGATTTCGCCTGCTGATGTTGTTTCAATTCCTTCTGATTATAACAATTCAAAAGGTCGTTGCCGCAAATACAAGGTCGTTGCTGAAATTCCAAATGGCAGAACGGATTCAACTAAAGTCTCTGAATTTGAATCCACACAAGTTCAGTCAATCGAAGTCAAAGCCGATCCCGTTGTTTCAGTCCCAGCCGGAATGAAGAAATGCACCAAATGTGGAACAATCAAATCTCTTGAGGAATATCACAATGATAGCAAATCAAAAGATGGTAAAAAATCCAGATGTAAGGAATGCACCAATGAAGCAAAACGCAAGTCAAAATAAATAATTGAAAACATAGGTGTCAAATGTTCAATTTTCAACCCACGCCAAAAACCTCAGCATGGGGTGACCTCAGAGAGTTGCAAACATATGAAGCAACAAAATTGTTTGGAAGAAAGATCCACTATCTCAGAGCATCCAACATTGATGTGAACGAAATCTTTGGCGAAGCAGTGTCGAGAGACTTCCTTGCTTCAAATGCTCATGAAATGTGGGCGACCAGAGACAACGACACTCATTTCTCAGGCGTTGAGGCATTTGGCGGGTTTGGGTTGTTGCCAATGTACAATGACATTCTTTTTGTGCCTATCAAGTTCTTCAAAGATCTCGCATTCATTCCATATGAAGGTGATTTGATTTATTATGAAGATCAGACCATGATGTTTGAGATTGTCAAAGCTGACACAAAAACAGAGGATTATAATGGTGATATGGTCAACGAAAGACGATTCAATCATAAACTTTATTTGAAACTGTACAATCCAGCCGATGACAACTTCACAGGATTTGAACTCACAGTTCCTGAACTTGAGACATTTGATGCTTCAACATTGAATGATCTCAATGCAACTTTAGAAACCGAAATTGACACAATGAATGTTGTGAACCCAGCAAACGCTCTCAATCCTTTCGGGGACTTGAGTTAGAAAGGTGACGATGCGAGACCAATACTACGTTTATAGAGTATCAACTGATCGTGATATCACCTATAAAGAAGCGTTGATGTATGAGTTCATGGAAGCTTTTATGTTTGGTGCTATGTTAGTGGAGTGGTTTCATATAGATGATAAAACGACAACCTTCTATCTGAAACCTGACTATGAAATTATCGAACAAACAATCAAAGAACAGCAACTTGAAGGTTTATCAGTTGCTGAGATTTTACAAAATCATATTGATTTGTTTGAAGTAATGTTAAAACATTTCAATGCCATTCCTGATGATATGATCACTGACATAAATCAAGCGCAAGTAACACTAGAGGTGTTTGCTGAATATTTGGCAAATCGTATCTTTGACGGAGATTTTGAATCAATTTCAGAATTCGACTTCAAAGAAAACTATCTTAAATCAATCTAAGGAGAAATAAAAATGAAAAAACAATATAGAGTGCACCTCAAAGGTCTTGAAAAACGTAGCTTTTCACTTGGCGGGGGTCGTTTTTTGACGTTGTTAGATGGCGCGTTGTTGGATGAAGGTCATGAGTTTATTAAACTGTATCCTTCCTTTGTTAAAGAGGTCAAAGAAGTCAGTGACGAACAACTTCTGAATGAAGATCCAATTGGGGATGCATCAATTGTCGCATCAAGCGAAGCGGATTCAGATGTACCGGCTGATGACAATGAAGATGATGCAAATGATATTGACGAAAACCAAACATCTGAGGATGCGTCAGTTGATGACAATGAAGATGATGCAAATGATATTGACGAAAACCAAACATCTGAGGAT
>CAZVYK010000003.1:0-5100 GCA_964630915.1 uncultured Caldisericales bacterium | reverse complement strand
GCGTCAGTTGATGACAATGAAGATGCCATCAGCGGTGATGAATCGGTAGAAGACAAAATCAACGCTATGACAACAAAAGATGAAGTCGAATCTTTTGGACGTGAACTTGGTGTCGAACTCGACAAACGCAAAGGTCTTGACACTATGAAGAAAACACTCATTGCAGAGATCAAAGGGGCGTAATGCCCTTTTATCTATTTTTAAGATATTCTATATTAATATTTTACAAATAGATATAAGGATTTGAAAATGAAAACATTTAGAGAATGGATGGAAAGCGAGGATGATGCTCTAACAGAGCATGCGATTGCAGTTAAAGGCGACTGGAAAGAATATGTAGACGTAATTTCAGACGTTTCTGAGACGGTTACTAATTTAAAATGGTTGCATTTGAAATATATACCTTTACAGCATGAAGAGTTTGAATTCAGACAACTTAGAAATTCATTGGAGTTCGTGGTTGGTCATTGGGTAGAGAAAACTCGTGAAACTAAAGAAGGTTCAGAAAATTATAAAACATTTGAAGTAATTTTGCAAATTTCTTTATCACGACATAAATCATATGAGAAAATTTTCAAATATCCCAAATTGATCAATGTTGATGGTGTTGGAATTGTTTCTAAATATTCTGGAAAAGGTCTTGCGTTAGCTGTTTATAAACTACTCGTAAATGAATTCGGGTATACTATTCTTGGAGATAGCTTCCAATATTATGGAGCTCGTAGACTTTGGTCTCGATTGTCCAAAGAGCTTGATGTCAAAGTCGACATCATCAACACTCAAACCAAACAAATCGAATTTGAAAATGTAATTCTTCATCATGGTAATTATGATCAGGACTTTGATCAAAGACTGTGGTCATATGAAGGTGACAAAAAACATTTAAGAACCGTTTTAACAAAAATACTGTAAAGGAACAAAATGTCATTCTCTAACACCATTATCGCTTATAAAATTTTGAAAGATCTGTCTTCGCCATATGAAGAAATGGATGCATTCAAACTTGGAATCATCGACGACAAAGGAGCCAAGCTCAAATCTCCTCAAACGACACAAGAGCGCGATGCTTATGATTCGTATACAAAAATGATTTTAAACATGAGACGGTTAATGCAACGATTTGTTGGAACCAATCCTACAGTCAACAAACTTGTTTCATTGTTGCTTTTGAAAGAGGGAGTTGAACAACATACTGTTGATGTTGTCATTCGTGAACTTGATCTTCCTTCTGACACTCAAACCATTTCTGACCTTCAAGCAAAAACACTTGTAGAAAGTGTCTGTATCCATTAAATTTAATCAGTCCTTAATCTAAACTCCTTTATAATATTGTTATATTAGAAATAGGAGTCGAAGATGAAATTCTTTGAACAATTGTTATGCAAACATAATTATGTTGAAATAAAAGATAAACTTCCTAAGCCATTTAATCACTGCAATTATCCAATTTTCGATTCAAACGGTTACTGGATTGGTGATTATCATTTCTATCAATGTACTAAATGTAACAAAATCAAAACAGAAGAAGTATATGATCTTTGACCTAGAAATCAAATATCTGAACCTTGCAGGTGTCAAGATCAAAAATGTTTCAAATGAAACTGTGAATTGTAAATGTCCTGTTTGCGGTGAAGGAAAATCCAAATGGAAACATCGTGGTTATGTTCTTAAAAAGCCTGGTGAAGATACTGCATCTTTCTTTTGTCAAAATGAATGTGGTGCAATGTCATTTGTCAACATGCTCAATTCAGTCAATCCTTCGTTGGGTTCTGCGTATTTAGTAGAAGCTAAAAAACAAAAAGTGAAAAACTTCAAGAAAAATGATCTTGAAATGTTTGATTTGGAACCAACCAAAATTGTTGAGAAACCAATCCCAAACAAAATCGTGATTGATTCCGAAGTGTATGATCTTGATGAATTGAATGATCGTTCAAAGGAATATTTGTTAAACCAACGTAAACTACCCTTAAACGCATTGAAACACTTTCGATATATCGTTGAGTTAGATGCAATTGTTGCTTTGTTTTTGACGTCTGAGAATAGCTTCTACGGGTATCAATTGCGATCTTTGAAAGAGAAGTCGTTTCACATTCATCTTTTTGACAACAATCCTAAGATTTGGAACATTTATGGGGTCGATCATTCAAAACCTATTTATGTGTTTGAGTCAATCTTTTGTGCGTTGTCAAGTGGGCTGGACAATGTCATATCAACGCTTGGTGCAAGTGTTTCAAAACAGTTGTTGGATGAGTTGTTTCCTGGAGCTGATATTGTGTTTTGTCTAGACAACGACATTGAAGGAAAGAACAAATCAATCAAATACAGCAATCTTGGATACAAAGTGTTGGTGCATGATTCAAAGTTTCCTGCAAAGGATTATAATGAAGTTTTGGTCGCCGGTGCTACCCCCGAACAAATTGCTAAATACATTTTGGATCATGTTTATGGCCCTAAGATGGCGAATTTCAAATTGAGATTGAGCGGGTGAGTGGTTTAATCAACTTTTAAGATAGACTCCTTTATAATATGTTTATATTAGAAATAGGAGTCGAAAATGAATAAAGATCAACTATATGGTAAACTCAACTCGATTGGATATTTTCACGCAGGGCGTGAATATCCTGAAGAACAGGTTCGTAAGGTTTTAGATGAGTTTTTCGATAGTGCCATAGTTATACCTAAAGGAATTAACCGTCATCCTTATGCTGATGTGTTGCATGAATGGATTGAAGGTGTGGAAATTGAAGTGTTACTAAATGGAGAATGGACTGATTATTTGTGTGATGTTAATTACATTAAAAAGTATGAATACCGCATCAAACCATGCAACCCGGTATATGAATACCGTTGGTATCGTATTGATACAGATGAGGTATATGGGTTTTATGCAGACACAGACCCAGAAGCTATATCTTTCTACAAAATGTCAAACATGGTAAAACTTACAGAAACAAAACGGGAGCGTAAACAATGACATTACATCATCAAAAGAGCTGTTAAGCGAAGTTTTAAGTATACCTGGATGTTCTGCTCATAAATTTGATGAAGATACTTCATTAGTATGGTTTGAGTACGAAGAAGACAAAGATTACGCTGTTATTTGGAATAATGAGTATATTAATATCTACAAATTATCCTTTAAATGTAAAGAATGGGCAAGAAATTTAAATGTATCATTAATTTCAGGTTATACTGAAACAAATGAAGGATATTTTTGTACTGCCGTGTCCGCAAATAGTTATGCATTTTATGCAGATACAGAACCAGAAGCAATTTTTAAAGCTTGTGAATGGCTACGACAACAAGATATTTAGATGAAAGATGCGAAAGTAACTTTGATACCTGTATTACTATTGGCGTAAATTTTGTCATTAATTTTTATCTTAAATGATCATTAAATACTTCTAAAAGAGGTATAAGATGGATGATTTCAAAACGGAATTTGCTAACACCAAATTGGCAAATGTCCTTGAATCACTTGAAGAAGAGAAGCTGACACCTGATGAAGCCTCTAAGGCACTACAGGATCAACTTGAAAAATTTGCAGAACCATCATTTGAATATGAATCAGTGATCGACTTTGATGACAAAAATTCAATTCAAAAAGACATGATCATCGCACGGCAAGCAATCATGGACGCACTTGACAAAGCATCCAAACTTTCAGGAATAGTGTTTGATGCTTTGGTAGTTGATCCTACCAATCCATTGCTTTTGCAAATGGCATCCAACACCACATCAAATATTCAATCAACCGTCAAAACATTGTCAGATGTTCACAACTCATATCACAAGATTGTCGGGCAAAAGAAACGGAATGACATCATGGAGCAAGCTGAAAATCCAAAAAATCCTGCAAACAATGAAGATGGAAAATTCCAGTTCGGCTCAGGACACAAATTAGTAGAAGGATGATTCATGTTGCAGGTTGTGAAAGTTGCGTTTTACAAAAATTATAAAGACACTGTTTATGATCGGTTGATTTCTCTTTGGACGAAATCAAAATACACACATGTTGAACTAATAGTTGAAGGTGTTTGGTATAGTGCATCACCTCGTGATGGCGGGGTTCGTTCCAAAGGAATCACTGCAAATCTCGAACATTGGGATTGTGTTGAAATTGCACTGCATCCTTATGATGTTGAAAAGATTGTTGACTTTTTCAATCGTGAACAAGGAAAGAAATATGATTGGTGTGGGATTGTATGCTCTCAGGTAATTCCTATGAAAATCCATCATCCATCCAAATGGTTTTGTTCCGAAATTGTATCTCATGCTTTGAAACTTGCAGGTGTTCGCTTGAGCAAAGACAACCAAACATACACCCCGATTTCTTTGTTCAATGAACTAGAAACAATCTACCCATTAAATAATTGTAGAATTAAATAATCAAAAAGGAATATCTAATGCCATTAGAAAATATTTCGACATTCAGTGCAGCATTAAAAGGCGGTCTCCGCGGAAACAAATTCAAGGTCCTTATGACTCTACCTTCTGGTGTTTCAGGGGATATGAATGTTTTCAGCCTGATGATTCGTTCAACTACAGTACCTGCTATGGAAACTGGAGTCATTGAAGTTCCATACAAAGGTCAGCAAATCAAACTGTCAGGTGACGTTCGTCCTGCAGGTGACTGGACATTCACAGCATTCTTGAACAACGGTCAATCTGCAGCAAATGCAAAACGCATTGCACAGAAATGGCAGGAGCTTTCAGGGAAAGAAAAAGATCCTACACGTTACAAGTCAACTGCAACACTTCAATTGCTTGATCCGGTTTCAGGTGGAATCATCATGAGTTGGAAACTTGAAGGAATTTGGGTGTCAAACTCAGGAGAGATCAATCTGTCGGAAGATTCCGTTGACGAAATTCTCACACTTGATGTTACAGTGAATTACGACAAAGTCACTGCCCTATAATCATTGATTGGGTTCGCCCAATCATCCCTCTTATCTTCTTTTAAGTCAATCTTCATTATAATATCATAAATCTATTTTAATTCAAGGACCATCATGTTTATTGATTTTTTAATCGGCTTTATTGCATTCGCCCAATCATCCCTCTTATCTTCTTTTAAGTCAATCTTCATTATAATATCAT
>CAZVYK010000002.1:0-138418 GCA_964630915.1 uncultured Caldisericales bacterium | reverse complement strand
TTTACATGCGGTTTTGTTCTTTCAAATTTCTCTTTTGCTGCCATGGTTACCTCCTATATTTCTCCTTTCGCTTTTTTAATTATTTCTTCCTGAACTACTGTCGGCACTCTCTCGTATTTCTCAAAAACCATTGAAAAAGATCCTCTTCCTTGAGTTATCGTCCTTAGAGCAGTTGTATATCCAAACATATTTGCAAGAGGAACTAGAGCCTGAATCACAGACGTATTTCCTCTTTCTATAATACCTTTTATGCTTCCTCGCCTTGAACTAATGCTGTTTACAACTTCACCAAGAAAGTTGATTGGTGCCATAACTTCAACATTCATTATGGGCTCAAGCAGATAAGGGTTCGCTTTAAGAATTGCCTCCTTAAACGCCTTTGAAGCAGCAATCTTAAAAGCAAGCTCTGATGAGTCAACAGGATGATAAGAGCCGTCAATCAGCTCAACAAGAACTCCCTTTACAGGAAATCCAAGTAAAGGTCCTGTTTCAGATGTTTCTATAATACCTTCCTGTATTGCAGGAACAAAATCCTTTGGAATTATTCCGCCTTTTGTTCTGTCCACAAAAACTATGCCCTTATCAGCTTCCTCAGGTGAAACACTTATGACCACATGCCCGTATTGTCCATGCCCGCCTGTTTGCCTGATGTACTTGCCCTCTGCCTTTGCAGTCCCTGCAATTGCCTCTTTGTAGGCAACCTGTGGTTTACCAACTCTTGCCTCAACATTGTATTCACGCTGAAGTCTGTCAACTATTATCTCAAGGTGTAATTCGCCCATTCCTGAAATCACTGTCTCCGAAGTATCTTCATCGAACTTAATCTTAAAGGTAGGATCCTCGATCGCAAATTTTGCAAGTGCTGCGGAAAGCTTATCCTGATCTGCGCGCGTCTTCGGTTCAATTGCAACAGAGACTACTGGTTCAGGGAATTCAATCTGCTCAAGGATAACTGGATACGAAGTACTGCAAATAGTATGGCCTGTTACTGCCCCTTTTGTGCCCACAATTGCACCTAAATCGCCAGCTTTGATAAAATCAACATCTTCCTTTTTGTTAGCATGTAGTCTTAGCAACCTTGATACCCTTTGTTTTTCATTTGTTGTGGAGTTTAGCACGTAGCTACCTTTCTCAATAGTACCAGAGTATACTCTTACAAAGCTAAGTATTCCTGCATATGTATCTGTCATTACTTTGAAAACAAGTGCCGCAAGCACTCCTGAAGGGTCAGGTGTTAAAGAGATTTCATCACCATTTGCCTTCTTTGCTTTTATTTCTCCCCTGTCCACCGGAGAAGGCAAATAATTGCAGATGCCGTCAAGAAGCATCTGTATTCCCTTATTCCTGAACGAAGATCCAAGGAAAACAGGATATGCAAGGTTCGAGATAGTTGCTCTCCTGATCGCCCTGACCAACAAATCCTTGTCTATTTCACCTGAATTAAGGAATTGTTGCAAAACCTCCTCGTCCACATCTGCGATCGATTCAATGAGCTTAACTCTGGCAGACTCTGCTTGCTTCGCGTAATCTGCTGGAATGTCTTCAATCTCATAGGTTTCTCCAGAAGGATCACTAAAGCGGTACGCCTTCATCTGCACAAGGTCAATAAGCCCTTCGAACTCATCTTCTTCACCAATAGGGAACTGGAGAACAATAGGCTTAATACTAAGCCTTTCTTCTATGCTTCTTATCGCTTCATCAAAAGAAGCCCCCAGTCTATCCATCTTGTTAATGTAGATAAGTCTCGGTACTCTGTGCCTACTAGCCTGTTGCCAGACTGTCTCAGATTGAGCTTCTACGCCCTCAACCGCAGAGAAAATTACAACCGCGCCGTCAAGGACTCTAAGTGAGCGTTCAACCTCTGCTGTAAAGTCAACATGGCCGGGAGTATCGATAATATTAATCATATGATCATCCCAGAAACAAGTAGTTACAGCGGAAGTTATGGTTATTCCCCTCTCTCTTTCCTGCACCATCCAATCCATTACAGTATTGCCGTCATCCACATTGCCAATTCTGTACGTGCGTCCGGTATAATACAGGATTCTCTCGGTAGTAGTAGTCTTGCCCGCATCAATGTGGGCTATGATTCCAATGTTTCTTATCTTCTGGAGAGGGGTTTCTACGTTCAATCCAGTTCACCTACCATCTAAGATGTGCATAAGACCTATTAGCTTCTGCCATTTTGTGCAAATCTACTTTCTTCTTGTATGCTGAACCGCTTTCATTTGCAGCTTCAATTATCTCGTCTGCAATTTTTTCGTACATCGGCTTCCCTTTTTTATCTCTTGCTGCCTTAACTATCCACTTTATTGCAACTTTCTGCCCTCTTTCCTTCTCAATTTCCATAGGAATTTGGTATGTCGCGCCTCCAACTCTTCTAGGCTTTACTTCAACCAAAGGTCTTACTTTCTCAAGCGCCAGTTCAAAAACCTCAATAGGATCCTTTTTGGTCTTCTCCTTGATGATCTCAAACGCCCTGTAAATAATTTTCTCTGAAACACTCTTTCTTCCTCCTCTCATGACATTGCTGACAAGCTTTGTAACCATAATGTTTCCAAAAAGCGGATCTGGTTCAAGCTCTCTCTTAGGAGCTGGTCCTTTTCTGGGCATTATACAGCACCTCCCTTTTTCGGTCGTTTAGTTCCGTATTTTGATCTTCCTCGCATTCTATCCGTAACTCCTGCAGAATCAAGAGCTCCTCTTACAATGTGGTACCTAACACCGGGGAGGTCTTTTACTCTTCCACCTCTAACAAGAACCATTGAGTGTTCCTGAAGATTATGGCCGATGCCACCAATGTAAGCAATAACTTCCTCTCCATTTGTGAGCCTGACTTTTGCAATCTTTCTTAATGCAGAATTAGGCTTCTTGGGAGTCATCGTTCTTACCTGGATACAAACTCCCCTTCTTTGCGGAGAGCCCTCTAAAGCAGGCGTTTTTGTTTTCTCTGCCTTTCTTGTCCTCGGCTTTCTAACCAACTGGTTAAAAGTAGGCATAAATCAATTTCCTCCTTGAATCTATAATTTCACACAAATACTAATTATATCATAACTTGATGTCTAGTCAATACGAACACAAACTTGTTTATTCCTCCTTCGGAATGTTTGTTCCCGCTGGAATCTTCTTTCCAACAATGATTGATTCCTTCATTCCTCTTAGCAAGTCAACCTTACCTTTTATGGCAGCTTCTGCAAGCACTCTCGGTGTCTCCTGGAACGACGCAGCTGATAAGAAACTGTCTGACGACAGAGCAGACTTCGTAATTCCCTGAATAAGCATCTTGAACTTGGCTATATTACCGCCGTTCTCGTGCACTTTTCTGTTCGCCGCGATCACATCGCTTCTATTCACAACCTGGCCTTCGTAGAAGAAAGTGTCACCAGGGTCCAAAATCTCCACTTTATCAAACATCCTTCTAACAATAATCTCAATATGCTTTATGTTTATATCAACACCTTGTGAGTGATAAACCTTTTCAATTTCGTGAACAAGATATTTCACAGTTGTCCCCATGCCCTTTATTTCAAGAAGTTCTTTAGGATCAAGAGGTCCATCACTCAACACGTCTCCAACCCTCACATGACCTGATTTTACCTTTATCTTCTTATCTCTAGGCGCAATGAGTTTCACTTTCTCCTTGCCGTTGCTTATCGTTATGATCTGCTTAACCTTGTCAACAGAATAGAAAACTTCTCCAGAAATAGGAGCGATAATTGCATTTCCTTTTGGTGTCCTTGCACTGAACAACTCTTCAACTCTTGGAAGTCCAGAGGTTATATCTTCCGCAGCCACCCCACCCGTGTGGAAAGTTCTCAAAGTAAGCTGTGTGCCCGGTTCTCCAATTGACTCCGCAGCTATAACTCCCACCGCTTCGCCAATCTTTACCTTATCTCTTGTTGATAGATCTAAACCATAGCATTTTGCACAGATTCCATGTTCGGTATGACAAGTAACAGGGGAGCGTACTTTCACTTTCTTGATGCCAAGAGACTCAATCAGTCTTGCTTTGTCCATATCTATTAGCTCATTCTTCCTTACAACAACTTCAGGTTTACCACTAAATACCTCAGCATCAAGGACTCCAACCTCCTTAGCCTTTGATAAAAGTTCTTCAGTAATAACCTGCCCTGCTCTGGCTATAACCTCGTTTTCTGCACTGGCCTTAATGTCCCTTGATAGAATCATACCCAATGATCTCTTGTTTAGTTTGATTCTGGTGGTGTCCATTGGCCTAAATACATCTTCAGCGGCATACCTTCCCCAGATCTGTTCAGAAAGTCTTATTATTACATTCGGGTTTTCTCCAGTTTCCATTACTGCCTCAACTTCAACCCCATCAACATAGTCCTCTATTAATACCTTCTCAATACCCAACCTATCAATGAGTTCAGCTTGTTCTTTGCTGACAACGTCTCCCTTATGCACTATAACAAGCTGACTAATGGGATCCACAACATCCTCTGCAACGGTCTTTCCAATGATCTTATCAGCCAATGATTCTATAAGTTCGTCTCCAACTTTGGTCGCCTTTACAACTCTGAGAGAGCAATCCTCTTCTTTGACTATGATCTCGTGGGCAACATCAACAAGTCTCCTTGTGAGGTAACCTGAGTCAGCTGTTTTAAGAGCTGTATCCGCTTGTCCCTTCCTTGCCCCATGCGTAGAAAGGAAGTACTCGAGAACTGATAAACCTTCTCTTAAGTTTGATTTAATTGGAAATTCTATTATTTTTCCAGTTGGGCCTGCCATTAATCCTCTAATTCCAGCCATCTGTGTTATCTGAGTTGCGCTTCCTCTTGCCCCGGAATTTGCCATCATGTATAGAGGGTCGAAGGGTTTAAAATTGTTAAAAACCACTTCCTTTATGCCTTCAGAAAGACCTTGCCATACCTCAACAACCTTCCTGTATCTCTCCTCTTCAGAATAGAGACCGTTTCTGTAGGCTTCATTTATCTCGTCAGTTTTCCTTTCTCCTTCCCTCACCAACCTGTTCCTGTCCTCGGGTATTTTAATATCATCCATTCCTATGCTAATACCAGAAAATGTTGCATACCCAAATCCAACTTCTTTTAAATTGTCAAGAAGTATGTCAGTACTAACCATCCCGTAGCTATCATAGAAACTCGAAATTATTTTCTCAAGCTGTTTCTTACCGACGACTTCGTTTATGAAAGGAAAAGTGTCTTCTTTAGGCTCTGAAAAGATACCTTCTCTTATTTTCTCATTGAATATCACTCGTCCTGGCGTAGTCTCAATAACCTCTCCCTTATAGAGAAACCTTATCCTGTCATGAAGTCTCAGCTTACCGTGCTCAAGAAGGTACTCCACTTCACTAGAACTGCCTATTACTTTTGGGTAAAGCTCGCTTTCTTCGTTCATCAGTGTGAGGTAATAGACACCAAGCACCATGTCCTGCACAGGAGTATCTAAAGGTCCTCCGTGAGCTGGAGACAGTATGTTATGAGATGACAGCATCAATAGCTGAGCTTCTGCTTGAGCAGCAACCGAGAGAGGTAAATGAATTGCCATCTGGTCGCCATCGAAATCAGCATTAAATGGCGTACACACGAGAGGAGAGATCTGTATTGCTTTGCCTTCTATTAGAACTGGCTTGAAAGCCTGAATGCTCAACCTGTGAAGAGTTGGAGCTCTGTTCAGAAGAACTACATAGTTGCTTGCAAGCTTTTCAAGAGACTTCCAAACGTCAGGAGTTGGGTTCTCTACGAGTTCTTTTGCTCTCTTCTTGTTCACTTTATCGCTTGCAAGCTCATGAATTAGAAAAGGCTTGAACAACTCAAGTGCCATTTCTTTGGGAACGCCACACTGGTCAAGCTTGAGCTCTGGACCTACAACTATTACTGCACGACCAGAGTAATCAACCCTTTTACCGAGGAGGTTCTCTCTGAATCGCCCCTCTTTTCCCTTTAATATATCAGTTAGTGATCTTAGAGGTTTTTTGGTTGAGCTCATAACGGGATAAAGCCTTCGCCCGTTGTCAAAAAGCGAGTCAACTGCTTCTTGAAGCATTCTTTTCTCGTTTTCAAGCATGATGTCGGGTGCGTTTACCTCACGGAGCTTTTTAAGCCTTATGTTTCTGTTTATCACTCGCCTGTAAAGCTCATTAAGGTCGTCAGATGCATATTTTCCTCCCTCAAGGGGAACAAGAGGTCTAAGGTCAGGAGGTATTACAGGAACCGCAGTGAGTACTATGTCTACTGGATTTCGATTGTTTTTTATCATCCCCTCAACTACTTCAAGAAGTCTTACAGCATTAGTTTTTTCTTGGTGTGAGCCATTCGTAAGCTTTTTAATAGCTTCATCTCTCAAATCATTCAGATTCACGTGACTCAGAAGGTCTCTTATGGCTTCTCCACCTTTCTTCGCAATAAATTTAAGACCTTCATGCTCTTTGTAATTCGAATACTCATCATCAGAGAGAATTTGTTTGTAGCGCAACTTGGTTTCCTTTGGGTCTATCACAACGTAGGAAATGAAGTAAATAACCTTCTCTATGTCTTTAGATGGCATGTCAAGAAGCAAACTTACATAGTTAATGTTGTTCTTAAAATACCAAATGTGAACAACTGGTGCCTCAAGTGCAATATGGCCGAATCGTTCTCTTCTTATCCTTGATGGAGCAATTTCCACTCCGCATGTTGGACACACAAGACCCTTATACTGAATGCCTTTCAGCTTACCGCAATGACACTGATAGCTATGTACTGGACCAAATATTCTCTCGCAGAACAATCCGCCTGGTTCAGGCGAATAAGTTCTGTAGCTGAATGTTTCTCCCTTAGTTATCTCACCGTGAGACCATTCAACTATTTCCTTACTTGACGCAAGCAGGATTTTCAACGCTTCAATGTTATTTTTCTCCAAGAAACTCACCCCCAAACCTATTCTTCCTTCTCTTTTTCCTTGTTAATACTTGCTTCCTGGATTATTCTCTCAGCGATTTTGGGTGGAACCGGTTCGTAGTGAGAATGCTCCAGTCTAAACTCACCTGTTCCCTGTGTAATAGAGTTAAGATCGTTTGCATAGTTGAGAACTTCTGCGAGTGGAGCTAAAGCTTCTATTATTTGCTTTCCCCCCTCGGATCTCATTCCGACAACCTTTCCTCTCTTTGAATTTAGATCTCCTATTACGTCGCCCATATATTGTTCGTCAACGATTACAGTTATTTTCTCTATTGGCTCTAGTAGTATTGAAATACCCTGCTCAAGAGCCTTCTTGAAAGCCATTGACCCTGCCACTTTAAACGCAAGTTCTGATGAGTCAACAGGGTGGTATGACCCATCGACAACAACCACGCTAACATCAGTAACAGGATACCCTGCAAGGATACCACTTTCCATTGCTTCCTTCACGCCTTTTTCTACCGCAGGTATATACTGTTTTGGTATCGCTCCTCCGAAAATCTTGCTTTCAAAAGAATATTCTTTTCCCCTCTCAAGTGGCTCAACCTCAAGGAAACAGTGTCCATACTGGCCATGCCCCCCTGTTTGCTTCTTGTACTTTCCTTCAACCTTCACCTTGTTTGTTATTGTCTCTCTATATGGAATTCTGGGGGTAGTTAGTTCTATATTCACGCCGTATCTCTCCCTAAGCTTCTCCATAACTACAGAGAGATGAGTCTCGCCAACTCCTGATATCAGCTGTTCCTTTGTCTCAAGGTTCTTTGAAACCTTTAATGCAGGATCCTCATCAACAACCTTAGATAGCCCAACGCTCATTCTATCCTCGTCTGTCTTGGTCTTTGGTCTCATAGCTTTGGTCAACATCGGCTCAGGGAATTCTATTCTATCCAAGACAATAGGATTCTCCTTTTCACAGAGAGTATCACTTGTCTGAGTAACAGAAAGCTTCGTTATCACGCAAATGTCACCAGCAATCACTTCATCTACCGGTTCTTGTATGGAACCCGTAAGGAAAAGAATCTGTGCTGTTTTTTCGGGCGCATCTTTCGTAGAGTTATATACAGACGAGTTAGATTTAAGAGTGCCTGAATAGACTTTTGTAAACGACAGCTTGCCTACATAAGGGTCTGAGAGAGTCTTGAATACAAAGGCACATAGACTCTCATCTTTACTGATCTTTTTTGTCACCTTCTCTTTTGTCAGTGGATTCTCTCCGATTACAGAGTCAAAATTATCTGGACTTGCCATGTAGTCTGTAAAGAAGTTAAGCAACTCTTCAAGGCCAACAAGGAATTGTGCAGAACCGGCAAAAACCGGAAAGAACTCGCCTTTCAAAAATGCCTTTTTAAGACCTATTTTCGTCTCCTGCTCACTAAGTTCTTCCCCACCAAGGTACTTTTCAAGTAACGTATCGTCGCTTTCTGCTGCAATTTCATACAGCTCGTGCCTGTAAGCTTCCGCTTCAGGAGCATCTACGCTCATAACACTCTTAACTGAAGCCAGCTTGCCATTCTCATATACAGGAATGTTAAAAGGTATCACCTTGCTGCCGAAAGTCGCTTTTAGCTGCTCTACGATTTTTGAAAACTCAACACCTTCAAGGTCAAGCTTGTTTATAAATATTGCCCTTGGTTTCCCTGCGGCTTCCAAAAGCTTCCAGTACTTTCTTGTTTGGATTTCAATACCACTCGAAGCATTTATTAACAGCAAGCCATTTTCAGCAGCCCTTACTCCGCTCATAACCTCAGCAACAAAATCAGAATAGCCAGGAGTGTCTATGTAATTAACTTTGAAACCATTATGTTCAAAAGGAATCAAAGACAAACTGATGCTGAATTTTCTTGACTTTTCCTCAGGTTGATAGTCGGAAACAGTGTTACCATCTTCAATTTTTCCCATCCTCTGGATAACTTTCTTCTTAAAGAGAATTGCTTCAGCGAGTGTTGTTTTTCCAGCATTTCCATGCGAAACAACAACAACATTTCTGATAAGCCCTGTTTCATTAACCTTCATTACTTTCCTCCTTGGATTTGTTCTTTCCTCCTAGAGTTATTACTGGAACTCTTGGTTTTGTTTCTATCTTCTTTTCCTCTTTTTTCTTCTCTTTCTTTTCAGGAAGGGCTTTCAGATCAAGTGCAAGCCCTCTCAAAGTCCTCTGTAATACATTGAAAGATTCAGGTATTCCTGTCTTGAACAAAGTATTGCCTTTTGAAATCTCCTCAAAAGCCATCTTTCTGCCATCAAGGTCATCAGACTTAATAGTAAGCATCTCTTGAAGCAGTTTGGAAGCTCCGTAAGCCTCAAGCGCCCAGACTTCCATTTCACCAAGTCTCTGCCCACCAAACTGTGCCTTACCTCCTACTGGCTGCTGAGTTATAAGAGTGTACTTGCCAACAGATCTTGCATGAATCTTGTCTTCTGCAAGATGGTTAAGCTTCATGAAGTAAGCTTCCCCGACAGTTACTTTGCAATCAAAGGGCTTGCCGGTTCTTCCATCATAAAGTCTGAATTGACCAGCCTCATCAAGCCCAGCTTCTTTTAGAATCTTCTTTACATCTTTTTCCGTTGCCCCATTAAATGATGGGGTTATTACTCTTATATTTAAGTTTCGTGCAGCTAACCCAAGATTAGCTTCAAGAATTTGCCCAATATTCATCCTCGAAGGAACACTGAGCGGAGAAAGTATCAGGTCTACTGTTGTACCATCTTCAAGATACGGAAGGTCTTCCTCTGGTACTATTTTGCTTATGACACCTTTGTTCCCATGCCTTCCAGCCATCTTGTCTCCTACAATGACCTTTCGCTTCTTAGCTACATAAATCTTTATTAGTTTCAGAGCATTCTTTGTCAACTCATAGCCTTGTTCCCTGTCAAAAACCTGAACATCAATAACCACTCCTCCCTCTCCCGGAGGCACTTTGAAAGAACTATTCTTGATATTTCCTGGCTTGTTATTGAAGAGAGCCCTGAAAAGCTTTGCTTCATTAGTTTCTTCTTCTTCTGGAAAAGGAGTAATTTTTCCTACAAGGATATCTCCTGGTTTTACCTTGGAACCAACTTTTACAATACCTCTTTCGTCGAGGAATCTCTTTGATTCCCTTGAAACATCAGGAGGGTCCGGCCTGAGCTCCTCAGGTCCTTGCTCAGTCTCATGAACCTCAACCGTATACTCCTTTATGTGTACAGATGTTAACTTGTCTTCGCTAACCAACTTCCTGCTTATTACAATCGCATCCTGGTAGTTGTAACCGTACCACGACACATATGCAACAAGTACATTTATTCCAAGAGCAAGCTGACCACTCTTTGTTGCATATCCCTCAGCTATTGCATCAGTGCTTTTGACAAGCTGTCCTTTTCTGACGATAGGCCTTTCATTTCTGCAAGTATCCTGGTTAGTTCGTTGAAATTTCCTTAGATAGCGTACCTTCTCCTTCTTAACCAGTATTCTATTTATACCAGCCTCAGCTAGCCTGTGAAGCTTAGACAACGAAAGAAGCTCATCCTTTTTAACAATAAGCTGGTTTTTGTCAGGGTCAAAATAGTCTTTTGCGACTACTCGGTCTGAGACTTCCAAATTTATCTTTCCAAGCGAGAACACTTCAACGTCAGCAGCAGAGAATAATAATAAGTCGGTCACACCCTTGCTGTAGAGGTCAAAGAGAAGATCTTCTGTTATGGGAGTCACAAGGGTTGTGCGTTTTGTATTCGTGAGAGTCGCAAGCAGAGTTTTGCCAATGAGGCTCTTTCCTGTAGGTGTAAGAACAAGATTAAATACGCTCCTCTCCTCAACCCCATTATCAGTAGCCACTTTGACAAACCTGACAGATGCATTCATAAGTCGATTCAATATGGTTTCTGTTATCCTTTGTCCCGCTTCAACTATGGGTTTGCCCTTCTTGCTTGACACAGATTCAGTTGCAACCGCACCTTCAATTTCAGTATTCTTCTCAGCTTCAAGGCAGTTCGTCAGTGGAATTTTTTGTGTTCTATCCATCTCCACTATTGAGATCTCTTCAATTCCTTTGGATATCAGGCGGTCAAGTATCTGAGGGTCGATCCTTTCCCCTATAAGCTTTTCATAATCAGAGATCGCGGGTTTTATATTTACAAGGGCAAGTTCTCTTTGTTTCAGTCTATTCAAAAGATTTACTTTCAATTCTTTTGCCTCTCTGTAAATTGACACTTCTTCAGTTTCAGAATGTTTAGGAACTATTCTAACCTGAGAGGCGTCAACATAAGAAATAATACCGTCTTCTTCTGCAGTTGGCAGATCGAGATTATCAAGGGCAATTCTTCCTTCCATTCCTGTTGAAACCCTCGGCAGTTCAGGCTCTAGCAATGGTACTGCCTGTCTTTGCATATTACATCCCATTAATGCTCTATTTGCATCGTCATGTTCAAGGAATGGGATGAGGGATGCAGAAGCACTTATTATCTGCTGCGGAGCAATATCCATAAGTTGCACCTTTTCCTTGGGAACAGGCCGTGGAAGAATTTCCCCAGAAGCAGTTCTTTCTCTTGCAATCACAAAGTCATCGACAATCCTTCCTTCGCTGTCTAGACGCGTATTTGCCTGAGCTATTATGTAATTTTCCTCTTCATCAGCGGTTAACTCAACATATTCATCCTTTGCCCTTCCATTTTCCACAACTCTATAAGGAGACGTAATAAAGCCATATTCATTAATTCCTGAATAAGTAGTCAATGAGTTTATCAAACCAATGTTTTGTCCTTCAGGAGTCTCAATAGGACAGATCCTGCCATAGTGAGACGAGTGAACGTCACGAACCTCAATTCCAGCCCTTTTTCTATGGAGTCCGCCCGCGCCAAGAGAAGTAAGTCTCCTCTTGTGAGTTAGTGAGGCAAGAGGGTTTGTTTCTTCCATGAATTGCGAAAGCTGACTTGCTCCAAAGAACTGCCTCAGTTGAGCAGAAACTGGTTTTGCATTAATGACTTCTGAAAGTCTTACGTCTTCAGGTCTCCTTATTGAGATTGTATCTTTAGCGTTTCTATGTACTCTGACTATACCTTTTTCAAACTCCTCTGATACGAGTTCGCCAACAGTTCGAACGCGCCTGTTGGAAAGGCTGTCAATGTCATCTTCTTGCTTCAGGCCTTCTCTTATATCAAGCAAGTAGTTTATTATGTCAATGTAGTCATCCTTCTCAAGAATTTTGCTTTCAGATTTTTTACCAAACTTCTTGTTTATCTTGTATCTGGATATTGGATAATATTCATTTCTCTGCGGGTCTTGCAACAATCCACTAACAAGCTCCTGAGCAGCTTCAATTGTTACTCTCTCTCTAGGATGGAAAATCTTATATATTTCCACCTTTGCGTCATCGCAAGAGTGTGACCTATCCTTCTTCAGCGTTTGCTCAATCCAGTAATCAGTGCCATAAACTTTGACAGTGTATTTTTCTATATTCTTTGAAAGAAGTTTCTTAGGAATTTCTTCGGTAAACTGAGATCCTTTCTTGGCAATAAGCTCGCCAGCGTCGGTTTTGATATCTTCAACAATCTTTTTCCCAAGAGCCAGCTCATATGAAAAAGGTGAGCTTGTCAAAATCTCAATTGTCATTTCTCTCTGAAAAATTGCGCTGATTTCTTGCTCACTTAACCCAACTGCCTGCAAAACAGTCGTTATAGGTATTTTTCTCATTGCTTTCTTAAGTCTTATGTATATGGCATAATCTTTGCCAACCTCGACTTCCATCCAGTTCCCTCTGTCCGGAATTATCGTTACAAGATAATTCTTGAAACCAGTTTCAGGATCTTTGCTGGTTTGAAAGAAAACGCCAGGAGACCTTATTAGCTGTTGAACAACAACTCTTTTTCTGCCATTTATTACGAAAGTTCCGTCCTGAAGCATAAGCGGGACATCAGCTATGTACACCTCCTGTTCCTTTACTTCTCCCGTTCCTTTGTATACAATCCTGAACTTCGCAGTAACCCGAGCTTCGTATGTTGCACCAACTGTAAGACAATCTTCAATTGTTCTTGCAGGATCTTCAACCCTGTAAGACACATACTCAATGCGCACGTTCTTTGTATCAACAGGAAATACCTTTGAAAGTATCTCACCTATTCCTTTGTCAAGAAAGCTTCTGAAGGAACTTAACTGAACCCTCAAAAGACTGGGTAAATCTAAAGATAGCGCTGTTTTGCTGAAGTCCCGAATACTCTCCATTTGGCCTCCTTAATGTGAATACGCAATTTATTATTATACAAATCTTTAATTTTGTGTCAATAAGAGAAAGCGTCCACTTTCATAATAAGATTGAATCACTTTCTGAATAAAGAAAAACATTCGCCATCAACGCTTTTGCCTACTTTGGAAATGCTTCTTGAAAAAATTGCCCGTGTTCTTATATAACTCTGTTTTGTGCAAGCCAATCATAAAAGTAGAACACCAGGTCCTCCGCGATCCACCAAGTGCTAGCATGAATCTCAAAGACAAAGTTGACTAGAAGCTGAAAATCAGGATTTCCATAAGAGATACACATAGGCAATACAAGACAAGCTTTTGCATTCCTAGGCATCGCTCGGAAATAGAACTCGCATAAAAGTCAATGCTCATAACGTTACTTTAGAGAGATTCTCCCGTACAAACCATCGTAACCGTATTCCTTTTTCACGTGACCGCTTCGAAGCATCATGACATACTCAGCAAATTCCTTACCCAAACATGACGCTAGCTTCTCTTTGCCAGCAAAAACCATTACCTCAAACTCGCTTCCCAGCTCAGCAATTGCCTTCTCATAAGTAGCCATTGTGTCAAATTCGGGGATTGTACTTTTGCACATCTTCAGGAATTCCATTAGAGACACTGTATGAACAAAAGGTACTTTTGAAAAGTTGTTTTCAGTGTTTCCTCCAAGTTGCAATATTCTACTTTCAACACCCTGTGTAGCCGTCTTGCCACATACTGGGCAAACAACCTGTGGAACCGGACTTTCGCTAATGAATCCGCATTTCCTGTGCCCAGAACGGAAGTACTTGCCAGTTTCTGGGAACACCTCGATAGTTAGGAAAAACTCGGTAGGCTCTCCATGTTTCAAGAGATTAAAAAGCTGTCTGTATGTTTTTACCTCTCTTACAACAATCGCTTCTCTTCCCAAATTGCCCGGCGAGTGAGCATCAGAAAAGGAAACAAAAGAGAAATTCCTGAGACAGGGAACAGAATAAGCAAGTGCAGGATCAGCACTTAAACCTGTCTCAACAGCAAATATTTGGCTTACCTCTTCCCTAAAGCAATCTTTAATTGAGTCAAATCCTGAATTTGCACCAAGAATACCGTACCAGGGAGTGAAGATATGTGCAGGAATTACCAATATCTCCTCGCTTATACCTCTGACGTTTTTAATGAAGATTTCACCATTGATCTTAATTGTGGGTCTTGCAGCATGTTCAAAGTTAGCAGATTTCGAAAAAACATTGACAAAATCCCTTATACAAGAGATGTCAGGAAAAACAACTAGCAAATGGACTTTTCTCAAACGATTCATTTGGTAAAATGAAAGGCAAACCTCTGTAGTTGGCACAATTTTCAAGTCATCGTACAGAAGAAAACCTGAGGAATCCACAACAGTGCAAGACAGAACCTCCGTTCTCCACGGAGCAAATAAGATGTCACCGGTCCCTATAACTGTTAGCCCTTTTATGCGGGCATGTTTGCAAATATTTGCAAGAGACATGTACCCAGAAGAAGGAATGCTGAATCTAGAGTGAATATGAAGATCAACTACTTCTTTACCTTGCATTTAAAAAGAGAGAGGCGCACCAACACAATCATGAACTTCAGGGGGTCGAGAATTTGGTTTATTTTGCTTTTTGCCTGCGCAGTGTAGATTGTGCTTATCTTCACAAATCCTATTTTGAAACCGCACCTCGCTGCTTTTACAAGCATCTCCGTCTCAAGTTGATATCTCTTTGTCTCAAAAGTAATCCTTTCTAAGATCTCTCTTCTAAGAAGTCGATATCCTGACTGACTATCAAGAATTTGCGTCTTGCAGACAATGCTCGTCAGCCATGACGAAAATGAGTTTGCAAAGATTCTCAAAGGAGGCATTCTTCGAAAGCCAAAAGTTCTTGCTCCAACTACCAGATCAAAACCTTCCTCCATCTTGCTTAGAAAAAGTGGAATTTCAGCTGGGTTATGCTGACCGTCACCATCAATCAGTAGAACCATGTCTGCTTTACTTTCAAGAGCAAACTTAAAACCAACCTTCAAAGCATCAGCTTTCCCAAGATTCACTTCGTTTCTAATTACATGTGCTCCTGCCTCAGATGCAACTCTACCTGTTCCGTCATTAGAACCATCGTCAATCACTACTACAGAGTCAACATACTTCTTAACACCCTCAATTACAGGTTTGATATTCAACTCTTCATCTTTAGCAGGTATTATCGCAATCAGCATGAGTACTCCTTGAAATAATCAAAGAAATGAAACCATTGATCTGGATACTTCATTACAAGCTGCTCGCTAAATGCTGCTACCTTTTGCACAAACGCGGAAATGTATTCAGACTCACTCTTTCCTTTATCGATTTTTATCTCTTCAGACATCTCCACCTTGTAACCTTTACCAACTCTAACCAAACATCCCACGAAGCATTTGGCACCAGTCTTGTACGAAAGTAGCGCTGCTCCGCCCGGAAATTTTACGCACCGATTAAAGAATTTTGCTGGCAGACCTTGGTGATTTATGTCTCTATCAGAAACTATTGCAGCAATCTCGTTTTTCTTGAGAGCTTTATAAACACTGATCGCACCTGTACTTAAAGGATGAACTACTACGTTGCCCTTACTTCTTAATTCCTCGTATAACTTCTCAACCCTAGGGTCAGGTTGAACCAAACCTATGCCATGAACCTTCTTTCCGAAAGAGCCACATAGATGACCTGCTAATTCCCAGTTACCAATATGCAAAGACACAACAATCAAGCCTTTTTCTTTATCAAGCGCTCTCTCTATTCTATCGTCTAAATCCGCAAAATCTATTAGAGCTTTAAAGTAATGAATATCGTGAGCAAAAAGCTCAAAGTAGTCAGCAAAGTTCCTGGCAAAGTTCATATAAAGTCTCGATGCTATAACAAGTGCACCAAAAAAGCTTATACCGCCAAGTGCATTTTTGATATTTCTTGTTACGAATGCCTTCTTTCTGTCGAGCAGAAAGTACAGAAATCCGATTGTACTCGCTATTAACTGAACGACACCTCTTGGGATTACTTTGACAAGAAGTATTGAAGTCCTATAAAAAAAATACAGCATTTACTTATCCCTCAACACAGGATGCATGAATGGGTAATCTTTTGATTCACAACCTTCAAGTAAAACCTCAGGTAGAGAAAATTTGTTGCCTAACATCTCCATTAAGGCACTACAGCTTGCGCCATGCAAAAGAAGATGCATCGCTACAGAGTTTCTTAAGGTCTGGGGCGACACTTTCCTGTCAATCCCTGCGTTCTTGCAGCACTTCCTCACAACCAGGAATATGCTTTGCCGCGTCAACCTTCTCCCTGCCCTGTCCACGAAGAGCCATTTCCCATTAGCCCTGCCTTTCCTAATATTCAGCAAAGTCCTTTCCTTCAAATATGTCCTGAATGCATCACGAAGCTCTTCAGCCATCTCTATTGACCGTTTCTTTTTACCACTAACCTCAATTAAGCCTTTGTCTAATTTTATGTCTGAGACTTTTAGCTCACACATTTCAGAAACTTTCATTCCGGTGAAGTATAGAGTCATAACTATTACCCTGTCTCTTGCTGCTAGAAAATCTGTTCCTTTCAGGCTGGACAGAACAGTTTCAAGCTCCTTTATTGAGATTAGTTTTCTTGTAGTTTTCTGGCTATCTGACACCCTAATTCTTGCAAGGGCATTAAGAAAGTCCAATCCCGTCTTCTCTCTCACAAACATAAGAAATCTCTTTATGGAGGAGATATTCCTTCTTATGGTGCTAACCTTTTTTGTGCTACATAGCTGCTCAAAGTAATTCTGGATATGAGTTTGAGACAAATCTCTAATGTCACTGACCCCTTGGGAATTGAGAAAAGTTATAAATTTTACAACATCTGTAGCATAGCAAATTGCACTATTCTTTGAAAAACCTGATCTGTATAGCTTTCTGTAAAATGCATTCGCCAGTGAATCCAGTCTTGTGTTCTCATTCTTCATGTCATCACCTTCATTAATAAGATTCCTATTATAGTCTTCGCATCTACAATTTGCCCTGAATTTATAAAATCCAAAGCTTCTTCCAATGTCAGAGTGAGTGTTTCAACTTCCTCACCTTTGTCAAGGTTTACGTTCCCCTTCTGAAATTCACTGCAAAGGAATAAATGTATTTTCTCTTCCACAAAACCCGGGGAAGGGTAAAACTCGATGATTTTCCTAAGATTTAAAGGAACAAGCCCAGTCTCCTCCTCAAATTCCCTTTTTGCACATTGCTGGGGAGTCTCATTCTCTTCCACTCTCCCAGCTGGTATTTCAACCAGACTATCCTCACATGCAGGTCTAAATTGCCTTACAAAGTAGATTCGGCCATTTTCAATCCCAACAATAGCAACTGCGTCCTTTCCGTAACCAACAGTCTCTCTTTCCCAAAGCGTTCCGTCTTTGTTTTGAACTATTTTCTTCCTCATAACAAGAAGGATCCCTTTAAATAACTCTTCTCTATCAACAACCTTCACATTCAGTGTCCTCTTATCAAATCCTTTATCTTCAGTAGTCTAGAAATGTTGCTTCTTTCCATCTCTTCAAGTTTTCCAGTTATGTACTTTGTAGTCTCTTCTAAGTTTGGAATCATAACGTACTCAAGCGCGTTAACCCTTCTTCTTGTCTTGGATATTTCAAAAGCAACAAGGAATATTTGTTGTTGTAGCGAGGCAAGTGAAACAAGCTCTGGTAAAATCTCAAGAAAACCTGAAAATGCATCGTCAAGAAGCTCGTCCGTCATTACGAGAGGATAGCTGATCGCATTTCCTTCTGGAATTGCCTTAAGCTTGGGATACCTAATATTCATAACAAAACCTTCGCCAATCTCAAGATTAAGTCTGAACGCATTTTCAGAGAAAATCATGTCTAGATGATCATCGGTATAAGTTGCAACAGAAGCATAGTACTTGGACTGCACTAGAAGCATTTTTCTGTCAAACTCGGCTTTTCTTCTTACAAACTCACCTGCAAGAAACAAAAAATTCCTCATAAGTCCCTCTAGCTTGTCCTTGAGTAACTTATGACCTCTTCTTGCGAGTTGGAGCCTCTGCTTCAGCCTGAGAAGCTCCATTCTTGTTGGGTTGACTCTAAGCAACATTTATTGCCCCTTTTTCACGTACTTGGACATGTACTTTTCTATATGTTCAGGTTTCACTCTCTTAAGCTCCTCAACCGGGATCATTGATAGTAGTTCCCATCCTAGCTCAAGAGTCTGTTCTATTGTCCTATTCTCAGTGAGTCCCTGGCTGACGAATTTTCTCTCAAACTCGTCCGCAAATTTAACAAAGATAAGGTCTACGCTGGTTAACGCACTCTCTCCAAGAACTGTTGCTAACTCTCGTGCCTCCCTGCCTCTTGCGTATGCAGCAAAAAGCTGGTTTAACACTCCTGCATGATCTTCTCGTGTCTTTCCTTCTCCAATACCTTTATCCTTTAACCTGGACAACGATGGAAGAACGTCAATGGGTGGGTATATACCTTGCTGATACAATGCTCTTGATAAGAAGATCTGTCCTTCAGTAATATAGCCAGTGAGATCGGGTATTGGGTGTGTCTTATCATCTTCTGGCATTGTCAGAACTGGAATCTGTGTAATTGACCCATTTTTGCCTTTTATTCTTCCTGCCCTTTCATATATTGTTGCAAGGTCTGTATACATATATCCTGGGTAACCCCTTCTTCCGGGAACCTCTTTCCTTGCAGCAGATATCTCTCTCAAAGCTTCACAATAATTCGTCATGTCAGTCATGATTACAAGAACATGCATTCCAAGGTCAAACGCAAGATACTCTGCAGCAGTGAGCCCAAATCTCGGTGTCTGAATTCTCTCGATTACCGGGTCGTCTCCAAGGTTAATAAACATTACCGACCTCTCAAGCGCACCCGATTCTCTAAAACTGTTTATGAAGTAATTAGCTTCCTCAAATGTAATCCCCATTGCAACAAACACAACTGCAAACTTCTCCTCTTTCCCAAGAACTTTTGCCTGTCTTGCTATCTGTGCCGCAACTTGAGCATGTGGCAATCCTGAGCCTGAAAAAATGGGGAGCTTCTGTCCTCTCACCAGAGTGTTTAAACCATCTATTGAAGAGATTCCTGTTTGTATGAACTCCGAGGGATAGTCCCTCGCAAACGGATTTATTGGGCTTCCATTTATGTCTAGCTTTTTGTCAGGTATCAGGGGAGGTGCTCCATCTATTGGATTTCCTGAACCATCAAAAACTCGTCCTAGAATAAGTGGCGAAACTCCCAGCTCAACACCTCTTCCAAGAAACTTCACTCTTGTATCGCCAAGGCTCAGTCCCGAAGTCCCCTCAAATACCTGAACGAGCGCTTTGTCGTAGCTTACTTCAAGCACCTGCCCTCTCTTTAGAGATCCGTCGCTTAACTTTATTTCAACTATCTCATTAAACGAAGCTTTCTCCACTTTCTCTACAACAATAAGCGGTCCCGCTATTTCCTTTGTAGTAACGTATTCCTTTGCCATCACTCCACCTCTTTTTTCAACCCTTCAAAGAACTCTGTTATCTTTACCTCTATCTCGGAGAACTTCTCCAATTCACCTTCAGGTATGAACTTAGCTCTTGAGATATCTACCCGCACACCAGCTGACGTTATCTTGTCAAGCGCGATTCCCGATTCTAGTGCTTCTTTTGCTTTTTCGTGGAACATATCAATGATTCTGATTATCCTATACTGCTTCTTCAAAGAGGTATATGTATCTTCAGGAAGGAAGGCATTTTGCTGCAAAAAGTCCTCTCTTATTGACTTGGCAATTTCAAGGGTTAACCTATCATGCGGAGAAAGTGCATCAATACCTACCAGTCGAACCATTTCTTGCAACTCAGCTTCTTTTCTCAGAATACTCATTGCCTTCACTCTTAGCTCTACCCAGTCTTTGCCAACTTTAGATGAGTAGTAATCCGAAAGAGTCTCAGCATACAGAGAATAGCTAACCAGCCAGTTTACTGAAGGAAAGTGTCTAGCATAGGCAAGGGAAGCATCAAGTGACCAGAAAACTCTTACAGTCCTAAGAGTGGACTGGACCACTGGATCAGACAAATCTCCGCCAGGAGGAGAAACAGCACCTATTACACTTAAGCTTGCCTCCCTGTCGTCTGAACCGAGCAACACGACTTTACCAGACCTTTCATAGAATGTTGACACTCTTGAGGCAAGATAAGCCGGATAACCCTCTTCGCCTGGCATCTCTTCCAGTCTACCTGACATTTCTCTCATTGCCTCAGCCCATCTTGAGGTAGAGTCTGCCATCAAAGCAACATCATACCCCATATCCCGATAGTACTCGGCGATTGTAATTCCAGTAAATACTGAGGCTTCTCTTGCAGCCACTGGCATGTTGGAGGTATTTGCAATGAGAATCGTCCTCTCCATAAGAGGTCTACCTGTACGCGGGTCCTTCAGTTCAGGGAATTCCATGAGAACGTCAGTCATTTCATTGCCTCTCTCACCGCAGCCTATAAAGACAATTATGTCAGCATCCGCCCATTTAGATAGCTGATGTTGCACTACCGTCTTTCCGCTGCCAAAAGGTCCAGGAACACATGCAGTGCCACCTTTAGCAATGGGAAAGAACATGTCAATTACCCTCTGCCCCGTTATTAAAGGCTCAGAAGGCGGAACCCTTCTTTTGACTGGCCTTTGAATCCTCACAGGCCAACTCTGCATTAAGGTAATTTCCTTAGGTCCAGCACTTGTTTCCAGTGAGCACACAGTGTCTGTAACCCCGTAATCACCCTCTTTTGCAACTTTCTTCACTTTCCCACTCAAACCTGGCGGTACCATGATTCTGTGAGTCACAAGTGGCGTCTCTTGAGTCTCGCCAATAATGTCACCACCACTCACTGCCGCATTTTCCTTAATAACAGGCTTAAAGTGCCATTTCTTTTCTCTATTCAGACCTGGCTCAAAAAGACCTCTGGTTATGTAGTCTCCATATTTCGATCTGAGTATGTCAAGGGGTCTTTGTACTCCATCATATATTGAACCTATGAGCCCTGGGCCCAATTCAACACTTAACGGCTTGCCTGTCGCATAGACAGGCTCACCCGGCCCTATCCCGCTAGTATCTTCGTAGACCTGAATAGAGGAAAGGTCGCCTTTGATTTCTATAATCTCTCCGAAGAGCCGTTTGTGTCCTACGTATACCATTTCATACATATGGGAATTTGCTATTCCTGAAGCAACAACAAGCGGCCCAGAGACTTTGACTATCTTTCCAGCTCTATCTTCCATACAGCACCCCTTTAACCCTTGGATTTGGATAAAATATCAATTCCAACAGCCCTTTCTACCATTTCATTCACATAGTCTATTGTTATGCTCCTATCCTTGGATGAAGGTATCATAAAAAGGATAGGTAGCGGCTTTTTCAGTCTATCAAACACGTCTCGCAAGTACGGGAAGAACTCTTCCTTAAATACTATTAATGCATACTTACCTTCCTGTAAGAGCTCCCTCACCTTTCTTGAAACCTCTTCACCGTTCTTTGCAGGAAACACTTCAAAATCAAAGTTTTTTAAGAAACTGCAAAATCTTCTATCGCCTACAAATGCAATTCTACTCATATAAGACTCCCTTGTAAGAATTGGCAAATTCCAATGCATTTTGACTTCTAGTGTTAACTATTGATAGAAGCTCCTCTACTTCAAGAGAGAGTCTCAAAAGGTAAACAAAAGCCGGTATGATTCCCGTATTTATTGGTTTTGCTCTTTCTATTATTTCTTCAAGATTTCGAATAATGTAATCTCTAGCCTTTACCTTTGTCAAATCAGCAGAGCCATAGTAAGCCCTTTCTGAAGCCAGGAAACCTTTAAAAGTATTAAAATCGAAAATGTCAGAGACTATTTCCCTGTCAGCAAGAACTCCCCTCATTAAAGACACAGCTTCGTTAAATCTGTGTTCAGCAATCATCTCTCGGTCAACAAACTTTGATAATCGCATGCATGAGGCAATAAAGTAGCTTCTTGAGTATGTAAGATAAAAATCAATAATCATTCCTACTTTTGTCTTCTCTGCCACATTGTTCAGAAACTTCAAGTAGTAAGAGCCCACCGCAACGCCACTGATCAAAGAGTCTTGCCTAGCATTTAAAACGTAATCGTAGCAAAGTTTAAATTCAGCTGGAAAGTCCCCTTTCCCGGACAACAAGAAGTCCCTCAGCTTGGAGCTGGCAAGCTCAGTATTATTCAAGGCAAAATCCCTCACGCGTAGGAATATTTCCTTGCTCCTAAAAAATGAGTTTATGAAGCCCTTTGAAAGATAATGCTCAAAGTCTTTCAGCTCATACTCAAATCTTCTGATGATTCCGCTGCTTATAGAGGAATAGGAGTCAAATGTGCCAAACTGCCTGTAGCTTGTTTGAGAAATCTCCTTGACAAGTTCTTCAAAACTCAAATCATTTAGTCTCCTCAAGAACCCTTTATCCAGAAGATAGCTTTCAAGAACTTTGACTCTACCATTTAGGTAGTCGTATTCAGATTCTCTCCTGACATTGAAATGGAATTCCTCCACCATATTCAGTCCTCGAAAAGCTTCTTTGATAATTCTATTTCACTTTTGTCCTTGTACTCTGACAGTATCGCTTCAATGGAATTGTCAATTAAGAACCTCTCGCTCGAAATCTGAACACCGCCACTTATCTTTGCGGGCTTACGAGATACAGAAGCCCTGCCGCCATAAGTCTCTAAGGCAAACTTTTCAATTTCCTTTCTATATTTCTTTAGGTCATCATCACTTAACCATATCACAAATTCTCCTTCTGAAGGCGAGTCTCTCAGGATGAGTCTTTTTAGGAAACCCAAATAGTCCTGTGTACTTAGGTTGAGTATCTGCTTCTGAGTCTCTTCAAAAAGCCGGTTAAGCAACTCCCTCTTTTTGGCAAGAATTCTCCTTTCGGAATCAAGTCTTGCGGCATTAAGTTTCTTCGAATACTCCGCACTGAGCTCTGCAAAGTTCTCTTTTAGCTCGTTTTCAAATCTTCTCTCTTCAGAGATCTCAAATGATCTTAGTTCTTCTTCAAGGCGGCGAAACGCTTCTTCCTTAATAGAGGCTGCCTTTTGAGTTGCCTCCTGCAGTATCCTTTCTCTAATGTTTTCGATTCCCATCTTAGAAAGCGCTTGAGCTTACCCAAAGAATTATCAAGAAGCCGATTACAAGGCCCAAAATAGCATATGTTTCAACAAGAGCAGGAAGCAGAATTGCACGGCCGCTCTCTTCCGGCCTCTTCCCTGTTAGGTCAAGAGATCCCAAAGAGGAATGAGCTTGGTCAAGTGCAGTCTTAAATTCAACCAATCCAATAATTATCCCAAGTACAAACATGGCAAGTCCTTGACCGACTGTCCCTCTTGGCTTTCCCGCTATGAAGCCAAAGTTCTGCATCATAAGAAACGAGATAACAAAACCATAGAAACCTTGAGTGCCCGGAAGAGCCATTATTACCAAGAGCTTTCCAAACAGCTCAGGCTTTTCTGAAAGGATTCCAGCTGCATGCGAGGTCGTCCGTCCAATTCCTATACCTGAGCCAACTGCTCCCAAAGCAGCCACAATGACAGCCCCGAAGGCCACCCACATTGGTCCAATCAAAGTGGGGTTTGTAATTGCACTTTCCATTTTTACTTTGCCTCCCTTTTTTGTTCTATCCTTATGTTCCTAAAACTCAAACCAAATGGCTTGAACTCATAACTTCCAATGTCATAGAAGCGTCCAAAGAATTCAAGAAAATTCAAACGCATTGAGTGAATAAAAGAACCCAAAACGTTCATTACGAGTGTTAGTCCATGAGTTGCAAGCAATATGACCACGAGCGGCACAATGCCAAAACTTCCAAACATGTCGCTAATCGCACGTGCCATTAGATTGAAAGATGAAGCAAGAATAGAGCTACTAAGACCCAAAGCAAACAATCGTGAGTATGATAGCGCGTCTCCAAGAAAACTTGTTATTCCATAAGAGCTTCTTATTCCATATAGATTTACAAGCGCGGCAATCGGTTTGAATATTAAAGATCTGACTGAAATCCACCCTCCCAGAAGAAGGAACGCAAGACCAGTATATAAGATAATATTGTCTATTGTCCTGAGATAAGGGAATGTTCTAACGAAAAACATCAGTATTAGCCCCGGCAGGAAAAGGAGCCAACCAACTCCGTTAAAAAGTGCATTTAGCACGTCCTTCTGACGAATCTTTACGATTACACTCATGAGAACTCCAAGCAACTGTGAAAGAATGCCCAAACCTATAGCAAAAACAAGAAAACTAACAGAACCAGAAGGAGAGTTCGTGTCAATAACTTGGATTAGGCTTAGAGATTTGGTTAAGAAGGAGTTCGGGAAATATGTACTGAAGAAATTGCCAGCACATGAGCCTGTCAGCAGCCCTACAACTATTGACATAACACCGCCATAAAGCATTATGGAGAAGAAGTTTCTTGCTGGCAAGTTCTTCCTATATTTCACCGCAAATATGCATCCAAATAACGCTAAAGCTAGCCCATAAAAAGCGTCTCCAAGAGCAATGCCAAAGAAGACGGAGAAAAGCATTGCTACAAGAGGGGTTGGATCAATATTCCCGTAGGAAGGAACTCCAAATAACCTTACAAGAAACTCAAATGGTCTAAAAATTAAGTTGTTTTTGAGTGCAACCGGAACAAAGTCATCTGGCTCAGGATCCGAAATCATAACGTAGGTATCTTTAGATTCAATACCCATTAGTAGCTCCTTAACTTGACTACTCTTCACATAGCCCTTTGATAGTACCAGACTCTCGCTTTCAATGAAATTCGATATTGCTTTTTCTTTATCATTCATTAGCAAATAGTATTCACTTAGAATTTGAACACTCAGATGCTCGCCCGACATCTCCCTAAGCTTTGAGGTTATGATTTTTTTCTCCTGTGACAAATCCGAAAGTCTCCTAGTTATTCTTTCCACTTCCTCTTCAACAAAACCAACAAAGTGTTTGTCTGTAACAAACCTTTCTACCTTGTACCTCTTTAGTTCCTCTTCAAGATATGGCAGGTCGTCTCTCATCAAGAGAACAAAGACCTTTGAGAAGTTTTTCTCGGTCTCAAAAGTCTCAACATATATGCGTGAACGAAGGTCGCTTTCCTCTCTTAAAAATCTCGCCAAGTCCAGATTTCTGAACCTTAAAACAAGAGAATACGTCCTTTCCGTGCCATTGAGAATTTCCAGTTCAAACGGAAAATTCTTTAGATAGAAAATTGCCTTTCTTTCTTCCTTGAGCCTATTCTCCTCTTCAGAAATTTCTGAATACCTGCTGTACAGACTTGCTACACTTTCATAAAACCTGTCTAGGTCAAATTCGTCTACTACCCGCAAAACCTGCTCTTCAGTTACTTCAACGTCCTCTGGAAAGAATGATTTGAAAAAACCTTTCTTTTGAAATCCAAACTCAGTAAATATGTTCTTTATGAAATTGAGCTGCGAAATTTCCTTCGTATATGTTTTCTGTGGAATTGGTTTAACAAAACCACCAAGCTCCCGTGAGGAGTACTCAAAGCTCTCCAAATGGACCGTTCCTAATGAAAAGAACTTCTCTAGCACTTCGCCTTTCTTGTTCTTTGGTGAAATAACTATTACCTTCTTCAGTCTTTCTATTGCCATTGAGGGTTCCCTTTCTAACTCTCAAGGACATCTCTGATGATTTTGTTCACCAGCTCTACCTTTTTGGCCTTGAAACACTCTTCAAGTGCATTACTCACCTTCTCCTCTTCGCGAGAAATATCGCGAAGAAGCTTATCAAATTCACTTTGAAGTCTTGCTCTCTCCTCTTGCAATGCTTGCAGCAACTTTCTCTTGTTTTCTTCTTTGATACGCTCCTTGCTAGCAGCATATTCATGCTCCATCGACCTGGCTTCTTCTATTGCATTCTTCACAATTTCAGAAGCTTCAGATTCAGTTTTCTTAATTAGGTTCAAGAGGTCTCTCTCGGCCATGTTGCCTCCTTAATCCTTTACCACCCTTATTTTTATAGAGTTGTCAAACTTTATTGCTCCCTGAACCAGTCCACCTCTTGCTGAGACTTCTTCAATATAGTTCACATGTTTCTGGTTAACAATCATACCAGGTACTAACACCGGAATTCCCGGAGGATAAGGAGCCACTACTCCCCAGCTAACTCTCCCTACAGAGTCTCTCAGTGTAAGTCTCTCGTATCTGCTATTGAATGCTTCATTTGGGGTAAGCGCAAATGTGCACTCTTCTGGGAATCGAGGCATTTTAACCTTGCTTCTTTCGCCTTTTCTCGGGACCTTTCTAAGAACAGAGATAAGTCTATCCACGTCGTGCTTTGTTGTGCCAGCAGTCACAAAGAGAAGAACGTTTTGCAAATCAGCAAGCTCTATTTCTATGTTATTCTTGTTCAAAAAAGCTTCAAACTCAAAACCAGAATACCCCAGTTCCTGAACGTTTATCGTGAGCTTTATTGGGTCAAAAGCATTTATATCTTTACCATTCATAATTCTCTCAGATGTCACTTTGAATCCTTCTAGTTTTGAAATCTGCTCTCTTGCATAGTTTGCAATCTCGATTGCCCGGTCCCACATCTTTTTTCCATTTACAGCCATTTCTCTTCTCACTATGTCCATGGCAGTCATAAAAATATAAGAGGGACTTGAGCTTTCTATAACGCCAAGAATTTGCTCTATCCTGTCGACATCACCCTTCTCTGACACCACGTGAAGATATGAAGTCTGAGTAAGTGTTGGCAAAGTCTTATGGGCGCTTTGAGTCACATAGTCAGCTCCAAGGTATATCGCAGACTTTGGGAACTTATCGTTAAAAGGAAAATGAGCTCCATGTGCCTCGTCAACTAAGGCACACATTCCGCTCTTATGAGAAATTTCAATTACATCCCTCACTCGCCCCTGAAAACCGTAGTAGTTTGGCGTGGTCATAAGCACGGCTTTTGCCTCAGGATTCTCTTTTATTGCCAACTTGACACTTTCCGGAGAGATATTTGTTATCACTCCAAACTCTTCGTTAAAATCAGGGTTAACAAAAACAGGAACAGCTCCAGCAAGTATGACTCCACCTATAACCGACCTATGCGAATTTCTTCCAATTATTATTTTTTCGCCCCTTCTTACGGAAGCAAGTATCATTGCCTGAATGCCTGCAGTTGTACCGTTTACCAGAAAAATGGTTGCCTTTGTGCCATAAAGCTCTGATGCAAGATTCTCAGCTTCTCTTATCACTCCATGCGCATGATGAAGATAATCCAGACCAGAGACTTCTGTCAAGTCAAAATCAAAAAATCGCTCTCCAAACAGTCTCTTAAGAGTCTTAGGTGCTCCTTTTCCTGATGTGTGACCAGGCATGTGAAAAGGAATCATGCCTCTCTTTATATATTTGACGACCGCTTCATACAATGGCGCTTTTCTTTGATCCATCTATATCTCCTTTGAAATAAAGTGGTCGGGATGGTGGGATTCGAACCCACGACCTCTTAGTCCCGAACCAAGCGCTCTACCAAGCTGAGCCACATCCCGAATGGTCGGGGCGAGAAGATTCGAACTTCCGACCCCCTGCACCCCATGCAGGTGCGCTAACCAAACTGCGCCACGCCCCGATTTCCACACGGCTCAATAATTATACAGAAATAGCCTGTGTTTGCAAAGCAACTCAAGCAGGGAATAAGCCAGATTCTGTTTCCGTTAAGGACGTGATCATTTATCTGAGCGACCAACCCGATAGCAAGGCGGGAGCTTGCCTGCGCTATCCTATTTGGTCTTGCTCCGGATGGGGTTTGCCATGCACGTTCCTGTCACCAGAAACGCCGGTAGTCTCTTACACTACCTTTTCACCCTTGCCTCGAAATGAGGCGGTCTGTTTTCTGTGGCACTTTCCTTGGGGTTTCCCCCACTTGGATTTCCCAAGCATCCTGCTCCCTGGAGTCCGGACTTTCCTCAGGGCACAAGCCCTGCGATCACCTTCCCTGCTTGAGCAAACTATTTCTTTCCTTTAACCTTAGAAATGCCCTTTGCGCTTTTGTTTACTCTCTTTGAAGAAGAGTCTTCCACCTGATTATGCTCGCTAGAACTGATAGGACTTTGCGGGACGTAAAGAATCTTTCCACAAATCTCGCACCGCACTATCCTGTCACCCTTACTCTCCATCAGAGCCTCAAGGGTTTCAGCAGGAATCCTAACACCACAGCTTCCGCAAAAACCATCATCAATCTGCGAAATTGCCCCAGTTTGAAAAGATTCTCTTATCTCAAGATACTTGCTCAATATTGATTGCGGGATTCCAACTGTTTTCTCCTCAAACTCTTGCTTCAGTCTGCTCTTCTCCTCAGCTATCTCCTTCTCGAGCTTCTTGTATTCAGCTGTTATTGTTTCTATAGTCTTCTTTGCAGAACTAATCTCTTTCTCCAGCCTACTGATACCTGACTTTCTCTCACTTATCTCCTCGTCTATACTCTTAAGTGCCTTTCTTAAATTTTCCAGCCGTTCCTGAATGTCTCGTTTGTTCTTCTCCGCCAGTTTAATTTCCTTCGGTGTACTGTACTTGTTGGCTTCCATTTCGCTAACAAGAGCTTTCAGTCTGTTCTCGTCCTCAAAAATTTCGTTCTCTATTTCCCCTCGCCTCTTGACATATGCAACCAGCTGCGAATTAAGATTCGCAATCTCGTCTTCCTTTTGCTGAACGCTTTCCTGGATCTTAAGCTCTTCTTTTATTTCCTTGACTCTTTTTTCCTTCTTATGTGTAATCTTAGATTTTTGTTCAAGGTCCCAGAATAGAGCGATATAGTTCATAAACCCTCCTGTTGGTGGGCCCGCTTGGATTCGAACCAAGAACCAATTGGTTATGAGCCAACCGCTCTGCCGTTGAGCTACGGGCCCTCATATTTCGCATACATATTTTAATAAAAATGAGAAAGATGTCAATAAGAAAAAGGCCAGATTTTGCTCTGGCCCCGCAACTTCAACTATTATTTGTTCTAAGCAGTATAGGACGTTTTCTTCCCTTCCTTAACGAAGTGACATGCCACGTAATGCTCGCCGCCTACATCAACAAGAGGTGGTTCCTGTTGCTTGCAGATATCTTTTGCAAACCTGCAACGAGTTCTAAACCTACAACCAGACGGAGGGTTAATAGGAGATGGTATGTCTCCTTGAAGAAGTATTCTCTCCTTCTTAATCTCGGGGTCGGGGATAGGAATAGCAGAAAGAAGTGCCTGAGTGTAGGGGTGCAAAGGTGTTGAGAAAAGCTCCCTTGTTTCTGAAACTTCAACGACCTTACCCAGATACATTACACCAATTCTGTCGGACACATGTCTAACAACCGCAAGGTTGTGAGCAATGAAAAGATAAGTAAGGGCAAGTTTCTGTTGAAGCTCCAGCAGTAAGTTTAGAACCTGCGCCTGTATTGATGCATCAAGAGCAGAAACAGGTTCATCAGCAACAACAAACTTTGGATTCAGCACTATTGCTCTTGCAATACCAATTCTCTGCCTCTGTCCCCCAGAGAATTCGTGCGGATACCTTCTGACATACTCAGGTCTAAGCCCTACAAGCTTCATTATTTCAATTACTCTTTCTTCCTGTTCCTTCTTAGTTCCAATCCCGTGAACCATAAGAGGTTCTCTAATCATTTCTCCTATTGGCATTCTCGGGTTAAGAGAACCATAGGGGTCTTGGAAAATTATTTGCATGTCTTTTCGCAATGGTCTCATTTCAGACTGGCTTAGTTTTGTAATTTCCTTATCCTCAAAGAATATCTTTCCTTTAGTTGGCTCATGGAGTCTTAAAACCGTCTTTCCTGCAGTTGTTTTGCCACTCCCACTTTCTCCCACAAGAGCAAAAGTTTCTCCCTCATAGACATGGAAGCTCACATCGTCAACCGCTTTTACCCAGCCAACAGGCCTGGAAAACACGCCACCAACAACTGGGAAGAACTTCGTTAAATTCTGCACTTCGAGGATTTTTCTCATGATACCTCCTTTGCAACACTAACTGGATGGAAACATCTCACAAAGTGACCCGGATCTATCTCAGCAAGTTCAGGCATTTCCTTTCTGCACCTTTCGGTAGCAAAAGGACACCGTGGGTTGAAGTGGCACCCTTCAGGCATTCTATAAGGATTTGGCACCATTCCCTCAATGGCTGGTAGCTCCGTTTTTGTTTTTTCCGAGACAAGGCTTGGAACAGAAGCGATAAGGCCATAAGTGTATGGATGGCGTGGTTTCTTGAAAACACTCACTACATCTGAATATTCGACTATTTTCCCTGTATAAGTAACAGCAACGGTGTCCGCCATCTCAGCAACAAGAGCAAGATCGTGGGTTATAAAGAGTATCGCCATTCCTATCTTTTTCCTTAAGTCTTTCATCAACTCAAGAATTTGCGCCTGAATTGTTACATCTAGAGCAGTAGTTGCCTCATCAGATATCAGAAGATCTGGATGGCAAGAAATTGCCATTGCGATCATCACCCTCTGCCTCATGCCACCACTCATTTCATGCGGATACTGCTTATATCTCTTCTCCGGTTCAGGAATACCTACCATGTTTAGTAATTCAATAGTTCTCTTTTTTGCTTCTTCTTCATCAACATCCTGATGAATTAGGATGGCCTCCATTATCTGATCACCAATAGTATAGACAGGGTTCAGCGAAGTCATGGGTTCCTGGAAAATCATAGAGATCTCTGAGCCTCTTATCTTTCTCATTTCCTCGAATGTTTTTTCCAGAAGGTTTTCCCCTTTGAATATTATTTCTCCACCAACTATTTTTCCAGGTGCATCGACAAGTCTCAAAATCGACATCGAGGCCACACTCTTTCCACAGCCACTCTCACCAACAAGGCCGAGAACTTCTCCTTTGTTTACTTTGAAGCTCATTCCATCAACAGCTTTAACAACTCCATCATCAGTATAGAAATATGTTCTAAGATCATTAACTTCAAGTAGAATTTCGTCCTGTTTCATATCTCACCTCTATCTGTAAAGCCTTGGGTCCATGGCATCTCTAAGACCGTCACCAAGGAAGTTGAATCCAAGTACCGTAAGTAAGATGGCTATCCCAGGCACCCAAACAAGCCAAGGAGCTATGGCTATTGCGTACTGGGCATTCTGAAGCATATTTCCCCACGAAGGTGTAGGAGGCATAACACCAAAGCCGAGATAGCTCAATGCAGCCTCGTATATTATATTTCCGCCTACGCCCAAGGTAGCAGCAACAATAATCGGCGATAGCGCATTTGGAAGAAGGTGTCGCCATATAATTCTGTTGTTGGAAACACCTATAGCTTTTGCTGCTTCAACATACTCTGTCTCTCTCAAAGAAAGGAAAAGTCCTCTTATTATTCTTGCATCAGTCATCCATCCAAAAATTGCAATAACAAATACTATTTTCCATATTCCCGCACCTGGTATAGCAGCTGACAAAACCACAAGTAGTGGCATAACAGGAATAGAGAACATAATGTCCGTGAACCTCATTAGGAGAGTATCGAGAACTCCTCCATAGAAACCTGCATAAGCACCTACTATTACTCCAATGACTAAAGCAGAAAATACAGAGGAAAAGCCAACAAGAAGAGAAATTCTTCCACCGTATAGAACCCTTGTTAGAACATCTCTTCCAAGCTCGTCTGTTCCAAACCAGTGTCTAGTGTTGGGACCTATCATCACATCATCTACTGCACCAAATTCGCTCGTAGAGTAAGGTGAAATAAATGGACCTATTACACAGGCAATGATTATGAAACCGAGCATAAAAAGAGAGAATATTGCAAGCTTGTGCTTCTTCAGCCTCCTCGAAACAATGTTCCAGTAGCTTTCTATTTTCTGACTTGCTTCAACATCAATGATAGTCTGTTCTTGGTTCATCTAACCCTCCTTCAGCTATAACGAATTCTTGGATCTACAACAGCATAAAGCAGGTCTGCAATAAGATTTCCAATAATCAGAAGGGCTGACTGCAAAAGTAGGCTAACCATTGCAACTGGATAATCATTAGATAGCATAGCGTCTACAGTTAATCTTCCCATTCCCGGTATTCCAAAAACAGTTTCCGTTATTGTTGCACCAGAAATTATACCTGGCAGAGACAACCCAAGTAATGTAATTATTGGTATTAGCGCATTTCTTAGAGCATGCTTTACAACAACTGTCCGCTCTGGCAGACCTTTTGCTCTTGCAGTTCTTAAATAGTCTTGTCTTACGACTTCAAGCATAGAGCTCCTTGCATATCTCATCCAAGATCCCATGCTAAATAGAGAAAGCACAATTACTGGTAAAATCATATACTTCAACTGATCCAGAAATCTTAGTATAAATGGCGCAGTCTCTATGCCCGGTGTCATTGTCCCTCCAATAGGGAGCCAACCCAGTCTCAAACCAAATACCATCATCAGAATAAAACCGAACCAGAATGTAGGCATTGACATTCCAAAGAAAGCAAAGAATGTAAATATGTAGTCAAAAGCAGTATATTGGTGAAGTGCTGAGTAGATTCCTACTGGAACTGCAACAACAAAAGAGAAAATCAGAGACGCAATTGAAAAACGCAACGTCCACTGAATTGCTCTTCCAACTATCTCTGAAACAAGCTTGCCTCCAGCAAATATTGATACTCCCCAGTTTCCAGAGATCATAGACCAGAACCACTTAAAGAACCTAAGGTACCATGGTAGATCAAAACCCCATGCGTGCCTTAATCTTGCCACATCTTCAGGCCTTATTCTTGGATTAACAAGCATCTGGGCGAAAGGGTCGCCAACAAGGCTAAGAACTGCAAAAGTGACTAAAGCAACACCAAGAAATAGCGGGATCATCTGCAAGACTCTTCTGATTACATAGTTTCTCACCTTTTTATAGCCTCCTTATCCTTAATAAAAGGGGTCTCCTCTGCGGAGACCCCGCAACTTAAACTAACAATCGCTCAAACTATTTCCAATACCAGAACTCGGAGTTCCAAGTATAACCGATTGATGAAGAAATAGTATACATGAATCCAGCATTCGCAAGATTCGTTTTAGGCGTATAAATATCTGCCCACCAGTTTAGTCCTATCTGAGGAATAAGCTCAACCAATCTCTCTTGTGCAACGTAGTAATGACTCCTTCTTTCTGCTGGATTGACTTTTGTAGTAGCTGCCTTTATTGCCTCGTCAAGGACTGGGTCAGCTACTCCAGTGTAGTTCTGACCTTGCCAGCTATTCTCTTCGGTTGGAATCTGGCTGCTATGATAAAGGGTGAATCCACCTGGGTCAATTGGATCGCCTCCCCATGCAAACAAGGCAAGCTGGAACATTCTGTGAGTTGTATAAGTGCCAAAGAAGTAGGTTGAAGTTTGATAGCTTGGAACAATCTCTATTCCAATCTTCTTAAGATGAGCTTGAATTACAACTGATTCGTCCTTTCTGTCCTGCCTTGTAGTAGTTGAAAGCTCAATAGTAAGTCTCTTACCATCCTTGTATCTGTAACCATCAGAGCCCATCTTCCATCCGGCTTCGTCAAGAAGCTTGCCTGCCATTTCTGGATTATACTTAGGCATTACAGCCTTCGGATTCCTCCAGTACTCTCCAATAGCAATATATGGGATATAGAGAACTCTTCTCTGCCCAAGGAACACCCTATTATTAAGATCATCATAGTCAATTCCATAAGCAATTGCTTTTCTCACCCTAACGTCGCTCAAAATAGGATCAGTTGTGTTGATTTCAAGGTGCTCCCAGAACATTGATGGTATTACCTGAACCTTTATTGTCTTCAGTTTCTGTGCTTGCTGTGCTTCCTTAATTCCAAGACCTATAAGGGTAACGTCAACCTTTCCAGCAAGAACGTTCATGAGCATGGTATTTGTGTCTGGGATCCACTGCCAAATAAACTCCTGAACAAGTGGCTTACTACCTGCCCAACCGAACCAGTTGGTGTTTGGTTCAAGCGAAATGTATGAACCTTCTACCCATGTCTTTATTTTGTATGGACCGGCATGGATAGGTTTCTTTGCTAACGCTGACGCAGTTATTTGCTCCAAAGGCACTTGGCTGTAGAAGTGTTTTGGATATATTGGAAGTCCTCCGTTAGCATATGGTGTCGTATCGTTCCAGGTAACTACCATCGTGTACGGATCAGGAAACTCTATTTTCTCTATTTTATCATACGGGTCAGTCGAAGGTATTTGCTCTATCTTACCTGAAAGATATATATCATAGACTCCAAATTTGATATCCTGCTCATAGTTGACAGGTGTTCCATCAGACCACTTAACCCCTTTCCTAAGGTAGTAAGTAGTCTTCATCCATGTTTTGCCATTAACCTCATATGTAGTCCATGTGCCGTCACTGAAGTTTGGAACATTCAAAGCCATCCTCGGTGCATACGTACCATTAGGGAAAGCCATGATAAGCCCATCTTCATATTGCATAGCTATATTTCTCTGTGCCATCATTGAGGTCGCAAATGACATAAGAGCGTCAGGCTCTTGCGTTTGCGCGACGATTACTTTTCCACCTGCTTTGGGAGGAGCTACTAATTTGTAAATAGCATAGGCACATTCTGCTCTTGTTGCTGACATTTTGGGATCGACCAATCCATCTTTCACATGGTAGGTCAGCATCTGAATATCAGGTCTATACGCAAGAGTAACTGCTCCAACCGCCCATGAGCTTATTTTTTTCCAGTCATTTGCCCAGACAAGTGGTTCGCCTTTCCATGCATTTGCCTCAGCTTCTTTACCAAGAACTCTAATTCCAAGAACAGCGAGTTCTTCTCTTGTAATTGCTCTTTCGGGCTTGAAGGTTCCATCGGTATAGCCCTTAATGTAACCAGCTTTTACTGCTGCTTCAATAAAACCATAGGACCACCTTGAAGAAGCAACGTCTTTGAATGTTGCCTTTGCGGGCTTGTACTCACTTAAACCTTTTGCAATGCACACCATCTTTGCAAACTGTTCTCTGGTTACTGCTTCTTCAGGTTTGAATGTTCCGTCTGGAAATCCAGCAATAACCCCTTTCGACACCAAATAGTCAATTTCCTCTTTCGCCCAGTAGCTTTCTTCTACATCCTTAAAGCCTGCCGCGCTTACGGAAAAAGGCCTGACAGAAGCAACTGTCAGTACCAAAGATAAAAGAACTAATACACTAATAATTTTCTTCATCCTTCAACCTCCTTCTTTTTTGATTTTTTAAGAAACTTTTCGAAGCATTTTGCCAAGAATTGTCACCTCCTTATTTTGTTGCACTTTGCTTCAAAATAGGCAAACAACTAAACCCTAAGTAATTATATTTAGAATTGCCCCAATGCAAACTACCCAATCCAAAACCTCCAGAAACACTGCCATAAGTAAATTCCTCACTGATATTCGCAACGTAAGGAAATCCAACCAAAAATAGTATAGCAGATGTAATCTCGGAAATAAAACTCCGCTTCTTGGCTTTCTCTTTTCTAAAATACATATTCAGCAAATTTTCTTCAAGGTTTTTCTGAAAGGACCTATCAATTTTCTTCTCTTCTTTTAGTAAGATGGCAAGCTCCAGCATTGAAACCATCTCAATATCGCCAGAAGCTTCCAAAAAATCATAACATCTCTCATTTAAAAGCGCACTAATAAACTTTTCAAGTACATCTTCCTTTCTACTATAAATCCTCAATCTTATCCTCCACTTTCTTCTTCAAAGCCCTAATCGCCCTGAACTGCAAAACCTTAACAGCCCCCTCTGTCTTACCAAGCTCACTCGCAATTTCCTTTATGCTCATTCTTCTAAAAAATCTCATCTTTATAAGCGCCTTGTACTGAGCAGGAATCTCCTCAAGAGCAGTCTTCAAGCAATCGTTTACAGCCTCTTTTTCGGCTGACGAATAAGGATCCTCTAGTAATGAAGCAAACCTACTCTCAAATTTTTCCTCCAAAGGCAGAATACTAAATCCTGCGTTTTTTCTAAACCAATCTCTTATAACGTTCCTCTCAATTGCATAAACCCATACATCAAGACTTATTCCTTCCCTAAGCTCAAAGCCTTTTTCAAACGACTTCATAACCTTGATAAAGGTTTCAGAAGTAAGATCTTCTGCCAGTTCTCTCACCTTAACCCTTCTATATGCGTATTTATAGACTCGAGGAAAGTACTCTCTATAAAAAGCCCTAAATGCTTCCTCGTTTCCGTTGCGAATTTGCTCAATAATCTCACTTCCAATTTTCAACCCTCACTCCTTAATACGCATAAAAATGGGAAAAGTTACACTAAAAACTGCCTACCTTCTGACCCTCCTTCACTAGAATTGGGGTCTTAACAACAAGGAAATACTTGAATTCTGAAAACCTTTCATCATCTATCTTACCTACCATATAATCGCCTATTTGTATTATATCAAGAGGCAGAAAGAGGACATTGTCCCCGTTTACTATGAATACTCCTCTTTTTCCATCTCTTTCAACAATTTCCTCTTTCTCTATCTTTAGCCCATAAACTCTTCCTAGGGAAACAGAAATACTGTTCCTTTGAATTATTGGGAGTAGGTATGATGATAACCTTAAAAAAATGCAATTTCCAGATTCTCTAACTGAATTTGGCTTGACCCTTGTAATTCCATCATCTAGGATTATTCTCAAATTTTCTACTGGGCAAGTAACATCCTCTTTCCTAAAAACCAGTTCGTATGTATTATCTTTTACTATCGAGGCAACGAAGTCTTTTTCTTTTACCTTGCTGCCACCATATCTCTGCTCTACAGAACTGGAATAGAAGTCAAAGTCGTCTTGCAAAGAACCATAAGCATTAACAGGACTAAGGACATAGTTCAAGAAAATGCCCTCTGTGTTTGCCCTTAATTCAACCTTCTCTTCTTCACTACTTATAACAGCCACAAGGTCGCCCTTATTCACATATGTTCCGTTCTCAACTAAGTAATCTACTGTCCCGTTAAATGTAGCAAGTACCGGTTCTGCATCTAGTATTGCTCTGAATTTCAGCTCTTTAAAAATGTCATAATAAGAAACATTCACACAATCAACCTTTATTAGTTTTGACTTCAACAAGTATATGATGTCTCTACCTATACCAAAAACAAGTACAACAACAATAAGGATAGCCAGAACTAAGATTATCCTTCTCAATTCTACTGTCTCTTACTCTTTTTCCTTAGAAAGGCAGGAATCTCAAAATCCGAACTGGCGAAAACTTCCTCTTTTGGAATCGCCTTTTCTTTTCTTTCTTCATAGACAGGGCTAAATCCCGCAGCTATTATTGAAACCCTTATCTCATCTTCTAGACTGTCGTCAACAATGGCACCGAAAATTACCTTTGCATCTTGAGTTACATTATCCATAATATGGCTTGCTATTTCGTTTACCTCTCCAATGGCAGCGGCACCACAAATATTGAACAATACCTTAGTTGCTCCGGAAATTGTGAAATCAAGCAGAGGACTCGAAAGAGCTTTCATCGCTGCTTCCTTTCCACGGCTCTCCCCTCTTCCAACACCTATTCCAAACCAGGCCGTCCCCCCGTCCTTGAGTACTGCTCTTACATCAGCAAAGTCAACATTAACAAGCCCTGGTTTTGTGATCAACTCAGAAATGCTTTTTACTGCATGAAGAAGCACGTTATCTGCAATCTTAAATGCATCATTCAAGGGAGTATTCTTGTCTACGATCTTCAACAGTCTATCGTTCGAAATTGTTATAATTGTGTCAACAAATGGGCTAAGTTCTTTTATGCCTTCTTCCGCAACCTTCATTCTGTTTCTTCCCTCAAACATGAAAGGCTTTGTCACAACAGCAACAGTCAGTATTCCAAGCTCCTTAACAATTGAGGCAATTATTGGAGAAGCACCTGTTCCTGTACCGCCTCCCATTCCAGCTGTTATGAAAACAAGGTCTGCTCCCTCTATGACTCTTCTCAAATCATCCTTGCTTTCCTCTGCGGACTTTTTCCCGATCTCCGGATAAGAGCCTGCGCCTAGGCCTCCCGTTGTCCTTGCTCCAATCTGTACCTTCTTCTCAGCCCTATTTAGCGATAGAACCTGGACATCCGTATTTACAGCAATGAATTCAACGCCATCAATTCCTTCGTCAATCATTCTATTGATGGCATTTCCTCCACCGCCGCCAACGCCCAATACTTTGATCCTTGCCCTAGAGCCTATCCACGGATCGAGATCTTTTGGATCAAGCATCGTTTTTACCTCCTCCTATTCAAACAACTCTTTGAGCCACGATAAATCAATGCTTCCTCTTCGCTTTCTCACTTCAGATTGCTCTGATGCATACAATACAAGACCTACGCTGGTTGCATATTCAGGCGAACTCAAAGTATCTGCAAGGACAAAGTCTGACGAAGCATACCCAAGCCTTGCTGGGGCATCAAGAACATAGGAAGCCCTCTCAACAAACCCCTTAAGAAGAGCACAACCTCCAGTTATTACTATTCCAGAGTGAATCGAGCTCCAGTAACCCGACTTCATAAGCTCGAGCTTTACTCCCTCGAGAATTTCATCAACTCTGTCTGTTATATACTCTCCAATCTTGCTTAATTTAACGGTGACCTTCTCCCGAGATCCTATTTTCTCTATCTCAACAAACTCATCGTTTATCTCTCCTTCTTCCCGGAATACGAATCCATATCTCTTCTTTAACGCCTCGGCCTCTTCGAAGGAAATTCTTAAAAGTTGTGCAAGATCTTTTGTTATGTATTCTCCCCCTATAGGGAGAACCGAACTATGAGCAACACTGCCATTATTATAGACTATTAAATCGCCAGTGCCAGCACCAATGTCCAGTAATGCAACGCCTATGTCCTTCTCCTGCTCATTTAGAGTCGCCGTGGCAGAAGCAAGCGACTGCAAAACAAATCCACTGAACTCGAGGTCTGCCATCGAAATCGCTTTCTTTATGTTATATAGAACTGTTGATGAACCAGTTACTATATGAACCTCTTCTTCAAGCTTTATTCCCGACATTCCCACAGGGTTCTTAATCCCCCCCTGTCCATCTATTATAAACTGCCTTGGAAGCACATGTATAATACTCTGGTTCGGTTGTAGCAGAAGCACTTTTGCCGACTCCTCAACCCTACGAATGTCATCTCTGGAGATTTCTCTTCCTTCTCTTGAAATAATGACGCTTCCCTTATTGTTCAAAGAGTAGACATGTCCCCCACTGACTGAAACGTACACAGCGCCAGCCTTCTTGTTAGACATGTTCTCTGCCTGCTTCTTTGCCTGCACTATTGCTTCACTTGCCTTGTTCAGATCTGTTACAACGCCTTTGCTAATACTCTTACTGGGAACATTGCCGACTCCAACGACAGAATAGCTGCCATTAGATACTTCGGCTATGAGAAACTTAATAGCGCTACTACCTAAGTCAAGTACAGAGATCAGTTTATCTCCCATGTTTCATCTCCAAAAAATAACGCACTCGTTTTTGTACTGCAGGTCTATAACCAAACCACTCTTAAATGGCTCTTTCAAAAATTCCTGTGCTTTGTTCAATTTCATAAAAGCAATCTCTGGCTTCTCCTGTCCCACTACTATTAGAATACCTTTTTTGTCAAAAAATGCAACCTTACCTTTGTAAACTTCGAATCTTTCTACATCCGATAATATTCCCTTGTTCTTCATAGTTAGAAATAGATCTCTAAAAATGCCCCAATCTTTGTAGCTTGCATTTACCACTATGACCTCGTCAGTAGGCGCGAGACTACTCAAGGTGAATCCATCCTCAGTAACGCCTCTAATACCGTCTTTGAACTTTGCATTCATTATCGGCCTTGGTGAGTATTTGACTCTCAATCCCATGAAACATCTCTCCACCTCAACGTTGCTTTTCGCGAAATATGTTAGATAAAGATTGCCGACTTTGTAGAAAAATGCTTCTGGCTTTACTGGTAACTCACTTGATATTTCTATTCTGCTTTCTGGAAGTAAGGGAGCGAAGCCAATAAAAGTTGCCACAAGCACAACCAACACAAATATAAGTGTCTTCACTTTTTTCTCTTTAGCGCTTCCTTTGCGATAAAATCAACTAGACTATCAAATGAATAACCGCAGGCTTTGGCAGCATCAGGTACAAGGCTCGTCTGTGTAAAGCCAGGAATTGTGTTTATCTCAAGAACATACGGCTTGTCATTTCTCACAATCATATCGATTCTTGCAAGATCCCTCAAATTAAAGAGCTCGTAAATTCTCTTTCCAGTTAAAGAAGCTTCAATTGAAGCTTCCTTTGAAATCCTTGCCGGGATTATGTGCTTAGACATTCCAGGTAAGTACTTTGACTCAAAGTCGTAAAAGGAATGAGCAGGAACTATTTCAATCACAGGCAAGACAATTGCATTCGGATAATTGCCAATAATTGATACCGTGACTTCTGTCCCCTCAATGTACTCCTCAACGAGAATTGTTTCTGAAAAATCAAGAGCTTTTCTTACTCCTGAAACAAAGTCTTTCTCATTGTTTACTATGCTGACTCCAATTGTCGACCCCTGATCATTAGGTTTTATTACTAGTTTGCCCGACCCCAGTTTTGCAGTTGCTTCACCAAAAGAGATCTCCTCACCTTTCCTCAGTGAAAAATAAGCCGGAGTTGGTATACCCGAAGCCAGAAGCAGAAGCTTTGTAAAAAGTTTGTTCATGCAAATTGCGCTTGAAAGCAAATCCGAACCAGTGTATGCAACCCCCAGGTACTCCAACGCTCCTTGAACTGTTCCGTCCTCGCCCGGCTTCCCATGCAACATAACAAATACAAGATCTGGTAGGTGCTTTTTCACTTCAGCCTCTATGTTTCCGTCAAAGTCATACTCAATAACAGAGTACCCGTTTCTCCTGAGAGCGTCTGCCACAGCTCTTCCACTTCTCAAAGAAATCTCCCTTTCAGATGAGGTGCCACCATATACCACAAGTACTTTTTCGCTCATTTTAGATTCTCCAGGGTATCTGACTCTCTAAAATTTCCCACCAGTTTTATTTCAAGATCAAGAATCAAGTCTTTTTGTTTGTAAACCTTCTTCCTAACCTCTCTTATAAGAGCAATCACATCTGATGCAGTGGCGTTTCCCAAATTAACAATGAAGTTCGCGTGCTTCTCTGAAATCATTGCGTCTCCTATTTTCATACCTTTGCAGCCCACTTCCTCTATAACCTTGCCAGCATAAGTCGTCGGAGGGTTCTTAAAGACACTACCTGCGCATGGAAGATTAAGAGGCTGCTTTGCCCATCGAGCCTTAAGGTTTTGATCTCTTTCGAACATTATTGTCGCGCTATCCTTAAAATCAAGCGCAAAAAACGCTTCAACAAGCACCAGAGGCTCATCCTGAAGTATTGAATACCTGTAGTTAAATCTTAGCTCATCATGTGACAGAGTGTATTCCTTGCCGTCATAGCTCATCACTGTCACCTGTTCAACTTTAGTGCTTATAAAGTGTGAATTACTGCCAGCATTCATTACAATTGATCCCCCTACCGCACCTGGTATCCCCCAAGCAAACTCGAGCCCTCCAAGGTTTCGCTTAGTTGCCTCTTCAAGAAACCCTTGAAGGTTAACCCCAGCCTCTACAACAGCTCTATTCCCAAAAAACTCCAGCTTGTTAAATCCCTTGGAAAATCCTATTACAACACCCTCAATCCCATCATCTGAAACTATAATGTTCGTTCCATTTCCAATAACGAAGATCGGCAGCTTGTTCTGACGTGCCCATTTGAGAGCTGCGATAAGATCTCTCTTACTCTCTGGCATCAAAAAGATTTCGGCAGGACCACCTATCTTAAAGGATGTGTGATTTCTTAAGGGTTCTCCTATAAGAACACTGCCTCTGAAAGTGCTTTTTAGACTATCAATGCTTTTCATTTTTTAAACTCCTGATTAGCGGTTCAATTACTTTGTGAATTTCTCCTGGCCCGAGAACTACCAAGACGTCTCCGCTTCTTAAAATCTGTAAAGCTGTTTTCACAATTATATTATAGTCATTTGCAAAATAAACAGGTTTGTCACTATTCTCTGACTTGAGCAATGAAAAAACACTTTCCCCATTTACCCCTGGAATCGGCTCCTCAAAAGCAGGATAGATCTCGGTGCAAATAACCAAGTCAGCATACTTAAACGGTTTTGCAATCAAGCTTCCCAAAGATGCAACTCTCGTATACCTATGAGGTTCAAAAACTGCTACAACTCTCCTTCCGGGAAAGTGTTCTCTAACAGCTTTTAGTGTAGCTTCAATCTCAGTTGGGTGGTCAGCGTGGTCATCAATGACCACAATACCTCCAAATTCGAACTTTATTTCAAACCTTCGCTTTGGCAATGAAAAGCTCTCTAGGGACTCGACTGCTTCACTAATCCCGATGCCAACCTTTTTTGCTACAAGAAGAGCAGCAATTGAATTCAATACATTTTTTTCACCAAATACCGGAAGGCGAAATTCACCGACAAAATTGCCACTCTCATAAATATCGCACGTTACTCCGTTTTTATCATATCTTATATTACCTGCAAACATCTCAACTTCTCTGTTTTCCAAACTGTAAAATGACTTGCTTCCAAACCTGAATCCAATTTCGCGAGCATTTATATCATCAAAGGAAATTACAAGGCTTCTTGATTTTTCCATCAGACTGCTAAAGGCTTCCTTCAATTTTTCGAAGCTACCCTCGTACGTGTTAAGGTGATCCCTATCTACACTGGTTACTACAAGAATTTCTGGGTTAAATAGAAGAAATGATCGGTCGCTCTCATCTGACTCTATAACAAAGTATTCCCTTTCAGGAGAAAACTTCTCTTCTTTTGACAGCACTCCACCAACATATCCATTTGCCATCGAGAAGTGATTTAGAATGTGGTAAATTAATGAAGTAGTCGTTGTCTTTCCGTGAGTGCCTGCAACCACTATAGACTTGTATTCGCTTGCTATTTCAGCAAGTACTTCAGCCCTTCTCTTTACCTTTAGCCCTCTTCTTGCAGCCTCAAGGAGTATCTCGTTTGACTGTTGAACTGCTGATGAAAATATTACAACCTCAAAGTCCTCCTGTGGCAAAAATTTAGCATTTGGAAAAAATGTAATTCCTTTTTTTCGCAAGTTTGACGTTGCTTCATTTTCTAAGACATCGGTGCCATATACAGCATACCCAAGATCAGAAAGTATGTAAGCCAGCTTGCTCATGCCAGAGCCGTTAATTCCGACCATGAACACTTTTTTCATGTGCAATCTCCATCATCTTTTTGTATATCAGATCTGCGCTCTTGATACTGGGCAATTCTTCGCCTTCTATATGTTTCGGCAATTTTCCTTCATCTATCAACTTTAACATTTTCAGAATAGTCTCACGCAGCAAGTCCACAGAAAGGTCTTTTTCCTCTATTACCACTATGTTTCCATATCTTTCAAAAAACCTTGCGTTCATTAACTGATGATTATCGCGTGCGTAAGGGAATGGCACAACTATTGAAGGAATCGAGTAAAAAGCTAGCTCAGACAGCGTCATAGCACCTGCTCTTGAAATTGCCAGATCTGACGCAGAGTAAACAATGCTCATATCGTCAACATATTCAAATACTTTAATTCTCTTGCTGATGTCAACTCTTTCAATAAATGAAGAATAGTTGGCTTTCCCTGTGATGATTATCACGTTAAGTTCGGTTTCACTAAGAATGTTGTCTATCAATCCCGGCATTGTTTCATTTAGTTTCTTTGCACCGCCACTTCCGCCGTACACGAGCAGAACCTTACCGTTTGTCCCAATTCCAAGCATACTTCTTGCCTTAAGCTTGCTAATGCGTTGCAAGTCGGTTCTCAAAGGATTACCTGAGTAAATAGCCTTACCTTTGAAGAAACCACTGCTGTCTGGAAAACCTGTAAAAACCGCTGACGCAAACCTCGAAAAAATCAAGTTAGTTCTCCCGGGAATGATGTTCTGCTCGTGCAAAAAGAAAGTCTTTCGGAGAGCTACACATGAAAGGAGGACTGGGACTGAAACATAGCCGCCCATTCCAAGGACAATATCAGGCTTCTCCCTTCTAACTATTCTAATTGCCTGATAGAAGCCCTTAAACAAAGATATAATGAACAAAACAATAGATTTCAAGTCAGTATAGAACTGCCTGGCACAGACTTTTTCATACCTGAAGTTATTTAACTTGTATTTGCTCGCCTCCAAGCCTCTCTCACTTGCAACGAAAACGACTTCATGTCCGTTTCTTCTAAAGACATCTCCCACCGCGATTGCGGGATAGAAGTGCCCACCCGTACCACCTGCTGCTATAAGAATCTTCAACTTTCAACCTCTGTTCTTGCTATGTTTGCAATAATTCCGATGGCAATGAAGTTCGCTATTAGGTTATTCCCCCCAAAGCTCACAAAAGGGAGTGGCACTCCTGTAGTAGGAATAAGCATTGTATTAACGGCCATGTTTATAAGACCCCAAAGAACTACTCCGAATGTTAGCCCAAACGAAAGCATTCTTGAAAAGCCTGAACGCGCCTCAACAGAAATCCTGAATCCAACATATGCTATGACAACAAAGGCAAGAACAATGCCGAGACAGACAAACAAACCAAGCTCTTCGCCCACAATTGCATAAACAAAGTCCGATGAACTGACAGGTAGCCTGCCTGGAAACTTCAAAATGCTCCTCATATAGCCTACTCCTGAAATACCGCCTCTGGCAAGAGCTCTTAAACTCTGAAGCCCCTGCATCGCATCAAGGCTCTCATAACTATAAGGATCTAGAAAAGCCAAAACCCTATTTCTCCACTCGGGATAAAGAGTTAGTGCGAAAGCTGCTCCTGACACTGAGATTGCTAGAAACGCACCTGTCTGAATCAATGGCATGCCAGACACAAAAAGAAGAGCAAAACCCGTAATAAAAGCATGCATTCCGCTACCCATGTCAGGCTCAAATATTACTAAGAGGGATGATGAGACAACCACCAGAAACAAAAATGAGTAAAACCTGAACTTTAGCTTTTCGTTGATTGGCTCTGACATAATACGTGCCATCAAAAATGAAAGTGTAATAAAAAGGAACTGGGAAGGTTGGAAAGAAAATGGTAACCCAGGAATTGTTATCCACCTCCTGTAACCATTTCTATCGATAAAGAACAAGGCAACAAGCAGTATAAAATTTAGAATAAAAAATATCTTTGAAAATTTCCTCAAGCGGGAGTGGTTTACGGACAGGAAAATAAGGAAGAACAATATTCCAGTCAAAGCATAGGCAAGTTGCCTGCGAAAAAGCCCAAGCGAGAACCCCTCAGTAACAGCAGAGCTAATACTGAAACTCATCACTATACCAAGTAAGGCAAGCAATATAGAGGAAACTGTAAGTATAATGAAGTAGTATTTTCTTTTGCTCATAGCAGATTTACTATCTCTTTGAACTTATCGCCTCTATCCTCAAAATCCCTGAACATGTCAAAACTCGCACAGGCAGGTGACAACAATACTATATCTCCGCTTACAGCAGCAGCTCTTGCGATTCTAACTGCCTCATACAGCGAGCTTGCAAAGGCGTAGTCTCCAAATCCTTCTCTTTTTGCTGCTTCTGCTATTTCTTGTGATGTTGCGCCTATGAGAACAAGCAACCTTACCTTGCCCTTAAGTCTTTCGGCTAGAGGCTTAAAGTCATTGTTTTTGCTACTCCCCCCAGCAATCAATATAACATTGCCATCAAATGCTTCTAGCGCAGTTATGGTTGAATCAGGCGTAGTTGATTTTGAGTCATTAATGTACGACACTCCGTCAAGCGTCCTAACATGCTCCAAACGATGACTAAGACCTTTGAAAGTTCGTAATTTAGCTTCTATGCTCTCCGCTGGTACTCCGAGAATCATTGCGACTGAAATAGCAGCTAGAGCATTCTTTACATTGTGCATTCCAATCAAGGGAATATCATCTTTGTTTATTAATTTCCTGTTTGCACTCCCGGAAGAAAATACAAGGAAACCATCTTTGTCAAGATACGCTCCGTACTCAGTCTGAGAGCTTACACTAAACCCCCAAACCTTCGAGTGCAGCTCAGATATAAACTTCCGAACTACAACGTCATCGAAGTTAAGAACAGCGTGATCATCCATAGTCTGATTAGTGAATATTCTTTTCTTTACGCTTATGTACTCATCTATTGAAGCATACCTATCCAGATGGTTCTCAGAGATGTTCAGAAATACCGAAACATGCGGGTGATACTTATCGATTGTCTCTAACTGAAAGCAACTTGTCTCCAGAACAGCAAAATCGGGATTTTCGTTTTGTAATAGCAGTGCAGAAAAAGGTGTGCCAAGATTACCACCCGTAACAACATTCAAGTCACTCAGTAGATGACCTGTCAAAGCCGTAGTTGTACTTTTCCCATTGGTACCAGTAACCGCAATGACTTTTGTTCCGGGAGCATTCTGAAATGCAAATTCCATTTCTCCAATAAAGCTTATTCCATGATCCTTTAGGTAAACTACCGGAGGTGCACTCATGGGAACACCAGGTGACAAAACAGCAAAGTCAAACTTCAAGAACCTGTCAAAAGAGTGCTTTCCCACTTCGTAATCAATACCGTTCTCGTTAAGTATGCGTGTTAGCTCTCTTACCTCTTCATTAGAACTGCTTTCTGACAAAAAGACCTCGTTACCTTTCTTCTTGGCAAGCAAAGCAGCATAAACACCGCTCTTCTTTCCACCAATCACAAGAATTTTCGACATCTTGCTCTCCCGTTATCGCAGTAGCAAGGCAATAAGGCAGAAAATTACAGTCACCACCGTAAACCTGTAAGTGATTTTTGCCTCGCTCCAACCCAGCTTTTCAAAATGGTGGTGTATTGGTGCCATCTTGAAAAATCTTTTTCCGTTCGTTACTTTGAAATATCCAATCTGTATAAAGTCAGTTATTGCTTCAATAACCGGAATTACAGCAATTAGAGCAAACAGAAACTCAAACTTTCCAACAACAGACATAGCAGCAAGAGATAATCCAATGATATTTGCACCAACATCGCCCATAAATACCGACGCCTTTGGACTGTTGTACCAAAGAAACGCAATGATGGATGCAATCATAAGAAAAGAGAACAATGCCATTCCGCTATTTGCTGCACTTAGAACAACAACCGTCAGAAACATCGGTATCGATACTGTGCTAAGAAGCCCGTCTACGCCATCTGTCAAGTTGAAAGCATTTGCTGAACCAACGAAGATTACAATGAAAAGCGCAAAATAGACTGGAGGAGGAATATTAACTACCCTACCAGCAATTATCGTTGAAAAGGTAAGATTCTGTCTAAACATTAAAAACAAAACAATTGCAAGGCAAAAATACAATATAAGCTTGTGACTAATAGATAGGCCCTTGGAGTCTTTCTTGTAAATACTTAAGAGATCATCAATTAGCCCGGCTAACGCAAAAATGAAAACTGAAAAAGCAACAAATTTAGTCTCCCAATTGGTAAAAGGAAAAAGGAACATAAGGGGAATAAGGAAAACTAAGCCTGCTCCTCTCGGAGTTCCTTCCTTAATTTTGTGATTTTCAAGAGCCTCAGGCCTTTCATACTGAACAGCCCGAGTTCGTTTTAGAAACGGAATTAGCAACTTTAGAACAATAAAGCTTAATGCAAATGATAAGAGAAAAAGCACTATTGCTTTCTGAGTCATAAGTACCTCTTCTTTAGTTGTTCAATTACAGTCTCCATCTTCATTGCGCGTGAACCTTTGATAAATATAACAGAATTTTCAGGTATTTCAAGTTTTCTTATGTAGTCTTCGAGAGCATCTTTCTCGTCAAAATGCACAGCTTTGGTTGAGCCTTTTACAGAAATCAAGCCTTGCTCAACGCATCTTGAGTAATAACCATATGTGATGAGCAGGTAAGGATTGATATTGGCAAGATACTCACCTATTTCAAAGTGCAATTTTTCAGAGCTTTCCCCAAGCTCAAGCATGTCTCCGATAATAAGCAGAACCGGACGCGTTGTTTTCGAAAGCATTTCAACTGAAGATCTTAAAGACACAGGGTTAGAATTATAGCTTTCATCGACAATCATAATGCCCTTTGGTAGTTTTATGAGCTCTCCTCTCCCTTTTTGCGGCTTAAATTTCTTAAGCTTTTCATAGATCCTATCAATAGCAATACCCTCATCTGCACACAATGAGAAAGCTGCAAGTACGTTACTTGCAAGGCCCATGCCAGAGAAAGGAAAAGCATACTTCTTGCCATTCACACTTATTGACATAGCTTCAAGCTCTAGACTGCCCAGCTCGGCTCTAAGCTTAGCTAAACGCGAAAACCCGTAAAACCTTATACAATCTCCATATTTCTTAGCCTCGGCAACTTGCAATTCATCATCAGCATTTAGATAAGCTCTGCCCCCAGTTTTACAAACATACTCAACCAGCTTGAACTTTTCTTTTAAAACACCGTACTTGTCGCCCAAAAACTCCGTGTGAGATTCTCCAATGTTTGTTATCACAACAATCTCAGGGCGCATTGACTCTACAAGGATGTCCATATCGCCCGCTTTTTGTATCCCCATTTCGAGAATTACATATTCTTCTTCTCCAGAGCACTCATTTACTAGGAATAGTGGAAGAGAAATGTCTGTATTGAGGTTACCCTCTGGTGCTGACACACTGAAGGTAGACGAAAAGGCAAGTTTTATCATCTCTTTTGTAGTTGTTTTTCCAGCGCTGCCCGTAATCCCAACAACCTTGGCAGAAAGTTTTTCTCTTGCAAATTTGCCAAGATCGACAAGGAATTTTCTTGTGCTTTCAACCTTAATCTGCAAGACTTGCTCACGTGGAAGAAAGTCCCTTTCTGTTACTATTGCAATCGCACCTTTTTCTACTGCTTCATCTATGAAGTTATGACCGTCGCTCCTCTCACCCTTTATTGCAACAAAAACGTCCCCATAATTCACTTCCTTGCTATTTATCTTTACCTTATTGAAGTTCGAGATGCAGCCTCTCAATTCTAACGAAGACATTTTTAAGAATTCGCTGATATCTAATTTCACTTGATAACCTCTTTCACAAATTCAATATCACTGAATTCAAATTCACCTTCTTTATAGTGGATTACTGACTCATCTCCTCTTCCAAGCACTGCTACCAAATCCCCTGGCTGACAAAGTTGCAGTGCCTTCCTTATAGCGTTACCTCTATCAAGAATTATCTCGCCACTCACAACACAGCTGAAAGCATCTTCAGCAATCACGGACGGATCATCTCCTCTGGGGTCATCTGTTGTCACAATCACATAATCTGAGTACTCTGAAGCCACTTTCCCCATTTCCATCCTTTTTGACTTCTCAGAAAATCCCACAACGCCAAAGACAGTTATAAGTCTCCCGGACGTTTTCTGTCTTAATGAAGCTAGCACATTTCTGAACTCGTCAGGGTTGTGCGCAAAGTCAATAACAACCCTCCTATCCTTACTTTCTATGTATTCCATCCTACCTGGGACGTTAGGTGCATCTGCCGCAAATTCTCTTATCGTGTTCATATCGATACCTTCTCTAATTGCAAATGTGGACACGGCAAGAAAGTTGTAAATGTTAAAGTCGCCAAGCATTCTCAAGAAAATCCGTGCGAGGAGCTGATCTCTTTTCATCAGATTAAAATGATAGCCATTTTTATCACTCTCTTCAGCAGAAGCCCAGAAATCTGCAGGTTGTTTTCTGCTGTAGAACACTGGTTCAACCGAAGCACTAGCAAAGTCCTCTAAATACTTTGTATCAAGATTTATGATCGGTGCTCTGAAGTTACTAAAAAACGACACTTTTGTATAAACATAGTCTTCCACACTTTTGTGAAAGTCAAGATGATCAACTCCCATAGTTGTAAGTATTTTTGAATAGAAGGTCATTCCAAAAGCTCTCTTTTGATTTATTGCGTGAGACGTGATTTCAGCAAAAACATAATTCACACCTGATTTCACCATTTCATTCAAGATTGCATTGAATTTGAAAGAATCTGGTGTAGTTGGCGGTAATGAACTACTTCTCTTGCGTTCTCCGTCAATGTAGTAGTTGTTTGTGCCAATGAAGCCAGTCTTCACACCACAAGACCTGAACAGAGAATAAAGCAAGTAGCCAGTAGTTGTCTTGCCCATTGTGCCCGTTATTCCGACAAGCTTAAGCTTGTCGGAAGGAAAATCAAAGAATAGGCAGGAGAGTCTTGCGTATGCTTCTCTTGAATCCTTTACTCTTATTTTTGTTATTCCTGGTGGCAAGTTCATTTCTGATTCCACGACAGCACCAATTGCACCTTTTCTCAGTGCCTCTTCGACAAAGCAATGGCCATCAATGTTGACCCCTCTAATTGCTACGAAAAGATCACCGGGCTTTACAGCACGTGAATCAATACATATGCCAGAAAATTCAGTCTCCAAATGCCCACTTATGTCAAAATCAGTAAAGACTTTCTTTATTTCAGCTATCTTCATATCCAATCCTCAAGTACTTAATTAGGAACTCGGCAAGTTCTTTAAAAACAGGGGGTGTGATATCTATAGAGTACATAGGGTTTGGAGTCTCATCAATAACAATAAGAACAACAACTTGGGGATTTCTTGCAGGAAAAGCACCAACAAAACTGTAGATTAATTTAGACTTTGAATAGCTTCCGTTCTCAACTTTCTGTGCTGTGCCAGTCTTCCCAATTACTTCAATACCTTTGATTTTTGCATTCTTAATTCCCTCATTAACAGTGTAAAGTAAAGCGTCCCTCATGATTTGTGAGGTCTCTTTTGAGAGCACGATATTCCTAATTATAGGTTCTGCCTCATAAGTCGTTTTTCCTTCATTGTCTCTTATCTCTTTTATTATTGTAGGTTTATACTCTATTCCACCATTTATTACAGTTGCAAATGCCGTGGCAACTTGAAGAGGAGTAGCCGCAATGCCTTGCCCAAAACCCATTGTTGCAGTCTCCACTTCTCCAATCCTCTGCAGGTCTGGAAGAATTCCCTTCTCCTCTCCTGGAAGCTCAACGTCAAGAGACGACCCAAAACCAAAAGCCTTGTAGCAGTTCAGAACGTTCTCTTTTCCCATGATCATACTTACCCTGGCAAAAGCAACATCACAGGAATTCTTGAGCACTTCCTTAAGGCCTTCTTGTTTTCCATGTTTTTTCCAACAGGAAATAACTCTATCCTTGACCTTTATAGAACCTCCACATTCAAACTCGGCATCCAACGGCACCATGTCTTTCTCAAGAGCATAAGCAGCGATTATTGGTTTTACTACTGAACCAGGCTCATAGTTCCAGGCAATGCATCTGTTTATGACATTGTCAAATTGCTCGCTTACATCACCAGTTGGCAGAGGACAGCTTGCCATAGCTAGTATTTCGCCATTTGTCGGGTTCATCACAATTATAGATCCAGACTTTGCCTTTAGTTTGTTGACATTTGCCTCAAGAATTACCTGAGCCTTGTACTGAATGTTTGTGTCTAGAGTCAGTACGATGCTCTTGCCTTTCTCTGGCTCAACGGAGTAAGAGGCAACTCCTGGCAGAATTGGTCTTGTCGAAACAAGATTCTTAAATATCCTTCCATTCTTACCCCTCAAAATGTCTTCAAACTCATATTCAAGGCCTGACAATCCGACATTGTCAATTCCAACAAATCCAACAATATGTGAAAAGTACTTTCCATAAGGGTAGAAGCGATTATACACTCTTGTCAGGGTGACACCATCCTCAATGCACAAAGCTTCAATTTTATTCTTTCCGTCAAGCGTAATGCTCTTTGAAACCAACACATAACTTTTCGCCTTCAGAAGGTTCCTTATAACGTTTTCCTGCATTCCGGTCACTTTGGGAAGCTCTTTAAGCAGCTTTTCCTTATCGTCTTCAGAGAGTATCGAAGGATTAACATCTAGTTGGTAATAAGGCTCGGAAAAAGCCAATAAGTTTCCATTTCTGTCAAATATCTCTCCTCTTTCGGCAGGAACAATATTGTAGTCATTTGGAAGTTGAGCTTCCACTTCTTCAAGATACTTTGCTCTGTTAAAAACCTGCACGGATAAGAGCCTCACAGTAATTACCATGCAGAAGATCAACACTGTGTAAAACACGACTGAAAGTCTTATTTTGTATGAATCTTCTCTGTTTTTCAATTACCTACCTCTTCTTCCTGCACGATAATAATCCTAGAGGGCTCAGTCATATTGTACTTTGTGCGTGCAATAGTTTCGATTCTCTCGGGCGTCGTCAAAACAGAAACCTCCCTGTTCAACTCTATTCTCTTGGTTTCAAGTTCCTCCAGCTGAATTTGCATAATGCTGACTTTCTTCTGTGTTATAACTGCCCCTCTATATACAAGACCATATATTACTACCAAAACTAGTAAGCATAAAGTCAGAATAACGTACTTCTTCATATTCTCTCAGCTACCCTGAGTTTGGCACTCCTTGCCCGCCTGTTTCTTTCTATTTCTTCCAAGCTAGGGTATACCGGTTTCTTTGTTACTTCCAACAAGTCCTCTGCCTGTCTAAATGCCCGTTTTACTATTCTGTCCTCAAGAGAATGGTAAGATATAATCGCTATTCTGCCTCCTGAAAGAAGTAGCTCAGGAACTCTGGAAACAAAATCAGAAAGACTTCTCAATTCATCGTTTACAGCAATTCTCAAAGCCTGAAAAACCCTTGTCGCTGAGTTGATGCGATGGTATCCCTTTGGATAAGCCCTTCGACAAATGTCAGCAAGTTGAGAAGTCGTCAGAATAGGGTTCTTTTTTCTTTCACTCACGATCATATTAGCAATACGTCTTGCATACCTTTCCTGCCCATAAGTGAAGAAAAGCTCTGAAAGTTCTTCTTCGGAAAGCGAATTAATTATGTCTTTCGCTGTTATCTGTAATCTTCTGCCCATTCTCATATCAAGCTCTGCATTCAGCAAAAAACTAAATCCCCTTTCGGCAGTATCCAGCTGAACAGAGGATACACCCAAGTCAAGAAGGATTCTATTAAATCTTCTCTTGTCAGCGGGAAGAAAGTCTTCGACTTCTCTATAGTTGCAATTAATAAGAAGGAAGCGAGAAGAGATTCTTTCGAGTCTTTTTTGTGCCTTTTCAAGAACAGACTCGTCCAAATCAACACCAATCAGAAAACCACTTTCACCAATTCTGCGAAGAATTTCCTCGGAGTGTCCCCCTTCTCCGACAGTCGCATCTAAAACAATGTCTCCCTCTCGCACTCCAAGCAGGTCAATCACCTCTCTTACCAAGACAGGGGTATGAAGCATTCTCATCAGAAGTATTATATTAATAAAGTTGGAGATTTCAATTGAGTTCTTTTTGGATTAGCTTACTTCAATCTTTCCGGATGAGTGTAAACGTTGAACCGATTTCCCCTAACAAATCCTATGACAGTTATTCCGGAACTTTCAGCCTCTTTAACAGCTAAATCACTTACTGCAGATCTAGACACTACTATGCCTATTCCCATCCTGGCTGCATACTGAACCGTATACAGGACGACTCTTCCGCTTGTCAGAAGCAAAGATGGGCTTAAGCCTTTAACTAAAAGATCACCTGCACATTTCTGTATGGAGCTCTTCCTCGATATATCTTCATGCCAGAAAAGCACTTTCCTATCATCAGCAACACCAGAGATGTGAGTGCTACCAGTTAACTTGAAAGTCTCGCTTTTTGAAAGTACCTCTCCAAGAAGGCTAAAGACTCTTTCAGGTTCAATTTTTGATGTTGCTACACACCTCTTTGACTCGCTATCGCTGATTCTAACATAACAAGCCGTTGTTTGCCCCTTTTCAGCAAACTTCATTTCTTTTAGATCACCAAAGGCACTTATAAACCCTTCTGTAAAAAGGTAACCAACTACAAGCTGAGTTTCATTACCATTTGAATACGTAATCGATGCTATATGCTCATCTTCAACAAACAGGTTAAGAAGCCGTTCTTCTACCACAACATCAGAAAAATCAGCAAGAGCTCCATTTTGAAATCTCTTGATACTTATATTTCTCATTTTGACAGTCTGCAGGACAACATCAAGTCGGATTTACTGTTAACGTTAACAAAACTGATTAACTCTGGATCAAATTTTACGATTTCACTCTCTGACACAAATTGAACCTTCTCACCAAGTAGTAAAGATCTCATTCTCAGATCGCCTTTTGAAACCAAATACTCAATCTTATTGACAAGCTTTCTGTTATAGATTGCGCAAAGAGGCTCTATGTTTGAATTGTTTAACCTCGGAATCAGAACGGCGACCTCCCTGTCAAGAATCTCAACCATATACTCAACAAGTTCTCTCTTGATGAAGGGCATATCACAGGCTGAAACAAAAACAAAACCTGTGTCAGCGAGCCTTAAAGAAGTGTACAAACCGCCAATTGGTCCCAAGTCTGGAATGATATCCGGAAAGCATCTTTCATATCCCTGCAGTTTTTCTCTGCCAATTAGCAATGGCTCTGTCCCGAGAGCGCTTCTAAATACATTTACAATGCGAAGAAAGAGTGGCTCTCCTTCAATACAAAGGAGAGCCTTATCTCTTCCAAATCTTCTACTCTTGCCACCTGCTAGAATAGCCGCTGTGATATCACTTTTTCGGCTCATTTTGCTTCAAATAAACAAACCAGTAGACTAGACCCACAAAAATTGCCCCACCAACAATATTCCCTAGAGTAACAGGGATTAGGTTCTTAGTGAAAAGGGTTCCCCAGTTCAAAATATCAAAGTCAGCAAGCGTCTTTCCTGTGGCCTCAACAACTTTGGGAACACTTTTAAGAAATATTCCATAAGGAATGAAAAACATGTTGGCAATTGAGTGTTCAAATCCTGCGGCGACGAAAGCCATAATAGGGAAATAGATTGCAAACAGCTTGCCAATTACATCTTTAGACGACATTGCCATCCAGACCGCCATACAAACAAGCCAGTTACATAAGATGCCTCTAAAGAACGCCTGTGCAAATGTTAGGTTAACTTTTGCCAAAGCAACCTTCAGGGAATTAGCGCCAACTAGGCTATTGTTTAGGCCCCATGTACCTCCCCAGAAAAGGAACCCCGCTATAAGCAAAGACCCTATGAAATTTCCAATGTAAACAACCGTCCATGACCTAAAAAGCTCGCCCCATGTTACTCTCTTATTCAGAGCCGCAATTAGAACAAGGTTGTTTCCGGTGAAAAGTTCAGCTCCTCCTACCACTACCATCATAAGTCCTACTGTAAAGACACTTCCTCCGAGAAATCTCGTGAAGCCAAAACCCATTGTCGAGTCAGAGGTCACAAGCAAGAACAACTGCGCTCCGAATGCAATAAAAACTCCCGCAAGCACTGCAAGCAGAAGCATTTTCTTTATCTCCAGCTTGCACTTTCCAACTCCTGCATCGCAAAACTTCTGCGCAATCTGTGCTGGTGGAAAGAAATTTAGTTCATTCATCTTCTCCTCCTTCGATTTTTATTTTATTTTTTCAATCCTACAAGAACACACTTTATACTCTGGTATCTTTGCTATCGGGTCAAGCACGTTGTTCGTCAATTCATTTACGTTCGCCTCTCTAAAATGGAAGGAGGCAAAAACGACTCCCTTTTTGGGTCTATCAGATATTCTCGCAGCTATCTCGATACTGCCCCTTCTCGATACAAGTCTCACTGTTTCGCCGTCTGATATGCCAAGAGTCTCTGCATCTTCAGCGCTTATCTCCACGTAGTTCTTGGGCACAAAACTATCAAGAACCTTGACGCGTCTGGTCTCATTTCCTGAATGGTAGTGGAATAGAATTCTTCCGCTTGTCAAAATTAGTGGGAATTCGCTGTCCGGAACTTCTTTCGGTGGAATGTATTCAACACCGCTTAGCAAACCTTTCTTAGATGGTCTACCTGCAAAGACACCTCCGTAGTGGAGTATCTTTGTACCAGCGTGATCTACGGTGGGGCAGGGCCACTGGATTCCCTCAGTTTCAAGCCTGCTGTGCCTTATGCCACCGTAAGAAGGTGTAACAGAAGCTATCTCGTCCATTATTTCAGAGGCGCTCTTGTAAGACATATCATAACCCATTTTAGACGCAACTTCGCAGATTATTTCCCAGTCGAACTTAGTACCTTCTGGCTTCCGCCTGGCAGGTCTTAGCAACTGAACTCTTCTCTCAGTATTGGTGAAAGTTCCTTCTTTCTCATATGCTGCTGCTGCAGGGAAAACAACATCAGCAAGCTCAGCAGTCTCGGAGAGGAATATGTCCTGAACAGCAAAAAACTCGAGTTTCTCGAAACCTTCCTTTATATGTTTGATATTTGCCTCAGTCATAACAGGGTTTTCGCCCATTGCGTATACAGCTTTGAGCTTGCCATTGAGTGCAAGGTCTCCAAACTCTGTAACCGGTGAACCTGGTTCTGAAGGCAAACTTACCTTCCATGCTTTTTCGAATTTCTCTCTTGCGGCATCATCATTCACTCGCTGATAGCCTGAAAAGACATTCGGCATCGCCCCCATATCACAGGCACCTTGAACGTTTGCTTGTCCTCTTAACGGATTGACTCCATTTCCTTCTTTGCCAATATGCCCTGTAACCAACGCAAGGTTTGCTATGCTCAATACATTATCAGTACCAACGGTATGCTGCGTAATTCCCATTGTGTAGAAAATTGTCGCATTGTTTGCCGACGCATATGCTACCGCAGCTTTCTCAATGAGTTTCTTATCCACTCCTGTAATCTTAGAGACAGTCTCAAGGTCATACTTAGAGACAACTTTCTGCAGCTCTTCAAATCCCTCTGTATGCTCATCAACAAACTCCTTGTTCACAAGCCCTTTCTCAATAATCACATTAAGCATACCGTTTATTAGTGCAACATCAGTCCCCGGATAGTGTTGTATAAAGATATCCGCTCTCTTTGCAAGGTCAACTCTTCTTGGGTCGCATACAATTAGCAAAGCACCTCTCTCTTTCTGATTCTCTTTAATGAACTGAGAAATGACAGGATGCGTTTCAGTCGTATTTGAACCAATCACAAACATTACATCAACATTCTTAATGTCTTCAATTGGATTAGTAGCCGCAGCTGCTCCAAATGCTTTCCCAAGGCCTGCAATTGTCGAAGCGTGACAGAGCCTTGCACAGTTATCCACATTATTGGTCCCGATAACTGCTCTTGCAAACTTCTGCACAAGATAGTTATCTTCGTTTGTGCATCTAGAAGATCCAAGTACTCCAATTGAGTTGGCTCCGTACTTTTTCTTTATATCGCTCAATTTCTTTGCAGTATAATCAAGAGCTTCCTCCCAGGTGGCTTCTCTAAACTTACCATTCTCCTTTATGAGCGGTGTTGTTAGCCTCTCTTTGCTGTTTACATATTCGTATCCGTATCTACCCTTTACACAAAGCCTGCCTTTATTAACAATCGACTTTTCGTCTGCCTTTGCCATCACAAGGGATTCAGATTTGTCCTTGTACAACTCAATGTTGCATCCAACACCACAATACGCACACACTGTCTTAGTTTTCTCAAACTGATATATCTTGCCTTTTCCGATCCTTGGCTTCTCCAAAAGAGCTCCCACTGGGCATGCCTGCACACAAGCACCACAGAATTGACAATCAGTATCCTCAAGGGGTATGTTGAACGGGGTACTGACACTAGTGCGAAATCCTCTTAAAGCTAGCTCAATTGCGTTAACTATTGCCTGGTTTTTGCACGCCTCCACACATCTCCTGCAAAGGATGCATTTTTGGGGATCAAATTGTATGAAAGGATTTGTGTCCCATGAGGTATCTTTCGCTTTAGAGAAAGCTTCAGTGTCTTCAAGAAACCTGCTCTTTTTAATTCCAAACTTGTAAGCTAAGTCTTGCAGTTCGCAATCACCATCAGCATCACAAGTCATGCAATCAAGAGGATGATGAGCAAGAGCTAACTCCAAATTCATCTTACGAGCCTCAAAAACAAGCTCTGAGTCAGTGACTATCTCCATTCCCTCAGATATCTCAGTCAGGCAAGCTCTCTGTAAAGTCTTGCTGCCTTTCACTTCAACTACACACATTCCACATGAGCCTTCCTCTGCGATTCCTTCGAGATAGCAAAGAGTTGGAATTTCAATTCCTACTTGCTTACAAGCATCAAGAATTCTCGTACCCTTAGGCAATTCGTAATCATTTCCATTGATCTTCACCTTTACCAGCTTATTAACCATTTTCAGCCTCCTTATAAGTCATTTTACAAACTTCTGAACTACACTTCTTATCCTTGATATGATCTATCCACTCCTGTTTATATTTCTTCAATGACTGACTCAATATGTTGGGAGCAGTCTGACCAAGCCCACAAAAAGAGGTGAGTTTCATTCCATTGCCAAGATCCTCAAGGGCTTCAATGTCCGAAAGCCTTCCCTCTCCAGTAGAGATCCACTCTATTATTCTGCATATTTCTTCTGTTCCAACCCTGCAAGGTGTGCACTTCCCGCAGCTCTCGTGCCTAAAGAAATGAGCAATATTCTTTAGAGTATCAACTATACACCTATCCTCGCTCAAAACAATTATGGCTCCAGATCCAGGGCCTGCCTCAATTGTCGCAAGAGAACTAAAATCAACCGGTGTGTCAATTTCGTCAGGTGCTATCAGGCTCCCAGATACTCCACCCAGGATAATTGCTTTAAGCTTCTTCCCTTCCTTAACTCCACCTCCTATGTCGTTCACAATATAGGAGAGCTTTGTTCCAAATGGAATTTCAATTACTCCTTTCCAGTTTAAGTCACCCATAAGGCTGAAAACTTTCGTTCCGTACGAGCCTGGAACTCCGAATTGCCTGTACCAGTCCGCACCGTTCTCAATTATCGGAGGCACGTTTGCCAGAGTCTCAACATTGTTAATAACGGTAGGTTTGCCCCAAAGACCATTTGTAGGAGGATAAGGGGGTTTCTTTCTCGGTTCTCCTCTCTTTCCTTCGATTGACTCAATCAGAGCTGTCTCTTCTCCGCAGATATATGCACCTGCTCCCTTCCTAATCTCAACCTCAAAGGAAAAACCACTGCCAAGTATGTTTTCACCGAGCAAGCCATACCCTCTTGCCGCTTCTATTGCCTTTTCCAGTCTGCTAATCGATAACTCATATTCTCCTCTCACATAGATATAACCAAAGTTGGCTCCTGTAGCGAAGCCTGCTATTATCATTCCTTCAAGGAGAGAGTGAGGATCGCCTTCCATGATCTCACGGTCCTTAAAAGTACCAGGTTCGCCTTCATCTGCATTACAAATCACATATTTGATAGGACCCGGTGCTTTTGCTGTAAACTCCCACTTCCTTCCTGTCGGAAATCCAGCACCACCTCTTCCTTTCAACTCTGATTTCTTTAGCTCCTCTATGACCCATTCAGGCCCCTTTTCTATAGCTTTCTCAAGCGCTAAATATCCATTTCTTCCAAGGTACTCGTCAATGCTTTCGGGGTTTATTAGACCTACATTCCGTAATACTATTCTTGTTTGCTTCGAGAATATGTCTTCAGACTTTGTCGAAGGGGCTTTTACCTCCCCTTTCTCAATACTTTTCAACAGGCGCTGAACTGTTCTGCCTTTAAGAAAATGTTCTCTAACTATCTCCTTTACATCACCTCTATTGACAGGTGCGTAAACTATCCCTTCAGGGAAAATGGCTATTGCAACTCCTGTTTCTTCATAACCTAGACTTCCAGTCGGGGCAACCATGACTTCGTTTTCCAAACCAAACTCTCTGATTTCTCTTACTAATGCTTCTTCTATTTCCTTTGCCCCTTTTATCAAACTTTTGTTGTCCTCCGCAACAAGGACATGTGTTCTAAATATCTTCATTTCTTCCCCCTCTTTATATCCTCAAGTATCGAGGGAATTTCATCGATGTTTACATTTCCAAAAGGCATATCATCTATCATCATCGCGGGAGCCACAGAACACATTCCAAGGCAGCTTGACTCCTCAAGCGTAAATTCCCCATCGCTTGTGGTTTCTCCCATTTTTATACCAAGCGTCTCAGATATCTTATTGATTAGTGTATCAGCTTCCTCCATGTGACATGAAATGCTTCTGCAAACCCTAATTATGTGCTTTCCTCGCGGCTTGACGGAGAACATTGTGTAAAACGTAGCTACCCCGTAGATATCGGCAAGAGCAATACCAGTAGCTTTCGAAATCTTCGCTGCGTCCTCTTTCGAGACAAAGTTCTCCTTCTTTCCACTTTGAATGTCATGAAGATGGTCTATGAGCGACCTTTCTTTCATTTTTCCCTCCTTTTAGGCTGCAAACTCCTGTTGGACAAACTCTCTTTCTTATATGCGCTTCATATTCATCCCTGAAATACCTAATAGTTGAAAGTACAGGATTGGGCGCTGTCTGACCAAGTCCGCACAGAGCAGTTTGCTTTATAAGATTCCCCATTTTTTCAAGTAGCTCTATGTCACCTTCCAGTCCACCACCTGATGTTATTCTTTCAAGAATTGCCAGCATCTGTTTCGTACCTTCTCTACAAGGAGTACATTTGCCGCAGGACTCATCAACTGTGAACTTCAAAAAGAACTTTGCAACATCCACCATACAGCTTGTCTCGTCCATTACAATGAGACCACCTGAACCCATGATAGTGCCCAAAGCAGGAAGGTTTTCGTAGTCCATTGGTACGTCAATGTGTTGAGCAGGAATGACTCCGCCTGAAGGGCCGCCTGTCTGAGCTGCTTTAAACTCATGTCCTTCAGGTATGCCGCCTCCTATGTCAAACACTATTGTTCTGAGAGTAGTTCCAAGTGGAACCTCAACAAGACCTGTTATATTCACCTTACCGGCGAGCGCAAAAACTTTCGTCCCCGGGCTCTTCTCCGTGCCAAACTGCCTGAAGAACTTTGCACCTTTCTGTATGATAACTGGTACATTTGCAAGAGTTTCGACATTGTTGATTACCGTAGGTCTGCCAAAAAGACCCCTAACCACAGGAAATGGTGGCTTCTTTTTTGGTTCACCTCTGTTGCCTTCTATAGAGTTTATTAGAGCTGTCTCCTCACCACAAACAAAAGCACCTGCACCCATTCTGAGCTCTATGTCAAAGGAGAAGTTGGACCCAAGGATATTTTTCCCCAATAGACCACTTTCCTTTGCCTGTTTAAGAGCCACTTCAAGTCTTTTAACCGCAAGAGGATACTCTGCTCTAACATAGATGTATCCTTTTGAAGCGCCTGTCGCGTACCCTGCAATCGCCATCCCCTCAAGTACTGAATGAGGGTCTCCTTCAAGAACAGATCTGTCCATATATGCACCAGGGTCACCTTCGTCCGCGTTACAGATAATATATTTTTGGTCAGCTTCTTGTTTTAAAGCAAGTTCCCACTTAACGCCAGTTGGAAAACCAGCCCCACCTCTACCTCTCAAACCCGAGTCTTTCATTACCTGAACCACTTCTTCAGGTGTCATTTCAAGAATTGCTTTTGACAGGGCTTCGTATCCATCTTGTGCGATATATTCGCCTATATCTTCTGGGTTTATTGATCCGCAGTTTCTTAGAACTATCTTAGTTTGCTTAGCGAAGAAAGGAACCTCTGTGAGAGTCGGGACCTCAGCTTTTTCGCCTTTCCACATTAGTCTTCTTACAGGTCTACCCTTAAGGAAGTGCTCTTCAACAATCTCCCTGGCATCCTCAGGCTTTACCTTGGTATACATAACACCTTCAGGGTAAACCACAAGTAGAGGACCTAACTGGCAGGCTCCCATACATCCAGTCTCAACTATACTGATTTCTTCTTCGAGTTTATGCTTCTTAATCTCCTCCCTCAATGCATCCTCAAACCCATTTCCTCCTGCAGCAAGACACTGAGCGCCAGCACAAATCAGGGCATGAATCCTGTATATTTTCATCGGTTGTTTCCCTTTGCTATGACCCAGTCACTTACTATCTGACCATTTACTACATGCTGAGCTACAATAGTCCTTGCCATTTCTGGAGTTACCTTGCCATAGAAAATCAACTCTCCCCCCATATCTATGGCAATCACTGGCTCTTCAATATCAAGCCCAAGAGATCCTCGTTCGATTATTTGAGCGTCGGTAAAATTACGCTTCTCAAGCTCATCAATTATCGCCATCAAAACATCTCTCGCCCCTGCTGCTATCCCTACAGTTCCCATGCTAATAAGGATTTTTACTCTTGCCTCACCCTGACGCGTCTTCAGTGTTTGCTTGGCATGCTCTCTAAGCTTTCGCAACTCTTCTATGGACTTTATCTTGTCCATTGCTCACCTCCGTATAATGAGTTTAAACTGCTTGTTATTAATTCATGGATTCCCTTTATTATTAAAGGAGAGTCAAAACTATCACCAGCTGCTTCATGCAACTCCTCTGAGGATATTGAAAAATGTCTTCCATTATGAACATGAATGTACTCAAAGTTAATTTCCGGATGAGTTAGAAATACTGTCACTACCGATGAAGCAATGTCTCCCAGAGGAGGTCTATCAATATGAGATTTCTTGAACATTATACTCACTTTTGTTCCCTGGTTCTTTTTGCTTTCAACTTTCACAAATCCATCACATGACTCTGCTTCATATTTCAGAAGAGGGAGACCTAGTCCAACTTTTTTGTTTGTAGAGCTTGTTACAAATGGATCAAATACCTTGCTCGTCATTTCATCATCCATACCAACGCCATCATCACTTACTTCTATGTAGAGCATATCCTTAACGTCATCGTCGTCGATCAACAGTCTGATGTTTTTCGCCTCTGCTTTGATTGAATTCTCAAGAATGTCCAGTATATTTAAGGAGAGTTCCTTCACTGGTATCTCTTTATAACCTCTACAGCTTTTTCTTCCGTCAACTTCCCATATATATCTTTTCCGTCAACTGATATTACAGGAGCAAGTCCGCAAGCCCCTAAACACCTGACTATCCTTAAGGAGAATTTCCCGTCTTTGGTTATTTCTCCAACTTTTATTCCAAGGTACTTCTCCATTGCCTTTATTACAGCCTCCCCACCTTTTACATAACAAGCGGTTCCCATGCAAGTCATTATTACATGTTCAGCATCTTTTTCAGTCTTAAAGAAATTATAGAAAGTGACAACTCCGTAAACCTTTGAAAGAGGGATGTTTAGCTTTTTTGCCAAGTAAACGAGTGCCTCTTTAGGAAGGTAGCCTATTTTTTCTTGGGTTCCGTGGAGTATTTGGATTAGGTTAACTGGATTTCCTCCCCACTTTCTGATTTCAAAATCGACTTGCGGAAAACTCTGTTCTTGCATCTTTTCCTCCCAAAGTTATTTTTTTCACATAGTATTATATTTAAAAGCATTGTAATAGTCAATGATTCTAACCTCAATAAGTAAAGTCCCTATGATTGATGCTAAAGTGGCAATTTGGAACTTTTATTGTAAAATATGTAGATGGAGGAGACTGACTACATAACAGGAATTAAGCAACGGTCCTTTTCTGAAAAGCTAATTCGAGATTTGATAAGAGCTCAACAATACTTCTCCCTTATCTTTATTGACATTGATCACTTTAAGGCAATAAATGACATCTATGGCCATACTAAGGGTGACCTCGTCTTAAAACACTTTGTCACCACTGTTTCATCGTTTCTCAGATCGTCAGACACCCTAACTCGCTTTGGAGGAGACGAGTTCCTTATAATACTTCCTCAAACTAAGAAAGCAGCAGCAAGAAAAATAGCTAAGAGGCTTTTAGAAGAAGTAAGGCAGAGACCTTTCGAGGGTTTTAATCTCTCTTTTAGTTACGGAATCTCAACCTTTCCCTCAGACGGCAGAGAGCCCGTTACCCTTGTTGAAGTTGCTGACAAGAAACTCTATGAAATGAAGGCACATACACCATTTGACTCCTTAACAAAAGCGGAACCGAGTGAACCCGTAATGGCTTTTGGTAGGGAAACAGAAAGAAGTACTGTTCTCAACTTAGTGAGAAGAAGTCTTAACGGTTCTGGTAGCTTCATAATTGTGTCTGGGCCACTTGGAATAGGAAAGACTTTTTTTGTAGCAAAAGTTATATCTGAAGTAAGAGGCATGTTTACTCATGTGATACAAACAAGTATGTCAAAGAGAAATCTTAAGAATGAGTTATCGTTCTTGAAAGCTTTTGTTACCGGCCATCTTGAGGAGTCATTTGATAAAAAGTTGCGTGATTTTGAGTCTTTCAAGAAATTTTCGAATTTTGAGGACATCTTGTTCAACTCCATAACAGAGACAATCTCAGAAGCTTCACAAGAAGGACCTATTCTCTATTACATCGAAAATGCGGAGTTCATGGATTCTCTTTCATTCTCTTTTTTGCCAAGTTTTCTCGATACGCTTAGCAAGTTGCCAGTCTTTGTTATCGCTACATATACAGGACTGGTGCCTTCACACATTAAGAACCTTGAAAGAAAAGTTAATTTCAGGTTGTTGGAGCTGAGGAACCTGGATAGGGAAGCTGTAAGAAAAACAGTCTTAAGCGTTACAAAAGCTCACAAAATTGACACTCAAGTATTAGACTCGCTTGTCAAAAACAGTGGAGGAAATCCTCTCCTGGTGCTGGAAATCACTAAGGCCGCAATTGGAGAAGGTATCATTGTAAAGAAAGGTTTAGAACTCGTTTCTGACAACATTGCTTCAATAGACATGCTTCTTGCGGACACTGGATACGGAAAGCTGCTTGTAGATAGATTGGGCAAAGACGAAAAGCGCATTCTGGAGTTAATTGCGGTAAACGGAGGAGAATTGAATTCCAGAGTTTTGGGAAAGCTAGTTGAAAGGATAGGCATTAGCAATTTTGACGTCCTTGAAAAACTCACAAGTGAAGGCGTCATAAAAGAGGAAGCAAATTTAACCAAGATAAAGACAAGCGCCGTCACTCTCCAGTTATTATCTATCATTTCCGAACCAAAGAAGATTGCCTTATTGCTTACAACAGCCAAGATGGAAAAAAGGTCAGGCAAAAAGTGGCTTCTTGAGGATGCGGTTGACAAGTTTATAGCAGCAGGTGAAATTCAAGAAGCCAAAAGACTCCTGTTGCAGCTTGCAGAAGATGAAGAGAGGTCACTGAACTTGTTTGAAGCTGTGCAGAAATGCAAGAGAGCGATTCAACTTTCAACTAACTATGGAGAAAGAGTCAGAATATCAAAAAGAGCGATGGCAATACTTTCTAGAATTGGCAGGGGACAGGAAATAATAGATATATACAATAGTTATTTGACCACGTGCGAGAATGATGCAGAAATAATGCTAAGGGTTGCAGAAGCATACGACAACCTTGGTGAGTATAACAAAGCTCTCGAAATACTTAATGGTTTGAGAACAAGAAAGAAGGATATCAAGGTTAACGCGACTGTTCTCAAGGCTTGGGTTTTTTACACTCTTGGCAAAATTCAAGAGGCATATAAGGCAATAAATGCTATTAACTATAGCTACCTGGAACCACACCTGCTTGTGTACGTGAATAACATAAAGGGCATCCTCGAGATGGAAACTGGTAACTATCAGGAAGCCATAAATATTTTTGAGCAATCTCTGGATACTGCAAAAAAATACAGAAAAGAAACTGCCCTGGCAATTCTAAATAACCTTGCAAATGCTTTGATAGCAGTAGGCATGTATGAAAGAGCAATAATCATACTGAAAGAAGTTATCTCGGATAGCGAAAAAATGTACAATAGTCTTTACTCTGCTATTGCGTTATACAATCTTGGAAGCGTATTTCTCGAAATAGGAGACCTGAACAAAGCAGGAACATACTTTTCAAAAGCACATGCTATTAGCAGAAAGATAAATAATCCTCTTGGCATTGGTTATTACTATCTTAGCAAAGGAATTAGTAGTCTTGCAAGAACAAATCTGAAAAGTGCAAAAAACAACATAAAGCAAGCACTAAACATGTTCGAGAGACTTGGCGCCGCCAAAGAGATGAACCTCGCTAAGAGCTATTTGATAGTTATCTATGGTTTGTTAAATGACACTGCAAGCTTAGAAGCGATCATTAACGAAACTGGTCTAAGAAATGGAACAGAAGAAGAGGCTCTTATACTTGCAAGCTGTGCTCGCTACTATTCTATGAAGGGTGAAAAAAATAGACTGCACTTGATAGTTGACGCACTTGAGAGTGCAGACACAAGCAAATTTTCTGTAAGTGCCCAGCTAAAAATCTTGAGGTCTCTGACTCAAGCTTATAAGACGCTTAGAGACGACTTCTTATACAACAAGTATTTAAGCATGCAAAAAGAAATAGCAGAGAAAGTAATTTCGGGTTTTTCCAACGAACAGTACGCAAAAATCTATGCAAGAAGACCAGAATACATATAGATTTGTGAGGTGAGAGATGAGAATTGCTGAGATTATTAGATTACTAGATGCAGAAACTCTGCAGCCTGAAGGCGAGTTCGATGTTGATATAAAGGTTGGATTCGCAGCAGATCTTCTCAGTGATACACTCTTCATTGTGGCGAGAAAAGAAGAACCAATCCTGCTAATAACAGGAATAACAAATCCTTCAGTAGTAAAGACTGCTAAAATACTTGATATTCCTTGTGTTCTTGTAGCCAGAGGTAAGCACGTGCCTAAAGAGACAATCGAAATTGCAGAAAGAGAGAGGATAATTCTTCTACGTACTCAGAAAATAGTGTTTGAAAGCTGTGGACTACTTTACCAGGCTGGCTTGAGAGGAGCACCGTGGAGAATAGAATTGGAGTAGTTGAGTATCCTGTAATTGGTAGTGATTTTGCATCTCTTGGTGATCCTACTCTTAAAATTAGAAAGTTCCTTGAGAGATTCATGTATGAATCTGGTGAGTATAGAGATCCCCAAAGAAACAAGGAAATAATAAGAAGATTTGGTGTTTGCTGCTATGAGGCAGAATCTAATCTTGCAATACACTCTTTCTTTGGAGTCTTGAAAGCATATGTCTACTCGTCAAAGGTTAAAGGAATTACTAAAGATGCGGGGCCCGGTATTAAGTCTCTGCTTCTTGCCCTCACACCGGGGTACTCTACTGCATCTGAAAGAGCGAGAGAGCTGGGCTTCGGAGCTGGCATGGGTTTGAAGAACATACTAAAAATATCTGACTTCTTTCTTATATCGTCAATTTGGGGTAAGGGGACAACGCTCACCTTTGAAATATGGAAGGAGGAAAACTCTGAAAAGAGGTGGTTGGAGATGAAAATAAAAGAATTGATAATGCTATTAAAGCTGGAAGTACTCACGAAGGATATCGAAGTAAATCTTGAAAGAGAGATAGATTGCGCATACGCATGCGATTTACTAAGTTTCGTTCTTTCAAAGGGGAAGGAAGAGAGTGCCTGGTTAACAGTACAAACAAACATGAACATTGTTGGAGTTGCTTCAATAAAACGTATTCCAATAATAATAGTCACAGAAGGATCTTTTGTGCCTGACGAGACGATAAGGAAAGCGGAAGAGAACTCAATCATAATAGCACGGTCTTCTTCCGACACTTTTGAGATTTCAGGTAAGCTTTATGAGTTGTTAAGATCAAAATGACAGAGTTTAGGATTTGGAAAGTTATGATCATTATTGGTATAATTTTTATATTGATTGGTTTTTTTCTCTTTCTATTTGAAAGGAAACTGCAGCCTTTCAGACTACCAGGAGATGTAATAATAAGGAAGGGAAACTTTGAGTTCTACTTCCCAATAACCACAATGATTCTAGTAAGCCTTCTTATCTCAGTGATCCTTAACTTGATCTTTCGTAAGTAATTATGTTTCCTATATTAGTTCATCAACAGATCTTACGTTAATCCCCTGATAATTTGTAATTTTGGGATTATCACTCACTACAACATTGTTGATTTTAATCTTTCTTGCAACAAGTATTGCTTCGGCTGTCGTGTACTTGCCAGCAATTCTCTTACATATATCTTGTGCTAATCTCTCTTCAATATCAGTTAGTGCAATTACAGCCACTTTGTAAGATGGGTCCAGCAAATCCTGCGAGATTTTTGCCTTTTCCTTTGCAGAGATGAAAACCTTTCCGCCTATAAAGAGCTTTTTTTCCTCTTCATTCAGAGCCAGTAGAACCTTTAAGAGAGACTCGGAGTCCATAACCATTCCTGTTTCAAACATCCTCTTAGGCGCTTTACCCGAAGGCATTGCCTTAGTTCGCTCTTTCTCAACTTCCTCTACAACAGGTGTACGCTCCTCCATTTTCTTGATAAGGGTCTCAAAGGTTGATTCCTCAGTTTTTGGAGCTTCTTTTCCACCCTGCAAAACCTCTTCAAGTTTTTTCAAAAACTCAGTAGTCTCGGCTTCAGCATGCTCCACTTCCTGGATTTTCTCTGTTTCAATCTTCTCAACAGTCGGGCCAGGCTGAGCAAAGGCATCAAAAGACGGTAAAGCCTCTTCCTTAACAGACTGCACAAACCCTTCGAAGGAAGGCAGTGACTCCTCTTCAACAGGTTGAGCGAACTTATCGAAAGAAGGCAAAGTTTTCTCCTCAGCTAATTCCTTATCTCCTAAAGCCTGTATAAGAGTTTCTTTTGAAGGCTCCTTTGGAGTCTCCTCTAATTCTTCAGCCTTTTTCTCCGGAATAGCACGCTCTTCCTTTTCGACTTCTGCTGGAGTTTCTGCAGAAATCTCAGAAACTTGCTCAGGAACAATCTCTTCCTTTACAGGTACAATAGGCTGTACTTCTTCGACCAGTTTACTTTCAATCTCTTCTTCTTTAGGTTCATGAGGTTTCTCCAAAACCTTGCTTTCCTGCTCGGTAAGCTTCTTTCTTTTCCATATGGGAACAGTTTTCTCAGGGTATTTCTGTGGCTGTTCTCTTTCAACTGTTTTGGTCTCAAGCTTTTCTATCTTAAATGCTTTCTCTTTTTCTCCTTCAGAAACTCCCTCTCTTGTCTCGATTTTCATTTTTATCGTAGGCGGTTTGAGTTCAAGCAATTCCTGAGAAGAAGCCTCGCTTTCCTCAAGAGTTTTCACATTGAAACTGACTGTACGCTTCTTCGCTTCATCAATACTAACTGTTGGTATGTTCTTCTGTTTCTTCTTTTTTGGGATAAGCAAAAGAACGAGGACCAAAACAGCCAGCAAGACAACAATCCCAGCAGAAACCTGCTCCTTGGTAGCTTGAGGAACAACCTTCTTTACATAAGGATGGATATACTCAGCAAGTGGAAGGAGTAAGACTATAAGCCTGTTTGACAACTTCTCCAAAAAGCTCAAAGCTCTTGAGTAGTAGTCCTTAGTTATCTCTTTGAACTTTTCGAGCTTGATCGTTGACTTAACATTCCTGAAAAAATCAGATATCTTTGTAAATATAGTCGAAGCAATAGACTTGACTCTTTCCAGAAATGTCTCGCCTTTTGCAGCTACTGTTTTCTCATCAGTTACTGAAGTCTGACCGCCAACTGATTTTACAAGCACTGTAAGAGAGTTGTCAGTTAGTGGAAGTAGAGTAGAGAAAAACTCTTTCTCAGTACCAAGTCCAATTTCAAAAACTGAGACTTCCTTGTTTGACCGCACTTCAACCAGAGAATGAGATTTATCATAAGATAGAGTTAAAGAATCAAGCCTGTTCAGCCCGTACTGAGTACCGTTTACTCTCACTTCAGTGCCATCCGTCTGAGCAAGTATGACAACAGAAACGCTTCTCTTTAGTTGGCCAATGTTGTGAACTTTTCCTGTTCTAAATATGTAGTTCTTAAAGTCTGTCGAAGGAATCTGCTCGCCACCTAAGTTTCCATAGTTGGAGTCAGAATATATCAAAACAGGTTGAGAGTAAGTTACATAAACGGGAGCGTATTCAATATTGTTATCTGCAAAGCTGCTTACAACCTGGACTTCTGCAATATCACCTGGGTTGCTAAGATTAAACTCCTTCAACTCTGAAGAAGACTTAATTTTTACATAGGTTTCAGGGTATTGAGATGCCACAACAAGATTTCCAAAGGCTACCCCTTTGAATTCCTTTGAGCTACCATACAAAATGCCGTAAACATTATCGTCAATGCAACCGAAGGTAACGTTTACTGGCTCATCTGCCGAAATCTCATAAAAGCCCTCTTTTACATTAAGATTTGAGTAGACGCCTCTTTCCTTTAGCACTCCTTCAAAAATGACACTTCCGCCAAGACTTGCCACTTTTACTCTAGTCTCTTTTAAGGCTGATATGAAGAGATGTCTCGGTACATAGATGATAAAGTAAGTTCCAAAAACTGAGCTAAAATCATCCGAGCTTATGTTCTCGTCTCTAACGGACAAAGAGCTAACAAAAGCTGAAATAGGTTTTTCTGACTCTATCATGAAGACGGTTTGCCCTTCAAGCCTAATCACCTGAGTTTTTTTGGCTGAAAGCTTGCTGTCGAATAGAACTTTGTCCTTAGTGTAAACCTTAACACGGTTTTCGTCGCAAAGAGAAGCCAACGCAAGTTTACCGCTACCCACCGCCAGAAACTTCGTACCTGAGAAATTTGGAAGAAGCGTTTTTTCAACACTTTCAATGTTCCTATCATAGCCGATCACAAGATCTTCGGTTTGATTTGCTTTCAAAGATACAATTGTTCTAAAAGAATAAAGCTCGTCTTCTTTGCTTACTAACTCCAAAGGCAAACTATCACCCTGCTTGGTTTTCAGGTAGAAACCGCCTTCTGCTACATCTTGAGGAATTTGCACAGTAAAAGTAACTGCTTTGTAAACCGGAGTATTCAGCTCATTTTTTACGGATATCTCCGCAAGTTCCTCTCCCAGTGAACGGTTAAATGGAAACAGCACAAAAACAAATACCAGCAATAAAGAGCAAATTGAAATTCTCCTCATCTTCCCTCTCTTATTATTTTAGGCAGTTTCCAATCTTTTTCAAAAGTCAACGGATTATTGATTACTCTTTATAATTTCTTCGATCTTCTTTGCAACATCTTCACCGCCAACAGTGCAAGCATTTACGGGTGCATTCCCCTCGGCTATGGCTTCGGCACAAGGGTTACAGCCAGGAAACCCACATGCTCCGCATTCTCCATGAGGAAGAACCTCATATATTGCCTTCACTAAAGGATTCTCTTCTACTTTGAACTTTTCATTAAAGAATCCTAGAAGCGCGCCAAAAAGAGCTCCAAAAACACCAATCGTAAGTATAGAAACTATTATCTCTTTCATTTTATACCCCTATCTTACGAGACCCTGGAAACCAAGGAATATCAATGCCAAAATGCCAGAAATCATATAGGCAATTGCCTTTCCTTTAAAGAATTGAGGAACATCTGAGTTCCTGAGTCTCTCCCTTATTCCAGCAAGCATTAACATCGCAAGCGCATAACCGAGCGCAATTCCCACTGCAGATACCAAAGATTCAATGAAGTCATAATTACCCATAGAGTTTATGAAGGTTGCCCCAAGTATAAGACAATTTGTCGCAATGAGTGGAAGATAGATTCCCATTGCTTTATAAAGGTGTGGGGCAGCTTTTCTTAGGTAAATCTGCACCAGTCCTACAAATGAGCCTATCACCAAAATAAATGAGACAATCTGGAGCGCAGGCTGCAGACCAAATGGGATAAGAATCCAGTGATCGATTATCCAAGCAAGGATTGAAGAGCATATTGTCACAAACATAACGGCAAAGCTCATTCCTATTGTGGAAGACAGGTTATCGGTCAGGCCAATGTAAGAGCAGAGTCCCAAAAACTGTATAAGCACTATGTTGTTAACGAGAAAAGAGGAAATGAAAAGCTTCAGAAGTTGTTCTATGTAGTTCATTTTTTAACCTCCTTTTTTCTTCTCAGATAGGTCTCTATCACACCGACGAGAATACCAATCATTAGAAATCCAGAAGGAGGTAGAATCATAATCAAAGCTGGTTGAAACGTCTCGGGTAGGATTTGTATACCAGCAATAGTACCCTTACCAAGTAGTTCTCTTACCACTGCGATTGCAACAAGAACCCATCCATAACCAATCGTCATGCCAAGGCCGTCGAAGAAAGACTCAACAATTCCGTGAGAGTAAGCAAAAGCCTCCGCTCTCCCTATGATTATGCAGTTCACAACAACCAGCAGAATATATAGCTTAATTACGTTATAAATCGAGGCAAAATAAGCTCGTGACAGAAGAGCTGCTATTGTTGTAAAAGTCGCAATTACAACAACAAATATAGGCACTCTTATCTCAAACGGTATTACTTTGCGGAGAGCAGACACTATAATGTTTGACGGAATCTGCACAAGGCTGAAAACAAGCGTCATAAGTAGAGCACTTTTTACTGAATTTGAAACCGCAATTACGGAACACAAACCTATCGCAATAATCAGAACTGGATTATTGGGAATCAATGCTTCCCATACTATTTTCGCATAGCGCTTCATGGCTTCCTCCCACTTAGATAGTCAAGCGCGGCATTGCCAGCTTGCTTCACGGCATTTGAGATTGCCCTGGAAGTTATAGTCGCTCCTGTTATTGAGATGACGTCTTTTTTCACTTCAAATGCATCTTTGTTAAGACTCTTACCGGAGAATTGGCCCGTGAAAGTAACTTTGTTTTTCTTATCAACGTAGTAGGATGGGTTGTCTGCATTGGCTCCCAAACCCGCAGTTTCCTGGTGAGAGAGAATCTGCACACCACTTACGACACCATCCTTCTTTACACCCACTATTAGCTTTATGGGAGCTTGGCTGCCTGGAACAGTCACTGTTAACACCATGCCAACAGTATCATTTCCGCTCTTAACCAAGAAAGACTCAGATATTGAGACAGACTGGTCATTTGCCTTAACCTGCTCTTCCAGTTTTTCAAAGCTTACATCACCGGGGAAGACAGTCTTTAGACCCTCTTCAAGGGCTCTTGCCTCCTGAAGAGCAATTAGGGGAGAGGTGATTCTCCAGACGATAGCAAGAGAAAGGCCACAAATCATTCCAACCAATCCAAGAGTTATGGCAAATTTGACTATTGATTTCATGCTTTCACCTCTCTCTGTCTAAACACACCGTAAACATGCGGCGTAATCTTATCAAAATATGGAACAAAGGCATTTGCAAGAAGAATTGAGAACATCACGCCTTCCGGATAAGTGCCAAAAAGCCTTATAAGCACAGTAATAACACCAAGGAAAATACCGTAGAAAACCCTGCCCTTAGGAGTAATTGGGGAGGAACTGTAATCTGTCGCCATAAAGAATGCACCAATAAATAAACCTCCAGAAAGAATTGAAAAGACAGGATCTCGGCCAAAAACAAATGAAAGTAAGAACACTGTACCTATATACGTGAATGGGATCCTCCAGTCAATGACCTTCCTCACGATCAAGTAAATGCCACCAAGGAGGAGAAGAAATGCGGAAGTTTCTCCAAGGCTGCCAGGGATCGTGCCAAAGAATAGGTCCTTGTAAAGATTAAGTCTGCTTCCATACATCTGCAGAAGAGTATCAAATCCTTGCAGTTTTGCTATTGCAAGAGGGGTTGCTGAAGTTACCGTAGCCGAAGAGTACAATCCAAATCCCCGTAAAACAGGCTTTGACCAGGCAGTCATTAGAGTAGGCCAAGATACGACAAGAACAGCTCTGCCTACAAGTGCAGGATTAAAAGGATTTGAACCAATGCCCCCAAATATCATCTTGCCAAGGAAAATTGCAGAAAAAGCACCTACTACCACAAGCCAGTACGGCGCAGTTGGAGGCAAGACAAGCGCAAGCAGTAAACCAGTCACTCCAGCAGAAAGATCGCTAAGTGATGGTTTTTTTCTAAACGCCAAGTCTCCAAGGTATTCAGCAACAACAGCAGATATAACTGAAATTACTATTACCCAAAATGGATGTCCGAAGCCAAAGTTTATAACGCCCCATATAGAGGCAGGGGCAAGGGCGATTAGCACATCCCTCATTATTCCAGAGGTTGTTGTCTCTTCCTTTATGTGAGGTGCAGAAGTCACAACAAGGTCAATTTTCCTTTCCATTTCCCTTTGCCTCCTTTTCCTGCTGCTCCTTTTGTCTCTGAGCCTTTAGCTTCTCAAAAGCTGCTTTCTTTGCTGCTTCAATCTTTCTTTGTTTCAAAATCCCAGCTTTTGCCTTCTTAATGTTTTCCGTAAGATGCCTTTTAGCAGGGCATACATATGAACAGACTCCACACTCAATGCAATCAAGTGCCCTCAAAGACTCTGATAGCTTTAGATCACTCTTTCGAGAAGCATGATCTATTAATACTGGCATTAATCCCATTGGGCAGTGATCGACGCACTTTGCACATCTTATACATGCACTTTCTTCTTCAGGAGCCATTTCAAAAGCCTCATCACCAAGCAGCAAAATACCAGAAGTGCCTTTCAAAACAGGAACATCTACAGATGCCTGAGCAACACCTGTCATAGGACCTCCAAAAATGAGCTTCCTTAGATCCTTATTCAGTCCTACTTTGTTAATTATGTAGGAAGCAAGTGTACCGATTCTTATGATGTAATTCCCAGGTTTTTCTGCAGCCTCTCCAGAAACAGTAATTCCTCTCTCAATAAGAGGGATTCCTTCAATAACAGCATCCGCTATTGCTTTTAAGGTTCCAACGTTCTGCACTAGAACGCCTACATCAAAAGGCAAACCACCAGAAGGGACTTCTCTTCCAAGCACAGCTTTGATTAGTTGCTTCTCTCCGCCTTGCGGGTATTTAGTTTTTAGCAGTAGAACATCAACGTTGGATATTCCTCTTTCAGATATTCTCTTCTGAACTAGATCTGCTGCATCCTGCTTATTTGATTCCACAGCCACTATGCCCTTCTGAGCACCAGTGACCTTCATTTCAATAAGCAGACCGTCAATTATTTTATCTGTATACTCAAGCATAAAACGATGGTCAATTGTAAGGTAGAGCTCACACTCTGCACCATTTGCAATTACGGTATCAATTACCTTATCCTTTGGTGGAGACAGTTTAACTGAAGTCGGAAATGCAGCACCGCCTAACCCCACTATTCCTGCATCTCTTATCTTCTTAAGAATCTCCTCTTTCGACATCTTCTCAATATCTTCTGCTGGAACTCTTGCCACCCATTCTTCTTTAAAGTCGTTTTTAATAACGACACATTGAGACTTAGCTCCTGAAGGTGTAAGCCGATCTTCAATTGCAACAACCTCTCCCGAAACCGAGGAGTGCACAGGCGCAGACACAGGAGCGCTTGAGCTTCCTATTACTTCACCAATCTTAACTCTATCTCCAACCTTTACAGTTGGAGTGTTGGGAGCTCCAGTGTGCTGAAGTAAGGGGATTACGACCAAATCTGGCGGTTCCATGACTTCAATGGGAGAGTTACTTGTGGCTTTGGCTTCTTTGGGATGCACTCCGCCAGGTTTAAAAGTCACCGTTTTCATTGAATTACTCCTTTCTTTCTACGTCAAAGATGTTTCCACAATAAGGACATATTTTTAGACTTTTCTCGATAACGGAACCACACTTATCGCACCTTTTCTTGAGTTGAGTGTAGCAATGAGGGCAAAAAAGATATTCCGCTTTGACTTCATCGCCACAAACGGGACATCTCTCAAGCTCTCTTTCAACCATCAACTCATAGTACCTTTTTTGAAGCTCTATCACCTCCTTTTTCAGCTTCTCTTCTTTTACCTCTTCAATCGTATACGGAGAACGAACCATAAGATAAAAAATGAATGGAATGACGCCGCCTAAAAGAATTGTGGCAATTACCCAATTAAGGCTCTTGCCCCCTCTGTTTTTAGTGTCAAAGTAGACATAAAGAGACAAAATGCAAATGAGAATGAAAATGACTGCAAAAATAATTGCAAGATCAGAAACGGTTATCCACGGGAAGAAACCTTTCAAGCTATTTATTAATCTGTTCATCCTGAAAATTATAGCAAATTAAATGAAAAAGAAAAAACATTCTCAAGTTTCCTCACGTAGCCCGCAAGATAAAGTGAACCAGTAACACAAATCAACTCGCTCTTACCAACATTTCTCAATGTCTCAAAATAAGCATGACGGGGGTTTGGAATCACTTCAATATCTTTAGCTGAAAAGAACTCTCTTGCTTTACAATATAGCTCAGAAACTGATACTCTTCTCCCAAAAGACCCAGGAACTTCAGTCAGCACTATCCTGGACCTAGTACCTGATAGTTCCCTCAAGACATCCGAGACATTCTTGTCTGCCAACATTGAAAAAACATAGACAACTCTCTCATCAAACCTCTTAAGACTTTCAACAAGAACATGCGCAGAAGAACCGTTATGAGCACCATCAACAATAACCTTCGGCTTTTCTCTGATTGTCTCAAGTCTAGCAGGCCAGAAAGCCCTTTCCACACCAGCAAAGATTGAATCATCAGGTATAGTGTGTCTCGCTTCCCTTAATAATAGTGCAACCTGAATAGCCAAAGCTGCGTTTCTTGCCTGGTGTTCCCCTTTTAGCCTTGTTCTAAGCCTGCTCAGCTTTTTGCTCGTTTTTCTTGACTCGAAGTCGAAGATCAACCCTTCCTGAGATTCCGAAATCACTTTATAGGAAAAGTCTCTATGAAGCAAAAAAACTTCAGATTTCTTAGCTGAGGCGAAATCCACAATGGTCTCAACACTCTCTTTTTCCGTAGAACCCACAACAACAGGGCAAAGAGGTTTTATTATGCCTGCTTTTTCGAATGCGATTTTCGCAAGAGTATCTCCAAGTATCTTCTGATGATCATAACTTATTTCAGTTATAACTGACACCAAGGGACTCTTAATAATATTCGTTGCATCAAGTCTTCCTCCAAGCCCAACCTCAATAACTGAAAAATCCACATTCTTATCCAGAAAATAAAGAAAAGCTATCATTGTGAGAGTTTCAAAAGTTGATGGAAGATCATCATGAGAAAGCCTGCTGTAGTAGCTTGTCAACCTTGCTGCAATATCCGTAAATTCACGAGGGGAGATGACTTCTCCGTTTATGCTTATCCTCTCCACTATGTTTGTAAGTGACGGAGAAATGTACATACCTGTCCTATAACCTGCCTGGCTAAGTATAGATTCTATGAACTTTGTCGTTGAGCCCTTTCCCTTCGTGCCTGCAACATGGATGTTTTTGAGCTTGTCCTGAGGGTCTCCTATCGAATGAGACAATTTCTCAATTCTTGATAAACCATAACGGGCAGGAGTGTTTATGCTCCCGCCCAATTTGAAAATAAAGTCCAAACAGTTGTTGAAACTATTAATCTTTGAGGTCTTCAAGATGACTTAGGATAGCTCTCTTGGTCTTCTCCAGTTCACTAAGTTCAGATTTATCTTTTTCGATAACTTCCTGATCCGCTTTTTCTAGATAGACAGGGTTCATTATTCTTCCGTTGATTGCTGAGATCTTGCGATTAAGCTCATCAAGTTTCTTCTTTAAATTCTCTTCCTCTACATCTATCTCTACACCGGAAGGAAGTTCTATATATAGTGTGGTCCCTCCGACAACTTCTCTTATTGTTTTTGGAGGTTTTCTATCAACTGCTTCTAAATTTGAAACACCGGCAACTTTCATTATTTTTGAACACTCTCTTTCTAGCAGCTGCTTCTCAAATTCCTCCGTAGAAGTGAAATAGCATCTAACTTCCTTCACAATAGGTATTGAAAAAGCTGTTTTTACGCTTCTTATAGCCCTTATTGTCTCAAAGATAAATTCCATTTCCTTTTCAATCTGATCATTAATCATATCCTGTTGTTCTTCAGGAAACTTTGATATTATAAGAGCTGGCTCAACCCCTTTTATCTGTTGATAAATTTCTTCCGTAACAAACGGAATAAAAGGATGAAGTAGTTTCAAAATTGCAAGAAGAGTTCGGCTCAACATCAGTTTTGCAGTTCTTTTCGCTGCTTCGTCATTTCCATACAGTCTGATCTTTGATAGTTCAATGTACCAGTCACAAAACTCACCCCAAACAAACTCGTAAAGGCTTCTCGATGCCCCTCCGGGATCATATGCATTCAAGTATTGTTTTGTCTCCACAATCTTTCTATTGAGTCTGCTAAGAATCCATTTGTCCTCAATTTCCATCTCTGTCAGCTCAATACGCTCGTTATTATCCCTAAAATCGCCAAGATTGAGATAAACAAACCTTGATGCATTCCATATCTTGTTAACAAAATTCCTAGACGCCTTGAGCTTTTCCCTGGATAGATTCACGTCCTGCCCCCCCACAGTAGAAAGGTACGCGAGGGTAAACCTAAGCGCATCAGCTCCATATTCATCTATTAACTGGAGAGGGTCAACAATGTTTTTCAACGATTTGCTCATCTTTCTTCCCTTTTCGTCTCTTACCAAGCCATGAAGCATTACCGTATCAAAAGGCTGTTTTCCAGTAAAGTACATACCACTCATAATCATCCTTGCAACCCAGAAGAAGAGTATATCATAACCAGTTATAAGAAGCGTTGTAGGATAATAGTAGGTCAAGTCTTCCGTAGATTCAGGCCATCCAAGAGTAGCAAATGGCCACAAAGCGGAAGAAAACCACGTGTCAAGAACATCTTCATCCTGAACCAGCTTCTCAGACCCACAATTAGGACACTTCTGAGGAGCAGCTTTCTTGACGACAACCTCCCCACACTCAGTGCAATAATAGGCAGGTATTCTATGGCCCCACCACAGTTGACGGGAAACACACCAGTCTCTTATGTTGTCAAGCCAATCATAATAAACCTTAACCCACTTTTCTGGAGTGACTTTTACCAAACCTTCTTTTACAGCGCTCTTTCCAGCGTCAGCAAGCTCTTTCATTTTTAGAAACCATTGCCTGGACACAAGAGGCTCCACAACTGTACCACATCTCTGGCAGTGACCAACAGAATGTTCATAATCCTCAATTTTCACCAGGTAACCCTTCTGTTTTAGTTCCTCAACTACTCTTTGCCTACATTCATCTGAAGTTAGCCCGAAAAACCTGTTAGGCACGTTCTTCATTTTCCCTCTATCATCAATTACATGCTGCAGAGGCAGGTTGTGCCTAATGGCAATATCAAAGTCATCTGATGAATGAGCTGGTGTCACTTTCACAGCACCTGTTCCGAAGTCTGGGTCAACCGCACTGTCAAATACCACTGGAATGCGTCTCTCGATAATAGGAAGGATTAACTCTCTTCCCGCAAGTTTCTTGTACCTTTCATCATCCGGGTGTACTGCCACCGCTGTATCTCCAAGCATGGTTTCTGGCCTGGTTGTTGCAACAACAATAACATCCTGCTGAGAGTCTGCAACAGGGTAAGCTATGTAGTAAAGCAAACTCTTTTCTGAAGAGTATTCGACCTCAATGTCTGACAGAGCAGTGTGACAGCGAGGACACCAGTTAATTATCCTTTCTCCTCTATATAAATAACCCGCTTCATAGTATCTTACAAATGCTTCCAGTACTGCATCAGCATACTTTTCATCAAGCGTGAATCTTAACCTCCGCCAATCTGGAGAAGCCCCCAGCTTTTTCAGCTGCTCTAGAATGATATTGCCATATGTTTCCTTCCACTTCCACACTTCAGATACAAAAGCATCTCTTCCCAACTGCTCTCTACTTACTCCTTTTGACTGAAGTTCTCTCTCAACAACAGACTGAGTAGCAATTCCTGCATGATCAATTCCAGGAAGCCAGAGCGTTTCTCTGCCAAGCATTCTGTTAAATCTTACAAAGACGTCCTGAAGAGTAAAATTTAGCGCATGTCCAATGTGTAGCCTACCAGTTATGTTAGGTGGAGGCATCATTAAAACAAATCTGTCCTTGTCTGTCTTGGGCTCCGAAGAGAAGTAACCTCTTCCTTCCCAGAATTTGTAAATCCTGTCCTCAACAGTATTATGATTATAAGCTTTATCCATACTTACACCTTCAGGCTGGAGTAAGACCTGAAAGACCGCTTTCTTCCTTCTTTCTTAAAAGTGATATATTGTGAAGCTTCTTAATAAAAACCTCTCCGTTAAATAGCTTTGCGCTGATGAGATGACCCCCTACAACGGAATAGTCCTCAAGACCTACGCATACGTGGATATGCACAACGTACTCACCTGTTCCATCAATTGTGCTTATGTTCCCATTCATTGAAAGTACTTCCACAAGACCTTCTAATTTCTTAGTTACATACTCCTTTCCGTTCCAGAAGCCAATTTCCGTAGACTTAAACATGCCGATCCCGCTTTGAACTATCGCAGAATCCACATTGTAGTTTTTACACACTGTGAGCAAGGACTCAAAAAGATCTTCTCCTTCTTGAAGCCTTATAGCTATAGTACTGTTTCCTTCCTTAATAATCATCAAGTACCTCCCTGTAGTTAATCAAACAATATTATATATACATATGTCTTTTATACAACAAGCCCTCTTGATTTAAAGCTTTTCGTAAGTAAAATAGAAGTCATGGAGAAGAGCATAAATTTACAATTAATTGGCATATCAAGTATTGTTGTGCTTATTGATCAATTCACCAAGTACATTGCAAGGAATTTCCTTTCGGGCAGAAGCCTGCACATTTTGGGAAATTTCGTGAGCCTTACTTTTGTAAAAAACGAAGGTGCCGTCTTTGGCATTTTGCAAGGAGCAAGGCTGTTTTTGGTAATACTCAGCGTTCTCTCCTTGGCTGCAATAGCCTTTGTCATAAATAGGTACCAACTGGCAAAGCCATTTTTGGTCGCAGTTGGATTGATCGTTGGAGGAATTGCTGGAAACCTACTTGACAGGATTTTTGTTGGCTACATAACAGACTTCATAAGTATCTCCAAATGGCCAGTCTTTAACATCGCTGACTCTGCAATTGATGTTGGCGTGCTAATTTTTATTGTCCTGGTTCTAAGAGGTAAGAATGCTTTTGAAAGTTGATTCTTCACAAAGGCTTGATACTTTTCTCAAAACAAGATTAGCCAAGAGCAGAAACTCTCTGCAGAGAATAATCAGAGAGGGATATGTGAGCGTTAACCGGAAGGTTGTTTCGAAGCCTTCTTTCGTCGTAAACCCCGGGGATGAAGTACTGTTCAATGAGCCACAGACAAAAAAGTCGACTCTACAGCCAGAAAACAAGCCACTATCAGTAGTTTATGAGAACGATCACCTTTTGATCATAGACAAAGAAGCCGGCTTAACCGTTCATCCAGTAGGGAGCAAGCTCAGCGGAACTCTTGTAAATAGGCTTCTTTACCACGTAAAGGATCTATCGGGGATAGGAGGAATAATAAGGCCCGGAATTGTCCATAGATTAGACAAGGAAACCTCAGGGTTAATGATAGTCGCAAAAACAGACGTTGCTCATGCGAGACTCTCTGAAATGCTAAAATACCACACAATAAATAGGAATTACATTGCACTTGTAAAAGGAAGAATAAAAGAGAAAAGCGGAACTATAAGCCTTCCACTTAAGAGGAAAACAGGCGAAGTAAAGATGAAGGTAAGTGTGTCTGGGAAAAATGCAATTACTCATTTCAAAGTGCTTGAAAGATTTGATGATTACACGCTTCTTGATATAAGGCTTGAGACAGGAAGAACTCATCAAATCAGAGTGCATCTTGCGCACATAGGACACCCTCTTGTGGGCGACAGAGTATACGGAGGAAAGGACAAAAACATTTCACTTGAAAGACACTTTTTGCATTCGTATAAAATCTCGTTCATCGACCCAATCACTGGAAAGTTGGTAGCAGCTTATTCAAAGGTACCAGGAGAACTTTTAGAAGTACTTCAAGGTCTAAGAAGAAATGAAAGGCGATAAGATAATAGCAGGCAACAAGAAAGTATATAGAGACTTTGAGATAATTGACACTATAGAGGCTGGGCTGGAGCTTCAAGGCTACGAAGCACAGGCTGCAAGAAACGGTAAAGTAAGCCTGGAAGGAGCTTACGTAAAAGAAAGCAATGGAGAGCTTTATGTACATAACCTTTTTATTCAAAAAAATCCATCAATACATACTTCTCTGTCAGAGAGAAGAAAGAGAAAGCTTCTGATGCACAAGAATGAAATATTGAGGTGGGCAACAAGAGTAAGAGAAAAAGGGTTGACTATTCTACCTGTTGACATGCACATAAACAACAATAGAATAAAGCTAATGCTGGCACTTGCTAAAAAGAAGAAGTTGTACGGGAAAAAGAGAAAAGCCGAGGAGAGAATCTTTAACGAGGAGAAAAGGAGATTCGAAGGAGCATGAAAGCGATATCTTTATTTCTCCTAATCGTTATGTTCTTGACTGTTCTACCCGCTTCTTCAACCGTTGAACAAAGATTGTTCTATGCTAACACCGAGGGCGTCAATATAAGGGCGAAACCTGACATAAGCTCCAAAATTCTAGGAAAACTCTCTTATAAGCAATATGTTCTGAGATTGGGCATCGAGAAAGATTCTGCAGGCGACCTGTGGTACAAGATATATGACTTCGAGAAGGACCTTGTAGGATACTCCGCATCATGGCTTCTTACCGATTCCAAAGTAACAATAAAAGGAGAAGACTCTAGCCTTATAGCAAAAAACAGGGCAGAGTACTTAAATGTCAGATTTGGCCCTGGAAGAGAATTTCCCGTTTTTACTACCCTTAAGCAAAATGAAAAAATACAGGTTACCAGAATAATAACGAGGTCTGACAACGAAGTATGGTACAAGTTCAAGGCAAATAATAGCAAATACTACTTTGTGGCAGCATGGTACATGGAGGAAGTTAAAGAGGAACCACCTACAAAGCCCGAGCCAACTCCTGGGTTAACAGCCGTATCAACAGATTATGTAAATTTAAGAGAAGGACCTTCAATAGAATATAAAAGAATCGCTCTTGTCGAGAAAGGCAATACCGTACAGGTTGTGGGGGCTGCTAAGAACTCCTCAAATGAATTGTGGTATCAAATTGTGCTTGATCAAAACATAGGTTGGGTTTACTCGATTTACTTTGAGGCACAGTCAGCTCCAGATATTGACACATCTCCTATCGGGCAAGAAGCTATAACAACTGATTCGGTAAACCTGAGATCTGGCCCCTCGACAGAGTCTTCGCCTCTAAAAGTTCTTCCCAAACAGACAAAAGTCCAGGTTGTGGGAGTCGCGAAGAACAAATCCAACGAGGTATGGTACCAAGTACTCATTGAAAAGCAGAGAGGCTGGATTAGGAGCGACTTGATGTCAATAGAAAAAAAAGAGAGAGGTAAACTGACAAAGTACTCGTGGACGATCTCCGAATCAGGAATAGATATTCTTGTCTCAGGAGAAGGTCTTGCAAAACCAGAACACAATTTTGTTGATGATCCACTGCGCTTCGTGGTAACTTATGACAACACAGATGTCCTTGGAGAGTTTCTGCCAATCAACTTAAACATCTATCCAATTGTTAGAGTGCGGGTAGACAAGTCAGATGCCAAATCAAGCGTCATAATTGACTTGATTAGAAGAGTGCCAATAAGCGTGGATTACAAAGAACCAAAGAGCACCATTATTCACATTACCCTGCCGAAGATAGGAGAGAAGTATATCGAAATTGGTGGGGTGGAAATTTACTCAAGGCTCGTTTCTATTAATGGTTACTCGTATCTCAATCTAAACAGCATCTTGTCATCGCTTAGCATTACATTGAAAAGTGACTTTTCATTGGATCTTTATGGTAGAGAAAAGAAGATAGCGGAGTCTTCACTCCTGAAAGAAGGAGAAGAGTATTTCATAGCTGTTGAAAGCCTGAGAGACCTTCTTGATTGTTCAATTCTTGAGACTTCAAGTGAGATATTTATTGATCCTGTGTTACTTAAACTTGACAAGGGATCTAAGGAAACAACCTTCACCTTCTCCCTTCCTCCGAGGATAACCAAGCTTCAGGAAAATGACAAGAACTACCTGGTCTTTTATGCCGATCCCGGTGGATTCGAGTCCCTAAAGGGCACAAAAAGAAGCGGCGTAAATCCACCGTATTTCAAAGCTCAGCTTGAACAGGGTTTCTCGTTCGAGACGAACAACAACAAGGTTCGAATATTTCAAGATTCGGTTCCTACTGGCAAGCTTTCCTCAAAGATTATTGTCATAGATCCAGGCCATGGGTCATACAACGGCAAGTACTTGGATGTCGGTGCAATAGGACCTACAGGATGTAAGGAAGCATATGTGGTAATGTCAATTGCAACAAGGTTAAAAAGCTTACTTGAAGCAGAAGGCGCGAAAGTCATACTAACTCACGACAAGGTTGACGACCTTCTTAACCCTGACCTAGCTAAAAGGGTTAGCTTGGCTAACTCGTCTGGGGGAGATATCTTTATTTCAATACATCTAAATGCTAGTACGAACGTCAATGCTTCGGGAACCGAAACGTATTACTGGTATGAGTCTGCAAAGACGCTCGCAGAAAAGATACAGAGCTCTCTCATTGGAAAGCTCGGCACATATGACAGAGGAGTGAAAAAAGGAGGTCTGTACTTGTGCAAAAACATAAACACGATGCCATCAATTCTCACAGAGGTTGTTTTCATCTCAAATCCTGAAGAGGAAAAACTATGCTACAGCGAGAGCTTTTTGATTACTGTAGCAGAAGCTTTAAGGGAAGGAATAAAGAGCTACTTCAATGTCCAGTAGGAATCTGCCAATAGGAGTTTTCGACTCAGGAGTAGGCGGCTTGACCGTTGTAAACAACATTCTTAGAGTCATGCCGGGAGAGAGTATTGTATACTTTGCAGATTCAAAGTACTTTCCATACGGGACAAGGACTGAGGAAGAAATTAAGTCTTTTTCTGAGAGAATAACCAGGTTCCTTGTAAACAAAGGGGTCAAGGCAATTGTTGTAGCTTGCAATACTGCTTCTTCAACGGCAATCAAGGAGATAAAGAATGTTGCTCAGAACACCCCAGTATTCGGAATGATTCAGTACGGTGCAAAATACGCAACAAAAACAACAAGAAACAACAAAGTATGCATAATTTCCACCCCACTAACGGCAAAGAAACATGCATATAGAAACGAGATTAAAAGGATGAATCCCGCCATAGAAGTCTTCGAGGTAGGGTCTCAAGATCTTGTAAACCTCGTTGAAGATGGTATACTTCACAACCAATACGCGCAGTCGCTAACTCAGGAAAGATTAAGAGAACCTTTAAGTAAAGGCGTAGACACTCTTGTTCTCGGGTGTACTCACTTTCCTTTCCTTGAGAGAGTAGTTAGAAGCGTAGTAGGTGAAAACGTGTCAGTTCTGGATCCCTCTCACTATCTGGTCACACAACTGAAAGAATTTCTTGAAAAAAGAGGGTTGTTGAGCGACAAACTCATTAGCAAAATAGAATTGTACACTTCTGGAAAACTCGGCGATTTCCTTGAAAAAGTGTCCTTGTTCCTTGGCAATGTAAAATTCGATGCCTTTGCAGTAGATATTTAGATCAGTCTTATGCTCATCCCGTCTTCAGCAGCAACTACATTTACGCCAGTTCTCCGCGAAATTGCCTGAGCAATTTCCCTGGGATTGTTCCTAAGCATTGTAAGACCAAAGTGTGTTATTATTGCCTTAGCTGGCTTAATTTCGGAAATCAGCCTTTCTGCATCTTGAACTGAAAGATGCATAATTTTGTCCTTTCCCTGATACCTTACTACGTTTATAATGCAGACATCACTCTTCGCATAGTACTCACAGAGCTCGGGGAAGAACTCCGTATCAACTATTAGAGCCAGTGTAACTCCCTGCGATGTTATCTTAAGGCCGTATGTTTCAACTGGATGTAAATGTTTATAAGCCATTATCTCAAAATCTGCCACCTTAAACGTCTTTCCATGCTCGAAGGTGTCAAAGAAATCAAGGTTCTGAATCACAAAAGGTAAGATGACTCTATTCTCTGAATAGATCGCTTCTTTTGTGGTTATTAAGAACCCTTTTCTTCTAATTCCTCCCTGCGTGATTGAATCAAGAATCACGTTTACGTCAGACGAGTGGTCAAGATGAATGTGGGTTAGAAGAACTCCATCCACTGAATCAATGTCGATGCGCGGTTTGCTTCTGGCGAGCCTAACGAGAGACCCCGGACCGGGATCTATTATCACAGTTTGCTTTTCGGTCTTAAGAACAACTCCGCCTGAGTATCTGATTTGTTTCGCAACCGCAAATCTCGCGCCAGCGGTCCCAAGAAACTTTAGCTCAAACATAAACAATTATACTTGATACTCAGGCGGACCAAAAATCGCCAGGTCAAACTTTCTCAAGTTAAAACTAATTCTTACCCTTTTTACCCTTCGCTGTAATGCTTATTTTATCTACGAGAACAGAGCCGTCAGGTTGTACAATGCCGGTAAGGACAACAAGGTCACCTTTTTGAACATCTGATAGCTTTGAAGCACCGTTTAGGTCTTCGGAAACCTTGAAGACCAACGAACTACCCTTTAGCCTTATTATTCTGCTTGCAGTATCCACGTATTCAACCTCTCCCTGAAAGCTCTCCTTTTTGTATTTCGGTTCAGTCAGAATTACTATTGTTTTGGCAAAATAATCGTCTTGAGTCCCTCTTATGTGTATTTGAACAAGCAAATCCTTTTTCAGAGCATCAAGACCAACTCTACCCTCTTTCTCAAGCTGAACATTCGTATCCTCGCTCACTTTTACCGGGTACCCGAAGTCCTTTAGAAGCAGAGTTTCACCACTTACCGCTGTTATGTAAGTTCTTAACTCGAATTCAGTCTTTTCAATATTTCCTTTGTCAGTATCGGTGTCCCCGCTCTGTCCAGATTCATCTGACGTAGCTTTTTGAACCTTTACGTAAGACGCAACGTAGTTAGTTCCGTCATTATCTGCCTTCACATTCACACGATCACCAACTTTTAACAGCGAGAGTGAAATCTGTTCATTTCCCAAAGTAATCTCCGTGAATTCGTTTATGAGAATTGTGGTGGAATTAACAACTATGAAATTGCCCCCAATGCTTGAAATCTCACCTTCAAAAACGTATGTCTTTTTCTCAGGGCCCTGCTGCATTTTTGTGATTGTGATCTTGTCCGCAACTAAAGCATTTTCAAATGTTTTTGCCTGCACCAAAACATCCATGCCTTGCTGCAAGAAACTAGCTTGCTGAATGTCTCCCTTGTACTTTATTTCTGTCTTATCGCTGATCTCCACCTTCTGTCCACAGACAATTATTATGTTACCATCAACTCTTTCTACTATTCCCTTAATAACCTCAACAACATTTGTGCTTTTGCCACTTGCTCCTTCTTGGGCTTTTCCAGCATTTTGTTCAGCATTCTTTTTAACGTTCCTTTCGCGTTCATTTCCTTCCGTACCACTGTTCTGATTCGTCTCTCTGTTCTCTTCCTGGTTTTCCTCTTGATTCTCTTCCTGGTTTTCCTCACTCTCTCTGCCATGCTCTCTGTTTGCATTGGAGTATCTAGCTATTTCAGATCTAACAAGGCCGTAGTTAATATCGTACTTCGCAAGTATAACTCCCCATCCAATTCCTTCACCACGCTGAGCTAAAATATCGTCCACAGGCAAACCATGAGACGAGAGAATTTCCATAAGAATAGCCTCAGATGGATCCAAACCAAGTCTAGCGACATTCTGCATTAGTGATTCATTAACGCTGACCTGTCCGGAAAAGCTTCTCATTTCATTCTGTATCCTTATCGTATTCATGTACTGCAACAGACTACCGTTTTTCCCAAGCACCGGAGTCACCATACAAGTTAAAAGAAGAACAAGAGCCACAGCGAAAGCTGCCATAACGAACTTCTTCCTCCTTACAGATCTCTGAATGAGCGATTCAATCTCATTCAGCATCCTGTCTTTTTCTGGCTCGGCAAGCTTCCCTTCCTCCCTGATCACTTCAAAAAAGTCCTTGATTTTTCTCTCAAATCTCTCCATTTTCAAGCACCTCCTTTAATCTCTCTCTTGCTCTATGGAGCCTAACTTTCACTGAACTTACACTTTTGCCAAGTAAAAAGGAGATTTCATTTATAGGGCAGTTGTCAAAGTAGTACATTGTTAATACAGCTCTGTCCAGAGTATCGAGTCTTTGAAGAGCCTCCGTGATCTCTGTGTAGTCTCTTTTGTCTTCCGTTTCACACAGGCAATTTGAGGGGAATCTAGAATATGCTCTTCTTCTCTTGTTGAGTTTCTTAAGAGAATAGTTGGTTGCAATTCTCTTTATGAAGCCAAGAATGTTCTTTGAAGGGTCAAGTTTTTTTCTAATAGAGTATACTTTTAGGTAAGTATCCTCCACGACATCTTCTGCATCTTCTTTGGACAAGAGATAGGCATAAGCAATACTATAGACATACTTCACAGTCAATTTGTAGAAGTCTTCAAAGCCTTCATTTCCACCTTCCCTGAGCTTAATCGCTGCAGTAACCAAATTCTCATCCATTTCTGATAATTATATCCTGCACAGAGACGAAAAGTTACAGAGCCCCTCACTGAAGAGGGGCTCTGTTTATAGAAGAGGCTTATAAAACTCTTTAGTACTCTGGGTATGAAGGTGCAGGTGGTGTTTTTTCCTCTTTAGGTATTGTTGTGACAATAGCCTCTGTGCTAAGAAGTATGCCTGCAATACTAGAGGCATTCTGAAGAGCTGTTCTTACCACCTTAAAAGGATCAATAACGCCGGCTTTGAACATGTCCTCAAACTTTCCAGTTTCCGCATTGAAGCCAACGTTATCCTTCGCTTCAAGCACTTTGTGAAGTGCTATAACGCCATTATAACCTGCGTTTTCTGCAATTAGCTTAAGGGGCTCTTGAAGAGCTTTGCGCACTATTTCTACTCCGGTCTTAGTATCACCTTCAGCCTTTAGAGAGTCAAGGGCGGGAAGTGCCTTTATATAAGCAACACCGCCTCCTGCGACAATTCCTTCGGCAAGAGCAGCTTTTGTAGCTGCCACAGCATCTTCAACTCGGTGCTTCATTTCTTTCATTGCTGTTTCGGTAGCACCGCCAACTTTTATAATCGCAACTCCTCCCGAAAGCTTTGCTAATCTTTCTTGAAGCTTCTCTTTGTCATAGTTAGAGGTAGTTTTCTGAATCTCTTCCTTTATCTGTTTAATTCTTGCCTGTATCTTGTCCTTGTCGCCTTTTCCACCAATTATTGTTGTGTTATCCTTATCGACCTTTATTGCATCGGCTTTTCCGAGCATGTCTATTGTAACGCTTTCAAACTTGATTCCCAGGTCTTCTGAAACCACCTGACCACCTGTAAGAATTGCTATGTCCTCAAGCATGGCTTTCCTTCTGTCGCCAAATCCAGGTGCTTTGACTGCACAGCAACTGAATGTGCCTTTAATTTTGTTTAGCACGAGCGTTGCAAGTGCTTCTCCAGTGACATCGTCAGCAATCAGAAGGAAAGGTCTCCCAGTCTGAACAATCTTCTCAAGTAGAGGTAAAAATTCTTGGATCGAAGAGACTTTCTTATCTGTTATGACAATGAATGGATCCTTTAACTCAGTCTCCATTCTATCAGGATCAGTTACAAAGTACGGAGATACATATCCTCTATCAAACTGCATTCCTTCAACAGTTTTAACTTCTAGACCAAGACCCTGCGATTCCTCAACCGTAATAACACCATCTTTGCCAACCTTATCGACAGCATCAGAAATTGCATCACCAATCTCCTTAATTTTGGAAGACACTGTGCCAACCTGTGCAACTTCTTCCTTTGTTGTTATGTCTTTCTTGTACTCTTTCATCTTCTCAATGACGGTGTTAACCGCCATATCAATTCCCCTTTTGAGCTGAATTGGGTCTGCACCTGCAGTAACATTCTTTATTCCTTCATCTATCATTATCTGAGCAAGAACTGTTGCAGTAGTTGTTCCATCACCCGCAGCATCCTCAGTCTTAGATGCAACTTCCTTTACAAGCTGCGCTCCAATATTTTCGTTTGGATCGCCAAGTTCTATTTCTTTCGCAATTGAGACTCCATCGTCAGAAAGCAGCGGAGACCCAAACTTCCTTTCAAGAGCAACATGCTTACCCTTTGGCCCAAGGGTGACTTTTACGGTATTTGCCAGCTTGTCAACACCTGTTTGAATTGCTTTTCTTACATCAGTCCCAAAGATTATCTGCTTTGCTTCCATTCTTCACCTCCTATTTAACGATTGCAAGGATATCACCTTCGGTAAGGACAAGGTACTTTTCTCCTTCAAGCTTCACTTCTGTTCCAGCATACTTTGAGAAAATGACGACATCTCCTACTTTTACTTCAAGTGGGATCTTTTGACCATTCTCCAGAATTCTCCCCTGTCCAACTGCCACAACCTTACCCTTTTGTGGCTTTTCCTTTGCTGTATCAGGCAATACAATGCCTGTCTTTGTCTTTTCTTCCTCTTCCTCAATCTTCACTACAAGATGATCTCGAATTGGAATGATTTCCATAAACAACCTCCTTTCAATATTTATATTTGTCTTTCATTAGTTTAGCACTCTCACTATGAGAGTGCTAAAAAATTATATTGAAAGTGCAAAGCTTGTCAAGACCTGCGAAAAGATATGGCAAAGAATCCAGAATATATAATGCCTAAAAGCCAATATCTTTTTGTTTGAGACACTTTCTCCGTAACAACATCCTACAAAGAGCTTTGGGGGTTTCAAAAAATAGGTTTTTCATGCAGTTTGAGAATTGCCTGTTTTTGGGTACATTATTATTGCTATGAAGCAAATGCAAACTCAAACTGTAAGCGAGGAAGAAACAAGGCAGCTCGGAATCGCTTTGGGAAAATGCCTTTGCCAATTAGACATAAACTCTGCTGTTATAATAATCAAGGGAAAGCTTGGCGCAGGAAAAACGACAATTACCCAAGGCATTTCAAAAGGTATGAAAGTTTTCGAGACTGTAGAGAGCCCGACATTTGTATTTCTGACAATTCACCGGGGAGACAAGACACTGTACCATTTTGACCTTTATAGAATAAACAACGTTGAGGAGTTAGATGAATTGGGATTTATAGAAGCTTTGGACAGGCCAGGTATTATAGTAATTGAATGGGGAGAGAAGATTGAGAATTTAGTGGATGCGGATATGGAAATTAGTATTGAAAAAACTGGCGAAAACGATAGAATGATCACTCTTGTTTTTCATACAAAAGAGCTAGAGGTGCTGCATGAATGTATTATGCGTTAGCCAGGCTTTCTTGCCTTTTGTGGTAGTTTTTGGGAACGAGAAAAGAACCCTCTTCTCAGTAGTACATGAGCCCAATACCAACCAACCAAACAATAACCTCTTTATTACCGAACAAATGCTTAAGCTTACGGGGCTTTCAAAAAAGGAAATTGAAGCAGTAGCAGTTGTAAACGGCCCAGGAAGTTTTACTGGGACCAGAATAAGCGTTGTTAATGCAAAGATTCTTTCATATGCTCTAAATGTACCACTATGCGCAATAAACTCTCTGGATTACATAGCAAATCACATGCACGGAGACTTCATAGCAGCACTACCTGCCTATAGAAATGAATATTTCGTGGCGAGATATAAGAACAATGTGAGGGACTCAAAAGATGAAATAGTAAATAAAGATTGGCTAAAAGCGGTAGAAGGAACAGTAGTATCAACAGAAGAGACAATAGGAGAATTTGTCAGGAATTTTGCGAGGGTTTTGATAAATCCAGAAACCTTGTTACAGCTTGCGATCTCACAAATAACAAAAAACGAAATAGTAAAAGATCCCCTTTCCCTTTGCCCTGTTTACTTGCGTTCAGTAGACCTTCTTTTCAGGAAAACGAAACATGACTGAGATTATCATAGAAAGGGCAAAGCCCAGAGACTTTGAGGTAATCTTTAAGCTTGAGGAGATGTCGTACAAAGATCCATGGCCAAGAGAAGTCTTCATTGTCGACTTTCTCTTTAACTCCTCAGCTCAGTATTATGTAGCGAAAAGTTCAGGTAAGATAGTTGGATTTCTCGGAATATGGCAAGAGGAAGATAGATTACACATAATAAACGTGACGGTTCACCCCGAAGAGAGAGAAAAGGGCATAGGAAAGACACTTATTAAGTACGCAATAGAGCTTGCTAGAGAAAGAAAAAAGAAGGAAGTGTACCTTGAAGCAAGAGTATCAAACACCATTGCAATATCGCTTTACAAGTCTATGGGATTTGAGGAAACTGAAAGAATTAACTCATATTACCAGGACGGAGAAGATGGCATTAGACTCCGTCTTGCGGTGGAAGAGAAATCATGAAAATACTTGGAATAGAGACCTCTTGTGATGACACTGCGGCAGCAGTAATTGACGAAAGTGGGAGAGTACTATCTAATGTTCTTTCCTCTCAAAATGATTTCCACAGAGACTACGGAGGTATAGTGCCTGAAATTGCCTCAAGAAAACATGCTGAGCTAATAGGCTATGTGATAGAAAAAGCTTTAAAACTATCAAATACAACACTCAAAGAGATAGATCTGGTCTCTGTAACGAAAGGTCCCGGATTAGTAGGTTCTCTTCTTATCGGTATAGAGGCTGCAAAAGCACTGTCCTTTGCTCTTGAGAAACCTCTAGTGGGAGTGAATCATTTAGAGGGTCATATTTACTCGCTCTTTCTTGAGGGTGCACCGCTATTTCTGAAGAAGGATCCTTTCCCTCTACTTGTGCTTATTGTCTCGGGAGGACATACGCAGCTTGTTATGGTCGACAAACACTCAAAGTACAGAGTCCTTGGAAAAACAAGAGATGATGCCGCTGGTGAGGCTATTGACAAGTTTGCAAGACACCTTGGATATGACTATCCGGGAGGGCCAATCATTGAAAAGCTTGGAAGAGAAGGGGATTTCCAGTTTGTGAAGTTTCCTTCTTTGACTTTCAAGGGTTCTCCGTATGAGTTTAGTTTCAGTGGACTAAAAACTGCGGGCATTTATTATATCGACAAAAACCCTGACATTGTCAAAACTAACCTTGCTGATGTAGTTGCCAGCTTTGAGTACGCACTTGTTAATATTCTTGTAGAAAGAACACTAGGAGCAGCGTACGATCTTAATGCAAAGTCAATTGGGGTTGTTGGTGGAGTATCCGCAAATTCAAGATTGAGAGAGACTTTCAGTGCAAGATCGAAACTACCCGTATATTTTCCACCTAAGAACCTCTCAACAGATAATGCTTCGATGATTGCACTAGCAGGAGTTTATAGGTTTGCAACGGGATGTTCGGACAACCTACAGTTAGACGCCTACTCGCGACTTGAACTTGACCAAGACTAACGAATTCATCAAATTGATAGCAACATATAGGAAGCTGCCCTTGCACTACTTTCTTGGACATTTTGAGTTTTTTAGTTTTTTTTGTAAACTACAAGGTTACATAGACAAGGAGTAGATGAATGGAGATAAAAACTATAAAACAAGTTTTGAAGGTTGCAGGGAAGACTGTTCAAGAGTACTTTGGTGAGGAGGTTGAAAAGGTCGAGGAAAAGGACAAATTTCTTGGATTTATATACACCAGGTATTCGATATTTCTTGTTAAGTATGTTGAAACGACGAATCATCTTATCAAGAAGCATTTTCCTGAATTAACAAAGCAAATAATGTGGGACGAAAGCATACAAATAAGCAAGAGTATTATTCTTGATTTCATAAATACACCGAATATGGAAAGGAAGAGGCTGTCTATACTTTTTGTTTTGAGAGATGGCCAGATACTTCAAATTTCTCCGCTATCTTTGCTGAACTTCTGCGAAATGACAAAGCTTGAAATTGAAGATAACGGTGTTTTCTATGTTTTCCCAACAATTTTCTTGAAGAAGATAAAGGGAAGATCCTCAAAGAAAGAGAAGATTACAAGAGACAAGCTCTCAATAATATCGCAGATAAATTCTCTTGAGGATGTTGAAACATCTGACCAAGAAAACTCAGCAGTACTAAGAGACTTCGATATAGACCTTTTTGGCGAGATAATCCGTACGTTGAGGAACATAGAAAGACATCTTGAAAACATCGAAAAACACATTAAAAGGTCAAAGAAGTGAAGCGTTTTATCATAAGGCTGGCAATAGCGCTGTCAATACTTCTGTTCGTTTATGCATTTTTCTTTAGCTATTGTTACAGTATCCAGGACAACGGAGTTCACTATCAAGTAGTTTCGCTTAGACCTCTAAGCCAAGAAGAGATAGTCGAGGCTGCAAGAATAGACATAAGAAAAGAAGATGCTGTAGTTCCAGGAGTAGAAAAAAGTTCCAAGGTTTCAAATATTCTCATAAAGAGATCAAAGCCGGTATTTCTTGAGATAGATGGAAATGAGATAACCTATTTCACCCTAGCAGAAACAGTTGAAGAACTGCTGAACGAAAAGAACATCCAGTTAAAAGAAAAAGACTTCATAAACGTTGGGCTCTTAGACAAACTTGAGAATAACGAGAAGATAGTAATAAAAACCTACTCAGAAAGAGGAAAGGTTCTCACGGAAGTTATGCCTTACAAGACCATTTATGAAACTAACAAAATGGCAGCAAAAGGTTTGATCTTTAAGAAGCAACAAGGAGATAATGGAATTCTTGAAAAACACTACAAAGAAATCTATTTTGGCGGAAAGAAAATAAGAGAAGAACACCTGTATGATAAAGTTGCGAAGTACCCAACAAACGAAGTGTTCGTAATTGGAGCTGCAAAAGCTCCCTCTAAATATGTTAAGTCCCTCCTTGTGAAATCTACAGCATACTCTCCGACCGTTGAAGAGACCGACAGTAACCCATGGGTAACTGCCAGCGGTTTGAGAAGCTCCTTTGGAGTAATTGCTGTGGACCCCAAAGTAATCCCGATGGGAACGCTCGTTTACGTGGAAGGATATGGTTACGCAGTTGCAGGAGATACAGGTGGCGCCATAAAGGGAAACAAGATAGACGTCTTCTTCTACTCAACTAGTGATTCCCAGAAGTGGGGAGTCAGGACTGTACGTATATATATACTTGATGGTAAATGGAAGTTTCCAGAGAAATTAGACTACTAATATCAAAATATGGCTTCAAGCCAAAGGATAGACTTGGTCAGAATTTCCTGATTGCACGTTCAGGACTTGAGAACATTTCGAGTGTAATTACGCCAAGCAAGGACAAGACCTATATTGAAGTAGGTGCAGGTTTTCTAAACCTAACAAGAATAGTTGCACAAGGCGCCCGAAAAGTAATAGCTATTGAGAAAGATAAAAGCTTCATGCAATTCTACGATGACTATCTCAAGGCGAGTCCCCTCACAAACATTGAAGTTCTTTTATGCGACGCACTCGATTTCAATTTCTCAGAAGTTAATGCAACCGAGCTTTTTGGAAACATACCTTACAACATCTCAAGCGAGCTTCTTGTAAAGATTTCGAAGGAAAACAAGATCGAAAGATGCGTCTTGTTGCTGCAGAAGGAATTCGCCGAACGAATTCTTGCCCTTCCAGGGACCAAGCAGTATGGTTCAATAACAGTTCTTGTTGATATGTATTTTAATAAGAAATTCCACAAGAATTTTCCAAACAGCTTTTTCTTTCCAAGACCCGAAGTTAGCTCAACCCTAATAGAACTGAAAAGGAGAAACCAATACTATCCTGAGGATGAGGCAATTATCAATTTTGTAAGGGCAAGCTTTGCAGAAAGACGCAAGACTCTTCTAAATAACCTGAAGAAAAAGTATCCGTCAATATCAGTTGCCTCAGCAATAAAGCAGCTTAAACTCGGCGAAAAGGTGCGAGCTGAAGACCTGAGCTTCCTAGATTTCATAATGCTTTTTAAACTTATCTCCGAAACCTGATTTGATTTGCGTTCAAAATCATTACAATATATCGAAAGGAGGCAGCAATGGAATATAAAGTTATAGAAGGACTTTATTACACCAGAAGTGATGAGTGGGTCAAGGTTGACGGAAATGTAGCAACAATAGGTATTACAGACTATGCACAGGACAAGCTTGGCGACATTGTATATGTAGAACAGGCAGAAGTAGGAAAGGCATTAAAGAGAGAGGATAGGGTTCTAAGCGTGGAATCTGTAAAAGCAGCTTCAGACATATACACGCCTCTCTCGGGAGAGATTATTGAGGTGAACACGCTTGCAGTTCAAAATCCCTCAATAATCAATTCTGACCCTTATGGAGAGGGCTGGCTTTTCAAGATAAGGTTCTCAGATAGCCAGGAACTCTCAGATCTTATTGACGCGGAGGCATACAAAGAGTATCGAAACGAGTAGACAGAAGGAGTAAAATAGATGAGATACATTCCCAACACGGAAGCTCAAAAGAATGAAATGCTGAACGAAATAGGCGTTTCTTCTTTTGATGAGTTGCTAAGATATATTCCAGAAAGGGCACTTATAAAGAGCCAACTGAATCTCCCTGATGCGAAGTGCGAAAGTGATATTGTAGAGGAAATCGTCTCTCTAAGCCAGAAAAATGCAAGTTTTCAAAATTTCAAATCCCTCGCTGGCGCTGGGGCTTACCAACACTTTATTCCTGAGGTAATTAGGACTGTAGTCTCCCGCTCAGAGTTCTATACTGCGTATACTCCTTACCAACCAGAGTTAAGCCAGGGAACGCTTCAAACGATATTCGAAGTGCAAACTCATCTCGCCCTTCTCACCGGGATGGATGCCGTTGTGCCATCGCTCTACGACGGGGCTTCAGCAACAGCAGAAGCTGTTCTAATGTCCATGAGATTGACCGGAAGAAAAAAAATAGCAGTCTCAGAGCTGTTACATCCACACTACCTTGAAACAATCAAGACATATCTAGAGCCACATACCAGTGAAATAATACCTCTGAGTGAGGTGAGTTTTGCAACAAACCCTCACGAGATAGAGGAAAAGCTTGATTCTGAGATAGCTTGCGTTGTAGTTCAAAGCCCAAACTACTTCGGTGGGATAGAAGACGTCGCATGGATATCAGAAGTTGCACATAGAAAGAATGTTCTTGTTGTACAAGTTGTTGCTGAAAGTCTGTCATTAGCAATGCTCAAGACCCCGGCAGAATTGGGGGTAGACATAGTAGCGGGAGAGGCTCAGTCATTTGGCATCGATCTCAATTTTGGTGGACCTTATAACGGGTATCTTGCAACCAAAACAGAATACTTGAGACAGCTGCCTGGAAGGATAGTGGGTGAGACAACCGACAGAAACGGAAAACGAGCATTTGTAATGACTTTAAGAGCACGTGAGCAGGACATAAGAAGAGAGAAGGCAACTTCAAACATATGCTCGAACCACAACCTCCAACTCTTTGCAATAAATGCTTTCATATCCATATATGGAAAAGAAGGGCTTCATGAGCTTGCTTTGAGAAACTTTAAGGCTTCTCATTATCTATTTTCAAGACTATCAAAGATTGATCTGTTTGAAAGTAAACTCTATCCTTTCTTTAATGAGTTTGTGCTTAAGATTGACAGCCAAAAGGAAGATATTATTAAGAACACTCTGATTGAGAACAAATTCTTGCCTCCGATAACTGCAAAGCGTCTTTCCGACAACTCAAGCACTTTTCTGATATTTGCCGTAACCGAAATATTCAGGAAGAGAGACCTTGATAAGGTTGCTGAAGTCCTTGGGAGGATTTAGGTGAAACTCATTTACGAAAAAAGTATACCCGAAAGAAAGGGATATTCCCTTGGAAAGGACGAGTTTGAGAACCTGAGGGTTGAAGACTACATATCCAAAGACATGCTTGGAAACAAGAAAGAACTTCCAGAGGTTTCAGAAGTTGATGTTGTGAGGCATTTTACAGAGCTTTCGAAATTGAACTATGGCGTTGATACTGGCTTTTACCCTCTTGGTTCGTGTACTATGAAGTATAACCCGAAGGTTAACGAGAAACTGGCAAATCTTGACGAATTTGCAATGTGTCATCCGCTTGCCGACTGCAGTCTAGTGCAGGGTAATCTTGAATTGATGTACCGTTTGGAGCAATACTTAAGAGAGATAACTGGAATGGACAGATTCTCATTCCAGGCTGCTGCTGGTGCTCATGGCGAGCTTGTTGGGACTCTGCTCATGAGAAAGTACTTTGAGAGTCGTAACGAGAAGAGAACGAAGATGATCATTCCTGACTCAGCACATGGCACCAATCCGGCGAGCTCGGCAATGGCAGGGTACCAGGTAGTTGAAGTAAAATCAAATCAGAATGGGGTTGTTGATGTTAAGAATCTGAAAGAGCTGGTGGACGAAAATACAGCCGGAATTATGCTTACTAACCCGAATACAGTAGGGCTTTTCGAAGAGAACATACTAGAAATAGCAGAAGTGGTTCACAATCAGGGCGGTCTTCTCTATTACGATGGAGCAAATCTCAATGCGCTTCTTGGCATAGTTAGACCAGGGGATGTAGGATTTGATATCGTGCATCTTAATCTCCACAAGACTTTTGCAACTCCTCACGGAGCTGGTGGACCCGGTGCAGGAGCCGTTGGCGTAAAGGGTGACCTTGTTGATTATTTACCAGGACCTGTAGTAAGCTTCAAAGATGGATTCTACTCGTTTGAGACGCCACTGAAGAGTATCGGCAGAGTGAGGGCTTTTCACTCGAATTTTACCGTCCTGGTAAAGGCTTACGCATGGATTCTTGCAATTGGAAAAGACTATCTTAGAGAGGTGGCAGAGAATAGCATAATAAACGCGAACTACATAATGAAGAAACTCAAGAATTATTTCAAACCTACTTATGACAGATACTGCATGCATGAGTGTGTGCTCACCGCCGTAGACTACAAGGATTATGGAATACGAACGTTGGATATTGCAAAAAGACTTATGGATTATGGTTTCCACCCCCCAACAATATACTTTCCACACTTTGAACCTTATGCCCACGAAACCATAATGATTGAACCCACAGAAACAGAGGCAAAAGAAACACTCGATGCATTCATTGAAGTAATGATTAAGATATCTGACGAAGCAAAGACGAATCCAGAACTACTAAAGGAAGCACCTCATATTACTCCTGTTAGTAGGCCTGACGAGACAAAGGCAAACAGAAATCCCATTCTGAGCTACAAGAAATGAAGATTGATTACCTAAAAGGAATTTTGAAAGAGGCTTTAAGAGCCTCTTTCAAAATTGAACTGGAAGACATAGAGATAAACCTTGCCCCACAGGGTTTCGGAGAGTTTTCCACATCTGTCCCGTTGAGAATTGCAAAGGTACTTAAGAAGTCGCCGCTTGAAATTGCTGAAGGAATAATAGCTTGTTTGCGCAGCGACTATTTAATGAGTGCTTCAGCAGCTGCTCCAGGATATCTTAATTTCACAATGAGTCCACTATTCTATACTGAACTTCTTAAGGAAATAGAAGAGAAAAAAACAGGTTTCTTGAATGAGAAGTCAAGGAACTTGAGAGTCCAGATCGAATTTGTGAGTGCAAATCCCACAGGACCTGTCCACGTTGGAAATGGAAGAGGTGGAATAATCGGAGATGTGCTGGCAAACCTGATGACAATAGACGGTTACTCAGTTGAAAGAGAGTACTATGTTAACGATGCTGGCTCAAAAATGGACGTATTCGCCGCTTCAATAGCACATTATTATCTGAAAAAGTGCTCTGCGGTCTACCCTTTTCCAGAGGACGGTTACAGAGGGAAATACATTGAGGAAATTGCGGATAGAATAGTCAATGAAGAAGGTAATTCACTCGTAAGCAAGGATCATTCAAGCTTGATTGAGATACTGAAAGAAAAGGGCAAAAGGATAATGTTAGACAGCATCTCAAATTCTCTTGAAAAATTTGGCGTAAGGTTTGACAACTTCTTTTTTGAGTCTTCACTCTACAGTTCGGGCAAAATTTACAAGACGCTGGATTTCTTTAGGAGAACCAGCTACATCTATGAAAAAGATGGAGCAATATGGTTTCGCTCGACTCAGTTTGGAGATGACAAAGATAGAGTACTTGTAAGAAACACGGGAGAGCCAACTTATACGCTTGCGGACGCAGCATATCACATGGACAAGTGGGAAAGAGGATTCAGCAAGGTAATTGACATTTGGGGCGCAGATCACTTCGGTCATATCGTTCCAATGCAAGCACTAATAAGAGGAATGGGGCTGCCAGCGGGCTTTCTTGACATAATAATTTACCAAATGGTTCATCTCTTTGAACAGGGTAAAGAGATTACAATGTCAAAACATTCGGGAAGCTTTATTACTCTAGATGACCTGGTTGACGAGGTAGGCAGGGACGCCGCTCGATTCTTTTTCCTGCTCAAGAGCGCCGATTCGCACCTGAACTTCGACTTGACTCTTGCTAAAGAACAGTCAATGAACAATCCAATTTACTATGTCCAATATACATTTGCAAGGCTAAAAAGCATTCTGAGAGAAGCTGGGCAACGCGATATTGATTCAGACAAGATAGAAATAGACTTAGTCTCACAGCTTACAAGGCTTGAAGAAACAGAACTGCTACGGAGGATAGCATTTCTCAAAGAGGATGTCGCAAGTGCAACAAGACAATACGAAGTACATAGAATTCCTTTCATTACAATCTCTTTTTGTCAGGCAATAAACAGCTTTTACCAAAAACACAAAGTGCTGGGCTCTGGTCAGATGGAAAAACCCAGACTAATCCTAGTAAAGGCTTGCCTGCATGCGCTTTCAATTCTCTTTAGTATTATGGGTATCGAGCAGAAGGAAAAGATGTAATGAGTATCGCTACGCTAATAGTGACGTACAACAGAAAAGATGATCTTGCAAAATGCATTGACTCAGTCATCAAAAGCTCAGTTAAATCAGACATAATAGTCGTAGATAATGCCTCAACCGATGGAACTGACCAAATGATTGAAAGTCTTTACCCAGGAATCAAGTATATTAAATTGAAAGAAAACACTGGACCCGCTGGAGGAGCTGAAACAGGTCAGAGATATGCACATGAAAAAGGTTATGAATTCGTCTGGATGTTAGATGATGACGTAATAGTAAGTATGACTGCACTCGAAGAACTTATAAGGCACTACAAAATCATCTCTAATACTTTCGGAAAGAAAATCTTCCTCGTTTCGGTGGCATACGGAGATCTCGAATTTAGGAAGCCTTTATTCAATCTTCTTAGATACAACACTTTCACGGGCCTGACAATACGAATAAACGAACATGAATATGAAAGGGAGTTCTTTCAGTGCGATATCTGTCCTATGCATGGTCTTTTTATTCCACGAGCTGTTTTCGAGGAGTCTGGCTTCTTTGATGGTTCATTGTTTGGATGGTATGACGACACCGAATTTGTACTCAGGGCAAAGAAGAAAGGCTTTCAGGGATTTGCTGTCGTTTCTAGCAAGATATTTCATCCTGTTGGACTTCGGAAAAGAGTAAAGATTCTTGGCAAAAACTTTACCTTTGTTGCAGGTAAACCTATCAGGATGTATATGGGCACTCGCAACAATATTATTGCTCAGAGAAAGTTTCTTAGCTGGTTTAATTTCTATTTCATTTTTTTCCCATGTTTTTTTGTGCGAAGACTTCTTTCAATAATTCTCTTTTATGAGAATAAAGCCGAGTTCACAGAAAACTTCATAAAAGGTATAATACAAGGATTAAGAATAGCAAGGAGGTATAAATGAGAAAGGCTTTGCTAATAGCAGTGCTTTCCCTGGTCATAATAGGAAGCATTCTTGTTCTTTACAAGCTACTAAATCCTGAAAACAAAGAAATTCTCTCAAAAGGTAATTTCATTGAAGCAACATTCTTAACAGAAGCTGTTAGGCCAGAAGTTGCTGATATGATAAAGGTTGGCAGTACAATTTACGATTCACAGGGAAAAGAATCAATGAAAGTTGTTGATGTTAAGGTTGAACCCTCCAAAGCAAAGTACGTGTACTATGACCAGAATCTTCTCTACGTTGAGGAAACATCTATACTAAAAGATGTCTACATAACTGCAAGGTCCGTAAACAAGAAATACGCATGGGCATACTCTTATGGAAAAGACCTCATTATGGCTGGGGCACATCTTGCGGTTTATGGGGAAAACTGGAAAGTTTGGACAGTTGTGCTAACAGTAAAAGAAGTTCAGTAGAAGAATGACTGAGTTAAGAAAATTCATCCGTCTTGCTGCCCTATCTCTTGCTGCATTTTTTCCATGGGTAGACTACTTATTTAGGAAACTGCGTCTTCCAGGTGCTGCCTTCTGGGATGATTTATTAATAATTCTTCTGCTGATACTTGGGCTGGTAAGTGGCTACAGAAAGATTCTAAGCGTAATAAGGAGACTTCCGGTGGTCTTTGCAATGCTCTTCGCGTCTGTTGCGCTTTTTTCCTTCTTCTTCAACGACTACCTCTTCCTTGCCTTTCAACATCAGTTCAGACTTCTGCTTGAGCCTTTCTTGGTGTTTATTGCGGTACTATTACTTGAGCCTGATACGAAGGAAATAAACCTGTACATAAAGATGCTTATTGCATCAGGATTAATGCTAGCACTTCATGGAATTTACCAGTACGTTGCAAAAGTCCCCACGCCTGCAATGTGGGTGGATAAAGATCTCGAGAGGACATCCATATACACAAGAGCCTTTTCGATAGTTGGAAGTCCGAATGTATTGGCATCGTACCTAGAACTGTCTCTTCCACTATGCCTTATTTACTTTTTCAGAATTAAGAGACTCAAGGAGAGAATTCTGCCTTTGGTTTCTTTCGCCATTATTTTGGTTGGCCTTTTGCTCACGTTTTCTCGTGGTGGATGGATAGGTGCATTTGGCTCGACTCTGATAAGCTTCTCTTTTTTCAACCCGATCTTTGCTTTGCTGATAGTTCTCACAGGAACAGCTATGATATATGTTGTGCCTGTACTGAGATTGAGAGTACTCAGTCTTCTTGACCCGTCTTATATAGAAAAAAGCATGGAAAGCGGTGGCAGGCTTTTTAGGTGGAGATATGGGATAATGAACGGCATTAAGCATCCATTGCTTGGAACTGGCCTTGGAACTTTCGGAAGCTCTGCTGCACAAAAGTACGGTTATTTTTCATACACATCAATGGACAGTGTATACATAAATGTTTTCGCTGAAACAGGGTTTGCAGGTTTGATATCCTTCGTACTCTGGATTGTTTCAGGCATATCAAACGCCCTATCAAAGTATATGGAGAAAAGAAATCTCCTATATTTGTTTATTGCAGCTTCCCTTATTTCAATTTCCATACACATGTATGTAGAAAACCTGTTCAACGTTTGGGGAGTCACAATAAACTTCTGGATACTATCGGCAATTGGCTACACAGAAGATGAGTAAAGATATTCTATTTATATCCACGAATCTCTACGACAGCTTTCCTTCAAGGAAGCCGCGTTTTGCGCATTTTCTTGCGGGTAAAGGATTCAGAGTGCTATATGTTGAGCCGCCTTTCACTTTGCTGGCTTTGCTTAGAAAGGACTTCAGAAGGAACATCAAGCCAGGCATACGCAAAGAGTCGGATAATTTCTTCATCCTGAATGCCTTTCCGTGGCTTCCGTTTTTCAAAAAGAGTGGGCTCGTTAACCTTATTGATAATTACATCTTCCTATATTTTCTGAAAAGAGGTATGTCGCATATTAATTTCAAACCTACAATTGTTGTTAATTACATGCCATTTATTCCGTTTGCACTAAAGAGACTCTCCGCAAAGATTGTTTATGATTGCGTGGACGACTACTCTGCATTTGGAGGTTTGATATCTCCAGCCTTTGTCAACAAGCTCGAGCGCAAAACTGTTGAGATTTCAGACATAGTAATTGTCACGGGAAATGAAAGACTTCGGGAAAAACTGGAGAAATATGGCAAGAAACCCATAGTTATAGAAAACGGTGTAGACTGGGATCTTTTTGCCAAAGGCCTTAGTAGCAAGAAGCAGGTTGAGGTAAAGAGACAAATAGTTTACGTAGGGGCAATTTCTGAATGGTTTGATACAGAACTTGTTAAGAGAATTGCCCTTGAGTTTGGAGAGTTTACAATCATACTCATAGGAAAACAAAGCATCAATCTAAGTGAAGTTGAGAGTCTTAAAAACGTTTTAATCACAGGCAAGCTAGATCAAAAGGAAATTGCACCCATACTCAGAGAGTCTTCTGCCGGAATAATACCTTTTAAGATTTCCACTCTGACAGAGAAGATAGACCCCCTAAAAGCCTACGAGTATTTAGCAGCAGGAATTCCTGTTGTTTCAACAAATGTAGGTAATGTGCATTCTCTGCCAGTGGCAGTCGCTGACAGCCACGATGACTTCATTGAAAAGCTCAGAGAGGTTATTGCGACCGATAGCACAGAGAAAAGAATTGAAAGATCGCGAATTGCAAAAAGGTTTTCTTGGGACGCAAAATGCAAGTTGCTGGACTCAATAATAAACAACCTGCTGCAAGGAAACTGAGACTCTCTCAGACAGCAGTACAGGCAACAGCAATACTCATGGGAACCACTCTTGTAAGCAAGGTTCTAGGGTTTGTTAGAGATGTCCTTGTGGGAAAGTACTTTGGGACCAGCAGATTATCAGATGCTCTGACAGGCATGATACCTTTGAGTACAGTCTTCCAAGACATCATGAATGGCGCAGTTGTAGTAGCTTTTATACCTCTATTTCTGGAAATCGCTGAAGATAAGGAGAGAGCCAAAAAAGAGCTAAAGGTCATGTTTTCGTTCTTTGCAGGAGTATTGTCGGTGGTGCTGCTCTCAATTGCAGCTTTCTCTAATCAAATCGTTCAAACGCTTCTCCCTGGTTTACCTGCAGAATTTCTAAGCATAGCAGCTAACATTCTTAGGATATTTTCTCTTTCGTCTTTTCTATGGGCTATGACAGATCTTATGTTTGGAGTCGCGCAAGCAAGAAAACACTTTCTAGTAACCGCTGCTCTTCCATTACTAGTAAACACTTTCATCATATTATCACTTCTTCTGCTCAACAAAAGATTAAGCGTGGTCTCATATCCATTAGGGGCAGTGGCAGGAACCCTTTTTCAGCTTCTTCTAATTGTTGTCTATCTCAAAACGCAATTTGGTTACAGTCTTGGTCTAAGTTTTGCATTTAAGGGAACGTTGATTCCAAAGGTCCTAGTTCTTTCAGTTCCTCTAATTCTCCAGCAGCTTGTAACTTACGGGGTAACATTTGTAGGCAACTCAGTTGCATCATCTGTTTCTGCGGGAGCAGTAGCTTCTCTTTCATACTCGAACAAGATGCGGCTGTTTGTAACCGGCATCCTGACAACTCCTATTGCCGTTTCTTTTTATCCATTTCTTTCAGAAGCTGCAGCAAGGAAGGATACAAAGACACTAACGCAGGTTCTTGTAGACAGTATCAGATTTGCGTCATTTCTCGTAATACCGGCAACTGTAGTTTTTGCTGTCTTTTCAGAGATAGTTATTAAGATAGTTTATATGAGAGGAGCCTTTGACTACCGTGCAGTAGCGCTCACCTCAGAACCTTTCTTCTACTTTTCGCTAGGTATTTATGGAGTAATGCTTAGTGTGATAACTTCAAGAGTGCTTTACTCACTAAAAAAGATGAAAGTCACTTTGCTTGTGTATTTTTGTTGCGGAGCCATAAACGTTGCACTGCTGAAGACTCTTACTCCGCTAATGGGCCATAGTGCTATTGCATTATCAACAAGTATAAGTGTCTATGTTCAGGCAATTACTCTATCATTAATTGCATTCTTACAACTTGGAAGGTTCAGTTTAAAAGGATTGTTATTGGCTCTTGCTAAGATATTACTTTCAAGTACCGCAAGTGTTTTTGCCATGGTAGCAGCCTTCAGATGGATCGGAGGATACACTGCAACTGGAAATCTTCAACGTTTTATCCTCTTTTGTATTTGTGGTATTCTTTTTATTCTTGTATATCTTTTCATGTTAATCATTCTCAGACTTGAAGAAGTTACAAAACTTAGAGATCTAGTTTTCAAGAGGTTTAGTAAATTTCTTGCTTGAACGGACGGGACATCAACGCTTTTATCTCCTGAAGCGGACTTGAGTGCTCGTAAATTATCTTGTTTAGAGCTTCAATAATTGGCAAATCTAATCCTAAAGTCGTGTTTAACTTATAGATAGCCTTAAGAGTATAAATTCCTTCGATAACCTCCTTCGTCGATGATTCTATTTGAGCGATATCCTTTCCAAGCCCAATCTGTTCACCAGCCCATCTATTCCTGCTCCTTTTGCTAAAACTAGTTGCTATAAGGTCGCCCGTCCCTGAAAGACCGAAAAATGTCTCTTTTTCACCTCCCAAAGCGACACCAAGCCTTACTAGTTCTGCAAGACTCCGAACAATAACGGATGCTTTTGATGAATCACCAAAACCGAGCCCATCCGAAATACCACACGCAAGTGCATACACATTTTTTAGTGCACCACCCAGCTCTACTCCAACCGGATCAAGACTGAAATAAACCCTGAAGTAATTCGCACTGAGCAGTTTTTGAAACTCTTCAACCTTTTCCTTATTTCTTCCTCCAATAACCGAAGCTGCTGGCATTTCCCTCGCAATTTCATACGAGAAGTTTGGCCCTGATAGAGGAAAGACTTCTTCTTCCGAAAGATCCCACAACTCCTGCACAATTTCAGAGACTCTCTTTAGAGTGGAAATTTCGATCCCTTTAGATAGTGTGATAACATATTTCGACCCATAAGGCTTGCAGGTTTTCAACGTTTCTCTTATTTTTTGTGTTGGCAAGGCTATGATGATATTGTCTGCAAATGAAAGCACCTCCTCCAAATTCATGGTGAAACTACTTATATGCGTAAGGGGAACGCCGCTAAGATAAGTCTTATTATCTCTTTCTTTCGTAATAATGTCAAAGCTACTTTTGCTGTGAACCCACAACATTATCTCAAATCCCTTTTTGCCAAGCATTTCTGCAAAAGTGGTTCCCCAACCACCCGCACCGATCACAGAAAACCTCACTTCGTTCCTCCCTTGATAACATTTACAACACTCTCTATTAGCCAATCAGGAGTTGATGTTCCGGATACAACACCGATTCTCTTTGCGCTCGAAATATCATGCCTTGCAAGTTCCTCTGCCGAACTCACAAATATGGCATTCTGGTTCACCTTGACAACTTCTTCAAATAGCCTCTTTGAATTCGCGCTTTTCTTGCCACCAATCACAATCACCAAATCGACTTTTGAAGCCAGCTTTCGAGCATCCTCCTGTCTCTTTACAGTTTCGTTACATATTGTGTTGAATATCCTTACCTCGGGAGCTATACGAACAAACGCTTCTGCTATTTCAAAGAACCTTTCACGGTTAATTGTCGACTGGCAAACAAGTCCAATCTTACGAGCCAGTTTTCCCTTAACATCTCTTGAGGTTTCGAAAACTCCAAATAGGCTCTCTCCGCAGGTTTTTGCAAGAACTGTAGTCTCTCTGTGTCCGGAATCTCCCGCAACCGCTATCTTGTAACCTTCCTTTCTCAATTCTTCTATTATTTTCATTGTCCTCAACACAAAAGGACACGTAAGATCAAGAACATTGTGAAACCTGTTCTTAATGTCTCTAAGCTCGTCAGCAGAGGCACCGTGCGCTGGGATCATAATAACTTCTCCTTTCGTGTCAGCGCCTGCCCTCTTCAAGCCCATCTTCTTAAGTCTTTTCATTTCCTCCTCATTGTGGAGGATTTCGTCAAGAACGTACGCACTATTTTCTTTTCTCAAAGCAGCTTCAGCAGCTCTTACAGCTCTTCTAACTCCTGAACAGAAGCCAATTTCCTTCAGCACTACAACTTTTCTGCCATCTTCATGCATGTCTCTATTTCCTTTGCAAGGTATACAGCTGCGTCATCAAGATATGTTCTTGAGTTCGCATCGAACCTTTCCCAGGGTACAAAAGGCGTTCCGAAAAACACCTTTACCGGCTGGAATCTCGGAAATCTTGACCCCTTGGGAAAAGCCTTTTCAGTGCCGTAGATTCCAACAGGAATTATTGGAATCCTGGCCTGTGTTGATATATATACCACACCTTTTTTTAGTTTCTGAAGAGGGCCTGCCTCTGACCGTGTCCCTTCAGGAAACATAAGCAAAACTCTATTACTCTTTGCAAGTTCAATGGCTGTTCTTAATGCCTTCAAGTCTGCACTCCCTCTATTGACAGGAATCCCTCCAAGGGCTCTTAGGAACGATCCGGTAAGCTTCGCAGAAAAAAGCTCCTGCTTAGCAATAGAGTACATTTTAACAGGAAGGGCAACCCCAATAACAGGTATATCTAATCCGCTCCTATGGTTCGGAGCAACTATATACCCTATTCCTTTTGGAAGATTGTTTCTCCCCCCTATTCTAAGCCTGAAAGCAAGTCTAAATAGAATCTTTCCTATTCCGTGCAGTAACGCGTAAAGCATATTTCCTTCCTTCAAGAAAAGTTATCACCTTTGAGACAACTTCCTCCACGGTCATCCCTGTGGTGTCAATAACAAAGGCGTCTTCGGCAATTGATAAAGGAGCAATTCTTCTTGATGAATCAATCATATCTCTCTTTTCAATATTGTATTTCACCTCTTCAAAATCCATTTCCTTGCCCTTCTGTTTGAATTCATTGTACCTTCTGCGCGCTCTTTCCTCTATAGTAGCAGTCAGAAAGACTTTCAGCAGCGCATTTTTCAAGACAACAGTCCCAATATCTCTTCCCACCATTACAACATTTCGTTTTTCTGCAATATTCCGCAACAGATCTGTCACGAATTCTCTTATTGAAGCAGCCTCTGAAACCTCGGAGACAGAGTCTTCAACTTCCCTTGACCTCAACAGTTCCGCATCAAAGAATGCTCCATCCAGAACAATCCTGCCCTCCAAATATGAGATCTGCCTCGCTTTTGCAGCATCAATCCATTTTCGCTTTTCTTTTAATAGTCCTTCTTTGATGACCAAGTATGTTGCAAGCCTGTAAAAGAGACCGGAATCTATGAACTCGTAGCCGAGTCTTTTGGCTACAATCTTACCTACTGTTGTCTTACCAGAGCTTGCGTCTCCGTCAATCGCTATCTGTATTCTTTTCATAATTGCTTATCTTTTTAACCCTTCTGTTATGCCTTCCGTTTGAGTAGCCTGTTGTCAAAAATGTCTTAAGGATTTCCTTTGCAATGTCTTCACCGAGTACTCTACCTCCCATACACAGTATATTCGCATCGTTATGCTCTCTTGACATTCTGGCTGTGTAGAGATCATTACAAAGTGCCGCTCTTATTCCCTTGACTTTATTCGCTGCAATAGACATGCCGACCCCTGTTCCGCAAATCAGTACTCCAAAGTCAAATTGTCCATCAGAAACAGCTCTCCCAATAGCAAACGCAAAATCAGGGTAATCAACACTTTCTAAGGAGTCAGTGCCAAAATCCTTGACTTCATATTCGGAGTTTTTCAAGAATTCCTTTAGTGCTTCTTTAAGCCAAAATCCTGCATGATCAGAGCCAATCGCAATTTTCATTTGGTACCTCCTTCAAGATTATATTGCTTTTGCAGTGCCTGTATTCTCTTCACGGGACTCGGGTGAGAGTAATAATAGAACTCATAAATTGGGTGAGGATTTATGTTGGATAAGTTGGTTCTAACAAGACGCTTAAGTGCCTTTATAACTACTTCAGGAGAAGTTAACCTGGCTGCCTCCAAGTCAGCCTCATACTCAAACCTTCTGCTAACTGAATTAGCAATGAACTGCAGAATTGAAAGAGCGTTAAGTATTAGAAATGCAATGTACAAAAACACAGAGCCTGTTGAACTTACTCCAAACTCGTTGCCAAAGTTTACGCTGTCAAAAGCAAACATGAAGATCACAAAACTAATCACCGAGATGAGCGAAGTAATTACGAAACCTTTTACTATATGTTTTTTTGTGTGGTGACCTACCTCGTGTGCGAAAATTGCAGCTACCTCATCAGCTGGGTGATCCTGAACCAAGGTATCAAAGAGAACTACTTTCTTCCTTTTCCCGAAGCCTGTTACAAAGGCATTTGTATGTTTACTTCTTCTGGAGGCATTAATCACATAAGTCCCTGATACATGAATCCCAGCCTTCTTTACTATGTTATCAATCGCGCTATTAATGTCTTCATCGACAAGAGGCGTAAGCTTGTAGAACATCTTTATAAAGAACGAAGGAAGGACAAGTTCTGCAAGAAAAACAAAAGCAACAACAAAAATTAGCAAAATTGTTCTAATCGCCAATAGAGGTTTATCGATAAGAAGCGTCACTCCAGAGATAATCGCTACAACTACAAGGCTCACTAAAACCCTTTTAAAAAAGTCAATGAAAAAGTCCTTGGTAGATACCCTTGAAAATCCGAACTTTCTCTCAGCGACAAACTCCCTATAAGCAGAAAAAGGAAGGTCAATCACAAAGTAAATTAAGCAAACAGAGGCAAGAACTAAGAAATTTACAAGAAAGGGATTTTCAATTCTCAGCACTGCTCGCTCAAGAGACGGTATTGTAGAAATAAACAGAGTGAGTGTGAACGGAATCATGAAGAAGCTGCGGAAAATGTTCAGTTTTTCTTTTTCAAGGTTGTACTGCAAGGCTTTACGAAGTGTTTCACCGTTTATCAACTCCTGTGCAGAGAGAGGTTTCTGCAAATCGCCTCTGATAGTTTTCTTGTTAAGATATGATAAAGTGATGTCCTTTAATCTACTTAAAACTAGAACAAAGACGAAAAGCTGCATAAAGGACATTTGCCCCTCCTTGAATTTTAAAAAATGGGTTTCTTTTGCTATTATAATGAATCAGTTGTTTACTTCAAGGAGGAAAAATGGTTGAAAGCTCCTTTGATAAGATTAAGCGAAAAACCGTTGAAATAATAAGCGAGCAAGAGCTAAAGGAAATCCTTACCTCAGGCAAGGTGCTGAATGTAAAACTAGGAGCAGACCCCACGGCACCCGACCTACATCTCGGACACTACGTTGTTTTAAGAAAACTGCGTGATTTCCAGCAACTGGGGCATAGAGTAGTTTTCATAATAGGCGACTTCACAGGGCTTGTTGGAGACCCGTCCGGTCGCTCAAAGACTAGGCCCCCTCTTTCAAAGGAGCAAATACAGGAAAATGCAAAGACGTATTTTGACCAAGTTTTTAAGATTCTTGACAAAGAAAAGACAGTCGTTAAGTACAATTCAGAATGGCTTTCAAGAATAACATTTGAGAACTGGTTCAGACTTTGTGCAAATTTCACCATCGCAAGAATACTTGAAAGAGACGACTTTATGAAAAGGTTTAATAGTGAGACTCCCATCTTCCTTCACGAGCTCTTCTACCCAATAATGCAGGCTTACGACTCTTTGGCAATAGAGGCTGATGTCGAACTTGGAGGCACGGATCAAAAGTTCAATCTGCTAATGGGTCGCAAGTTGCAAGAGATAATGGGAATGAGACCCCAAATTGCAGTAATTATGCCCATTCTAAGAGGGCTGGATGGCTCCCAGAAAATGAGCAAAAGTCTTGGAAATTACGTAGGGATTACGGAGGACCCAAGAAGTATGTTTGGAAAAATAATGTCCATCCCCGATCACCTCATAACAGAGTACTTCGACCTTGTTCTTGATTACGAGCCAGAAGAAGTGGCGAAGATTTCTCGAGAGATTGAGAGTGGAAGTGAGAATCCAATGAATTATAAACTGAGGCTTGCAAAGGAAGTCGTTGCTCTATTCCACGGTCAGGAGGCAGGAGAAAAAGAGCTGGACAATTTCATAAAGGTTTTCAGAAGAAAAGAAGCTCCTGAAGAAATGCAAGAGATTTTTGTAAATGCGTACATCCACGAAAACAAGCTGAATATTGTTGAAATGCTTGTGAAAGAGAATATTCTTCCATCAAAGTCGGAAGCGAAAAGACTTATAGAGCAGGGTGGCATTAAAATAAACGATATCAGAATATCAAGTTTCGGCGAGGTTCCATCCATAGCTGATGGAGACATTCTGAAGGTCGGGAAGAAGACATTTTTCAAAATGCGGATAAAGTGACACTTTTATCCTGTAACTAAGAACTTTTTCAAGTCATTAAGTCTCTTGCTTGCTTCCTCATAACCCCTTAGTACAATCTCTTGCCCAGACTCAAAGTCAAAAATGTCAAAGTCCATGGAAACGTTAATGAGAAAATCACTTTTCTTAAGCTCCTCAACATAAATGGTGTCAAGCGCAATGTCAAGTACTCTTAGAATTACATCAAATGCGTGCCTGAAATTCTCTTTTTTCCTGAGAGTCTGCCTAGCATTAACGTCAACCGCGACTACCTTTGTAGCCCCCATACTTCTTGCGACCTCGCATGGCGCATTGCTCAATATTCCTCCATCTGTAAGGAGCATTCCTTCGTACTCCAAAGGCTCAAGATAAGGTGGAATTGCAGCAGTCGCATACAGAGCCTTGTATAGCTTCCCCTCTTTAAGCACAACCTTTTTTGCCGAAATAAGATCAACCGCAACACAAGCAAATGGTATCTTAAGGTCTTTAAAATCCTTCTCTCCTGTAAGCTCACGTAGCATAACTCTTATTTTTCTGCCAGAATCAATACTCATTCGCGTAAAAAGACCAAAAAGTGATGTCTGCATGAAAATGTTTCTGAAGTGTTTGCTTTCCCTTGCTGGAGATGCAAACGGCACCCTGGAATCAAGCAGCCTATCAAAATCAAGATTTCCGAGGAGCCTTGTCATCTCCTCAGGGCTGTAACCCATTGAGTACAAGCCTCCTATTATGCCTCCCATTGAAGCACCTGTTATGACAGATGGAGTTGCACCAATCTCCTCAAGTGCCTTAATAACGCCAATATGAGCAAGCCCTCTTGCTCCGCCACCTGAAAGCACCAGGCCAAATTTCTCCATAAGCACCCCCTATCCAAAGAATTGCATGGGTTTGTCTGTTCTCTTCTCGATCAGTCTTTTTGACGCTATCGTAGCTTCCTTAACAACTGCATCAACATCAACAGTCAGAACCTTGCCCTCTTCTACAACCTTTTTGCCGTCGACTATGACGGTTTTTATGTCACTTCTTGAAATACCGTAAACAATATTGGCAAACAAGTCAGTCGCAGGGCTCAAATTTACGGATGAACCATCTATGATTATGAGGTCCGCAACATAACCAACCTCAACTGCTGATATTTTCTTGCCCAAAAAATCCTCACCCTTTGAAAGAAGAGCTATAACATCCTTCACACTTCCCTGATGAGGGTCTTTCGTTGATATCTTAGCAAGCAGCGCAGCCATTTTGGCGGCTTCAAAAATTGATAGGTCGCCATTTGAAGCAGCCCCATCGGTTGCAAGGCCAACCTTCACTTTCTTTGAGAGCGCCTTTGGCAAGAAATCATAAATGTCTGCAAATCTCATATAAGTTTTAGGCGCATGGGCAATACAGGATCCGCATTCTCTTATCAAATCAAAGTCCTTTGGAGTGGCATAATAGGCATGAGCCAGAATCGTTTTGTCCCTAAGAACACCAATCTCATGAAGGTATTGAATGGGGGTAAAACCTTTTTCAAGCAAGCTTTTCTTTACTTGTGAGGCAACTTCTGATGCATGAATGTGTATCTTCAACCCTGTGGATTCTGCAATGCTCACTATCTTCTTTAAAAAGTCTTGGGGACAGATATAAGGCGAGTGAGGACCAAGGCTTACTGTCAGCCTGTCCTCTAGCCCGGCAAATTTCTCAACAAACCTCATTGATTCATCAAAGGCTTCCGCTGAATTGTCACCTGAGCCAAATACTGCCCATGCTAGATCTGCTCTTATTCCTGACTCTTTGTAGGCCCTATAAGCTTCATCCATGGAAAAATAGTGATCAAATACCGTTGTAACTCCATTTTGGAGCATTTCACACGCACCCAGAAGGGCTCCAAGATAGACATCACCCTTTTCCAAATTCCGTTCATAAATCCAGATGCGGGTGTTGAACCACTCCTCAGGTGTTAAGTCCTCAGCACAGCCTCTCAGCAAAGTCATCGGAACATGAGCATGAAGATTCGTCAAACCAGGCGACACATAACAACCCGTAGCATCGATCACCTCGGTTTCAACAACATCAATTCTATCTGAAATCTCTGAGATCAAGTTACCTCTTATTAGTATGTCTTTGGGGCCTTTAACAATAGCATTGCTAAAATCAATAATGAGTGCATTCTTAATTAGCATATCTCACCTATAGTAAAGACTCCGCAACATCAGCTATCTGCACAGCAAAATCCCTTATACTGAGGTATTGAAACTCAGGTATGTAGGTTTCGAGCCTGTCACCTACCGGCTCGCTCCAGTAGTTATCAATCCCTCTAACACCATTCATCACTCCAAGTATTGTTCCCACTTCACCAGCATTACAGTCAACATCAAATCCAAGATTGGCAATGATCTCCATTGCATTATTGAAATCGTTTTCGCAGTACCATAGAGCAATCGCCACCGCAGCTGCATTCGGATACAGATGCACCCAGCAGTACTCTTTAAACCTCTCCATAAGAAACGTGACGCAATCACCGTAGAAGTTGTTTCGCCTGCACTCCTGAATAGTCTCTGAGAGTACATATTTCAGCTCGCTGCCTTCAGGCACATACGCGAGAGACCTCTTCAAGAGCTCTCTCGTATCATTCTCTAAAAACGATAGGCTTGTCAGTACCGCGGAGTGAATCTCACCATACACACCGTTTCCTGAGTGAGATACAATTCCGTCAAGGTAAGCAAGTCTGGCAGCTTCTCTGGGGTTTCCATAGGCTACAAACCCGTGAATCATACCGCGCATCTGAGCCCCTATCCACTCCTGAAATGGATTCATATAAGTCCCTGTGTAAGGAGGTTCTATTCCTTTTCTTAGATTTAACAAGGCAATAAGCTCTGCACTCCAGCCAAAAGGAATGTACTCAATCCACTTCTTTGCAATATCTGCAGAAGTTATCCTTCGACCGCTCTTTTTGAGCGCTTCGAGGAAAACAATCTCATAAGTTATGTCGTCATTCACTGTTGAAGGTTTTCCAATGTACCTTCCGAGTTCGTCGCCAAACACCATCTTTAGATTTGAGGGATAAAATCCTTCAAATCTTGTCCCCATTGAAGCCCCAATAATCTGGCCGAGAATGCCTGAGTAGATTCTTTCCCTTGCATCAACAATCTGTCTCTGATCGTAACAGCACCTAGGAAAGTCAATCTGAATGTAGTACCAATCAAGCGGTCTGTAAAAACTGCTGTAGCGGTGACCTTCAACAGCAGGCGAAGAATCAAGCAGTTTCAGGATGTTTTCAGTCAGCTCGGTTAGCTCTGCTAGATTACCCTCGTCTAGTAATCCGAAACCTCTTTCGAGTAGGTCTTCTGCAGCCTTAGGGTCTCTTCCCATGTTATAGGAAGATTGCACAGCCTCCACCATCAAATATTCTGGAGCTCCGGACCCAGGCACAAAGGTTTTCCACATTAGAGGAACGAAGTCCTCAAATTTGGTGAGCGGTTTTACTTGCCAGTCAGGATAGTAGTTTCTATCGGGGAATGCATTTTGACGCACCCTTCTCTCGAATTCAATTGCGTTCATCATCAAAGAATGATATTGCTTCAAGCATTAATTTCTTGAACATTGGCAGATTAAGCTGCAGAGCAACCTCAGCATTTGGTTTCTTTTGTGTTACTCCGTATATGTCTACGACTGTTCTCCCACTGGTAAACTCGCCTTTTGTTTCTATGTCTACATGAAACAACTCCGCTTTAAGAACCCTTCTGTCAATAAGATAAGCCACCGCAAGAGCATCATGCAGAGGGGCACCCTCAAAACCAAACATACTCTTATTTGTGTTTGCAAAGAAATTCAAAAGAGGTGCAAGGATCTTGGACACTTTTCTGTTTTTCTTTCTCAACATCTCAATGTCCTCGAAAGAAAGCAACGCTCTGTTTGTTACATCTAATCCTACCATTGTGATTGGTACTCCTGATTCAAACACAACTTTCGCAGCTTCGGGATCCACAAAAATGTTAAACTCTGCTGCCGGTGTAATGTTTGAGTCAAAGACTGCCCCGCCCATTAAAACAATTCTCTCCAGTTTCTCTCGTATATAAGGAGCTTTCATTAGAGCAGCTGCAACATTTGTGAGTGGCCCAGTTGGCACAAGCGTTACTTTCCCTTTACTATTAGCAATTGTCTCAACGATAAAGTCGGATGCATGCTTTTTTAGACCTTGAGACTTTGGCTCAGGTAGAGCAATACCATCAAGTCCTGAGACGCCGTGAATTTCGGGAGCAGTAACAAGAGTTCTGAAAAGAGGTTTATCAAAACCTCTAGCAACAGGTATGTCAGTCCTGTCTATGAGCGAAAGCACTCTCAGCGCATTCCTAAAAGTTTTATCTCCAGTCTGGTTGCCAGCAACAGTTGTAATTCCAAGCACGTCAAGCTTGTTTGGATTTGCAAGTGCCAGTATAATCGCCATCATATCATCATGGCCAGGGTCACAATCAATGATGATTTTTCTCTTCATTCTCCTACCTCTTTTCTTCTTGCTGTCCTTATTGAGTAGACTGTTAGAACTATTACTGTTACAACATACGGAAACACCTGAATTATCTCGGAAGGGACATTAATAGGGGCAAGGAAATTTGCAAGTGCATAGACAAGCCCGAACAGAAGTGATGCAAGGAAAGTTCCTAGCGGCATACTACCTCCTATTGAAGATGCTGCAATTGCAATAAAACCTCTTCCAGCCGTCATGTCTCGCCCAAACCATGAAACATAGCCCATCGAAAGGTAAAGCCCTCCAAAAGCCCCAAAAATCCCCGAAAGAATCAAAGCATAGAGTTTGATTCTCTTCACATTTATTCCGACGGACTCGGCTGCATCAGGATTCTGTCCAACAGCTCTAATTTGCAGGCCTAATGGTGTTTTGAATACTATAAGATAAAAAATGACAACCGCCAGAAAAGCCACATATACCAAAACATTGTGTCCTGACAGCACTCTGCCAACAAACGGTATTTTCTGGATAAATGGTATCTGAATTGAAGGAAAAATCAGGCTCTTCAGGGAGCTTGACACACCTTTGTCTCGTGCAAACACATAAAGAAGGAATACCGTCATTCCTGACGAAAATAGGTTCAAAGCTATTGCGGCAAGTATGATGTCAGCCCTGAGTTTGAGATGAAAGTATCCAAGTACTACCGCTATGAAGACTCCTCCCATAAGCCCTGAAATAAGAGCAATCAGGAGATTCTGGGTGAATGCAGAAACCAGAACTCCTACGAAGGCTGAAAAAAGCATTATTCCCTCAAGTGCAATGTTTGTTGTTCCAGAAAGAGAAGAAATGGCTACTCCAATTGCCGGGAAGATAATTGGAGTGGATACTCTGATTATAGAGAAAACGAAATTACTCGAAAGGATACTTCTAAGCAGCGGGTTCATTTAGCGCCTCCTTCTCTGCTTCTCTCACAGTTATTTTGTAGCGAACATTTTCAAGAAAAGCTTCTGCGGTGATCAAAAGAATTATGATTGACTCTATGACAACAACCATTTCATAAGGTACATCTGATAAGAGGTTCAAGACCTGCCCACCTATCCTGAGATATGCTAGGAAAAGTGATGCAAAGATTATCAGGATGGGGTTGTTTCTGCCTATGATTGCGACAACAACTCCATCCCACCCGTATCCCGGAAGAGACTGCCACTTAAACCTTCTATGAATACCTATCACCTCAGACATTCCACCAAAGCCTGCGAAAAGCCCCCCTATTACCGAAGAAAGGATTATGACCTTGAAAATGTCAATTCCACTGTACTTTGCAAAGTGGAAACTAAATCCGGTCATTCTTATTTCATATCCAAGCTTCGTGTGATAAAGAAAATAGTAACCGACAATGGCAAGTACAAAAGCAAGTATAACGCCTATGTGGATTCTGGTTCCTGGTATTATCTGCTTTAACCAGACAGTATTCGGTATTTCATAAGAAGTTAGATACCCTGCAGATTTATCTCTGAAGTGATAATTGATGAGATAAAGGGAAACAAAGTAGGCGATATAGTTAAGCATTAGCGTGGTAACGAGTATGTTGACTTTCCATTTCGCTTTTAGAAATCCAGCAATAAATCCCCAAAATCCGCCAAAAGCTGCGGCAAAAAGCAGCGTCAAAATGACATATACAAAACCAGGCAGGTTTACCTTTGTTATGGTAAGTGCAAAAGCAGTTCCAAAAGCTCCCGAGATGAAAAAGGCTCCTTCCGCACCTACATTGAACTGCTCAGCTTGAAACGGGATAGCAATTGCGACTCCGCAGATTATTATGGGCGCAGCAAGCTCAAACATGTTTCCAAGTCTGGCACGTGACATGAAAGGTCCAAGAAAGAAATACCTCAGCGATGCTCCAGCATCTTTGCTCACAAGGAGAATCACAAACAGAGTAATAAAAGCTCCAATGAGTACTGCTATTATTGTCCTTATGAGATTGAAGTACTTAAGGATAAACTTTTCCATTCTAAGCCTCCCGCTTTATGCCAAGCATGTAAGGACCTAATATCTCACCTGTCAAAGACTCCACTTCATCAAAATGACCCACAATCTCACCGTTGTATATGACAAGAATCCTGCTTGAAAGTTTTAGTATTTCATCAAGGTCTGCTGATACAAGAAGGACCGCAGCACCGTTGTCCCTAGCCTCTTTGAGCAGGTTATGGACCAGTTCCTCCGAGCCGACATCAATTCCTCTCACTGGCTGGTCCGCGATTATTAGCTTTGGCGCAAGGGAAAGTTCCCGTGCCACAACCACTTTCTGGATATTGCCTCCAGAAAGAGACGAAACAGTCTCTTCGTATGAATGTGCAAGGATGTTGAACTTCCTTATTAGTTGCTCACTGAGTTCATTGATACTTCTCCATTTAAGTCTTATGTTGCTCGAAAAGTCCCTCTTGTAGTATCTGTCCGAAACTAGGTTTTCCTTTATTTTTGCCTTTTCAGCAACTCCATTTTTCATTCTATCTTCTGGTATATGGGCAATTCCTTTTTCTCTTATCTCTCTAGGTGATAAACCAAGTATATTTTCACCCCTCATGAGTACTTTGCCGGTCGCCCCATCCCTTAGACCTGTCATTATTTCAACAAGCTCGGTCTGCCCGTTCCCTTCAACACCCGCAATGCCCAGTATCTCACCGCTCTTGATTTCAAATGATATGTTCTTCAGAACCTGAACCTTCTCAGCACTCACGTAACTGAGATTCTTCACTTCAAATACAACTTCACCAACAGCAGTTGGTTCGGGAATGCGCTCGAAACTTATATCCCTACCCACCATTAGCTTAGCAATTTCATTTTCACTGAGCTTCTCTGTGTCCTCAGTTGCAACAACCTTACCATCTCTCATAACGGTTACCTTATCAGCTACGGCTTTAACCTCTTTCAGCTTGTGAGAAATAAAGACCACCGTCCTACCAAAGTCCTTGAGAGAGCGCAATGTCTTAAATAGGACTTCTGTTTCTTGCGGAGTCAAAATAGAAGTAGGCTCGTCAAGTATCAAAATCTCAACATCTCTCAAGAGGGCTTTTAATATCTCAACTCTTTGCTTTATCCCTATTGGCAGTTGCTTCACTTTCTTATTAAGAGGTACCTCAATTCCATACTGCTTTGAGTATTTCTCAGTTATTTCAAGAGCTTTCTTTGTATCAAGAAAAATGCCATTCTTTCTCGGCTCCATATTCAAAATGAGATTTTGCCAGACATAAAGGTCCTCCGCGAGCATAAGATGTTGATGAACCATTCCTATACCTGCATGTATTGCATCTAGCGGACTCTTAAAACTCACCTTTTTACCTCTTAATAAGACTTCCCCTTCTTGTGGTTCCTCAATTCCAAAGAGGATTTTCATCAAGGTGGTCTTTCCAGCACCATTTTCACCGACAATTGCGTGAACAGTTTTTGGCATTATATCAAAGCTGACCCCTTTATTCGCGACAACCCCATTTGGGTAAACCTTGACAATATTCCTAAAAGATATTATTGGGTCCATGATACCTCCTGTAAAAAGGCCAGGCATTTCAATGCCTGGCCTTAATAAATTCTAAGACCCTATTGCAGTATCTACTATAATCTCACCGTTAATTATCTTCTGAGCAAGCTCATTAACTTTATTTCTGAATTCCTCCGACACAAGCTTTTGGTAGTTCTCGTTGTCTGCAACTCCAACACCGTCTTCCTTGAGTCCCAGAGACTCAGCAGAACCAAACTTCAAAGTTCCCTCCTTATAAAGCCTCAGAGCTCTGTAAATTGACTTGTCAACATTCTTCATCATCGAGGTGACTATAAGGGCAGCTGCTTGAGGGTCTTTGTCCTTGAGCATAATGTATTGGTCAGAGTCAACTCCAATTGCATATTTGTTCTTTTCTTTCGCTGCGTCAATAAGCCCGAGTCCAGTCTCGCCTGCCACATTGAAAGCGATATCGGCACCCTGGTCATATTGGGCAAGAACAAGCTCTTTCCCTTTTGCTGGGTCATTAAAAGCTCCTGCATATGACACAAGTACTTTTATCGCCGGGTCAATGTACTTTGCTCCCTGCTCGTATCCAACTTTGAAGTCGTTGATTACAGGGATATCCATTCCTCCAAGGAAACCTATGACTTTTTCCTTATTGGCAAGAGGCATACTGCTTTCTGTAATCATAGCTGCAAGAGCTCCAACAAGGAATGATGCCTCATTCTGTTTGTAAAGAATTGCATAAACATTTCCAAGATTTCCCCTTGAGTAATCAACTGATGTGTCAAAGATGATATACTTTTTGTTTGGATACTTGGGTGCTACGTTCTGGATGGCATCGACCATCTGCCACGTTCCAATAATTATTATCTCAGAGTCACCCTGAGAGAGTTGCTCAAGGTCTGGCTCCCACTTTGCAGGATCGTAACCACCTTCTATGGTCTTACCTTCCACACCAAGATCCTGGATTGCCATTTTCAACCCTCTGTCTGCAGAGTCAAAGAAAGATTTGTCACCAAGAGTACCATTGATGTACAAGGTAACCTTCAGCTTCTTCGTCTCTTCGCCTGGTTGTGTTGTCTTCTTGCATCCAACAACAGAGAAAGCAAGAACTAGCACAAGAACCAAAAGTAATGCTTTCTTCATACTAACCTCCCTTTATATGATTTTTTTCACTAACTTATTAAATACCTCTTTATCAATTTCCAATACTACTTCAGTTGAGTCTCCTTCGCAAATCACTGAGGCTCCTCTCAAAGTGGTTGAACTAAGCTCAACTACTATGTTCGCCATCTGTCTTTTCTTTACTATGCGCGGGTCAAGATATACTCCCATAGCCATTGGGTCTGGAAGGTAGACGCCTCTAATGCCAAAATACTTCTCTGCAAAATCTACGACAACCTGCTCTATTTGATAAATAAGGTCTCCTTCCTTGCCTTTGCCCTTAAACATTTCCAAAAGCTCACTTTCAGGAAAAGGATTGCTGAAAATAGGATCCCATGGAACCAGCGTAATGGGAATGCCGCTTCGCATGACAAAGTCTGCAGCCTCAGGGTCTGCCCTAAAATTGAACTCAGCAAACCTGGTAACATTCCCTCTTTCAATTGCTCCTCCCATTGCCACAATTCTGCTTATCATGTTCTTTGCATCAGGGTATATATTTAAGAGCATCGCAATGTTTGTGAGAGGACCAAGAGCAATCAAGTCAACTGACTCTGATGAACTTATCGTCTTGTAAATTCCTGTAATGGCATTTTCACTTTCCTCTTTTTTGCCACAATCAGGCAGATCAACGTTACCGAAACCATTCTTTCCATGAATCGGAGCTGTAAATAGTTCTCTCTCTACAAGTGGCCGCGTAGCTCCTTTGTACACAGGTATGTTGCTGTGTCCAAGAAAACCAAGTAGTCTTACGACATTCTTCGTAACTTGTTCAACGCCAACATTTCCAGATACGGTTGATATACATCCAATCTGAACATTGCTATTGAGAGCCATGATTATGGCAACTGCATCGTCAACTCCACAATCGGTGTCAATAATCAAACTGTGCATGACTCTCCTCCAGAAATCTCTCGATTTCCTCTTTGTACGGGCTTGAGATAGCAGCTCCTTTTCGTGTTACTGAAATAGCGGCGGCTGCCGAGGCAAAGGCGATTGCTTTTCTGATTTCAAAACCCATTTCGAGCGCAGCAGCAAAAGCACCGTTAAACGTATCACCAGCTCCAGTTGTGTCAACCGCGTTGACCTTAAAGGAACGAACCGAAAACTCGGTCCTGCCATCTTTGAAAATCACTCCTTCACTTCCCTTTTTCAAGATAACCGACTTTGCACCTTTCTCAAGAATATCTGAGATTGATCCGCTTTCACCAGCAAGTCCTTTAATTTCAACCTCATTTGGAGTAACGTAGGTCGCAAATGGCAGGATATCTGAGAAACCGCGCTTAACAGGAGCAGGATCGAATATCACATATGCCCCTTTTTCATTGGCAACCTTTGCTGCTTGAAATATTACTTCTATTGGTATTTCGCCTTGCAGAAGAAGTATGTCTTCGGGAGTTATTCTTTCGTTCAACTTTGAAAGTTCAACTTCAGATACTCTGCCGTTGGCACCAGGGATTATTACTATCCTATTCTCGCCACTGCTTTCAACAATTATCAAGGCAATACCTGTTGACACATCTTTGTCCACCGAGACAAGACACTTTACACCATACTTCTCAACTTCTGTTATGGCAAGCTTGCCAAACATATCATCGCCGACTCTTCCAATGAAAGTGACTTCTGCGCCTGATTTAGCGGCTGCTATTGCCTGATTTGCACCTTTACCGCCTTGATTCATTAAGAAGGTTTCCCCGACAACAGTTTCTCCTGGTTCAGGAGCATTCTTGGAAAAAGCAACCAAATCGATATTTATGCTACCAAGGACATATACCATTTCTCACCATATATAGAGTATTTTAGCAGTTTTGTATTTCGCAGTCAACAGATTAAAAGAATTGTAAATTTGAAAAACTAATATAGAATATAATTCAAAGAGCAGAAGGCAGAAATAATGAATCTTAAAAGGTGGTTTCTTACTTTTGGACTGCACGGAGCAGCTGTAGGTGCAATTTCACTGGTCATAAGCCTTTTTGCTGTTTACGGATTTGGTGGAAGTGTAAGGAGTGCAACTTCGGCAACTGCTCTATTTTCGCTTGGCAACCTTGCAGGAGCAATACTTGTAAGCACAATTCTGGACAAGATGAAAAGGTTCGAAAAGCTCATCACATTATCACTTCTATTATCCTCGTACTCTCTTATAGGAATGTACTTCACGAATTCGCTGCCGTTATACTTTCTCCTCTGCTTCTTTCTAGGGTTCAGCGCATCATTTGCAGGGCCAACCCTAACTCTCTTCTTTAATAGAAATCTAAAAGACCTTGCTTACAGACGAGCCCTCAATTTCCTGAACACTTTCAATAGCTTTGGCGTGACCTGTGGCATGTTATCGGGCAGCTTCATTCTTAAGGTTCTGAAAAACTACGCAGAGATTTCAAAAATGCGTGTAATTTTTGTAGTAGCGGCTTCCATATTTGTTGTTGGAGCAATTCTTACAAAAGGAAAATCAGAAGAAGTATCCATAAGAGTAAGACCTTCACTTTCAGTTACAAAAGTAGTCTTTAGCAAGATCTCCTCGTTTCACAGAGACGTGTTCACGAAAATCAACATTTTCTCCCTGCCAGCCCGGGTAAGAACATTCATTATGGCAACCTTTCTTGTTTTTGCGGGAGCAAATATATTTTTGTCGGTATTCACAATCTATCTCAAGGAGAGTCTTGCGCTTACTTCTCAGTCGGTGTTTCTCTTGTATGCTCTTAATAACCTCGCAACAAATATAGCTTTTATGCTGTCACACAGGGTAATTAAGAAACAGAAGGACAGAGTTTTCATTAGAGCTGTCATAGTTATAAGACTGTCTATAATACTTCTTGTTGCTCTGCTCAACTTCCTTGGGTTAAAGGGCAACTCAAGAAGTATTATTGAAGTCACTTTCGTTTTGTTTGGATTGAGTTGGCCGTTCTTCTACATGCCACTAACCTTTGAAGCAGGAGAACTGGTTCCTGCCAGAGAAAGAGGAAGAATTTTTGGTCTTTTGAATATATCCATAAACACAGCCGTAATCTCTGCTTCTTTCCTGGCAGGTTCTGTTGCTTTGAAGTTCGGCTTTAGCGCTACGTTCCTTATTGGAGCACTCGTATTGTTGTCAGGTGGAATGATTTTCTTTCAGATGTCTAACCAGCAGGACTGAGAAAAGCTTCAAAAACCATTCCCCTGTTGACTTTCACCCCAAGCTCCTCAACAGTTTCAGTAATTCTCTTTAAAGCTACAAGAATCTCGTCTTCAGTGACAGTTCCCATATGCCCCATTCTGAAGCATTTGCCTGCAAGCTCCTTGAGCCCTGCAGCTACAATAACTCCTTTCTTAGCAAGGCTTTTCCTGAAACTTAAGTCATCAATACCCTCGGGATATTTGAAAACTGTTAGGGTAGGTGAGGGGTGCTTTGCTACGACTTCAAACCCCATTACCATCATTGCTCTTCTGATTTTGTCTGCCATTACTTTATGTTTCTCAAAGTGGTTTTCCAGCCCCTGCCTGAGAATAGCGTCAAGGGAAGCATTCAAAGCATAGACCATATTAACGGCAGGAGTTGCAAAGTACTTGTGAGGATCCTCCATTACAGGCATCCATTTCAGAATGTCACTATAGTATGAATGGATTTTCCCTAGAGCCTTTCTTTTTTCAACTGCACCAGCTGAAAAAGCAAGAAGAGTTAACCCTGGTGGCACAGCCAGTGCCTTTTGAGATCCAGTGAACATAACATCCACTTGCCATTTGTCAAACTCTTCCTTTACGCCTCCTGTTGCACATACTCCATCAACAACTATCAACGTTTCGGGAGAAACCTGCTTAACAAGTGAGCACACTTCTTCGATATTTGAAAGTACTCCTGTCGAAGTGTCCACATGAGTAAGCGTTAAGACACTAAATTTCTTCTCTTTTATTTTTCTTTCGATTTCCGCTATCGAGACCCGATCACCAGGCTCAGCCCTGACTAGCTCAACTTTTGCACCTATCGACTCTCCAATCTCCACAAACCTGTCACCAAAAAACCCGTTTGATACAACAAGCAAGTTCTCGTTCTCACCAAGAATGTTTACAAGCGCCATTTCCATTCCAAGTGTTCCAGAGCCCGCTATTATAAATGGAAAACCACTCTCGCACCCAAAAACAACTCTTGTCTTTTGAAGAGCTTCAACCATTATGGACGCAAATTTGTCACTTACATGAGAAATTGTCTCCCTGGATAGTGCGTGTAGTACGTCCTCACTCACGGGCGTTGGCCCTGGTATAAGAAGCAGTTCCTTCATTTTTACCTCCTGTCAAAGAATGGGTTCTTCCCTGATACACTCAGGGGAATCCCGTATGCCATTTTAACATCACTCCCAAGAGTTCCAAGGTTCAAAGCAGCCCTTCCGACCGAGTACATTATCCTGTTATCTACCCTTCTATCCTCAAGAACAGAGACAATTGACCCAAGAGCAATTCCTAGGTCAACAGCAGTAGAAATGAAAACGTTAGTTTTGTCATCAGTTTCTTCACTAAAACAATGTCCCTTTTCCCTGAGTTTTGCCCCTACAAGTATCACAACTTGTCCCATAATATTTTCAGCATCTCTAAGGAAGAAGGAAAGTCCTTTATCAGAACCAAATCTCTTCATCTCGTCTGAAAGCCTTGTTATTTCCTCTCCGTAAACAACAGCAGTCACAATGAAATCTAACCCGTTAGCTTTTGGAGCAGTTCTTGCAGCAATACAGGCCTCCTCAGCCACCCTTACTAGTACCTGAAGATCTTTTTCCGGATCACTTCTTAGCATTGAAAACCTCCTTTCTCATGTAATCACTTTATTATTGTATTCTCCTGCCGAAATTGTCTCCCTTCAAAAATGACTTCTGACTTTATCCTTTCAGGAATCCAGACTTTTCTTAACAAAAGACTTACTAATTATATAATAAGCATATGAAAGGTACAATTCTAAATGTTATCACTGTATTGGCTGGAAGTTCAATTGGAATGGCCATTGGAGGCAGATTACCTGAGAGGTTGAAGCATACAATATTCCAGGCAATAGGACTTTTCACTATACTCATTGGGATAAGCATGTCTGTTAAGGGAACAAGTTTTTTGGTGATATTTCTCGCCCTTATGGCCGGTGCCATAACCGGAGAAAGCCTTAGAATAGAAGACAGACTCAATAACATTATCGAAAAACTCAAGTCAAAAATGAAGGGAGGGTCCTCCACCTTTACAGAAGGTTTCATAACTGCAACTCTCATCTTTTGCGTCGGGGCTATGACAGTTGTTGGGAGCATTCAGGAAGGGCTAACAGGTGATGCAACTATTCTTTACACCAAGTCCGTAATGGATGGCATCACTTCACTAACCCTTGCTTCTGGATTAGGCATAGGGGTTCTCTTCTCAAGTGTTTCAGTTTTGGTAATACAGGGAGGGTTAACTCTCCTTGGAAGTCAGCTTCAATTTCTCACACAAGAAATGTATCTCCTCAACCTCACAAGTCTTGGGGGAATTTTGATTATTGCTCTTGGAATTGAGATACTCGGCATCAAAAAAATTAGAGTGCTAAACCTGATACCTTCCCTCCTATATCTCCCAATCTTAGTTATGATCTTTTCGAAACTAAACTTTTAGAAACAACAAGGTATGAGGATGACTGTCAACAATTCTCCACTTATGGCTGTTGAGACTCAAATATTTGATTTTGAATTATGTCACAATATTACTGCTACTGTATGAATTTTGTCAGAGTTGATTCCAGCTTATCCACAGGCAATTTGTGGAAATTGTGGATTTCTTAGCAGCGAGCTCCTACCCCTTAGGGTCTTCCTTAATTTGCGAAGCAACCTTATCAACAGCCTTTCTTACGGTTTCCTCGTCTGCAAGATAGTAGTGTCTGATGGGTGCCATCGTGTCGTCAAGCTCATAAACAAAAGGTATACCCGTTGGTATGTTAAGAGCGGGTATCTCATCATCGGTTATTTTGTCGAGATACTTAACAATTGCCCTTAAACTGTTCCCATGTGCTGACACAAGTATTTGCCTTCCTGCTTTGATTTTTGGAACAATCATGTTTTCCCAAAGAGGTACCGCCCTTCTTACAGTATCCTTTAGAGACTCGCAGAGTGGCAGCTCTTCGGGAGGAACGTCCTTGTAGCGAGGATCAAAGACAGGGTTTCTTGGGTCATTCCTCTCGAGAGGAGGCGGCGGCACATCGTAACTTCTTCTCCATTTTAATACCAATTCCTCGCCAAATTTCTTTGTCATTTCAACCTTGTTCAATCCTTGAAGAGCCCCATAATGTCTCTCGTTAAGTCTCCAGCTCTTGTACACAGGAATCCACATTAAATCGAGGTCATCCAGGATTATCCACAATGTCCTTACAGATCTCTTTAGTAATGAAGTAAATGCTATGTCGAAAGTGAAACCTGACTCTTTCAGTAGCTTTGCAGCAAAGTGGGCTTCTGCAATACCCTGTTCAGAAAGGTCAACATCTGTCCAGCCGGTAAAACGGTTCTCCTTATTCCACTGGCTCTCGCCATGTCTTACGAACACAATCTTATACATTGTTGCCTCCTTTGCTCTTGAGATAAAGAATAAGCGTCTGTATATCAGAAGGCTTTACGCCTGTTATTCTCATTGCTTGGCCAATTGAAGAAGGTCTCACTTCTGAGAGTCTAATCCTTGCCTCTTTTGAGAGAGATGGTACAAGCTGATAGTCTATGTTTTCAGGCAAGGTAAAATTCTCAAGATTCATTATTTCCTTTGCCTTGCTCATTTCTCTTGCGATGTAACCAGCATACTTTGCCTCGACTTCGACGTGTTCAAGTACTTCTTCAGGATAGTTGCTGAATTTCGGGTCAATTTTCTTCAAATCATCTTTCGAGAAGTCCTGTCTTTTCAAAAGATCAAACAAAACCAGAGGTTTGTTAATCTCGGATGTTCCCAAAGCTTTTAGCTTTTCGGTAGTCTGTCGATTTGGTTTAAGTGCGATACGTTGCAAAGCATCCATAACTTCCTGTATCATCTTCTCCTTTTCCTCAAGTATTCTGAACTTTTCTTCTTCAACAACACCTATTTCGTATCCTTTCCTTGTGAGCCTAAGATCTGCATTGTCCTGTCTTAACATCAAGCGATACTCACAATGCGACGGCGTAATTCTGTACGGCTCAAATAATTCTTTATTAATAATATCATCAGTCATTACTCCAAGATATCCCTCGCTTCTCTTAATAATGAACTCTCCCTTTCCTTTTACCTTCAAAGCAGCGTTTATACCGGCAAGCAACCCCTGTCCTGCAGCTTCGTCGTAACCTGTAGTTCCATTAGGCTGTCCCGCTATGAATAATCCCTCCAGAATCTTACTCTCATAGTTTATCTTCAGCTGGGTTGGTATGATGTAATCATAGTCAATTACATAAGCAGGTCTTATTATCTCAACTTTCTCCAGTCCCGGAATTGTACGTAAAACCTCAAGCTGCCTCTCATAAGGCATGGACATGTACATCCCTTGCATGTACATTTCGTTTGTATTAAAGCCTTCGGGCTCTAAAAAGAACTGATGGCGGGTCTTATCTGGGAACCATCTAACTTTCTCTTCCATAGATGGGCATGTCCTCGGGCCTGTCCTCACCATAATTCCCATAACTGAAGGCGAGAGATTCATATACTTCCTTGTGGCCTCAATAGTCTTTTCGTTTGTCCAGCCCAAATATGACGGAATCTGCTCTTGATGTACAACCCTCTTGTTCCATACAGAGAAACTCAGTGGTATTAAGTCTCCTCTTTCCTCATGTAGTTTGCTTAGGTCAACGCTTCTTTTATCAATCCTTGGAGTGGTGCCTGTGTTAAACCTGTCAACCTTGAATCCTAATTCTTTTAGATTGTCTGCAAGTGAATTGGAAGGTGGCTCAGACCATCTTCCGGCCTCAACCATCCATGTGGATATATATATTCTTCCCCTAAGATACGTACCAGAGGTAAGAATCACAGCGTCTGAGTAAAATTGTGCTCCATCTGAAGTTACAACTCCCTTTACTCTATTTCCTTCCACCAGCAACCTGGAAACTGTACCTTGCCTCAGGTGAAGATGTGGCGTTGTCTCAAGTTTCTCCTTCATCAGTCTTGAATACTTCCATTTGTCACACTGCGTTCGGATACTCCAGACTGCTGGTCCTCGTGAAGTATTGAGCATCTTGATTTGTGTGAGGGTAGCATCGGCAGCAAGAGCCATTGCTCCCCCAAGAGCATCAACTTCTCGCACAACCTGAGATTTTCCAGGTCCACCTATAGAAGGGTTACACGGCATCCATCCTATACTATCATTGTCTATGGTTATGAGAAGCGTCTCTACTCCCATTCTTGCACAGGCAAGTGACGCTTCAACTCCCGCATGACCGCCACCGACGACAATAACATCATAATTCATCATAGTAAGATTATACTAAATATAAGGAGCTCTCGAAATTTGAAATAATTCAATTTGCATCTTTTCTGCTATAATGTGGCGTGAAAGAAATAATACTAAAGGACTATTTGAGAGAAAACAACCTCAAATACACAAAGACAAGACAGGTTATTTATGACTACCTTAAGAGCACCTTCTCGCATCCTTCTGCTGAAGAGGTATTTGAAGAGGTAAGAAAGAAATTGCCAGGAATAAGCAACGCAACTGTATACAATGTCTTGAACCTCTTCGCCGATCGAGGGCTTATAAAAGTGCTGTCAACTCTTGAAGACAAGAAAAGATTTGACGGGAATACCAACCCGCATGTCCACCTGATATGCCTAGAGTGCGGAAAGATTGAGGACTTACCTTTAGACGATTCTGCTCTGACCAGAAATCTGGCTGAGACAAATTGGTCGTTTAAGGATCTGTCCCTTAATCTTTTTGGTTTTTGCCCTGCCTGCCTTAAAAAAGGCTCCAGAAGAAAATCTCACTGATATTGGTCTTCCGCGCCCGTAGCTCAAAGGATAGAGTGACGGCCTCCGGAGCCGTAGACAGGAGTTCAACTCTCCTCGGGCGCACCATTAAATACAAAAAGGGCGGGGAATTCCACGCCCTTTTATTTTTGTACGCAATAACTATAGTCTCTGAAAAGCCTCTTTAACTCTCCTCAGCCCTTCCTTAATGTTTTCCTGAGAAGTTGCATAAGAGAATCTTATGTAACCTTCACCATATGAGCCAAAAGCAGTCCCAGAAAGAGTGCAGACTCCTGCTTCATAAAGGAGGTAGTCAGCGATTTCTTTTGACTTCTTTCCAGTTTGCTTGATATTCGGGAAGACGTAAAATGCCCCCTTTGGCACTTTGACAGACATTCCTGGAATCTCGTTCAAACCTTTTACTATCAAGTCTCTACGAGCAAGATACTCTTGCCTCATACGCTCTGGTTCATCCTGAGGACCATTCAAAGCTTCAACACCTGCAATCTGAACAAATGTAGCAACGCAAGAGAATGAATTGACGGCAATCTTTTTAAGTCCCTCAATAATCTCCTTGTTTGCAACTGCATAACCAAGTCGCCAGCCAGTCATTGCATAGGTTTTTGAGAATCCATCAAGGATTACTGTTCTCTCCTTCATACCTGGTATTGAAGCAATACTGTGAAATTCGCCATCGTAAACAATTCTCGAGTAGATTTCGTCAGACAGTATGTAGATATCGTTCTTCTTTGCAACATCCGCTATGAACTCTAAGTCCTCCACAGAGAGAATCCCGCCTGTTGGGTTTCCAGGGGAGTTGATTACAATTAATCTCGTCTTCGGTGAAATTAGTTTTTCAAATTGAGCTCTGTCGAAGGCAAAGTCATTCTCTTCAAGGAGAGGCATCGGCACGGGAGTTGCTCCTGCAAGCTTTATTGCCGACTCATAAATGGGATACCCAGGATTTGGGTATATTGCTTCGTCGCCTTCATCAAGAAGCGCAAGCATAGTCGAGAAAATTACGTCCTTGCCACCAGGAGTAATCATTACTTCCTCGGGGATCGCATTTATACCTCTTGTTCGCGAAACATAGTTTGCAACAGCCTCTCTTAGCTCCAGAATTCCTTGAGTTGGAGAGTAGTGTGTATAGTTTTCCTCAATTGCCTTAATACCAGCACTTTTAACATTCTCAGGTGTGTTGAAATCGGGCTCTCCAATCTCAAAGTGCACAATGTTTTTACCCTGCCTCTCAAGCTCCTTGGCTTTCGCCAGCATCTCAAAAGCAGTTTCAGTGCCGGCTCTCTGAACAAGCTTTGACAGTTTCATTTTAGTGGCCTCCTTTTCTTATTCTTTACAATTGAATTATAACACATTTGGATCACTTATTATCAATCGCTTTTTTACCAGCTCTTGGTTGCACAAAAGGAATCTGCACAACCTTGCAGGGAGCCTTTTTGCCTCTAATAGAAACCTCAAGATCTGTTCCTGGTTCCGCATAGTTGATGTCAACATATCCGAGTGCGAGTATCTCTTTAAGGACGGGGCTATAGTTTCCCGATGTCACATAGCCAACTCTTTCATTTTCCCTGAACAGTTCCATTCCGTGCCTTGGAATACCACCCTCTAAAACCTTAAGCCCGACAAGCTTTCTGCTAATTCCGTTAAGCTTAACCTTCTCTATTGCCTCTTTACCAATGAATCTCTCTTTCTTTAGTTTCACAGCAAAACCCTGACCTGCCTCAAATGGATTTGTTGTTGCATCAATGTCGTTTCCATAAAGCCAATACGCAACTTCAAACCTAAGCGTGTCTCTTGCTCCTAGTCCAGCAGGTTTTACTCCAAAAGAAGCTCCTCGGGTAATTGTCTCCTTCCACACCATTGAAATTTCCTTAGGAGCAGCATAGACTTCAAATCCGTCTTCTCCCGTGTAACCTGTTCGCGAAATAAGAACGTTCGCCCCAAACAAAGATCCGAAAGCGCTACTGAAAAATGCAAGCTCTTCAAGTGGGATCTTCCCCTCAAAAAATTGTTTTAAGAAACCTTCCGCACCTGGTCCTTGTATTGCCACTTCTCCATATTCCTCAGTCTTTCCTCTCACCTCAACCCTGAAGTCCGCCTTGTTATCCAGTATCCACTTCAGGTCCTTTTCGTAGTTAGAGGCATTAACTACAAGAAGAACAAAATCCTCTTTCAGGTAGTACACAAAGAGGTCGTCAACTTCTCCTCCATCTGGATAGCACATCGGTGTGTACTTCACTTTCCCAATTTTCATATCCTTTATGGAGTTGGTTACAAGATAGTCTGCAAACTCAAGGGCATCAGGCCCTTCGATCTCTATCTCTCCCATATGAGACACGTCAAAAATGCCGAATCTGTTTCTTACATTGAGATGCTCATCTATGACTGAGGTGTACTGAATAGGCATTTCCCACCCAGCAAAAGCAACCATTTTTGCATTGAGTTTTAAGTGCTCCTCATAGAGAGGGGTCCTCCTGAGTTTTTCCACTATTCGCCTCCTTTGAGCACTTCGCCATTTGAAATTACAGTTTCAACGTAGTTTTCACCAAACCTGTAAGGAATTTCTTCAAAGTGTGAAATTCGGAGTACGTTCACATTACCACGCTTACCTGCCTCTATCGATCCAACTTCTCTTTCCATATCTATGGCCTTTGCTGCATTCAAAGTCGCTCCCATTATGACTTCGTCTATCCTCATTTTAAGCTTGACGGTAGCAAGCGTCATAACAATAGGCATTGATGGGCAAAACGAAGTCCCGGGATTGAAATCGGTCCCAAGAGCTACCGTAACACCCGCGTCAATCATTTTTCTTGCATCAGCATATTTCTCTTCACCAAGCAAAAATGTCGTGACCGGAAGAAGCACTGCAACAACGCCTGCTTCTCTAAGCTTCCTGAATTCACTTTCGGGGGTGTGCATGAGATGATCTGCAGATACGCAATGCAAAGTTGCCGCGACTTCGGCACCCCCTGAATCACTTAGTTCATCTGCATGTATCTTTGGTTTAAGTCCGTATTCCAAGCCTCTCTTGAGAATCTTCTTTGCCTGCTCTCTTGTGAAAGCACCCTTCTCGCAGTAAACGTCATTAAAGTCGGCTAACTTGTTTTTTGCTATTATTGGAATGACGTCGTCTATTACAAGCTCCACGTACTTCTCGTCTCTCATGTGATACTCTGGAGGAACAATATGAGCAGCGAGAAGAGTTGCCTTGATATTAACTGCGGTATTTTCTCCAAGAGTTCTCGCTATTTTGAGTGTCTTTATCTCTTCTTCAAGGTTAAGTCCGTACCCACTTTTCATTTCAACTGTCGTAGTTCCCCAATCAACGAGCATTTCAAGGTGCTTTCTAGTTTCATTCAGTAGTTCCTCGAAAGATGCCTTTCTGGTCCATCTTACGGTCGATATTATTCCAGTGTTTTCCTCTTTTAGAATCTTTGCTTGAGGGATACCTTGCTGCCTCATCAAGAACTCTCTTTCCCTGGTACCCATAAAAGCGAGATGTGTGTGCGGGTCCACAAAGCCAGGTACAACAACTTTGTTAGAAGCATCAATTTTCACCGTGTTCTTGTGAACCTTGACACGTTTCATCAGGTCGTCAGTTTTTCCGGTAGCGGTTATGTAGCCATCTTTGATGGCAACCGCCCCGTCTCTTATCACCCCAAGCCTCTTCTCAACTTCTGTTTCACCGTTTGTATAACCATAGTTCAAAGTCAGGAGTTCCTTTGCATTAAAAATGAGCACGTCTGCATAGATCGAATCCACACTTACCTCCTACTCGTATATCTTGGTCTCCAAGATGCTTTCATCAGAAAGCTCCGGAAATCTCAAATAAAATGCTAGGCTATCAAGTGCTGCTCTCATCGGCATCAAACCAACAAGCTCGCTCTCGAGGACTGATACGCCAAATCTATCAGCCTCCATTTTCACTATCTCGAAAACCCTATAAAGGGGAGCTTTTCTGTAGTTCAGAATATTCATTGATACCTGGACACACCCTTTTTCCTCAAGATTCATCTCTCTGGCTTGGATGTACTTCAGCCCACCCGAACTTTCTCTTATAGAGCGAGCAATCTTTTTGGCTATGTTCAAATCCTTTGTGTTTAGATTGATGTTAAATGCAATTAGAAATTCCCTTGCTCCAACTGCAGTAACACCAGCAGACGAATGAACCTCAGCAGGACCAAAGTCAGGCAGCCATTCTGGGTCCTTAATCTTCTCAAAGAAGCCCTCAAATTCACCCTTTCTAATCTCTGGAAGCAATCTCCTGGATTCCTTTGTTGCTGACTCCGCATACAGGTAGACAGGGACACCAAGTTCAGAGGCTATCGTACTACCCACTTCCTTGCTCAAAGTAATGCAATCCTGCATTGTTGCTCCTCTTACTGGTATGAAGGGTATCACATCAACTGCACCCATTCTTGGGTGTGTTCCCTTGTGTTCTCGCAGGTCGATTGATTTCACTGCATCCCTGGCTATCTGCAAAGCGCCTTCCTTCACGCTTTGCCTGTCGCCAACAAATGTGATAACAGTTCTGTTGTGGTCAGGATCTGAAGAATAGTCAAGCAGCTTAACGCCCGTCTTTCTAACGTTTTCGATCACCGAAAGGATCACTTCTTCCCTTCTTCCCTCACTGATATTAGGCACGCACTCTATGATTTCCTTCATCGCTCACCTCTTCCCTGTATTTTAGCAATCTGACTCTCAAATGTCAACTTTTACTTTCAAAAAACAAGTAATAATAAGCACTCGCGGGTTTTTAGGCATTGAATGAAGTGAAAAAACGCTTTAAAAATAGAAAAATCCTTATCTTTGTAAAAAGGACTGCAAATACGTATAATTAACCAAAACGGAGGGCGGCTTGGAAAGCTCCTTAGTGGGAAGGTTAGTTTCAAGAGTACTTGACGAAAATCACCTTCCATATTCGCAGGAGAATAATCAAGGGATGGTCATTTTTAGCAAGATTCCCATAGGAGATCACTGTATCATAAGAGTTGCCAATGAATTTGTTGATATGGTTATAGCTCTAAGTAACCCTGAAGAAATAAATATAATGAAACACAGTCTATATTTCCTTGGAACGAAATTCAGGAGCGTGAGTTACATAAGGAAGCAAGGTAGTGAGAGCACAACTTTTGAAGTCTCTGTTTTTCCTTTCAAAAAAAGCATTTTTGAAGCTATGGTTCTCAAGCTCTCCGAGGACTTTGGAAGAAGAATCTTCATAGAAAATGTCGACTATTCAGCAACTGCATACGATTTCTTTTTGAAACAGTACAAGCTGCTCAGATCCATTAACGAAAAAGAACAGGCACTTCTCATAGAGCCTGTTCTGCTTATCAAGGAGAAGTTTTTTAAGAAAACCACCACACTCAAGGGCATATACAACAAACTTAGAAAAGTAAAGATGGAAATGTATGTTTTCAGCAAGAAAGAAAATAGCGAAGTCGAAATAAGCGAATTCACGCTCGTTGATTTTGCTGCACTTTTTAGGGTTATGGAGCTTGGCCTTCTGAAATTCACTGTAAAAGACCTTTTCGAGAATTTCGAAAGAGGAGGTTCGCGCTGAATATTTCATTCATTGGAGCTGGAACAATGGCTACCGCAATGATAAGATGCATTCTTTCAAATCAGCTCTTCAAAGCTAATGAAATTACTGGCAGCGGACCAAGAGCAAAGCACCTTATTGAATTGCAAAAGGAGTTTGGAATTGATGTAACAGAGGATAATGGAAAAGCTGCAAGCAAAGGTGACATTGTGGTTCTGTCAGTAAAACCTCAGGTTTTTAGCGAGGTTGCAAGAGAATTGAGAAAATCTGTCAAGAATGAGGGTCTCATAATCTCTATAATGGCTGGAGTTGATTCAGAGACAATCCAGAAGACTCTTGAAAAAGCAAAAGTCATAAGAGCAATGCCAAATACTCCTGCGCAGGTAGGAAGTGGGGTAACCGTATGGTCAGCAACAGAGCAGGTTACTGATGACGAAAAGGGAGTTGCCAAGCAAATTTTTGCTTCAATGGGAAAAGAGTTCTATGTGAAAGATGAGACATATGTTGATATGGCAACAGCACTATCTGGAACAGGTCCCGCTTACACTTTTCTTTTTCTTGAATCTCTAATAAACGCTGGAGTGCATCTTGGATTTTCAAGAAAGGATGCAACAGATCTCGTTTACGAAACAGTTCTGGGTTCTGTTCTATTTTCAATGAATTCAAAGAAGCACCCCGCAGAATTAAGAGACATGGTAACATCACCAGGAGGGACAACAGCTGATGCTCTTTATGAGATGGAGAAGGGAGGATTCAGAACCGTAGTTGAAAAAGCAGTATATTCGGCATATAGAAAAACCTTAGATCTAAAGGAACTTAACAGAAAGAAGGGAGGACTTTGATGGCTCAAGAAGTAGAAGTAAAACTTCAGGCAACAAAGAAAGTGATGGAAAAGATATATGAAAACCCATCAATGTTCAACTGGAAAGTTGAAAAGAAGGGAGTAAGACACCTCATAAGTTATTACTACGACACAGAGGACCTCAAACTCCTCTTCGCAAACCTTGCCTTTCGCATAAGAGATGAAGACGGCGTGAAATATGTAACACTGAAGTCTAATGGAAAGGCAGAAAACGGACTTTACATAAGAGACGAGAAACAAATCTTATTGAAAAACGGGGAGGACGTCCTTTCAAAGGATTTCCTGAAGAGGCATTTCCCAGCAGTTTATGAAATTACCAAAGGCGAATCACTTGAAGAGATACTAACAATCGACAATTACCGGCACGTGATAGAGGTTGATAAGAAGACGTCCAGGATTGAAATATCACTTGACTTCATCCATTTCATCAAGGGAAAAAGGAAAACTGAGTACCACGAGATTGAAATAGAACTCATTAGCGGCAGCAAGGAAGACTTGATGGAGTGTGCTTCTCTTCTCAGGACTGCTTACGGACTTGTTCCCTCAGGGGCATCGAAGTACGAAGCAGGACTAAGGTGCTTTAATCTCATACCAATCCCTTGAAAATGGCCGTTTTTGCTGGGACTTGGAAAGCTTTGCAGGGTACAGTAGGTGCGTGAGAGTGCTTCGAGACTTCAGATTGGCATTTCCAAGGACTTTTTCCTAATTAGGTTTATAGCTGTAAGTGGAGAAGAGCTTTGCCAGGCAATGGACATAAAACGGTGAATAACATGGAAACCATCGAAGTACAGTCAATAAGAAGGACAGAGGCAATCGAGATTACTGAAAGAGTAGCTGAAATTGTAAAGAAGAGCATGGTAAAGGAAGGAATCTGCGTTATATTTGTTCCTCATACCACAGCAGCTGTTATCATTAATGAAAATGCCGACTCCTGCGTAATGAAAGACCTTATGTCGCACCTGGAAAAACTTGTCCCTCAAAACGCAAGTTTTACTCATCTCGAGGGGAACTCGCACGCGCATATTAAGGCATCAATAATAGGTTCGGATAGAAAGGTTATAATCGAAAACGGTGCGCTGAAACTTGGAACATGGCAGGGAATCTTCTTTCTGGAGTTTGACGGACCAAGAAAAAGAGAGGTTTTTATAGAGGTCCTGGGGCTACGCTAAGACTCAAGTCTAATCAGAAGCTTCTCGTAAACCTCAATAGACTTATCGAAAAGCTTCTTTCCTATATCTTTTGACCCTTTCTGAGAATCATTTATTATGCCTGTTGATGTAACCTCTTCCCTTACAAGATCCGAAGAGACATAATAAGGGGGAAGATCCCTCTTCTCCTCGGCAAAGAATTCCTCATGAACCAGTTCTCCTGCAAGATACATCATAATCGACACTTCTCCCATTCCTGCATGGCCTGCTTCACCGTACAATTCTGAAAGTTCCTCAAAAAGCCACCAGGAGCCAATAGCAAACCTTGAATCCTCGAAGACAATTGCCAGCTCATCAATAGCACATCTTACAGGAGCAATGTTACCACCATGTCCATTAACAAAAAGAAATCTCCTGAAGCCGTGCCTGTAAAGAGATGATAGATAATCCTTTATAACAGATATCATTGTACTTGGAGAAAGCGATATTGTTCCGGTAAACTCAAGCGTTACACTGTGACAGTTACCAACCGCCAAAGTTGGGCCTACAACTCTACCCGTTCTCCTGCCCAGTTCAATAGCAAGTGCTTCTGCAGTAATCGTATCGGTACCCAATGGCAATGCATCCGAGTGCTCCTCTGTTGCGCCAATAGGAATTATGACTGTTTTGTGTTTTTGCAGATATTCACTTACTTCTCTCATCGTCATTTTCGTAATTTCCATCAACATCCTCCATTGACTTTATTATTTCCTCTGCCCTCTCAAGGTCAATTTTCATTACAAACACATTCCATCTGCCCCAGTGCCCCAGAATCGGATTTGCATAAGGATTCGAAATATCAAAACCCGTCCCAGGTCTTTTAAGAAGGCACACAACGCCATTTGCCTCAAGAAGATTCTTCAAAATATCTGCTTCAAACTGATTTTCCGCAGTTTTCAACAGAACCCACTCAAGCTCCCGATCTGCACTCTCAACAAGCTCCCCACACTCAGGACAAAACTTCGAATCGTCCTCAATTTCTGCACCGCAATGCTTACAAGTTTTCATTTTTTCTTCCTTTCCTGTAAAATTATACGCTTATCAAACCTTTGGAGGTAATGAATGGTTAGAGTAAGGTATGCACCTTCTCCTA